>CAYMAG010000329.1:0-1541 GCA_964388335.1 uncultured Vicinamibacteraceae bacterium | reverse complement strand
GCACCGCTGAACGTCCCGCCATCAAGCACCGCATCAAGGGCCGACCCGCCCTCGTCCGCAGCCTGCTCGGCCTACTGGTGCGCTGCCACCGGTTCGGCGCGCACCGCGCGATCACTGATGCCGACATCCGTTGGTGTGCTGCCGTGCTCGACGCGCTGACCGCAGCGGCGGACGTGGCACAGGGCCGAGAGGACCGAGCATGATCGCAACCGCGTTCGTCTACTGCGGCTTCCTGCTCATGCTCGTGGGCATCTCCGAGGCGTTCGGCTGGCCCTGGGCGCTGATGACGGGTGGCCTGCTGATGTTCGTCTCTGGCGTGATGGCGGAAGGGCAGGGCGGGAAGCGATGACGCACCGATGGCCCTGCCGACCTCGCACGGTCGAATTGCTGTTGTGCTCGCGGGGCATGACGCGCAGCCAAGCCCGGCGCGCGATGCACCAAGGCATGACCGGGCTTGTCGATATCCTGGCCCGCGATCCTGAACTGGCGCGTGCACTTCAACAGGCCGAGGCGGAAGAACTGGCCCGCGTCCAGGTCGAGACGCCACCGACACCGACACCCGCGCTCGCGCGTGCCCTGACACGGCTTGCAGGCGTCCTGCTCGACCTGGCCGGCACGGTCGACGGGAAGGCGCACCGATGACAGGCGAGCAGACGGGCCAGCAACCGACACTACCGGATGCGCGCACGATCGAACGGGCGCTGCGGTCATGCGGCCTTTCACGTCGGGCGGCGAAGGCGCTCATGAGCGAAGGCATCCGCGCGATCGGTCTGGCAGACGAGCACGACGAACACGATGAACACGAACTGGCCGACCAGCTCCGACAGGCAGCCAAGGCGCTGCGGGATGGCTCGTGAGCGGTGGAGTAGCAGGGCCGAAACAGGCTCGAGCAGCGGTGTCGAGTGGAGCCGAGGCGGGGAGGGGCGGAGAAATCCTCAGAAACGAAGCCGTCAACGACCGCTCCTGGTCTCGGCTTCACATGAAAGCGCAATCAGAAGTTTCGGACCAAACAACAACCTGCCGCCATTGTGGAGCGGCGCTGCCGCCCCCTGGCCCCCATGGCGGACGCCCGCGGGTGGTCTGCGGCTCGTGGCGCTGCGCTCGACGAGACCTCGCGGTGCGGAAGGCAGCGATGGTACAGCGGCGGCGGGCGCGATACCTGGAGCGCATGAAGGCGTTCCAGCAACAGAGAGGAACGGCCGATGCAGGATGACAGCAACGACGAGACCATGAGCGTCCCCGACGCGGAGATCATCATCATCGGGCAGGCGCTCGACGCGCTCGGGCGACTCGCACGATTGCGACTCGCGATTGCCGAGAACCGGCCAGAGGTGGACGTGGACGACGTAGCGCAACCGGCGTTGCGGATCGTGCTCGACGACGCGGCCGGCCTGCTCGCGCTCGGCATCCAGCAGCGTGACGGTCGTGTGCAGCAGCTCGCCGGCTACCACCTGAACGCGGTGCGCGCACGGCTGGCGCTGCTGGCCGACGCGACGCTCCGCGAGGAGGACGGCGGGACGCCCCCGGCATCGTGGCACTGA
>CAYMAG010000328.1:0-1544 GCA_964388335.1 uncultured Vicinamibacteraceae bacterium | reverse complement strand
CCCCTGAACCCCTCCGCGTCCTCCGCGCCTCCGCGTGTGCGCTTCAGGTCCCACACCGTGACCGTACGAAGGCTGAGCAGGCTCCCGCCGAGCGGGGCCCATGGGGGCGAGCCAATGGTGTCGGAAGGACCGCGAAGGCGAGCGCCGGCTGGGGCAATGGCCCGTCGTCCGTCAGCACGGCCGCGCGGCGCGCTGGGGCCGCGCCGTTGCCCATGGCTGGGATCCGCCCAGGAGTGCGCGTGCTATTGTGCGGGCCACGCAGGCAGGCGCCTTCTGCCGGTCTCTACTCATGATCACGGGCGACATCAGAACGCAAATCGATCGCATCTGGGACGCCTTCTGGTCTGGCGGCATCTCGAACCCGCTGGAGGTGATGGAGCAGATCACCTACCTGCTCTTCCTCCGCCGGCTCGACGACCTGCACACGCTCGAAGAGAACAAGGCCAATCGGCTGAAAGCGCCAATGGAGCGGCGCATCTTTCCAGCAGGGAAAGACGCCAGGGGCCGCCCGTACGACGACTTCCGCTGGTCGCGCCTGAGGCATTTCGCCCCTGGGGAGATGTTCGTGGTGGCCAGCGAGCACGTGTTCCCCTTCCTGCGTGGGGGTCTCGCGAGGCAGCTCGGCAACGGCGACTCCACCTACGCGCATCACATGAAGGATGCGCGGTTCACCATCCCGACGCCGGCGCTCCTTGCGAGGGTGGTGGACCTGCTCGACAAGGTGCCGATGGAGGACCGCGACACCAAGGGCGACGTCTACGAGTACATGCTCGGCAAGATTGCCACGGCCGGGCAGAACGGGCAGTTCCGCACGCCGCGTCACATCATCCAGTTGATGGTCGAACTCACCGCGCCGCAGCCCGCCGACATGATCTGCGACCCGGCCTGCGGCACCGCAGGCTTTCTCGTGGCGGCAGGCGAGTACCTGCGTGAGCGACACCCGAACATCCTGCACGACGCGTCACTGCGCGAGCACTTCCACCACGGTCTCTTCCACGGCTTCGACTTCGACAACACCATGCTGCGCATCGGCAGCATGAACATGCTGCTGCACGGCGTGGAGAACCCCGACATCCGGTACCGCGACTCGCTGGCGCAGGAGCACGGGGGCGAGGAGGAGAAGTACACGCTCGTGCTTGCGAATCCGCCCTTCGCCGGCAGCCTCGACTACGAGAACACCGCGAAAGACCTGCTGCAGATCGTCAAGACGAAGAAGACAGAACTGCTCTTCCTCGCGCTCTTCCTGCGGCTGCTGAAGCCCGGCGGACGCGCGGCGGTGATCGTGCCCGACGGCGTGCTGTTCGGATCGAGCAAGGCGCACAAGGAACTGCGCCGCATCCTCGTCGAAGACCAGAAGCTCGACGCCATCGTCTCGCTGCCCGGCGGCGTGTTCAAGCCGTACGCGGGCGTGTCGACCGCCATCCTGCTCTTCACGAAGACGAATTCAGGAGGCACCGATACCGTGTGGTTCTACGACGTCCGGGCCGACGGTCGGAGCCTGGACGACAAGCGCACGCCGCTGCTGCCTGACGACAAGCTGGGCG
>CAYMAG010000327.1:0-1548 GCA_964388335.1 uncultured Vicinamibacteraceae bacterium | reverse complement strand
CCGATGGATCTCGTCGGCGACGGCGACGTGCGGCCGCAGGCCGTCCTGGTTGTCGGAGTCGCTGCCCAGGATCTCAATCTTGCTCTCGGTCTCCTCATTGAACAACGTGCTCCGGTACGGCGTCACCAAGGTCTTGAGCAACGGCGAGGACGTCACGAACCGCCGCGCCGTGCGAAAAACGATCCGCGCCTGGTCCTTCTTGGTCGCGTAGAGGTAGCCGTCCGCGCCGGGCTCCCCATCGAAGAAGGTCATATACAGCACCACAATCGCCGCCAGCGTGGACTTGCCGCTCCCTCTCGGCAGCTCGCAGAAGGCGTCGACGAACCGTCGAAACCCTGTCGACGCGCGCGTCCACCCGAAGAGCGACCCGACGATGAACACTTCCCACGGCTCGAGGTCGATCGGACGCCCCGCCCACTGGCGGCCCTTGAAGTGCCGGCACAACCGTGCGAAGAGCACGACCTTCCAGCCGAGCCACGGCTTCCACACGAGGCCCTGCGCGTCGGCGGTCTCGAGGTCGCGCAGATGACGGGCACACGCGGCCCGATGCCACTGCCCTGCCGGGAGGCGGCCCTCGACCACGTCACGCGCGTAGACGCTGACCGGATCGCTGCCATCACTGGATCGCCAGGAGCTGGCGGAGTGCGGCGCGGTCATCGTCGTCCGTCGCCTTGGGCGCCGCGGCCACGTCGGGCTTGGCCATCGCGGCCAGCAGGTACCGCTGCAGTAGCGACTCCTGCCGCTGCACGAGCCCCCGGTAGGCCGGCAGCAGCGGATGGGCCTTCAGGATGCCCTCGTCGGTCCATGTGAATCCCTCGCGCTCGATGTCCTCCCACATCCGATCGGCGCGGGCGGCGATCTGACAGAGCAGGGTGAAGCCGCCGACGGTCTGCGGCGTGAGCGTGCCGGCGGCCACGGCCGGCTCGACGTAGCGCGCCCAGTACGCCTGCTCGCCCTCCTGGCTGAGGAGGTCCATCGGCATGACGATCGCCGACGCCTCCGACGACGAGGCCTCCGACGACGCCTCGACCTCCTCCCGCGACGTCGGGACGAGCGCCAGCGTCCGCTTCCCGGCGTGCCCGCTCAAGAAGTGGTGTGTCGCGCTCTTCGGCTTCCGCCCGGCCCCCTGTCGTCGTCCGCCCCGTGGCATGTCCTCAGCCCCGCTCCCACGTGTTTGATTTCTTTGATTGTTTTGATTGCCGTTTGATTACACGCGCCCGACGTCTCCCCGATTTCTGGCGTGTTTTCGCACTTTCGCCTGGCACTTTCGCTCCCCCTGGATCAGAAACCTTTGATTTCGCGGGCGCACGCAGCGCTGCCTGTGGCGGTCCTCAGCCGCCACGCCTCCAGAGATTTTCAACCCCCCTCCGCCCGCGCGCGGCCTGCCTGATCATTTTTCCGCGCAAGCGTTTCCTGGTGCTCGACCCAGCCCTTCACCGCGTCGATCATCCCGGCTCGCTGTTGCTGATCCAGAAGACCGCGCCCTCACCCGTCGGCGCCGGGGCGTGCTCGCCGAACGGCACGAGGAACAACCCCCAGCCCCAGCCC
>CAYMAG010000326.1:0-1550 GCA_964388335.1 uncultured Vicinamibacteraceae bacterium | reverse complement strand
CCGCCTCGTCCACGAACTCGACCTGCGTACCCGGCGTCAGTCCGTAGCGAGCCCGAATTTCGGCGGGAATCACGATTTGTCCCTTCGCGGTCAGCGTCGCAGCAGCCATCGCGTGCACCTCCACGGACATTGCACTGCACCAACCATATCATGTCCGCTTACCAGGTAAGCAGGTCACATGCTCCCTGCACCTGCCGCGTGACGTGAACGCCACGAACGTCGACGTGTGCAGCAACGCTGGTGCCAGGCGGTGCATGCCGAGGGTGTCGGGGGCAATGAACACCGGGCTCGGTCAGCGTGCCATCGCCGAGCCAGCCGGCGACACGTCCGCGACGGGCGCGACGTGCGTCAGATCCCACGCCACGGCCTCTCCGACGACCCGTGCCCCAAAGAATCAGGCTCCCCATCGCCCACACGAGAGCAGCAGGTTTCATCCACACTTCAGGGTTCTTTCACGGCGCGCCCGATGGCGGCTACGTACTGACCAGTGACGCCAGGCGCGGACGCGCCGGTACAGGGCCTGGGAGGGCCCATTCGCAATGACATCAGCGACCAGCACCGTGTTCATCGACAGCGGCGCCGCCGCGGCTGCCGCCCTGCGCCCGAGCTTCGCCGGCACGCTCATCCTGCCGGACGACGCCGTGTCGGACCCGGGCGTGGTCACGAAGTTCACGTTCCAACTGCACGAAGCGGGACCGGATGTGGTGCTCCTTGGCGTGTTCTTCGATGTCGCCGACGCCCCACGCATCGTCGACACCTGGAGCAAGGTCATGGTGGCCGCGCCGGACGAGTTCTCGTGCAACTGTTTCTACTGGTCGATTCCGGCCGCGCCGTCGATGCCCGAGGCGCTGCACGGCCAGTCGGTCGTTGCGCTGATGGGGACCTGGTCGGGTGACGTCGACGAGGGGTTCGAGTTCATAGCGCCGTTCCGCACCCTCGCACGACCGCTCGTGGACATGAGCGGCGTGCACCGCTACGTGGACGTACAGCAGATGGTCGACGCGTTCTTTCCGAAGCAGGTGCTGCAGTACTACTGGCGCTCGCTCAATCTCGGGTCGCTGCCTGCGGCCGCGATCCGTACGCTGTCGGAGTGGGCGGGACGTCGCCCGTCGCCGATGACCCTGATTGACCTCTGGGCCGTGGGCGGTGCCGTCTCGCGCGTACCGGCGCACGCGACGGCGTTCGGCGACCGCAGCGCCCCGTTTCTCCTCGTCATCAACACGAGCTGGGCGGACCCGGCGCACGCGGACGACAACCTCGCCTGGACGCGCGGGCTGGCGCAGGCGATGGAGCCGTACTCGACGGGCGCCGCCTATCTCAACGTCCCGGGCTCCGACGCGGACGTCCTGCGGGCCGTTCGTCCGTCGTTCGGCTCGAACTACGGGAGGCTCGTCGAGGTGAAGCGCGCGTACGACCCCCGCAACCTCTTCAGCCGCAACCAGAACATCGTGCCGTAGTCGGTCGCCGGCGCTTCAGCCCTGACGTCGGTCGTCGGTCGCGACGGCCACGGCGGCCGGCCGCAGCACCTCGTCGCCCATCAGGTAGCCAGG
>CAYMAG010000325.1:0-1565 GCA_964388335.1 uncultured Vicinamibacteraceae bacterium | reverse complement strand
GCGAGGCCGAGCGTAAGGCGCGCTTCGACACCAAGCGCCCGTCCGCGCGAGAGCGTGGCTACGACTCCCGCTGGCAGAAGGCGCGCGCGACGTACCTGGAACGCAACCCGGTCTGCATATCGTGCGGCGCGCGGGCAACGTTGGTCGATCATAAGGTTCCCCACCGCGGCGACCAGGCCCTCTTCTGGAACAGAGCCAACTGGCAACCCCTATGCACCTCGTGTCATAGTGGCGCCAAGCAGCGGATCGAGAAGAGCAGCCCCGCAGTCGAGGCGCGGCGTCACCCCTTCCTGCGTCGACCGAACTGCCCCGTCGTCATGGTGTGCGGTCCTGCTGGTGCGGGCAAGACGACCTATGTCCGCAACCACGCCGGCCCGAACGACATCATCATCGACCTCGACGTGATCCGCGCCCGGATCGCCGGCACGCCGATCCATGCCTTCTCCCCGCAGCACACGGCGCAAGCTCTCGACGAACGCAACCGCATCCTCGCCAGCCTGGCTCACCAGCCGGCGGACCGAGTGGCTTGGTTCATCATCGCAGCGCCGGAGCAGGCTGACCGCGACACATGGCAGCGGAAGCTCAATGCCCGAGTGGTGATGCTCGATACGCCGCTGGAGATCTGCGTCGAGCGCATCCGGAACGATCCGCTGCGCGCAGGGCAGCACGGCCGCATGATCGACCTCGCGAAGGACTGGTGGGCGCGACACGCCGCTGACCCGGGGGTGGTCGCGAACTTTGCTGCACTGCAACAGATCGGCGGCCCCCATACAAAACAATATTCGCAGGAAATGGGGTTTTGTTCGGCGCTGCAACAGCGCGAATTGGGGTCTTAGGCCATGATCATCTCGCAGCTCGTCACCCCGCCCGAGGCCGAGCCGGTTACCTTGGCCGAGCTAAAGGCGCAACTCCGCGTCGACCATGGCGATGAGGACGCCATCATTGAGGCGAAGATCAGCGCTGCGCGACGGCACGTCGAAGACCTGACGGGCCGCACGCTCGCCCTGGCGACCTACGAATTCTTCCTCGACGGCTTCCCGGCCGCCGAGATCGAGGTGCCGCGCTCGCCGCTCGTGAGCGTCGACTCGGTGAACTTTGTCGCACCGAACGGGTCGGAAGTGACCGTCTCGCCGTCGGAGTATGAGGTGGACACGGCCTCGCCGACGGGCTGGATCGTCCCGCATGCCGGCTTCTCCTGGCCGGAGACGATGAAGAGGATCAACGCGGTGCGCATCCGCTTCGTCGCGGGCTATGCGCCCGACGACGTGCCGGGGAGCCTGAAGGAGGCGATCCTGCAACTGGCGGCATGGTGGTACGAACAGCGCGAGACTGCGACGGTGGACGGCTCGCCGCGGGAGACACCTTTCGGTGTCACGGCGATCATCAACGAGCATCGCGAGTGGACCAGCTTCTGATGCGCGGGACGAAGCCTCAGCTTGTGGTCGACAATGACGCCGTGACCGACGCGCCGCCCGCGCCGCAGTGGATGGCAGACAGCGCACGCGACGAATGGAAGCGAGTCATGCCGTCGCTGGTGAAGCGCCGGATCCTGACCACGGCCGATC
>CAYMAG010000324.1:0-1595 GCA_964388335.1 uncultured Vicinamibacteraceae bacterium | reverse complement strand
GAAGCCTGTAGCCCGATCAGCATCCCCCCGTAGTTCACGAACGGCAGCGAACAGAGGAAGCGGCCGAAGAGCCGGCTCCGGAAGCCGACGACCGGCAGCACGCCCACGAGTCCAGCGGCGTCGTGCGCCCCGAGGTAGAGCGGCTCGTGACCGAACACGCCGCCGAAGACCTCGCGCCATGCCCACGTGTGGTAGGCAGTGGCTGACGGATGTGCGGCGACGAACGCGTCCCAGGCGGTCCCGTCGGTCTCGAGTCGCACCTCGCCCTGGAACGTCTCCGTCATGCGTCAGGCCCGCACGACCCGCGTGGGGCCGTCCGGATGCTCGTGCACGATGTTGCGCGTATCGACGACGAGCGGCACGCCGGCGTAGAGCGCCGCGTCCCTGAACTGCGCGTGCGCCGTCGAGACGACGAGCGCGTCGTAGCCCTGGAACGCCTCGTTCGAGCACGGCACCGACGTCATGGCGATGTCGTGCTTCCGGCCGGGCCGTGACTCCGGGAAGAACGGATCGCAGTACGACACGTGCGCGCCCTGCTCTTCCAGCAGCTCGATGATCTCGTACGTCGGCGACTCGCGGTCATCGTCGATGTTCTCTTTGTAGCTGAGCCCGAGCACGAGCAGCCTGGCGCCGTTCACGCTGCGGCCCGCGGAGTTCAGCGCCTCGGCCACCTTGCCGACGACGTAGCGTGGCATCGAGGTGTTGATCTCGCCGGCGAGTTCGATGAAGCGCGTCCAGACGCCGAACTCGGACGCCTTCCACGACAGGTAGAACGGATCGAGCGGAATGCAGTGCCCGCCGAGCCCGGGGCCCGGGTAGAACGGCGTGAAGCCGAAGGGCTTCGTCTTCGCGGCATCGATCACCTCCCACACGTTGATGCCCATGCGGTCGAAGGTGACTTTCAGCTCGTTGACGAGTGCGATGTTGATCGAGCGGTAGACGTTCTCGAGCAGCTTGCTCGACTCGGCGACCTTCGCGGACGAGACAGCCACCACGGCATCCACGGCGGCCGAGTACAACGCCACGGCGGCCTCGGTGGACGGCGCGTTCACGCCGCCCACGACCTTCGGAATGGACTTGGTGTTGAAGGTGGCGTTGCCCGGGTCTTCGCGCTCGGGCGAGAAAGCCAGGAGGAAGTCGTCGGGGCACGTCAGGCCGGTCGACTCGAGACGCGGAAGGACCTCCTCGTCTGTCGTCCCCGGGTAGGTGGTCGACTCGAGCACGACCAGCTGGCCGGGACGCAGGCGTTTGGCGATCTCGTCGGCGGTGCCGTGGATGTACGACAGGTCGGGCTCGCGGTGGCGGCCGAGCGGCGTTGGCACGCAGATGAGGATGGCGTCGCACTGGGCGAGCTGGTCGAAGTCGGTGGTGGCGGTGAAGCGGCCGTCCTTGACCGCCGCGGCCACGCGTTCGGACCCGATGTGGCGGATGTAGGACTCCCCGCGCATCAGGGCATCCACCTTGGCCGGGTCGAGGTCCACGCCGATCACGCGAAAGCCCGCCGCCTCGAAGACGAGCGCAAGCGGCAGGCCCACGTAGCCCTGCCCGATGATGCCGACGACCGCGGTGCGGTCGGAAATGCGCGTCAGGATGTC
>CAYMAG010000323.1:0-1596 GCA_964388335.1 uncultured Vicinamibacteraceae bacterium | reverse complement strand
CCCACGCCAGGCGACCGAACCAGTACCGTCGCCAACGTCCTCCGCAGGCCCTGCCGCCCACCGCGCCAGTCAGCCGGACGTGACCACTCGTTCAGGCCCGCTCCCGGGCAGAGCAGAGGTCGCTATGGCCATCTCCAAGGAAGCCACGTTCCACCGGCCGATACGGACACCGCGCGCGCCACAAGGAGCGCGCACCAGTACCGCCGAGCCCGTGCCGCTCTTGACGCCGGACGATGTCGCCCGCGTGCTGCGCACGTCGCGCGGCGCTGTCTACAAGATGCAGGAGCGCGGACAACTCCCCGGCGTCCGCCGCATCGGCCGCCGGCTCCTGTTCGATCGCGCCGCGTTGCTACACTGGATGGGCCAGAACCCCACGTCGTCACTGAACGGAGTGCAGTGATGAGCGTGACAGTGCGCCCCTACCGCGGTGGGGGCTTCGAAGTCGACATCCTGTGGCGGTCACAGGATGGCCGACGGCATCGTGAACGGAAGCGGCTCGACATCCCGTCGAAGTCTGCCGCACAACGCTGGGGCGAGGGACGCGAGCGCGAGCTCCTGATCCGTGGTCCCACCCTTCGGCGAAAGGAGGTGCCGACGCTCGAACAGTTCGCGCCGCGGTTCATGGACGGCCACGTGCGCGCGAACCAGGCCAAGCCAAGCGGCATCGCGCACAAGGAACTGGTGTTCAAGAACCACCTGTTCCCGATGCTCGGCGCCAAGCGCCTCGACGACATCACCGACGAGGACGTGCAGCAGCTGAAGTACAAGCTGCGACACCGCAAGCCGCGCACGGTGAACAACGTGCTGACCGTGCTGAGTGTGATGCTCAAGAAGGCCGTCGAGTGGCGCGTCATCGACCACGCACGGTGCATCGTCCGTCTCGTCAAGGTGCACCACGGCGCGGCCCGCTTCTACAGCTTCGAAGAGTTCGAAGCGCTGGTGGAGGCGAGTCGCCGAGTCTCCGCGGTCGCACAACTCGTGGTGCTGATCGGTGGGGAAGCGGGATTGCGCGCCGGCGAGATGCGGGCGCTGCAATGGGCCGACGTGGACTTCACACGCAGGCAACTGCGGGTGGCGCGGAGTGAGTGGCACGGCCATCTCACCGCGACCAAAGGGGGACGCGTCCGGTACGTGCCGCTGACGCGGCGGCTGGCGGCAGCACTCGAGGCTGCGCAGCGAGGTACGCGAAAGGCGGACGAGGTGCTCAAGCGGGACAACGGCAGTCCGTTCCGCGAGAGCCACGTGGCCGACCTGCTGATCAAGGTGGCGCGCGAGGCGGGCATGTCGCCACACGGACCGCACACCCTCCGACATACGTTCTGCTCGCACCTGGCGATGCGGGGCGCGGCGGTGGGCGCCATTCAGCTCCTGGCTGGACACCAGGACTTGATGACGACGCAGCGGTACATGCACCTGAGCCCGAACATGCTCGACGACGCGATCCGGCTGCTCGATGCGGCCGGTGGTCGCGACAAAGGGTGTGGAGACATTGTGGAGACGCTTGGCGACGTCTCTACAAGTGATTCATTGGTAAGGATTTAGTGGTGAGCCGGGAAGGAATCGAACCTTCAACCCGCAGATTAAGAGTCTGCTGCT
>CAYMAG010000322.1:0-1597 GCA_964388335.1 uncultured Vicinamibacteraceae bacterium | reverse complement strand
CCGCAGACGACGAGTTGGTCACGCGCCCGGGACAACCCGACGTAGAGCCGCTCACGGGAGCGCTCGCGTTTGGATTCCTCGTTGACGACGAGTACGACCGCGCGACGTTCGAGGCCCTTGAACCCGAGCACGTGGCCGTAGAACACCTGGTCGGCGTCCCAGAACGTGTCCCAGTAGGCCTGGTGCCCGTCGCGCTGGCGCTCGATCTGCTCCGGGTGTCGGCTGCCGGTGGTGAGCAGTGCGAGGTCTTCCGGCCGCCAACCGCCTTCCAACAGGCGCTCGATCTGATCGTCTCCGACGTCCATCGCCTCATCTGGGCCGCAGGCGACGAACGTGACCGCCGGCCCGTCGCCGCCGAGGAACCGCATCGGGTGATCGACGAGCGGCTGAAAGGCGTTGGCGATCTGACGGGTATTGCGCAGGTTGTGGTCGAGGATCAGCGGCACCAAGGGCACCGGCGGGGAGCCGACGCGGTTGAACACCCGCTGACCCTCGTCACTGAACACGTAGATGCCACCGTCGACGGGGTCCTTCAGCGCCGCGAGCAGCGGATCCCACCACGTGTCGGCGAAGTCCTGGGCCTCGTCGATGACGACCGAGTCGAACCGGTGCCCAACCCCGAGTTGCGCTGCAAGATCGGCCATTTGCAGCGGAAGGTCACGTTCCCAGAAGTGGGCGGTCGCGTCGGTGCGGACCAATTCGTCGGGGCCCTCGGGTGCACCCCACTGCACTCCGAGCGCGTGGAACTCGCCGACGTAGCCGGGGCGTTGGCGCCGCTGCCACGTCGTGGCGATGCGCTGCAGATAGGAGGCCAGGCCGTGCGAGTAGCAGACCAGCGCCACCCGTTGACCCCGCTGAGCCAGACGCCGGGCTTGTTCCATCGCGAGGAAAGTCTTGCCGCTGCCCGCGCCGCCGCGCACCTCGACGCGCGGCAGCAGGCGGATGGCGTCGAGGATGACGGACTGCTGTTCGGTCAGCACATCGGCGGCGCTCTCGTTGCCGAGCGCCCGGGCGACGACGTCGCGTTGCGGTAATCCCCTGCCGCTCAATGCCGTCGAGATCTGCTCGATCCCCGCGCTGGTGAGCAGCGGACGTTCGAGCTCCTGGCGGACGAGGACGTAGCGGAGTTTGTCGGCGAGGCACTTGAGGTCGTTGCGGTCGACGATCTTCCAGCGCGGGCACTCGGGCAGGGCGAAGTCGGCGGGGATCACCGCGTCGGGCAGCACCACCATGTGGTCCCAGCGCAGCCGGCCCTGCGTCCAGCGCGGGTCGCTCTCGATGAAGTCGCGCAGCGCGTAACAGGCTTCGCGGGCCTGCTGCACGGGTTCGATCTCGTGGATGCGGGCGCCACGGTTCTGGCACCAGCAATGCCCGTCGTGCCAGACCTCGCCGCCCTTCACCTCGATGCAGACGATGCCGGCGCCCTCGATGGCGACCATGAAGTCGACCTCGTGATCCTTGAGGTGATCGGTGACCCGCTGGCCGGGGACGACGAGGTCGCCGGGCTCGAGTTGGTCGACCAGCGTCTGCCAGACGCGCTTCTCGGAGCCATTGGCCAGCCGTGGGATTTCCGTGACGTTGATGGCCACGTCCTCGA
>CAYMAG010000321.1:0-1608 GCA_964388335.1 uncultured Vicinamibacteraceae bacterium | reverse complement strand
GCGGTCGCTGGCGCCGGCCTCGGATCGCTGGCAGGGAATGGTGGGGCTCGGATGCCCCGCTGCGGCGGGTCGTCCGGGGTGACGATCGGGTCTTGGGCCTGCTGGAGGGGCGTGGGCTTCGGCGGATTGATCCACACCGCGTGTGGCAGGGCTTCGAGGCGCGGCGGCCCTTGCACGAAGCGCTCGGGATGCGCGACGTACGCGGCGAGGCGCGTCTCATGCCGGACGGCCAGGGTCGCGGGCGCCCGCCCGTAGTGGACGTCGGCGGGGGTCAGGTAGGTCAGCCCGCTGTGGTGGTGCGCGTCGTTGTACCACGTGAAGAGGTCGTGGCCGACGCTCCGCGCATGAGCGATCGATCCGAACCGCGCCGGAAACTCCGGTCGATACTTGAACGTACGGAATTGGGCTTCCGAAAACGGATTGTCGTTGCTCACGCGCGGGCGCGAGTGACTCGTGTCGATGCCGAGATCCGCGCACAACTCGGCGACGAGCTTGCTGCGCATCGGCGCGCCGCGGTCGGCGTGAATCGTGAGCTGGTGCGGGCCGATGCCCTGCTTGCCGCACGTCGCGTCGATCAGGCGCTGCGCCAAGCGGGCGTTCTCGTGCGCGGCGACCATCCAGCCCACGACGTAGCGACTGAAGAGATCGAGGATCACGTACAGCGAGTAATACAGGTACGGGATGGGCCCCTTCAGCTTCGTGATGTCCCACGACCAGATCTGATTGGGCGCCGTGGCGACCAGTTCCGGCGTAGCGTACGCCGGATGGCGTGCCTGCTGGCGCCGCTCGCGGACCTCGGCCGCCGCGGCGAGAATGCGGTACATCGTGCGCGTGGAGCACAGATAGGTCTGCTCCTCCAGCAGCGTGGCGTGGACTTCGGCGGGCGATTGATCGACGAACCGATCGCTGTGGAGCACGTCGAGGACGGCCTGGCGCTCGCCCGGGACCAGCGCACGGGCGGAGGGCGCACGCACGGCCAGCGTCGCCGGCCGGACGGGCTGTCGACGCCGATAGAGGGTGGCGCGTGCCAGGCCGATGCTGTGACACAGCGCCGCGGTCTCGCCGATCGTGGTGACCGCTTCGATGGCGATCATCAGTCGCTCTCGTCGATGTCGAGGGGCTTCAGGGGGATCCCCAGGATCTCGGCAACTTTTTTTTGGAGGGTGATGATCGTCTCCGCCCGCGCCAGCTTGCGCTGGAGTCGGCGGTTCTCGGCCTCGAGGGGCTGCAGGCGTGGGTCGACCGGCACGGCGATCGGTCCCCGCTTCCGCGCCCGGCCAGCGACGAGTTCGCCCTGCTCGCGCTGCCGCCGCCAGTTCGCCAGATGCGAACTGTACAACCCCTCGCGGCGCAACAGCGCGCCCAACGCGCCGGGCTTCGTACAGGCGTCGGCCTCGGTGAGCAGCCGGCGTCGGTACTCGGCGGTGAACTGCCGACGCGTGACCTTCGCCGACACTTCCGGGTTGGGGGCCGGGGCGCGCAACGTGGCTGAGGAGCCGGAGGCTGCGGTCGCCCTCCGGGCTCCCTCCACCTCCGGCTCCTCAGCCACGTTCAGCTCACGAACTGCTGCCATGCGATCCATCGCTCACACCCTCCCCACCCCTACAC
>CAYMAG010000320.1:0-1623 GCA_964388335.1 uncultured Vicinamibacteraceae bacterium | reverse complement strand
TCGTGCTTGCGCAGGAAGTTCAGGAACCGCTTGTAGTCCGCCGGCTCCATGTTGAAGATGCGGCAGACGATCCGGTAGTTGCCGCGCGATTCCTCGAGGCCCTTCCGGATGAGATCGCGCATGTTCTGCTTGGTGATCTCGCGCTCCATGTAGAGCGGGTACACCACGTTCCAGAACGACTCCTTGCCATCCAGCATGCGCCGGTACAGATCGTCGGCCACCGTCCGCCGCCGCTCGCGTCTCGGACGCAGCCCCACGCCGCGCTGCGCCTTGACCTCGGCCGGCAGGTCGTCCACACGGATCAGCTCGTGGCGTCCCGTGACGACCAACCGCTCGACCACGTTCTCGAGTTCGCGGACATTGCCGGGCCAGGCGTAATCGACCATCAACTGGAACGCGTCGGGCCCGAAGCCCTTCACCGCATGCCCGCCCCACGCGATGTAGCGGCGCAGGAAGTGCTCGATCATCAGCGGGATGTCTTCCTTGCGCTCGCGCAGCGGCGGCACCTGGAAGTGAATGACGTTGAGGCGGTAGTAGAGGTCTTCGCGAAACTGTTCCTTCGCGATCAGATCCTGGAGGTTGCGGTTCGTGGCGGCGACCAGTCGCACGTTGACGATGCGCCCGCCGGCGTCAGCGCCCACCTTCTGCAGCTCACCGGTCTCGAGAAAGCGGAGCAGCAGGCCCTGCATCCGGAGCGTCATCTCGCCGACTTCGTCGAGAAAGATCGTGCCCTCGTGTGCCGACTCGAGCTTGCCCGGCTTGTCACGATAGGCCCCGGTGAAGCTGCCTTTCATGTGCCCGAACAACTCCGACTCGAGCAGGGTCTCTGGCAACCCCGCACAGTTCATGGCGATGAACGGCTTCTCGGACCGGGTGCTCTTGGCGTGGATGGCCCTGGCAACCAGTTCCTTGCCCACGCCGCTCTCGCCCGTGATGAGCACCTTCGCGTCAGTCCTGGCGATGCGCTCGATCTCCTGTTTCAGCTCGAGCATCTGCGCACTGGCACCGATGAGCTGAGCCTGCTCTGCGTTCTTCAACATGTTCATGGCACACCGGCAGTGGTCATGGCGTCGTGCAAACAATCGGCGGCCAGCGCCACTCCTGCAGGCCCCGTCGATGACAAATGGTCATTCTGAAAGAGAACGTCTGTCCCTGTCAAAGCGCACAGAACGAGGATTAAAGTATGCGCTGACGGCGACAACTGCTGGCGTGAGGGCCTTGTAAGTGCCGCGTTTGCAGTGTGTTGAAGGAAAGTCATCCGTAGAGGCGCGCGCCAAACGTCTTTCAGTATACCACGGCGCGGCTCGAAACTGCGCAACAGGCAGAATTGTGTGGCATGGTGTCTCGGACACCAGGCCACGCCATACGATCACCCGCCAGTCCTATCCTGTGGGTATGCTCACGCTCGACGCAGTCCGCAAACGCTACGACGGCCAGGACCGCGACGCCGTCGCGGGCGTCTCGCTCGACATCCTGCCCGGCGAGTTCGTCGCCCTGATGGGGCCGTCCGGGTGCGGGAAGTCGACGCTGCTGCACCTGTGTGGGGCCATGGACCGTCCGACGTCCGGTCGCCTCACCCTCGGCGGCGACGACCTGTCGCGCCTGGACGACGAAGCGCTGACC
>CAYMAG010000319.1:0-1630 GCA_964388335.1 uncultured Vicinamibacteraceae bacterium | reverse complement strand
GATGTGCCTTCACGGGTCAGCACGGTCGCATTGCCTGTGCTCTCGAGCAGCTCGAGCCGAAGCTGCCGTCCGACCGGATCGACACCGTCGGGCCAGAGCGCCGCAGCCGCCTCGTTGATCACGGCGACGCCATCCCCCGCGGCCACCTCGCGATCGGTCAGCATCCTGCCCTGGCGCAATGGCACACGGAGGACGCCCAGGTAGTCCTCGCCGGCAAGGTGCAGCCGCAGGCGCCGGCCGTCCGGTCCGGGCTGGCCGTCGATGGTGTAGTCCGACTGCGGACCACCGAACGGGAGTCCGCCGTTGCCGATGGTCACGGCCTCCACGCCCGGGAGCGCACGCACGCGCTCCACGAGTTCGCGGGCGAATCGGTTGCGCGCCTCGAGCGTATCGTACGTGCGAGGCGGCAGCGGCAGGCCGACGGCAAGCACCTGCGCGGGATCGAAGCCCAGATCGAGCTGCTGAAGCGCGGCAAAGCTGCGCGCGGTGACCCCTGCGCTGGCAAGGAGCACCACCGAGACGGCCACTTCCGCGACGACCAGCGCGCTGCGTGTCGCGCCCCCGCGCGTGCCGCTCGTCCCGCGAGCCTCGTCCTTGAGTTCGCGCACCAGGTTCGGCGTGGACGTCTGGAGAGCAGGGACGAGACCGAACAGGAGTCCGGTGCAGATCGAGACCGCGACACAGAAGGCGAGGGCCACCGTGTTCAGTTCGATGCGCGCCTCGTTGGGCACGAAGAACGTGGGCATCAGGTGCACCATGACCTGGATGATGGCGTACGCACACACCAGGCCGGCGATTCCGCCGAGCAGCGCCAGCGCCAGGCTTTCGGTCAACAACTGCCGGACGATCTGCCCGCGCCCCGCGCCGAGTGACAGGCGGACGGCGATCTCGCGCCCTCGCCCGGATGCGCGTGCAAGCTGCAGGTTGGCCACGTTGGCGCACGCGATGAGCAGCAGGAACGCCACGGCGCCGAACAGCAGCCGCAGACTTCGCTGCATGGGACCACTGGCCACGGTGATGTCCATGTAGTTGGTGAGGATGCCCCGGAGATCATCGCGCGGGAACGCCTGCGGGTGCGCGGCCGCCAGTGCCGGCACGAGCGCCTGCCACTGCTGCTCCGCCGTCGCAGCCGTCACGCCGGCGTCGAGACGGGCGATGGGAAACACCTGCTGATCCGGCGCGGTCCGCGCGAGCGGCACCCACACGCCGTCGCTGGTCCACCAGCCGAACCGCGGTGGCATGACGCCGACGATCGTGTGGTCCACGTCATCGAGGCGGAGCGTCCTGCCGAGCACGTCGGTCGCGCCACCGAACGCCTGCTGCCAGCGGCGGAAGCTGAGCACGGCCACGGGCAGCGCCTCGCCGGTCGACGAGATGTCGGACGGCTGCAGCCCACGACCGAGCGCGGGGGCCACGCCGAGGAACGCGAAGGCGTTTCCCGTCACCTGAATGGTCGTGACCGTCTCTGGCGCGAACGTGCCCGTGAGCAGTCTCGAACCGGGCGCCGTCGCCATGACGTCGCTGAACGCCGGCAAGTGCCTGAGTTCTTCGAACGCATCGTGCCGGAAGGGGCGAAGCCGCTGTGCGCCGCTGGCGGCACTGATCCCGGGCGTCCAGATCCCGTCCGGAT
>CAYMAG010000318.1:0-1635 GCA_964388335.1 uncultured Vicinamibacteraceae bacterium | reverse complement strand
AGGTACAGCCAGGCCCCCGGCAGGTTGCCGAACAGGCCGGACAGGATGATGAGCGTCGCCAGGGCAAGCGACAGCGGATCCGCAACGCCCACCGGGCGCAGCAGCCAGACGATGACGCCCTGCGGAAGGCCGAAGCCGCTGATCGACACGGGCAACAGCAGCATCAGCAGGCCGATGGGCATGAACACGAGGTAGTAGCTGAACGGCACGTCGATACCCAGGCCGAGGCCCAGGCCATACGCCTGCACGATGCGCAGTACCTGGACCAGTACCGACAACCCGAACACCATGCCGAGTGTGCCGGGCGTGGCCCGGTAGGCCGCCAGCCCATCGGCGATCCGGAGGCTGAGCCGGATGGGTGTCACGTGCCAGAGGCGCTCGGGCAGCCATCGAATCCAGCGATCGGCCCAGCACGCGACGATCGAGCCAGCCCCCACGGCGAGTGCGATCCCACTCGCGAGTCGCTGCAGATCGCTGTCCGCCTGAGTGCGTGCGTACACGAGCGCACCCAGGGCGCCCATCAGCGCGATGGCGACGACGCCGAGGATGCGGTCGATGGCGACGGACGCGACCGCGGCACCGCGTCGTGACGTTCGTTCGCCCAACGCGTACGCCCGCGCGGCGTCGCCGCCGACCCCTGCGGGCAGGAAACTGCCGACGAACGAACTCACCAGGAAGATGCGCGACGCCTCGCGCGTCGAGAGGACGGTGCCGCTCGCGCGCACCAGCAGCAGCCAGCGCCAGATCATCACGACGCGGTCGGCGAGCACCAGGACCGCGACGATGAGCAGCGCTCGCCAGTCGGTGTCGAGCATCGCCTGCAGCGACGCGCCCGCGTCGATCTCCCGAAGAAGATAGGCGAGGATCGCTCCGGTGATGGCCGCCCGCACCCACCACGAGCGGAGCAGGGCGCCGATCACTTCGGCTTGCGCGCCACGAAGGTCAGGGTCTCGAAGAGGTTCTTGCGGACCTTGAACAGCAGATCCTCCGTGCCCGTCCGGCGCGCGACGGTGTTGATGCCGGGGACGTTCGTGAACAGCGCGGCGGCGGCCAGCGCGTCACGCTTCAGTCCCGTTGCGGCGCCGATGCTCCGCACGACCCGCTCGACGATGAAGCCGCCGTCGTTGAACAACTGCTTCATCCGCCGCTCGGTCGTGACGAAGTTGTGCGTGTAGTCCACGTCCCAGAAGAACGTGCGCTCCTTCAGGTAGTCGGGGACGACGACGAAGAACACGCCGCCGGGCTTCAGCAGTCGCAGCGCATCCGCCGTGAAGGCGCGGGCGGCGTCGATGCCGGGCATGTGTTCCATCACCTGGTCGGCGTACACGACGTCGACGCTCGCGTCATCGCCGGGGATGGGCGGCGTGAAGGCCTTGACGACTCGCAGGCCCTTGCGCTGGAGCACGTCGATCAGCAGATCGCTGGCTTCGATCGCCGTGTAGCGCCAGCCTGCGGCGACGGCCTGGTCGGCGAGCGTACCTCGGCCCGGTCCCACTTCGAGCATGTCTCCCGGAGGACGAATGGCATCGTGCAGGATCGCGAGCCGCGAGCGCTCGATCTTGCCCCGTCGCGCCGTGCCGTAGCCGGTGAGCTGCTTCTCGGAGAAAGACTTGTAGAACTGGTCGTCGGCCACGA
>CAYMAG010000317.1:0-1637 GCA_964388335.1 uncultured Vicinamibacteraceae bacterium | reverse complement strand
ACGTTCGTGAGGTTCTCCGCGTTGAGAAAGAGTCGTGCCGGCCCGACGCGCTTCTCGACGAGCACGCCCACGATCACGTACGGCTTCGATTCCGTGCGGTACGGGTTCACCTCGAGCCGCTGTTGACCCGTGTAGTACACCTCGAGGCCGACGCGTCCCCGGTCTTCCTCCTCCCACATCCCGACGAAGCCCGCACTGTGGCGCGGCGTGAGGGCCACGTCCTGACGCCCGCTGTCCGCGTCCTCACGCGAGCGCACGTACGTGTACGTGGCAGTGCCGACCCACGGTCCCCGACGTGCCGTGGCGAGCAGTTCGCCGCCGACGTTGGTGGTCGCCTCGTCGCGGTTGAAGAGCAGGTAGCGTGTGTCGCGGTCGACCGCGACCGGGTCCGTGATGCGGGAACCGAACGCCGTGGCCGTGAGCGTGAGTGGACCGACGGCGCGTGTCACATCCCACGAGACGCTCGTGCCGTGCTCGGGCCGTAGCGGCTCCTGCATCTGGAGCCGTGTCAGGCCCGCGGCCTCGGTCTCCTCCGTCAGCGGCGTCGTGGCAAAGAAGCCTCTGCCCACCGACAGTCGACTCGTCCAGCCGCCCGCACGGATCAGGCCGGCAAGTCGTGGGCTGAAGAAGGCACCGTACTCGCTGTGCCAATCGAGTCGAGCGCCGGTCGACACGGACAGCCACGTTGTGAGGTCGACGTCGTCCTGCGCGAAGACGGCGGGCACGTCGTAGGTGTAGAAGAACCGGGGCACATCGGCCGGCGTGTAGGCATCGCGTTCGTACGCCGTCCCGACGACCCACGTGTGCCGGCCTGCCGCGCCTCGCAGTGCGACCTCGCCGAAGATCGTGTCGTGCGCGTCACGCTCGCGGATCTCGCCGAACCGATGATCGTGACGCTGCCAGGCCGCAGCGCCGCGCGCGGTGAGCACATGGCGCTCATTGACGAGCGTCTGAACCGTCCCACCGACGTCGTACCGTCGAGTGTCCAGCGCCTCGACATACGGTGCGCCAGTGGCGGCGAGCGTCGCGTCCGGCAGCGTCCCGCCCTCGCGGTCCTCAATCGTGATGCCCGCCGTGAGAAAGGCCGATCGGCCGTTGCCGGCGTCCCAGAAGAGCCGCGGACGCACCACGCCGCGCGCGTAGCCCGCCACGTCGGCCCAGCCGTCGCCATCGCGATCGTTCTGACGCTGCCGATGGGCGCCGCCAAGCAACGACAGTCGCCAGCTGGATGTCAACGGCGTCGATAGAAACGCGACACCGTCGGTCCCTCCGAGTGTCGTCTGATTGACGAGCAGATCGACCGCGCGCTCGTCACCAGGGCGCCGCGACAGGAGATTGACCACGCCGCCCATGGCCCCTGCGCCATAGAGGGCTGAGGCGACGCCCTTGATCACCTCGACTTGTCCGAGATCCATCGGTGGAATCTGGAGCAGGCCCAGGCCACCGACTTGTTGCCCGAACAGCGGCAGGCCGTCGCTGAGAAAGCGCGTGTAGCGGCCTTTCATCCCCTGCACGCGCACGCTGGCCGCACCAATCGAAGGCGACGTGGCCTGCACACGCAAGCCACCCATCTCGTTGAGCATCATGACGATGTCGCCGGGCGTCATGAGCATCTTCTCTTCGATCTCTTCGCGGCC
>CAYMAG010000316.1:0-1637 GCA_964388335.1 uncultured Vicinamibacteraceae bacterium | reverse complement strand
AGACCATATGGAATGACCGGCTCGCAGTCGCGATAACGTCGTCGTGCTGCGAAGCACCCGACCCACGGAGTCGCCCGAAGGCGCTCCACATCGCGGATTGATGCCGAGGCATCAGAGCCGCAAGCGACAGGAGCCGGTCATGAACGAAGCTATCACGTACGTCGGCATCGATGCGCACAAGCGCCAGCTACACGTGGCCATGCTGAGCGAGGGGACGAAGGCGCCAGTCACGTGGGTGGTCGAGCATGAGCCGAAGGCGATTGCGCGCCTTCATCGCAAGCTCGAACGCGAGGCGCCTGGCCGCGTGCTGGTGTGCTACGAAGCGGGGCCGTGCGGGTACGCGTTGCAGCGGCAGCTGACGAAGGGGCCGGTGGAATGCGTGGTGATCGCGCCGGCATTGATGCCCCGGAAACCCGGTGACCGCGTCAAGACGGACCGGCGGGACGCCCGCCGGTTGGCGGAGTTGCTGCGGGCCGGCCTGCTGACCGAGGTGCGGCCCCCGACGCCCGCCGAGGAAGCGGTGCGCGATCTGTGCCGGGCGCGCGATGACGCGCGGGACGACGTGCAGCGCGCGCGGCATCGGCTCGGGAAGTTGCTCTTGCGCCGTGGTCTGCACTGGGCCGGGAAGAACTGGACGAAGGCGCACCGCCAGTGGATCACGACGATCCAGTGGGAGCATGCCGCGGAGCGGGCCGTGGTGGAGGACTACCTGTTGGCGATCGCCCAGGTCGAATGTCGCCTCGAGGATCTGGATGCGCAGCTCGCGGAGACGGCGCAGACGGATGCCTATCGAGAACCCGTGGCCTGGCTCCGGTGTTTCCGCGGCATCGACACGTTGACGGCCATGCTCGTGCTGGCCGAGCTGCACGACTTCCGCCGCTTTCCCAGCCCGCGCGCGCTGATGGCCTATCTTGGCCTGGTGCCGAGCGAAGACTCGAGTGGCGATCGGCATCGTCGTGGACGAATCACCAAGACCGGGAATACGCTCGTGCGTCGGGTGTTGATCGAAGCGAGCTGGCACTATCAGCATCGGCCCGGCGTCGGTGCGGGCCTGACGGCGCGGCGTAACGGGCAACCGCCGCGCGTGATCGCGATCGCCGACAAGGCGCAACACCGGTTGTGTCGGCGTTTCCGACGCCTCGCGGCGAAGGATAAACCGGCGGGCAAAGTCGTCGTGGCCATCGCGCGAGAACTGACCGGCTTCATCTGGGCGGCGCTGCAACCGGAGGCGGCGTGATCGTGACAGCGTAGTCGCGCGTCCAGCGCACCAACACTGTGGCAGGATCGCGCCGCGAAGGCGACGGATGGACATCGGCACGACTCAGAGGATCAGCGACCTAACAATGCGATACGGACCATGGTCCCAACTCGCGCCTTTAGACTGCACGTCCTCTCGACGGAACACGGTCATGTGTGCTCTGCGGCGGCCCACCGCTGTAACCACCGAATATCAGTGTGACTCGTCGTCGAAGCGCCCGATGTCGTCCGTCGTCTTGGCGGCGCGACCCGCCCAACCTGGCCTATGGAACCTGCCGCAGCCATGGACGCTGAAGAACGCGCCCACCGCTGCTTGGAAAACGATACAGCCGTTTTCCACAGTTCCCACAGGCCCTTGACAACCGGTCATTCCATATCAG
>CAYMAG010000315.1:0-1648 GCA_964388335.1 uncultured Vicinamibacteraceae bacterium | reverse complement strand
CAGGGCGGAGGCAGCAAGGACACGTGGGTGGTGGAGTAATGCTTCATGCTTCATGCCTCATGCCTGCAGCCCGTGACCTGCAGCCCGTAACCCATAGCCCGAAGCCCGAAGCCTGTAGCCTGAAGTTGCCCCGGTTTCGTGGACTCTGCCACCCTTGCGGTGGAACGGAGGACATCATGCCGAGGACACGGCCTCCCTATCCGGGGGCCTTCCGGGAACAGATGGTGGAGTTGGTCCGGGCCGGCCGGTCGCCGGAAGCCCTGGCGAAAGAGTTCGAGCCCACGGCCGTCTCGATCCGCAGTTGGGTCACGCAGGCCGATCGGGATACGGGGCGTCGGCTCGACGGCCTGACGACGGACGAGCGGACCGAGCTGCAGCGCTTGCGCCGCGAGAATGCGACCCTCCGTGAGGAGCGGGAGATCTTGAAAAAAGCCGCGGCCTGGTTCGCTCGGGAGACCGGATCGATCCCCTCGACGGGTTCCGATTCATGAAGGCGCATCAGGCCGCCCATGCCACTGTCACGATGTGCCGCGTCTTAGGCGTCTCCGCCAGCGGCTACCATGCGTGGCACCGTCGCGACGCGAGCGCCCGGACGCAGACGGATGCCCGGTTGCTCGCGCAGATCCGCGCGTCCCATCGGCAGTCCCGCGGCACGTACGGCGCGCCGCGGATTCACCGGGATCTCCGCGCAGCGGGTGTGCGGGTGGGCCGCAAGCGCGTGGCGCGGTTGCTCAAGCAGGCCGGGTTGCGCGGCGTGAGTCGCCGCAAGTGGCCGGTGACGACCGTGCGCGCGGCGCACGTCCGGCCGGCGCCCGATCTCGTGCAGCGCGCGTTCACGGCGAGCGGCCCCAACCAGCTCTGGGTGGCCGACATCACCTACATCCCGACGGGAAGCGGCACGCTGTATCTGGCGGTCGTGCTCGACGTCTGGAGTCGCCGCCTCATCGGCTGGGCGATGGCGACGCACCTGCGCACGAGCCTGGTCCTCGCGGCGCTCGACATGGCGATCACGCAACGTCGGCCGACCGCGGTGATTCATCATTCGGACCAGGGCGGCCAGTACACGGCGATCGAATTCGGCCGGCGGTGTCGTGATGCGAATGTCCGACCGTCGATGGGCTCAGTCGGCGATTGCTACGACAATGCGATGTGCGAGAGCTTCTTCGCGACGGTCGAGTGCGAGCTGCTCGATCGGGTGACGCTCCGCACGCCGGGTCACGCCCGCACGGCGGTCTTCGACTTCATCGAGGGCTGGTACAATCCGACCCGTCGCCATTCCTCGCTCGACTACGTGTCGCCGATCGACTTCGAGCGGCAGGCGACGCCGACGCCTCCCGCCGCCCCGAGCGGGACGGAGGCCGCGGCGTGACAACCTGGCCTGTGGAAGCTGGCGGCCCTGTGGAACACGCACAGACCGCGTGTCCCACAGGGCCTTGGAAAACGCTGCGCGTTTCCCACAGCTCCCACAGGCCCTTCTTCTTGGTCATGACTGAACAGACGAACCGAAAGCGTTGAACCTGTCCACGAAACCGGGGCAGCCTCAAGCCCGTAGCCTGTTGAGCCCGAAGCCCGAAGCCCGAAGCCCGTAGCCCACAGCCCGAATGGACCAATATCATCCGGACACCACGATGCTGTCGCGCGTTGCCGA
>CAYMAG010000314.1:0-1650 GCA_964388335.1 uncultured Vicinamibacteraceae bacterium | reverse complement strand
AAACCACTGTGTGCAGAACCCGGAAGACTGTGAACCGATAATGGAGACACAGCCGCTGTCCGCTCAGGTTTCATCCCGCGCCGCACGAAATGATTGGACAGCCCTTTGGCAGAAGGAGAATGGGGTATGTCCAGACAGAAACCAGGCGAGGCTGGGGCCTCGGAGGGAGCCCGGAGGGCGACCGGAGAGGCCTCAGCCTCGCCGACGCGCGGCGGGAAGGGCCGATGGTCGGCTCGCCGCAAAGTCTCGGTCGTGTTGGAGCTGCTGCGGGGCGCCGATCTCGAGAGCGTCAGTCGCCGCCACGGCGTGACCGCCGCGACGCTGTCCACATGGCGTGACGAATTTCTGGCCAGCGGTGAAGCGGGCCTCAAACGGCGCGAGACGCACGTCGATGACGAGGAGACCCAGCGACTCAAGCGCGTCGTCGCCGAGCAGGCGGTCACCAGCGAGCTCCTGCGCGAGAAGATTCGCCACTTGGAGGGTAGCGGCCCTTTGGGCTGGTGGAGGTCGAAGCGATGAGTCGACAGACTTCGCCCTCCACACACACCGCCTACGGGATCACGCGCGTCCTGCGCGTCTGGGATCTGTCGCGGTCGACCTTCTACGCGCAACAGGCGCGGCGCGTCCAGCCCGCGACGGGACGGCGGGGCCGGACGCCAACCCTCGATGACGCCGCGCTGCTCGCGCAGATTCGCGCCGTCATCGCTGAGAGTCCGTTCCACGGCGAAGGCCATCGGAAGATCTGGGCGCGGCTCCGCACGCTCAAGGGCGTGCGCACGTCGATGCGGCGCGTGCTGCGCGTGATGCGGGCGGCGGAACTCCTCGCGCCGAGTCGCCAACCGGAGCCCGTGGCCGAACACCCGCACGACGGGACCATCATCACCGACCGACCGAACGTCATGTGGGGTACCGACGCGACGGCGGCCGTGACCCTCGTCGAAGGAGCCGCCACGATCTTCGCGGCGATCGATCACTACACCGCCGAGTGCGTCGGGATTCACGCCGCGCGTCACGGCGATCGCTTCGAAGCCCTCGAGCCGCTCCGGCAAGGCGTGCGCGACCACTTCGGCGGTCTTGCCCCTGCGATCGCCAATGGGCTGGCGATCCGACACGATCACGGCAGTGTCTATCTCAGTGGCGACTTCCAGACCGAGATCACCTTTCTCGGCATGACGTCGTCGCCCGCGTTCGTCCGGCAGCCCGAAGGCAACGGGTGCATCGAGCGCTTCTTTCGCACGCTCAAGGAGCAACTGCTCTGGGTCCACCATTTTTCAACGATTGAGGAACTGCGCCAGGCGCTCCTCGCGTTCAAGGAGCAGTACAACCAGGAGTGGCTGATCGCACGACTCGGCTATCGATCGCCGGCGCAGGCGCGTCAGGCGTTTGCGCTCACGACCGCGGCGTGATTACCATCAACGCGCTGTCCAATTCTCGTGCGGCGGTACAGTGCCGCCAGACCCGCTCGGTGTCCCACGGCGCGTGCGTGATGAGATGAAATGTTGCAGCGCGTGATAGCTGACCGGGTCGCTCAGCCGGCCATGCATCGCCTGCATCGACTTCCGCTCGCTGTCCTTGAACAGGCCGTCGAGGTATTGACTCGCCGCCGCGGCCTGGGGCTGCCGCGTGAAGCAGCCGCTGAAGCCATCGAGA
>CAYMAG010000313.1:0-1664 GCA_964388335.1 uncultured Vicinamibacteraceae bacterium | reverse complement strand
CTTGCCCCGCCGGAGCCTCTGGCGATGGGGCTTGCCCCGCCGGAGCCTCTGGCGAAGGCGGGATGACATGAAGCATGAAGCATGAGGCATGACTACCCCTGCTCCTCCAGCACCTGCCGCAGTTCTTCCGGCATGTCCGGGTTCGGCACGTGCGCCACGACCATGCCGCCGTCCTGCCCCCGCCGCACCATCACGTTCTGCCTGCCCCAGGTGGTGTCCCTGGAGGGGAAGTCGTCGCGATAGTGCCCGCCACGGCTCTCGCGCCGTTCGAGCGCGGACCGGGTGATGGCTTCGGAGACATCGAGCAGGTTGCGCAGGTCGAGCGCCGTGTGCCAGCCGGGGTTGTAGTCGCGGTTCCCCGTGACGCCGACGGCGGCGGCTCTGGCGCGAAGGCTGTGCAGCTCCTGCAGCGCCTCACGCATCTCCGCTTCGGTCCGCACGATGCCGACGAGCGCCTGCATGCGGTCCTGCAGGTCGCGCTGCACGGCGTACGGCCCCTCACCGTCGGAGCCGCGGTCGAACGGGCTCAGCGCGTCGGCGGCGGCAGCGTCGACGTCCTCCGGACGCACCGCCGTGGGCCCGTGCTCGCGCGAGAACGTCGCCGCGTACTCACCCGCGCGCTTGCCGAAGACCAGAAGGTCGGACAGCGAGTTGCCGCCGAGCCGGTTGGCGCCGTTGATCCCTGCGGCGCATTCTCCGCACGCGAACAATCCGGGAATGCTCGACATCTGCGTGTCGGCATCCACCCGCACGCCCCCCATCACGTAGTGCGTCGTCGGCCCCACCTCCATGGGCACCTTCGTGATGTCGATGTCGGCCAGCTCCTTGAACTGGTGGTACATGCTCGGCAGCTTGCGCTTGATGTGCGCCTCGGCTCCCGGCAGTTTCTCCTTGATCCAGGCGATGTCGAGGAACACGCCGCCGTGCGGGCTGCCGCGCCCCTCCTTGATCTCGCGGACGATGCATCGGGCGACGTGGTCGCGGGTGAGCAGCTCCGGGGGACGGCGCGCGGACCTGTCGCCCTGCGTGTACCGCCAGCCTTCCTCGGGCGTGTCCGCGGTCTGATGGCGGTAGTTCTCGGGGATGTCGCCGAACATGAAGCGTTCCCCCTTGCTGTTGACGAGGATGCCCCCCTCGCCCCGCACGCCCTCGGTCACGAGGATGCCCCGCACGCTCGGTGGCCAGACCATGCCGGTCGGATGGAACTGCACGAACTCCATGTCGATGAGTTCGGCCCCGGCCCGGTACGCGAGCGCGTGACCGTCGCCCGTCCCCTCCCAGCTGTTGCTGGTGATGGCATAGGCCCGTCCGATGCCGCCCGTGGCCAGCACCACGCTCCTGGCCGTGAACAGCACGAACCGCCCGTGCTCCCGCAGATAGCCGAACGCGCCTGCGACCCGGCCAGCGTCGAGCAGCAGCGTGGTGATCGTGCACTCCATGTGCACGTCCATGCCGCGGTGCACCGCGTGATCCTGGAGGGTGCGGATGAGTTCGAGCCCCGTGCGATCGCCGACGTGCGCGAGCCGGGGGTACTTGTGCCCGCCGAAGTTGCGCTGCAGGATGCGGCCATCGCGCGTGCGGTCGAAGACGGCGCCCCAGGCCTCGAGTTCGCGCACGCGGTCTGGCGCCTCACGCGCGTGCAGCTCGGCCATGCGCCAGTTGTT
>CAYMAG010000312.1:0-1691 GCA_964388335.1 uncultured Vicinamibacteraceae bacterium | reverse complement strand
GCCGCGATCGGATGATCGCGGCTCTGTTGAAGCAGCGGGATGCGCTCGTCGCTGAGGAGAAATGGTCAAGTGTTGTGGATCGGAAATCTGATCAAGCGGCGACCTTCGCATCCTGAACGTGTTTGGTCCTAGTCTTACTCTTGGCCACGGTGGGCCGCGTAGAGTCGGCATCGGCTTCGCGCTCGACGCGGATGCCGTCGATGAACTTGACACCAGCGCGCACGAGAGGAACGAGCTCGTGCCCGTTGAGCTTGCGCCAGGATTTCTCAGCCGCGAGTAGCAGCTTGAACACCATGGCGAGGCCAGCAGCGCGCGACCCGGGCCCCTTGGTGACGCGCGTACGCAGACGGACCGTTGCGAACGCCGACTCGATCGGGTTGGTCGTGCGCAGGTGTTTCCAGTGCTCCGCCGGGAACTCGAAGAATGCGAGGAGCGCCTCCTGGTCCTTCGTGAGGCACGCGACCGCCTTAGGGTACTTGGCCCCGAAGTCTGCTGAGAACGCCTTGATCGCCTTCAGCGCCTCTTTGCAGGTGGGCGCATTCATGATCTGGTGCAGCGCGGACTTTGCCTTC
The DNA here is from genome assembly GCA_964388335.1 of uncultured Vicinamibacteraceae bacterium. Taxonomy (GTDB): domain Bacteria; phylum Acidobacteriota; class Vicinamibacteria; order Vicinamibacterales; family Vicinamibacteraceae; genus JAEZDP01. Next base: position 1,119 of record CAYMAG010000312.1, on the reverse strand, counting down.
GGCTGCATCGACTTCGGCAGCTTGTCCAGGACGTTGCCGAGCTTGTGAAACCAGCAGCGCTGCTCGAGCGTCGTCGGGAACACCTCGCTCAGCGCCCCCCAGAAGCCCAGCGCGCCGTCGCCCACCGCGAGCACGGGAGCCTGCATGCCGCGCTCGCGGAGGTCGCGTAGCAGGGTCAGCCAGCTCTCCTTGGACTCACGATATCCATCGTCGATCGCGATGATTTCCTTCGTCCCATCCATCCGAGCACCGAGCAGGACGAGCACCGCGACGCGGTCGTCGTCGAGGCGAACGTTGAAGTGCACCCCGTCGGCCCACACGTACACGTAGTCACGGTCCGCGAGTGAGCGCTTCTTCCACTCGTCGCGCTCGTCGGACCATGTCGCCATCAGGCGCGTGATCGCGCTCGGCGACAGGCCCGACGCCTTCTCCCCGAGCAACGTCGGCAGCGCCTCTCGGAAGTCGCCCGTCGACAGCCCGCGTAGATACAGAAGGGGCAAGAGTTCCGACACGTTCTGCGAGCGACGAAGGTAAGGCGGCAAGATCGCGCTCGTGAACTTCTGCCGCTCACCGTCGATCTCGCGCTTGTCGTTCACGCGGGGGGCCTCGACCGTCACCGTGCCCGAGCCGAGCGTCACTTGCCGCGGCCGACCGCGACCGTTGCGGACCACGGCCGCACGGCCATCGTCGCCGCGCACGCCACGGAAGCGCTCGATGTACGCCTCCACCTCGGCCTCCAGCGCCGCCACGATCATGCGCCGCGCCCCTTCGCGCGCCAGCGTGTCCAGCGTCGCTTCGATTCCCTCGCCTCCATGCCCATCCTTCGCTACCCTCGTCATCGGCGTGCCTTCCCCGCTCCGGCAAGAGCGGCTGTGTGGTTTTGCTACCCGGAGGGTACGCCGCTTTTCAGCTCACGCCGATCCACACCTCTTGGTCATATCTCAAGTACGCGCTGGCGATCCCACAAGCCTCCTGGACTGCGCGCCGAAGCTCGAAATGTACGTGACGATCGGCGCCCAGTGGCCAGCGGTCAGCGAGCATTCGGTTGGTGCGACGCGCGTCGCGCGGATGAAGACGCGCCACCACGAGTCCGAGATGATCGTTGAGATGGCGGCCGAG
>CAYMAG010000311.1:0-1723 GCA_964388335.1 uncultured Vicinamibacteraceae bacterium | reverse complement strand
CCAGACAGTTGTTTGGCGAGGTCGCCCATCACGGCCTTCGCGTCGCCGAACAGCATCAGGGTGTTGTCACCGTAGTACAGCTCGTTCTCGATGCCCGCGAATCCGGGGTTCATCGTCCGCTTGATGGCGATCACCGTCTTCGCCTTGTCGGCGTCGATGATGGGCATGCCGAAGATCGGGCTGCTCTTGTCGTGCCGGGCCGCCGGGTTCACGACGTCGTTCGCCCCGAGAATCACGCAGACGTCCACCTGGCCCATGTCGGGGTTGATGTCGTCCATCTCGGCCAGCTGATCGTAGGGAATCTCGGCCTCGGCCAGCAGCACGTTCATGTGGCCGGGCATGCGGCCGGCCACGGGGTGAATCGCGAACCTGACGTCGATGCCCTTCTTCGCGAGCTGCTCGAAGACGTCGCGCACGCGGTGCTGCGCCTGCGCCACGGCCATGCCGTAGCCCGGCACGAAGACGACACGGTCGGCCTGCTCGAGAATCTGCGCGGCGTCTTCCACCGTGGCCGACTTGACGGTGCGCTCCTCGACGGCACCGGTCTTCGCGGCCACCTGCCCGAACGCGCCGAACAGCACGTTGGTGAACGAGCGGTTCATGGCGCGGCACATGATGATCGACAGAATCAGGCCCGACGAGCCGTCGAGCGCACCGGCGATGATCAGCAGCTTGTTCTCGAGCACGAAGCCCATCGCCACCGCCGCAAGGCCCGCGTACGAGTTCAGCAGTGAGATCACGGTGGGCATGTCGGCGCCGCCAATGGGCATCACGAGCAGCACACCGAAGGCGAGCGACAGGGCCACGAGAATCGGGAAGAGATACGGCAGCTCGGGGTTCACGACGAGCGCGATGCCGATCAGCGCGCCCGCGCCCATCAGGCCGAAGTTCACGACGTTCTGCCCGGGATAGGTGACTGGCCGCGTCGGCAGCACTTCCTGCAGCTTGCCGGCTGCCACGAGGCTGCCCGTGCAGGTGAGGAAGCCGAACATCACCTCGAAGACGATGGCGCCCGCGCGGAACGAGGTCAGATCGCCGTCGTGGAGAAACAGATAGTACTTACCGACGCCTACCAGCCCCGCCGCGAGTCCACCGAACGCGTGTGACAGCGCCGTCCGTTGCGGCACCGCGGTGAGCGGCACCCACGACAGCGGGACGCCGACGATGCACCCGAGGACGAAGGCGATCGCGATCCACTCGTAGCTGACGATGTCCTGGCGCAGCAGCGTGCCGACGACGGCGAGCGTCATGGCGGCGACGCCGGCGAGCACGGCCTGGCGGGCCGTCTTCGGGTCGCTCATCCACTTGAGCGAGAAGATGAAGAGCGCCGCGGAGACGAGATAGACGATGTCGATCGTCTGGACGCTCACTTACCCGGCTCCCGCTTCTTGAACATCTTCAGCATGCGGTCGGTGATGAGGAAGCCACTGACGATGTTGGTGGTCGACGCGAACACGGCGACGGCACCGAGCACGGTGCTCATCGTGTCGTGCTGCGGTCCGGCCAGGATGATCGCGCCGACGATGGCGATGGCCGAGATCGCGTTGGTCAGCGACATGAGGGGCGTGTGCAGCAGGCGCGACACGCGTCGAATCACGTCGAGGCCGATGAACGTGGCCAGCATGAAGATGAACAGGCCGGTGATGAAATCCATGGGGTCTGGGGCGAGTGTGTCGGGGCCTCGACACGAGGACGAGCCGGCACACGGCGTGCCGGGATGATA
>CAYMAG010000310.1:0-1724 GCA_964388335.1 uncultured Vicinamibacteraceae bacterium | reverse complement strand
CAGGTCGAGAACATGCTGGCGGCGTTCCACCTGAACCTGACCGCGCTCTCGTCCATCGCGCTGCTCGTCGGTCTGTTCCTCGTCTACAACGCGATCTCGGTGTCGGTGCTCGCGCGTCGTCAGGAGATCGGCACGCTGCGGGCGCTCGGCGTCACGCGCCGGCAGGTACAGGCGTTGTTTCTGGGCGAGGCCGCGCTGTTCGGCGGGCTCGGTGTCGTTCTGGGCGTGCCGCTGGGCCGCGTGCTCGCCGATCTCACGGTGGCCCTGACGTCGACGACGGTGAACACGCTGTACGTGCGGGCCGCGGCGGCGCCACCGGCGTTGTCGGCTGCAGACCTCGGGATCGCCGTGCTCGTCGGTGTGCCGTTGTCGTTGCTTGCGGCGTGGCTGCCCGCGAGCGAAGCGGCAGGTGTGCCACCCACGGCGGCGCTGCGCGGGGCCGACCGGGCGCTGGCCAGAGTCTCGTCGAAGTCTGGAGGGTGGCGACTGGCCGTGTCGCTGCTCGCGCTCGCCGCGGCGCTCAGTTGGATGCCGCCCATCCGGGGACTTCCGCTGGCTGGCTACGCTGCCGCGTTCGCGCTCGTCTTCGGTGCGTCGTTCCTGATGCCCATGGTGCTGAGGGCCGCGGCGAGCGTGGGACGAGGGGGATGGTTCCGCATGCTGCGCGTGGGCGGCTGGCTGGCCCACGCCAACCTGGGCGGACACATTCCCCGCGTGGCCGTCAGCGTGGCGGCGCTGTCGATGAGCCTCGCGATGATGGTGGCCATCACCGTGATGGTCGGCAGCTTCCGCCAGACGGTCATCGACTGGGTGGGGCAGACCCTGAAGGCGGACCTGTTCGTTGGTCCGGCGTCGCGCGCCGGCGGCGCGCGCGCGAGTACGGTCTCCCGCGAGGTCGAAGCCACCGTCCGCGCCCATCCAGCGATTCGAGCGGTCGACACGTTCCGCAGCGTCAACGTGCCGTACGAGGACAGCCAGGTGTCCCTGAGTTCGGGTGACTTCGAGATTCAACTCGCGCACGGCGGCCTGCGATTCAAGAGCCCGACCGACCCGGAGGCTGCGCTCCGTCCCGGCATCGGCGCTGACGCCGTGCTCGTCTCGGAACCGTTCGCGAATCGTTACCGGAAGCGCGTGGGTGACGTCATCGCGCTGCAGACGCAGGCCGGACCACGTCCGTTCCGCGTGACGGCCATCTACTACGACTACTCGAGCGACCGGGGCGTCGTGATGATGGACAACGCCACGCTCGACCGCCACTACGGCGTGCAGCGCCCGACGGGCCTGACCGTCTACCTGACGGACGGCACGCGCGCCGGCGCCGTACGTGACGACCTGCTGCGTGCACTGGACGGCGAGGCGGGTGTCTTCATCCACACGAACCGCACCTTGCGCGACGAGGTGCTGCGCATCTTCGACAGCACGTTCGCGATCACCTACGCGTTGCAGGCGATTGCCATCCTGGTCGCGCTGCTCGGCATCATCGGCACGCTGATGACGCTGGTCATCGAGCGCCGGAAGGAACTCGCCATCCTGCGCGCCATCGGCACGTCCCGAGGGCAGGTGCGGGCGATGATCATGGGCGAGGCCGCGATGCTCGGTGCCATCAGCCAGGTGGCCGGGCTCGCGGTGGGGCTGCTCATGTCGCTGATCCTGGTGTACGTCATCAACCTGCAGAGTTTCGGCTGGACCATCCACCTGCACGTGCCGTGGACGTCGCTCGCACA
>CAYMAG010000309.1:0-1740 GCA_964388335.1 uncultured Vicinamibacteraceae bacterium | reverse complement strand
CGAGCACGCCGCGCTGCAACGCGCTCGGCGCAAACGGCGCGCGCGCGCTCGGAAGTCGCTTCATGGGTGTCACTGCGTGTCGAACGCGGGGATCTGCTGGTTCGCGAGGCAACTCGAGTCGAAACCCTTGGGCTGGTCGAGGAAGTTCGCGAAGATGGTGGCGAAGCAGGTCGGTGACCAGCGCGACGCGCTGTGTCCGACGCCGGGGAACACGAGGTGCGTGGAATTCTTCAGCGTCGCCGCCTGTTCGGCACCGTAGCTGGGCGGTGCCGTGCCATCGAACGAACCGCTGGTCAGGAGCACCGGGACATCGCTCGTGACGACCCTCACCGCGTCGGCAGCGGCGGCGGGCACGTTCCACTGCGCACAGTCGCTGAAGGCCCAGGGGAACATCGCGGGCCTGTCGGTCACGGAGGCGGGAAAGTCGGGCAGGGCCAGCCTGCCCGCCGCGCCGACGCGTGCGGGGTCGGTGCGGCCGACCATCTCGCGGCACAACACGCCCCACATCAAGCCGTAGCTGTTGAAGTCAGGCGGAAAGACGCCGGCGAGCACCTCGAGCGCGGCCTTCGTGCCGCCGCCGACAGCGAGGTCGTGGACGATCGACGGGACCTTCGACGCCGAGCCGATGAGGGTGGCGAACTGGACGGTGTAGCTGAGCTTGAACGCATCGATCACCACCGCGACGTCCTTTTCGGTCTTCGGATCGGTGACGTGAACGGTGCGCGGGTTGGCGGCCAGGTCGTTGATCACCCGGATGTATTCGGCGCGCCCGTCGGGGAACGCGGCATGACAGGCGGGTTGGGCGGCGCAGGCATCGTAGAGGGCCGCCACGACCTCGCGCTGCGCACGCCAGCCGTTCTCCATGATGTTGATGTGGGGCGGCACGACGGCATCGATCGCGACACTGCGAATCCCTGCCGGGTGATCGCGCAGCATGTGCAAGGCGAGGTCGGTGCCGTACGAGACGCCGTAGACATTCCACTCCTTGATGCCCATCGCGATGCGCAGGTCGGCCACGTCCGCCGCGCTCTCGGTGGAGTTGTAGGCTGCCAGGTCCGCGCCGGCTGCGAGCCGGTCGCGACAGCTTCGGGTGGTGACCGCGTCCTGCGCGATCGTCTCGGGTGCGAGCCACGACAGACCGACCGTGCTCTCCATGAACGCGTCGATCTCGGGACACTTGAGGAAGGGCTCCGACCGCAGCGTGCCGCGCTGGTCGATGAAGATCAGGTCACGATCGCGATGCCAGGCCTGCGCGACGCCGGGGCCTTCTCCGAGCCCGCTGCCGCCCGGTCCGCCGGTGAGGAACACGATCGGATCGGGCTTGGCGTTCGGCGCGCTGGCCTTGCGCGTGGCGACCGCCAGGCGGATGGTTCGGCCATCCGGCTTGCTGCGGTTCTCGGGCACGGTCAGATACCCACACGTGAAGTCAGGGCCCAGAACGAAGCCTGGATAGACGGGGTTCGGGCACGGCGCCTCGGCATACGACGGCACCGGGTCGTCGTCGTCGCCGCATGAGGCCAGCAGCATCAGGGCTGCGAGCGCCGGCACTGCGACCCAGCGCCCACCGTGCGCAGCATTGCGGCAGGAAGGCGGTTCAGGCTTCATCGTTCCCATGGCGTTCCCCAAAGTTGATTGACAAGTCCAAGGCCCTTGCGGACTTACAGCGAGCGCGGCCTCACCACTTCGGATCGACCGTCGCGTTGTTGTTGCAGATGGCGCCGGGGGCGGTCGCGTTGTCGT
>CAYMAG010000308.1:0-1748 GCA_964388335.1 uncultured Vicinamibacteraceae bacterium | reverse complement strand
CAGATGCCGCGTCTCGACGCGGGCGAGCGACGCCGGCGCCTCCTGCAGCCATCCCGGCGGCGGTGCCTGTGCTCCGGCCGGGACGGCCAGGGACAGGACGACGAGCGCCATCACCGCGATGCCCCGCGCTGTCACTTCGTGTCCTCCACCAGCCACAGCACCTCGTAGGGCCCGAGGGACAACCGCAGCCGATCATCGGCTGCCGTGACGTCTTTGCGGGCGATGACGTCCCGCCACGCCGTGGCGCGGCTGCCGATCTCGGCGAGCGCGACGGTCACGACCTGTGGCGCCGCGGACACGCTCGTCACGGCCAGCAGGGGCCGCCCGTCCGCCGCCACTCGAAGAATCGCGAGGGCGTGACGCCCCACGTCGATGATGCGCTGCGCGGCGTTGGGATGAAAGGCCGGCTGATGGATGCGCCTTCGCACGAGGCGGCGCATGCCGCGGGCCACCTGGAACACCCAGGAACCGGGGTCGTCGAGTCTTGCCAGCAGTGCCGATTCGTCGAACGTCCGCCGGTTGATGCTGCGCTTCTCCGCACCACCGATCACGGCGGCCGTGTCGTTCTTTGCGCCGAAGAGCGTGGGGAAATAGATGCCGGGCACGCCCTTGAGGGCGAGGGCGATGGCGCGCGCGGCCAGAAAGCGACTGACCTGCACGTCCTGGGGCTCGTCGGCCCCCTCACGGTTGAGCGCGCTGTACCACGTGATGTTGAGTTCGTACGGGCTCTGTGTCCCGTCGCCGGTCGACCGGTACGAGACGTACCCGCCATGTTCGACGGTTCGATCCACGAGGACCTGCAGCTCCGCCTCCGACAGAATGCCCCGGGCACCGAGCAGCCCGACGCCGTCGTGCGACGACAGGAAGTTGAAGTAGGTCGCCGTATCGGAGACGTGCGTGAGCGTACGCGCCCAACTCGCCAGCCGTGCGACGTCGCCGGTGTAGAACGTGTGCAGCACGAGCGGCGGCAGCGCGAAGTTGTAGACCATCTGCGCTTCGTTCGCGCCGTCGCCGAAGTAGCTGATGTTGTCGGCGTGGGGGACGTTCGTCTCGGTGATGAGCGTGACCTGCGGCGCCACGACATCGAGGATCGCGCGAAACAGCTGCACCAGCGCGTGGGTCTGCTTCAGGTGGGCACACGAGGTGCCGAGTTCCCGCCAGATGTAGGTGACGGCATCGAGCCGGATCAGGTCGGCGCCACGCCGGACGTACAGCAGCAGGATCTCGACGACGCGCAGCAGCACCTGCTCGTTGCGGAAGTCCAGGTCCACCTGGTCGGGACTGAACGTCGTCCAGACGAAACGCGACCCGTCGATCGTCGGAAACGGTGTCAACAGTTCGGACGTGCGCGGGCGCAGGATGAGGCGCAGGTAGTCGTCGGAGATCGCATCTTTGGTGTTGAACGACACGAAGAAGTTCAGGTAGGCGGGGTCTCCGTTCAGGAAGCTCTGGAACCAGCGGCTCTTGCTCGACGCGTGGTTGAACACGCCGTCGAACATGAGACGGAAGTCGCGCGACATGGCCTCGATGTCTTCCCAGGACCCGAGCCGCGGGTCGACCTCCTCGTAGTCGATGATGGAGAAGCCGCGGTCGGACGAATACGGGAAGAACGGGAGGATGTGCACGGCGTTGATGGCGTCGCGCATGAACCGGTGCAGGAAGTCCGACAGGACCTGCAGCGGCGGCCTGCCCGGCGACGTCAGCAGGTCGCCGTACGTGATGAGGATGACGTCCTGCTCGCTGAAGCG
>CAYMAG010000307.1:0-1753 GCA_964388335.1 uncultured Vicinamibacteraceae bacterium | reverse complement strand
CGCGTGTCGCCCGGCGCGGCGTTGACCGTGTCGACGACGAAGAGCAGCGCGTGGAGGCGATCCGCGGGTGCCGCGAGGCGCGCCGGCCAGACCGGGCGCATCTCGTCGAGCGCGATGCGGAACTCGCGCGGGGTGGTGTCGAGGTACACCGATCGCACCCAGCGGTGGCCGTCTCCGCCTTGCGGTTCCCGTACCTGGACGGAGACCCGCATGGGTTGCGTCGCGGTACCGGTGAAGGCGATGTGCGTCGCGGACCGGCCCTCGGGTGGCCAGTCCACGGCCGCGGCGCCGAACTGGCTGACGCGCGGCCCCTCGCGCAACCGGATGCTTACCTCGCTGCGATCGGCGCCGGCCTGTGTGATCGCGACCGACGACGAGGCGTCGTGTTCGGCATGCCAGGGGCCATCGACGTCGGTCCACGGCCTCGCCGGGGCGTCGACGGGCGAGGGAGGTGACGCGGCGCGTGCGGCGGACGGGTCGTGCCCGATCCTGATGGCCTGGCTGATCATCCACGGCAGCGTCGGCTGTTGCCAGCGGCGGGGGAGCCAGACCTCCGCGCGGTAGGTGGCAGGTGGCTCGTCCGGGTCGACGTCGGCCGTCAGCCTCGTACCGGCGGACTGCTCGCGCCACGGTCGTCCGTCGCGCAGCAGTCGTGCCCGTACGCCGTCCACGTGCGGGACGGCGATCTCGAGGGTGACGGGCTGCCCCGAGGGCACACGCGAGCCCGGCAGAAACTCCTGCGTGGCCGTCCGCGCGACGAACCGCAGCGGCGCGGCGTCGGCCAGCGCGAACACGACGATGTGCAGGCCGCCGGCGCGGAGTGCGTCGAGGACGCGGCGCGCATCGCGAGCGGCATCACCCGAGGGACCCGATCCGTCCGGCCAGGTCATCGCGAGGCCGAACGTCCCGAAGCTCGCGGCGTAGCCGGGCAGACGTGCCAGCGTGCCGGTCGACTCCATGGGATCCTCGCCGCGCCACCACCCGACGCGTGCGTGTGCGTCGACACCCGCAAGCGCGAGGCGCGGGCCCACGTCGAGAGCCACGGGCGCGTCGCCACCGGGGTCGGTTCGCATCGGCCACACACGGTTCGCCACCGCGGGTACGGGCGTGTCGGCGAATGCCAGCAGGGTTGCGGGATACGAGAGCGTCGTGGCCAGCACCGACGCGGGACGCCACGGGTACGACAGCAGGCCGCGCGCGAGGCCGGCCAGGGGCTCGTCGCGCCAGGCGCTGTCGGCGTTGAGGACCTCGATCCCGTCGCCGCGTGTCTGGACGTCGGCCCACGCCAGCGACGGCCGCGCGGAATCAGGGTGCGCCAGGATGCCGATGCCGCCGAGCCGCTTCACGTCCTCGGCGACGTCCCGTGCCTCGCCCGCGAGCGGATACGGCGCCCGCGGCATGTCGAGCGCGACGTAGTGGCCGTCTGTCGTCGACACCTCCACGGCATCGATTACCAGCACGCCTGACATGTAGGCAGGTGGTAACGGATCGCGGGTGCCGTCGCCGTGGTCGGTGAGGATGACGAAATCGCGGCCCGCTTCGGCCGCGGCCGCGGCGACCTCCGCGGGCGTGCCGCTGCCGTCGGATCGGGTCGTGTGGATGTGGTACGCGCCGGTCCACAGCCGGCGTGCCGGGTCGGCCGGCAGCGCGAGCGGCGCAGCGGGCACCAGCGCCCGGCTCACGGCGAGCACCGCGAGCAGCGGCAGCAGGCCCAGTCCGATGCGGCGCGCGCGCGACATGTGGCGTGATTGTA
>CAYMAG010000306.1:0-1756 GCA_964388335.1 uncultured Vicinamibacteraceae bacterium | reverse complement strand
GCCGATAGCTGCACACCCGAACCACCAGCAGTCAGACCCGGTCCACAACCGGCAACCCCGAACGTGACGTCCGAAAGCCGCCAGCGGTCGCGTGGCGAGTCGCGGAGACTGGGCTGGTGACATATCGACGACGAACGACGCTCACCACGACCGCGGGCGCGTGTCTGCGATGAGTGGTTCTGCGCTCTTCCCGGACTTCGACACCATCGAAGCTGCGGAGCACGCACTCACGAAGAGTCTCGGTCTGGCGCGTCGAAGGTTCGCCAGCCGTACTGCGGTCGCTGAGGAGTTGTCGCCGGAATGGTTGCGCGGCCTGCACGCCAAGGACTTCGCCGAAGGTGAGGATCTCCAGTCGTTGATCGATTGGACCATCGACGCGCTGGACAGGGGTGTCGTGCAGACGACCCATCCCGGATACCTGGGCTTGTTCAACCCGGCGCCGACGTTCGCGGCAGAGTGCGCAGACCGCATCGTCTCGGCGTTCAACCCGCAGATCTGCGTGCACTCGCACGCGCCAGCGGCTGTCGAGATCGAACTGCACGTCATCAGCGAGGTGGCTCGTCGTGCGGGCCTCCCCGCTGGGTCTGGAGGGCACTTCACGAGCGGAGGGACCGAAGCGAACGCGACGGCGTTGCTCTGCGCTCTGCAAGCGGCATGTCCAGACTACGGGGATCGGGGGACTCGGGCGTTCCCTGGTGATCCGACGGTCTACGCCTCGGCGGAGAGCCATCTCGCCTGGTTGAAGATCGCCCACGCCGCAGGCATCGGACGCGACGCCGTGCGATTGGTGGCGACCGATGGGTCCGGTCGGATGGACGTCGACGCGCTGAGGGCAGCCGTCGAGGCCGACCTGGCGAGCAGCCGGACGCCGGTGTTGATCGTGACCACGGCCGGCACGACGAACGCCGGGATGATCGACCCGCTCGGGCCGGGCGCCGATCTTGCCGGCGAGCATGACATCTGGTTCCACGTCGACGCCGCGTGGGGCGGCGCGTTGATCGCGAGCACGACGCGACACCAGGCGCTGCGCGGCATCGAACGAGCGGACTCGATCACCATCGATGCGCACAAGTGGTTCGCCACCACGATGGGCGCGGGCATGTTCCTCACCCGGCACGTCGATGTCCCGGCGGAGGTGTTTCGGGTCTCGGCCAGCTACATGCCCGAAAGCGATGCATCGAAGGATCTCTACGTGAGCTCCGCGCAGTGGTCTCGACGCTTCGTCGGCCTGCGCCTGTTCCTCGCGCTCGGCTCAGCCGGGTGGAGTGGCTACAGCGATCATGTGGATCGTTCGATCGACTTGATCGACAGGCTCACCGCCAGGTTGGAAGCCGACGGCTGGGAGCACGCCAACTCGTCGGTCCTCGGGGTGACGTGCATGATCCCACCCCAGGGCCACGAGGCCGTCGCGCGCTACGTCGACGCAGTCCACGCTGACGGACGCTTCTGGATCTCCAAGGCGGTCTTCGAGGGCAACGACGTCGTGCGTGCCTGCGTGACCAACGGCCGGACCAGCGCTGCTGTCATCGACCAGCTCGCCGACCTCCTCCTCGACGTACGCTCGACGATGTGAGCAGCATCCGAGCCGCACAGGAGACGACCCGCTTGGCCGTCGGCTGTGCTCAGGCGGGGGTGGGCGCCTTGAGGTCGAGGACCTTGGCGAGGGTGCCGCCGAGGATGGCCTTGCGTTCGTCGTCCGGCACGCCGGCGAACTGCTCGGCGATCAACCGGCGACTGCCGCGGAACGTGCCCTCAG
>CAYMAG010000305.1:0-1762 GCA_964388335.1 uncultured Vicinamibacteraceae bacterium | reverse complement strand
GTGGCACCGAAGGCTACGACGGCGCCCGGGCGAAGGTCCTCGAGCAGCGTGGACAGGGGGACGACGATGGGGAGGTCGACCAACTCGGCGCCGGCTGCCCGCAGACGCTGGACGCCCTGTCCAGAGGCAACGACCTCGTGCCCTCCAGCGAGACAGGCACTCACGAGCGACGCGTCCAGCGGAACCATCGCGCGGCCTGCCGCACGGGCCAGCCTGGCCTCCGGCAGGTCGCCGGCCACGCGCAGGGCACCGTCGATGTGCGCGTTGGCGTGTCCGCGGACGTGTGGCGCGTCCGCAGCTATCGGCGTGGGAACACCAACGGCGTGGCGCCCGATGGGAAGCAGGACCGCGAGCGCAAGAACGACGATGCGACCGGCGACACGCCACCGTCCTCCGGCGCGGTTCCAGAGGGCGTGGCCCGCCAGCGCATACCAGGGCAGCCAGATGACCAGAGCCAGCCACACGAACGACTGGGTGGTCACGGCGCCGACCGCGGCCGCCATGAGCAGCGTGGGCACGCTGACGAGCGTGAGGGCTCGCAGGCGATCGAAACGGTCGCCGACCAGCCAGAGCCCCCACGTCGCCATCACCAGTCCGAACACGTGGATGTCGGCGAGGAACGCGGTCGTCGCCCGTGAGACGGACGTGGACGTCGCGGCGTCGGGCACCCGGCCCGGAAGCATCGCCGCCTCGAGCCACGTGGCCAGGCCGGCGCCGGCGAGGCATGCGTCGGCGCTGCGGGCGAGCGAGGCGTGGATGAGGGCCGCAGCCACGGCACAGGCGATCGTCGAGCCGGCCCACAGCACCCGCTCCCGCCGTGTCAGCGCGGGCAGCACCAGGCAGAGTGGCGCGAGCAGCCAGGCGAGGGAGGGCTGGTACGTGACGAGTACCAACGCGATCGTACTGACCGTCCTGACCGACGTGGGCGACGGCGACTGCCTGCAGGTCACCGTGCGCGCGATCGCGAGGCCGCCGAGCAGCAGCAGGGCGTCGCGTCCCGCGGCGTGACTGCTCCAGGGCGTGTGCAGGAACGTCACCCCGACGCCGAGGCCGATGGCGAGCGCGGTGGGCAGGCCGAGGCGTATCAGCCACGCAGTCGCCACCGCGGCGCTCAGCACCAGCACCAGCCACGCGCCAGCGGCCACCTCCTGCGCGATCGGCAGCGCTGCCGTGAGCGCGTCGGCGGCGCGGCCCGCAACGCTGTAGGCGAGCACTGGCAAGGCAAGGGCACTGGTTGGGTCTGGCGGGGGGGCGGGACGGTGCGCCGCCAGCAGCCAGTGCGCGAGGGCCGCGAAGCCTGCGGACGTCAGCGCGGCGCGCGCGAGTGGAACACGTGACACAGGCCGGTATAGTAGTACGGCCGTTCGATGCCGACCGTCTCACAGCCACCCGCCACGCACCTGTCCGAGCCGCGCGTGTGGCCCTGGCTCGTGCTCGCGGCGCTGGTGGTGTCGTTCCGCGGCGCCATCTTCGTGTGGCGCGGGTCGATTGCCTTCGATGGCGATCAAGCGGTCGTCGGCCTCATGGCCAAGCACATCGCCGAGGGGCGCGCGTTTCCCGTCTTCCAGTACGCGCTGCCGTACATCCTGATCGTCAGCGCCTGGTTCTCGGTGCCGTTCTTCTGGGTCGCGGGACCGACGATTGCCGCGCTGAAGGCGCCGCTGCTGCTGCTCAACATCGCCCTGGGCGTCTGGCTGGTGCGGGCGATGGCCGTGGCTGGCGTGCGCCCGGCCGTCGCGTTCGTCATCAGCCTCCCCGTGCT
>CAYMAG010000304.1:0-1801 GCA_964388335.1 uncultured Vicinamibacteraceae bacterium | reverse complement strand
CGCCTTCCGGCCAGAGGGACAGCGCGCCCGCGACGTCCCCTCCGAGCGCTTCGAGGAACGCGAAGTCGTTGCCCCTGGAGATGCCGAGAGCCCCGGCGATCACGTCGCGCTGCGCCTCCTCGGGCAGAAGTCCCGCGAAGAACGGACGGCACTGGCGCTGCGTGAAGGCCCGCTCCTGCTTGGGCAGCGAGAACGAGATCGCAGGCCGCGACGCGTCGGCCAGCCAGTCGGCCGCGTAGGTGAATCGCATCTGACCGTTTCTGACCGTGCTGATTCACCTGCAACGTGCCGACGACCACGCCGTCCCACCAGACCGAGAGCGTCCGCATCACGCGTCACGTCCTGACGGGGCGGGCGGCGGCGTGACGTCCAGACGGCAGCCAAGCGCGCTCAGGACGGCGAGCACTTTGTCGAGGCGCACGGTGGGCTTCCCGCGCTCCAGTTCGACCAGGAAGCGCAGGCCGACGCCAGCGGCCGCAGCCAGCTGATCCTGGCGGAGGCCCTGAGCGAGGCGGGTTTGCCGGACGACGGTGCCGATCTCTTCAGTGGTCACCATTCCTATTTCCCGATCGGGAACATTACGGCAAGGAATGGACACAAGTCCACTGATATTCCCGATCGGGAATTGCCCTGGGAGCCGATACTGCCGGACATCAGAGATATGCCCGATCGGGAATATGACCGTCGGCCGTCGCCCCAGCGATGGCGAGGAGTACGGGAATGGGCCCTGCCAGCGACGGGCTCGGATGCGGCGGCGCGGGGCGCCAGCCAAGACGCAACAGAAGCCTTCGAATTGGCAGACTCAAGCTCGGCAGCATAGGATGACGGCGCCATCTCCATGCTCGGACTGAAACTGTTCCTCGCCCTGCGGCGCACGGCCTTCAGTCTGCGCTCGCGCGCGAGCGACGAAGTCGACAGTGCGTCCGCAATCCGTCACATCGACACCAACCTGCCGGCCGCTCGACGGAGCTGGTGGGCGATGATCGCGTGCGGTTGACGTTGGACGGGGCGCTCACCCAGGCTCGACTTCCGGGGCGTAATCTATGACCACGAAGCGCGCGAAGAAGAAGGCCGTGCAACCGAGGCCCAAGAACGTCTCCGCAACGCGGAGACGATCCAGCGCACTGGTCAGCACCGCGCCGGATACGACAGTCGATGTCGACGTGTCGGCGCTCGTGCGCGACGTCGGCGCGATGATCGACGCGGCGCGGAAGCAGGTGTCGGTGACCGCGAACGTTGCGCTCACCACGCTCTACTGGCGGATCGGCCATCGCGTCCGCGCGGAGGTACTCGAAGGGCAGCGCGCAGAGTACGGCGCACGGATTGTCGCGACGGTGTCGCGACAATTGGAGGTGCAGTACGGGCGGGGGTTCAACGACACGTCTCTCCGCCGGATGATCCAGTTCGCGACGGACTTCCCCGACGCGGAGATTGTCGCGACACTGTCGCGACAATTGGGCTGGTCACACTTTGTCGAGCTGCTCCCCCTCAGAGACCCGACCAGACGCGAATTCTACGCCGAAATGTGTCGCATCGAGCGCTGGAGCGTGCGCCAGCTCCGGGAACGCATCGACAGCATGCTCTTCGAGCGCACGGCCCTCTCGAAGAAGCCGGACGCGTTGATTCGCAAGGAGCTTTCGGCACTGCGAGGAAAGGGTGAACTCTCGCCTGCCCTCGTGTTCCGCGACCCATACATGCTCGACTTCCTCGAACTGGCCGACACATACAGCGAAAGGGACATCGAGGCGGCGATCCTCCGTGAGATCGAGCGCTTCCTCCTCGAGCTCGGCGCAGGCTTCGC
>CAYMAG010000303.1:0-1813 GCA_964388335.1 uncultured Vicinamibacteraceae bacterium | reverse complement strand
CGCGATAAACGTGGCGAGGGCGGAGAACGCTGGCATTCAGAGAGCCTTGCACCAGGAAACCTCGACCGGCGCATAGCCCGCCCGGTCGAGCAGGCGCTCCGTCCGGGAATCGCCCATTTTCGGATTGAGCCGGACGAATGCGCAGCCGCGCTCCATTGCCCAGGCCTCGTAGGCGGCCATCAACCTGCGACCCCAGCCCGGCTGGCGGGTGATCCACACGCGTTCGTGCGCAATCCTGATGCCCCCCTGCGTGGCGATGGCGGCGCCGAGGATCGCGACATTCTCGACGACGAGGCAGAGCATGTCCGGGTCGGCGATGGTCTGCGCGATTTCCGCCATCGCCGCCGGAACGACGAACGGGACGGGCGTCCCGCTCATCGCGTGCAACTCCTCGAGGAGGCCGAGCATCCACGGAATGTCGTCGATCGTCCCGGGGCGGATCACGTCGTGGGCCACCTGATCGTCTTCGAGACGAGACTGGTCACCTGTTCGAGCCCGCGGTCGCCCGGGAAGCGGCCGTTCTGGTCACGATCCGTATAGAGACCATAGCGAGGCCGATTGCGGCCCGCCCACAGGGTTTCTGCGGTCACCGTGATCGTCCTCAGGGACGGCCCCGAAGCCGAAAACTGCACCTGATCCATCTTGCCGGACCAGACCGCGTAGGGAGCATCCAGGGCGCTGTGAACCTGGTCCCCCGCGTCGGTCGGGGACACATGGAAGAACTGGACAAAGACGACGACCCGCCGGCCCCTCACGCGATCCGATGCGGCGCGGACCTGAGCCACGATGTCGGCGTCCACTCCTGAGACCGTGAACGTCGCCTCGGGGGCCGCCGTCCCGACTTGCCAGCCGAGACCGTCCACCGACACGAATTTCCCGAGGCCGGTCCACTCGTACCCGCCGGCGTCGAGCATCCCGAAGCCCGTCCACCAGCGGCGCGGCGCATCCTTGAAGTCCATGAAGACCAGAAGGGACGCGCCAACGCCTCGCCCATCCATCGCGGCCTTCACGGTCTCGCTGAAGAACGACATCAGAGGGCTTCCTCGAGCTCGATCTGGATATCGGCGGACCGGCGCCACCCGATATCCAGCGCGCCGGCGTCGTCGCTCGACAGCCGCATCTTGCAGACCGGCCGGCCGAGGATGAGCGGGGTCTCTGCCGGGATGGCCTCCCGCAACGGCGGCCAGATGTCGATCATCGACACGTTCTCGCCGACAAACGTCACCGGACCCTCCGCGCCGTAGACGATCGGTTCGATGCCGTAGAGCAGGCCCTCGACACCGTACTCGAGGTTCCCGCTCTGCGCGGGAGCCTCGGACGAAATCTGCCACTGACGCGCGACGACGTGCATTCGGTCGCCGAGGCCGAAATAGTGTCCGGGCCGGATGCAATCGACGTGCGGATGGTAGACAGCCAGGCGCGTGGCGCGGCGCGGGGCGGCCAGCGACGTCCACATCATCGGGGTTTCCACGAAGCCGAGGCCCCCGTGGTCGAGCAGGGGGTCGCCGTTCAGGCCATTCGCCGCCGCCGCACTCGGCATACGGTTATTGGCGTCCCGCGGTCTCCAGCGCGAGTAGACGGGCACCAGCACGGTTCCCGCCCGGCCGTCCAGAGCCGCGATGAGCGCCTGCCATGCGACGACGGCACGCTCGCGGTGGACGGTCACGCTCGCGGTCGCGCGCCAGAAGCCCGCGTCGGTACGCACCACGAACTCGTCCCCGGTCAGCGTTCTGCCGCCCGAGACGCTCGCGTTCGACTTGCGGAAGGTCGGCGCAACCGGCACCTGCCACGGCCACAACTCCGGCATCAGCCG
>CAYMAG010000302.1:0-1813 GCA_964388335.1 uncultured Vicinamibacteraceae bacterium | reverse complement strand
CCCATGGCCGATGGCGTGACCTCGTGGCGATGAGACGGTGATGAGGTCCACTCGGTGGCGTCCCGTGGTCCTGGCGGTGGCCTTGACGGGCTGCGGCGCGCCGTCGGCGCCGGAGCCATCGCCCCCCACGCCGGCACCGGCCCCACCGGCCCCAACGGGACCGGGCGGTCGCCCGGCAGCGGCCCGGCATGCGCACGAGGCGCCCCACGGTGGCACGCTGGTGGAACTGGGCGATGGGGAGGCGCATCTCGAACTCGTGGTCGACCCGGACGCCGGGCAGATGATCCTCTACGTGCTCGATGGCACGGCCGAGCGCGACGTCCGCATCGCGCAGCCCGCCGTGAACGTGCTGAGCACGACGCGGGACGTCTCGGCGGCGCTGCAGCTCTCGGCGGTCGGCAGTCTCGCCACGGGCGAGCGCGCGGGCGACACGTCGGAGTTCCGCGGGGCGAGCGATACGCTGCGGGGCGCGAGCCGGGTGGACGTGCGCATCGAGAGCGTGACCGTCCGCGGCCAGACGTACGACAACGTACGCGCGGCATGGACGGGCGGCGCGTCATGACGCACCTGCGCGATTGCCTTGGCCCCAGCCGTGTAGCAGAATGGCGGGGCGCCATGTGTCCCTGTCGACGATGTCCCCGCTGAGCCTGCCGGTCTACCTCGATTACCACGCCACCACGCCCGTCGACGTCCGGGTGTTCGAGGCGATGACCCCCTACTTCATGGAGGTCTTCGGCAACCCCGCCAGCAGCAGCCACGCGTTCGGCCTGAAGGCCAGGGCAGCGGTCGAGTCGGCCAGACGCCAGGTGGCCGCGTGCCTGCACGCCGCGCCGCACGAGGTCGTCTTCACGTCCGGTGCGAGTGAATCGAACAACCTGGCGATCAAGGGTGCGGTGAAACTCTGCGGGACAAAGGGTGGCCACATCGTCACCGCGGCAACCGAGCACAAGGCCGTCCTGAACGCCTGCAGGGCACTCGAGGCCGAAGGCTACGCGCTCACCGTGCTGCCTGTCGAATCGGACGGTCACCTTCCGCTCGAGGCCGTCCGCGATGCGTTGCGTGGCGATACGGTTCTCGTCTCGCTCATGCACGCCAACAACGAGATCGGGGTGGTGCACGACATCGCCGCCATCGGCGCCCTGTGTCACGAGCGCGGCGTGCTGCTGCACACCGATGCCACCCAGTCGTTGGGCAAGCTGCCGTTCGACGTCCGGACGCTGAATGCCGACCTGATCTCGATGAGCGGTCACAAGATGTACGGACCGAAGGGGGTAGGCGCACTCTACGTGCGCAAGCCCTGTCGCATCGCCCCACTCATCGACGGCGGCGGGCACGAGGGTGGCCTGAGGAGCGGCACCCTCAACGTGCCGGGTATCGTCGGCCTGGCGAAGGCCGTCGAACTCGCGATGGCGCTGGCAGAAGAGGACATGGCGCACGCGCGCCGGCTGCGCGACCGCCTGTGGCAGGCGCTGCAGGCCGCGTTCCCGCAGCTCGTGCTCAACGGACCGGCCCTGCCCGCCGACGCCGCCCGCCGCCTTCCGAACAACCTCAACGTCAGCCTGGCGCCGCCAGCCGGAGACGCGTTGCTCGAAGCGCTGGCGTCGGTGGCCGTCTCGACCAGTTCGGCCTGCACCAGCGCCGCGGGCGAGGCCTCGCACGTCCTGGCGGCGCTGGGCCGTCCTGCCGGGCTCGTCAACCTGCGCATCAGCGTGGGACGCCAGACCACCGACGCCGAGATCGACTACGTGGTCGCCTGCATCCAGCGGGCGGCCGTCGCCGCGTGAGGAGCGCGGAACGCATGCGCCTGTTCCCG
>CAYMAG010000301.1:0-1821 GCA_964388335.1 uncultured Vicinamibacteraceae bacterium | reverse complement strand
CGAGGCGTTCACGGCGGACCTAGTTTCGCATTGTATTCGCTCCCTGTCAACCGGTTCCTGCGGAGTTCCTGCGGTCGGTGTCGGGGCTGGTTTCGGCGGCCGGACCCAGTAACACTCTGCGTCGCAAAGCATGCCCTCTTACTCGGGGAGCGCCGGCGCCGGCAGGTTCAGCAGGGCATTGAACACCAGCTTGAACGTGCCGTGCGTCTGCGCGCGGTTCTGCGCGCGGAGGCCGAGCAACACGACCCGCCCTTCCCCCAGTGTCACCGACACCGCCGCCGCCTTCCGCGCGATGACCTGCTCGCCGAGCAGCCATCCGCTCTGCAGCAGGTCGCGCTCGGGATAGGTCGCCAGAATCTCGACGTCGTGACTGCGGTCGGTGCCGGTGACCTCGTACGCCTGTCCGCCGGCCATCAGGAGGCCGAGGCCTTCGGCAGGCATGCCGTAGGCGAGCGGGTGGCCATTCGCGTACCGCACGCGCAGCGTGGATCCCGGTGACCAGAACGTCCTGCCGTCGAGCCCGTCGAGCACGTTGCGCACCGGCAGGCCGAACCGCTGGACGGGCAGGTCCGCGGCCTGAGCGAAAGCCACCAAAGTGCCGCCCTTCTCCACGAACGCCTGCAGCGCCTTCACCCCCTCGTCGCCGAAGCCGCTGCGGTACTCCGGCGGAATGTTCTGCGGGGCCGGGCGGCCGCCGCGCTGGGTCGTGCCCTCCTCGCCCGTCATGCCGTTGATGCCATCGGCCGGCAGGACGATCACGTCGAACGTCGCCTCGAGGCTGCCCGCCTTGATCGTCTCGTCGCGCACCGTCGTGTAAGGAATGTCGAACTGCTCGAAGAGCAGGCGCGTCCAGCCTTCATCCATGTTGCCGCCGCGATATCGCTGGAAGAGGCCGACACGCGGCGCGCGAAGATCGTAGGCGCCGGTCGTGACCGCCGAGGGCAACGCCACGAAGTTCACACCCGTGCGCGTCGCGATGTCGCCCACGTCGCCCGATGCCACGAGGAAGTCGCCGGGACGAACGGCAGCACCTGCTGCCGCCTCCTGCACCCGGCGGACGCCGATGCCCTTCGCGAGCAACAGGTGCACCGCGCGGTGGCTGTCGTTGAGCCGCCCGTCGAGCACGTAGCCATGTGGCGCCGCCTCCGCCACCGTCCCGTTGAGCGTCACCTTCGCCGTGAGCGCGGTGAGGCCCGACGGGACCGGCACGCCGATCGGGTCGCTGCGCACGCCCATGAACTCGCCGAACGTGTCGGTGGACATGTCGTACGGACGAATCGGGTTGTCGTTGCGGTCGCGCGTGAACGTGTTGTCGGGATAGAAGGTGCGGCCCAGCATCCACCGCACGAGGCCCTGTTTCGGCTGCGCCATCGACACGACGTACGAGCCGGCACCGTACACGCGGCCTTCCACGATGAACTGCTCGCGCGCCTCGTGCACCTCCACGCCCGAGTCCATCAGCATGTTGACGAACTTGGTCACGGTCAGCGGATCGTGCTGGCCCGCCGCCAGCACGTAGGCCTTCACGGCGGCCTCGGCGCCTCGCGCGACCTGGCGCGACGCCTTCAGGTACATGTTGCGCAGCACGGTCTCGCGGTTGCGCGCCGCGAGATCCACCGTGGCCCACGCCGCGATCTTCTGCTGCTCGACGATGTCGCGGACGCGCCACCAGCCGCCGGGCCAGACGCTCGGCATCGTGGTCTGGGGCGCGTACTCCGGCAGGGCTCGCGGGCCGCCGCGCAACTGGTCGGGGTGCAGGAACATCGGCGTGGCCAGCCGTGCACTGGCCGACTCGGTGAGCATGCCGGCGATGTTGTGGAA
>CAYMAG010000300.1:0-1836 GCA_964388335.1 uncultured Vicinamibacteraceae bacterium | reverse complement strand
TGGGTCCGTTCCCAGCGGACCATATGGGCCGCGACTGTCTGCGCACGCGCGTCTCCGCCCGCATGATTCATCGTTCATCCCGGGGTGTTTTGGACCTCCGTCAGGAGATTGGCAGCCGTTCTATGCGCATCGTTGTCTTGCTGGTCCTTGGTCTGATCTGCGTCCCCACGGCGGGCCTCGCGCAGTCGGGCCCGTTTTCCACGCCGTGGGACGGCCGCGGCTTCATCGAAATCGGCGGCGGCGGCCAGGGCGGCTCGCACCTGGTCACCGAGACGTCGCGCTTCACCATCTACGATGAGGAGGCGTCGGTTTCAGCCTCCCAGGCCTACGGCGGTGGAGCGCTGTTCAACGTCGGCGTCGGCGTGAAGGTGTGGCAGAACCTGCTGGCCGGCGTGGCGTATTCGCGCTATTCCGACGCGATGGACACGACCGTCGTCGCCCGTGTGCCGAACCCGCTGATTGCCAACAGCCCGCGCGAAGCCGAGTTGCGACGGGACGACCTGCGGCACACCGAGGGCACGGTGCACCTGCAGGCTATCTACATGCTGCCGCTGAACGACGACTTCACCATTCGCCTGTCGTTGGGCCCGTCGTTCTCCACGGTCTCGCACGACTTCGTCCGGGATGTGCGTGTTGAAGAAGTGGGCGGCCCGCCGTTCAGCGAGGTGGCCATCACGGACGTCTCCGTCGCGCGGAGTTCGAGGACCACGACCACGTTCAATATCGGCGCCAACCTGGCGTACGACCTGCCCATCCGCCTCGGCGATCGCGCCCGCCTCGGCGCCGTGATCGGGTTCCGGTATTCGGGCGGCACCGTCGCGCTCAATGGAGCCACGGGGCCGGTGGATGTGAAGTTCGGGG
This sequence comes from uncultured Vicinamibacteraceae bacterium, assembly GCA_964388335.1. GTDB lineage: Bacteria > Acidobacteriota > Vicinamibacteria > Vicinamibacterales > Vicinamibacteraceae > JAEZDP01. The sequence continues at coordinate 975 of CAYMAG010000300.1, read as the reverse complement.
GCCCGCAGGTACTTGGCGGCCTCCAGGTGGGCTTCTGATGGCCCGGCGGATGCACGTCATGACATTGATGCAAGGAGTGAGAACGATGAAGGTGTGGACACGATTTGGCCTTGTGCTCGTACTGGGTGCGGCGATGGCCTGCAGCGACAGTCCGGGCAATCCGCTCGCTCCATCCGCGGCCACGGGTGGCAGCCTCTCGGCCGTGCCGGAAGGTACCCCCACGCTGAAGGTGACGGCACCCGGCAGTCCGGCGCCCGCGGCCGGCACGGAGGTGGCAAGCCTCACGCCGCCGGTGCTGTCGGTGAGCAACGCCCAGACGCTCTTCGCCGGCGCCGTGCAGTTGCAGACGCGGTTTCAGTTGCTCGCGGACACGACCCTGATTGCCGAGCCCCTCGTCGCAGCCGGCTCGGACGGGCGCTCGTCCTGGCAGCACACCGGAGAACTCGAGTACGGCACCACGTACCGCTGGCGGGCACGCGCGGAATACGGCGATGCCTACGGCCCCTGGTCGGGGGTCTGGGAGTTCACGACACCGCAGCCGCCCGCGGTGGCAGCGGCGTCAGCCGCCGTCGCGGGCTTCCGCACGCCTGACCCGCCGCCCGGACAGCGACTGCCCCTGCCGTCCCGTTTCAATGTCGTCGCGCGCGTGGCCCAGCAGTTCCCAGGCGCCCTGCGCAACTCCTGTCAGGAACACGGCGGCACGTGGGAGTTCATCGACCGCGTGGTGGACGAACTGCGCAAGGAAGACAACCGGTGGGGCTACAACTGGAAGCGCGGCAACGTGGGTGACCCGTCGCTCGACGTGATCACGTACCACCATGGCCCGGGCCCGAGTGAAGGCAGCACGGCCGTCTACATCATCGACATCGTGCTGCAGCACTGCGGCAACGGTCCGTCGCCGGCGTGGATCGACCAGACCGGGGAGACCTCGCGCCAGGGCTCGATCGGACGCTGGACCGGCCGCGGCCGCTTCAC
>CAYMAG010000299.1:0-1885 GCA_964388335.1 uncultured Vicinamibacteraceae bacterium | reverse complement strand
GAATCGCGTCAGCCGTCGACACTTCGGCCGAGACGAGCGCGGCCAGGCCGAGCGCGCCGAGCCACACGGGCAGGTCGTGCCGCAGCAGCATCGGCAACGCGAGTTCATGATTGGCGAACTCCGGATGCAGGACGCGCGTCATCATGCCGAGCAGCGGCAGCAGCACGATGCCCGAACGCCCGCCGCCGAGCCAGTGCCAGTAGTCGGCGGGGATGCCCGGCGCCTCCCGCAGCGCACCGAGCCCGCCCGCGGCCCGAACCGGCGGTCGAGATAGTCGCCCAACGTGCGCAGATCGCTGCCCGGCGCCCGACCCACCAGCCGAGCGACGTCAGCAGGACGGCGTATCCGAGGCGGAGCGAGAAGTGCACGTCAGGGCTCGCGGGCGGCAGCGAGGTCGCGGGCGGACGGCAGACCGGGCAGCGAGTCGGCCGAGCGCACGGCGTTGAGGACCGCGTCCGCGATGACCTCGGCGGCCAGCGCGCCGATGAGCGCGAGGTCTGGCGCGGGTGCTGCCCTGGTGCCCGTCGAGAGCGTGAAGATGGTGTCGCCGTCGTACGGCGTGTGCGACGGCACGATGGTGCGGGCGAACCCGTCGTGAGCCATCCGTGCGATGAGCGTCGCCTCGGTCTTGGTGAGCGTCGCGTTGGTGGCCACGATGCCCAGCGTGGTGTTGCCGCCGAAAGGCCTGGCCAGCGTGCTCGTGCGCAGCAGCGTGCGGACGTCCGCCAGCGCGTGCCCCGTATCGGTACGGGTGCCGGCGACGAGCGTCCCGGTGGACGGATCCACGATGTCACCCCAGGCGTTGACGGCAACGAGCGCAGCGACGGTCGTGCCGTCCGCCAGCGTGACGGATGCGGAACCAAGCCCACCCTTCATCGCATGCGCCAGGCCCCGTGCCTTTCCTACCGTCGCGCCCGCACCGGCGCCGACGCTGCCCTGCGGGACCGCGCTCCGCGACGCCCCGCTCGCCGCGCGAAACCCGCAGTCGGCATCGGGACGAATCGACGCGTCGCCCACGCCCAGGTCGAGCAGCACGGCGGCGGGCACGATCGGCACGGAGGCCTGCCCCACGCGAAAGCCCACGCCCTGCGCGTCCAGATACCGCATCACGCCGCTCGCGCTGTCGAGACCGAAGGCACTGCCGCCCGAAAGGACGATCGCGTGCACCGACGAGACGGAGTTGGTCGGCGCGAGCACGTCGGTCTCGCGGGTGCCCGGCGCCGCGCCACGAACGTCGACGCCAGCCACAGCGCCCGCGCGTGTCAGGACGACGGTACAGCCCGTGGGGCGCCCCGCCATGACGGCGTGGCCCACTTCGATGCCCTGCACGTCGGTGAGCGAGCCTGGTCGCACGGCGGATGCTCCTGGAGCAGCGGTCTGCGCTCGCGGCGCGAGCGGGACGGCCAGCAGCGCGGCGCCGGCGAGCAGCGACGCGAACAGGCCGGGACGGGACATGTTCGTGATGGTACCGCAGGCGGCCAGGGTCGATGTGCCCGACCCTGTTGCGCGGCGCCAGAGGGACGCCCCGTGGGCTCCGGCCGCGCTTCCGCGTCCTCCGGGCGGCCACGCTGCTTGGCCGTCGTTTCCGTGTGGCGAGGGTCGCTCGCCTGGCGGCACCGGCTCACTCAACCTCGCCACGAGCACGGCCGGCGCGCGTGGAAGAACCCGACGCCCGGAGGACGAGTCAGCGCGGCCGGAGCCCATGGGGCGTCCGATCGCGCTACGCACCGTGCAGGCGCTGCGACGGCACCGCGGTACGGCACATCACGACACGTGCTGCGCCCGCACGACGAGGCGAGCCCGTCGCACACGCACCTGCGGAGCCAACGGAGAGGACGGAGGGAACGGGTTCACGCGGAGGCGCGGAGGGCGCGGAGTGCCACGC
>CAYMAG010000298.1:0-1891 GCA_964388335.1 uncultured Vicinamibacteraceae bacterium | reverse complement strand
GCCTGCACCCTGCTATCCAGAACCACCCTCGCGCGCGCGGCCAGTCAGCAGCCGGCAACGGACACATGGTCCGCGGGTGAGGCGCTGAACCTGTTCGACTTCGAGACGCTGGCACGTCAACGCCTTCCCCATATGGCGTACGAGTTCATTGCCAGTGGCGCCGCCGACGAAAACACGTTGCGTTGGAACCGCGAAGCGTACGACAAGATCCAGTTGCACCCGCAGGTGCTGGTGGATGTGTCCAGGCTCGATACCAGCGTCACACTCTTCGATCGACGGTTGGCATTCCCGATACTGCTTGCGCCGACCGCTTTTCACCGTGCCATTCATCCGGAGGGTGAAGTGGCGACGGCGCGGGGAGCGGGCGCAGCTTCTGCTGCCTATGTCGTGAGCACCGCAACGAACACCACGATTGAAGAAATCGCGCGTGACGCGACGCATCCTCTGTGGTTTCAGATGTACATCCAGCGTGATCGCGGCTTCACGCGAGACCTGGTGCAGCGAGTCGAAGCCGCGGGGTGCCTGGCGCTCTGTGTAACGGTCGATCAGCCGACATTGGGCGCCAGGAATCGGTTGCAGCGGGTGAACTTCACCCTCCCACCCGGTGTGAAGACCCCGCACCTGCACGACATAAACACCGGCCAACGAAAGCTCATGAGCGGCAACCACGACAATGTGACGTGGAAGGACATCGACTGGCTCCGATCCTTCACGCGTGTCCCGGTGCTGCTCAAGGGCATCCTCAGTCCTCAGGACGCGGATCACGCGGTTCAACAGGGTGTATCCGGCATCATGGTGTCCAATCACGGGGCGCGCAATCTCGATACTGCGCCTGCGACGATAGACGTGCTGCCGCGAGTTGCCGACACGGTCGCAGGGCGAGTGCCCATCCTGGTGGACGGTGGCATACGGCGTGGGACCGACGTGATCAAGGCTCTCGCCTCAGGCGCCTCGGCGGTCATGATAGGCCGTCCTTACCTCTACGGGCTGGGAATCGGCGGCGCTGAAGGAGTCAGCAGCGTGATCAACATCATCCGTGGAGAATTCGAGATGGCCATGGCATTGACGGGGCGTCCGACGATCGAGAGCATTGACCGCTCCGTGCTGTGGCCGAACGCACCGCACAAGTGAGCCAGGAGCGGCCCCATGGTCCGAGGCCGCCACCGTACGCGCACTGACATGGGCCAACGCCAGGCGTCTCGTACCTGGTGAGCGAGTCGGCTTGGACGAAGTCGTCGACCGCCGGGGTTCGGGTGTCTTCCTTGCGCGACTCGCACCGCATGGTCGTGACCGGTCAGAGACCGTTGCGCGGGCGTCATCTGGACACACGCGATCTCCGCTCCGGCATGGCGCTCATCGCCGCCGCCCTTGCTGCCGAGGGCGAAAGCGTCGTCGCGCCGCTCGAGGCCGTCGAGCGCGGCTCCGAGCGTGGAGCACTGCGTCGACATGTCCAGCAGCCGTCACGCGTGGCGCTCCACGCCCGTGACGCCTGCGCCGGGCAGGTCGTGGCGCCTCGGCAACGATGACACGCCGCTCGAGATACGTCGTGAGCGCGCGTTTTTGTCCTTGACAGCTTTTCTGGCGACGTTCGCGAGATGTCGACACCAGCGGCACGAATGTCCCTCTCGCGGCCGTGCCGGGCGCACATGGCGCGTTCCACCTGCCTGACGTCATCGAGGTCGGTGCGCCGGCTGTTGTGGCGCGCTGCGGCCGCCACGAACGTCACGATACGCGATGTTACTATCGTGTATGTACTGAGTAACATCTGCCATGACACCTCGTCTGCCATCGGTGGGGCCGCGCGGCGAGCCGGTCGGTTGCGCGTCCATCGGCTGTCTGCCGGAGACGTCCATCGAACAGCTTGGCGATGCCATCGCCGAACTCGCCGCCC
>CAYMAG010000297.1:0-1904 GCA_964388335.1 uncultured Vicinamibacteraceae bacterium | reverse complement strand
CGCGCACCTCCCACGACGCCGTCCTGTCCATGGCGCGCCCCGCCCTCCGCGACCTCGGTCACGTGGTAGCTGGTGCCGCAGCCGTCGCACTGGTAGTAGTCTCGCTGTGCCGGGAACAGCCGCGCGCTCCCGCCGTGGTCACGGGCGCACGCGCGGTCCAGCACGGAGCCGGCCGCGTCCAGGGCGATGCGCGCGCGAGCGGCGATCGTCTGGGCCTCGCGCTCGGCGCGGGCGGCCTGCTCTGCGGGTGTGCCGTACATCAGGTCTCGTGTCTGGCTCGTCATGTCGTCCTGGCTCTCTGCCCTCGCGGGCCGGCTGTGCATCAGGGCCATCCCCGATGCGATGAACCGATTGTATCTTGCTAGCATGATGGTGTCAACACCTATTTTCCGGTGGCGCACCTGCGGGGGTCGGGGTGTCGCCCGCGTGCACGCGGCGGCGTCTGCGCCGACGACCCGGGAGGTGGGCTGAACGGTGGGCTGAACGGGCGGCGGAATCAGCCGTAACTGGCCGCCGGCGGCGACGTCGCCAGTCTGTCGAGGTAGTCGGCCCACGCCTGCATCATCGTGCGCCGCTCCTCGAGGTGCGCGGCGCGGTTGTAGACCGCGCGCACGCTATTCGGGTCGGCGTGCGCCAGTTGGCGCTCGATGACCGCGGACGACCACCCCATCTCGTGCAGACGCGTCGAGGCCAGCGTGCGGAAGCCGTGCGCCGTCATCTCGTGCGCGCCGTACCCGAGGCGCCTCAGGGCGCTGTTTAGCGTGTTCTCGCTGATGGGCCGCCGCGCCCCCACGCGTGACGGAAAGACGAGCGTGTCGCTCGCGGCGGCGTGCGGCCCTGGGCCGGTGTGCTGCCGCAGCCCGAGCAGCACGGCGACCGCCTGGGTGCTGAGCGGTACCAGGTGCGCCTCGCGCTCCTTCATCCGCGCGGCTGGGATCCGCCACAGGGGGGCCGGGCCGTCCACGGTCACTTCTGCCCAAGTCGCGAGCCGGAGTTCGCCCGGCCGCACGAACACGAGCGGCAGCAGCTGCAGCGCGGCGGCGACCACGCGGGAGCCGTGATAGGCGCGCAGGTCGCGCACCAGGGGGGCGATGTCTGCAGGGTCGGTCAGCGCCGCGCGATGCGTCCGGCAGATGGGCTGGAGGGCGCCGCGCAGGTCGGCCGTGGGGTCGCGCACCGCGCGGCCGGTCGCGATGGCGTAGCGGAAGATTTGTCCGGCCCGCTGCTTGACCTTGTGGGCCGTCTCGCTGTGCCCCCGCGCCTCGATCGCGCGGAGGATCCCGAGGAGTTCGGGGGGTTCGACGCTGGCGATGATCCGCGCGCCGATGGCCCGCGTGAGGAGGCTCAGGTGATAGGTGGCCTTCTCGGTCGTGCTCGCGGCCCACACCTTGGCCTGTCCCGCGAGCCACTCGGCCGCGACGCCGGCGAAGGTGTCCGTCGACGCGACCCGCCGCTTGGCTGCTCGCCGCAGCAGGGACGGGTCGAGGCCGTCGGCCACCTGCTGCCGGGCCTCGGTGCGGCGCACGCGGGCCGTGGCGAGCGTGACGTCCGGGTAGGTGCCAAACGAGACGACCTTCTGGCGCCCCTGCAGGCGGTAGGCGAAGCGCCACCACTTGCCGCCACTCGGGTGCAGCAGCAGGTACAGGCCGTCGCCGTCGAAGAGTTTGCGCGGCCGTGGGGGCGCGGCTTCGCGGCGAATCGCGGCATCAGTGAGGCGCATGACGGTCACTCTGGGCAAGATCGCCTGACGCGGGCACAGTGCCCGTCATAGTGCCCGTCAGGCGATGGCGATTGTACCCTAGAACCTTAGAGTGTAGAAGAGGCTTATTCGCGGAAACCGGCCCGAAACCGTTCGCGAGGGGTCACGAACAGGCCGGAAAACAGGGAGTGTGGAGCCGACGGCC
>CAYMAG010000296.1:0-1909 GCA_964388335.1 uncultured Vicinamibacteraceae bacterium | reverse complement strand
GCTGACCGCGATGAAGCCGTGGCGAAGGTCCAGGCACTGGCACTGCGCGTGATTGTGGAGCGGCTCGAGCACCGGGAGGCGCCAGCGGAGTTGCTCCACGTCACGTTCGACGCGGCGTGAGCAACTGGCCGGCAACGAAGGCCAGGCGGTGCTGTCCGCGCTGCGGACGGGCCGGCGCGTGATCGGCTCGCGGTCACAGATAGTTCTTCAGCGGCGCGTCGGTGTGCAACCCGACGTCCCTAATGCGCACGCTGATCCCCGAAGGAAGTAGCCCGGCAGTGGGTGCGCAGTCTCCGGATCGCGTGCGGTACCAGCTGGCGTGGGGTCACGACCTGTGCCGCGCGGTGGCGAGCTTGCTGCTGCGTGCGGTGGACCGCGTGCTTCAGGCGCGCGCGCGGCCAGGGCGTCGAGGAGGGACGCGACGGGTGGTTCGCGTCGCCGGAGTGTGGCATGTTCAGGGCTCCAAGGGAGCCGGCGGCATGATTTGATATCGTCAGCTCGTGCAGCGCACAAGTGCTGGCCCTGGCCAGGGATGGGGGAAGCCACTTCGCATTCGAACGAAGGGAGCAATCATAGCGGGGTGTTGCCATTCGAGAACACCAAGCGTCCATCCTGCGTCCAGCAGGCGCCGGCGACTCGATTCCCGGTGCGTGCAGCATTTCACTAACTGGCTCGACATCACGTATACACACATCCTGCGACCCACAGATACCAGGCGAGCACCCTGTATCCTGGCCATCCCCGGCCATCCCCTCACTTCAGATCGAAGCTGAGGACATGCACGGGCTCGTGGAGGACGTACTGGGCGAAGCGCCGGGCGGAGGATGAACTGTCCACGATGGCCTTGATGAGTCGAGTCGCCGGTCACGCTGTCGGTCTGCGTCCTGGCGCAGGCGGCTGAAGGCTTCGGCATCTGCGGACGAAGGAAGGCCGTCAGAAGGTCGAGATTGTCGTCGAGCGACAGGATCGGCGCATGCTCGCCATCGGACCGAGGGTCTGGCGTCAGCCAGACAGCCCTCAGCGCCTGCAGTGGGTGGCTAGCTCAACTGGGAGAGCGCCGCGTTCGCAACGCGGAGGTCGGCGTCCAAGTCTGCCTCGGGTGTCCGACCGTATTGGTGCGCAGGACGTCGACGGCCCAGCCGACGTCGAACGGCTCGCCATCCCAGCGCGGGGTCGCGGTGCGCGGTCCGATGCGCAGGCCTTCCGCAGCCAGGCGCACTGCGGTCGGTGCCAGTGGATCGGCGCATGGATCGAGCACGCGCGGCGGTCCGGGGGCGACGTCGAGCCGGCGGCCATCGGGACGGACGAACGCGAACGTCCCGTCACACGCCCGCGTGATGCGACAGCCGCCCTCGTGTACGGCGCGGTGATGCGTCCGACACAGGAGCACGAGGTTGTCGAGGCGCGTGGTGCCGCCCGCGGCCCAATGGCGAACATGGTGCGCGTCGCATCGACGTGCCGTGCACCCAGGGAACCGGCAGCGCGTGTCGCGGGCCATCAAGGCGCGCCGGATCGCCGGAGGGATGGTCCGCGTCCTGCGCCCGACGTCGAGCACGGTGCCGTCCGCCCCGTGACGCATGACGACGACCGAGGCGTCGCACATGAGCCGCCGGGACGTTTCCGCGGAAATGCCCACCGCCCCATCGTCTACTTCGAGTGCAGCCTGACCGGCGTCTGGCGCGGACTCGTCCAGAGACCACGCGCGCGGGCGGGTTCGTGACGCCGCGTCCGCGGCTCGCCCGCGCTGACTCGTCCGCCAACGCGCCGAGCGCGACGGTGGAAGCCCATGCGCTTCAGTGGTCGGCCTGGTGGTCCGACCCGGTCCATCGTCGATGCCGGCCGCGTCCGTCTGCGGCGCGGGTGCATCCACGTGCAGCACCACCTGGTAGCGGTCGCCGGCCGTCCCCCG
>CAYMAG010000295.1:0-1931 GCA_964388335.1 uncultured Vicinamibacteraceae bacterium | reverse complement strand
ATGCTTCATGTTTCGAACTTCAGGCTTCAGGCTTCGGGCTCCGGCTTCCGGCTTCAGGCTTCAGGACCTCACTTCAGGCTTCGGGCTTCAGGCTTCAGGCATGAAGCATTCATGAAGCATGAAGCATGACCATCACTTCCCGTCGAGATACTCCCCCACCTGCGCGGCGGTCTCGCGTCCTTCGGCGATGGCCCACACGATGAGTGACGCGCCGCGACGCGCGTCGCCAGCGACGAACACACCGGGCGTCGACGTCTGACGCGTGACGGCGTCGGCCTGCACGCGGCCGCCGGCATCGCATGCCACGTCCAGCTGGGTGAAGAGGTCGGCCTTCTCCGGCCCCGTGAAGCCCATGGCCAGCAGCAGCAGATCGACGTCCTCGCTGAACTCCGTCCCCGCGACCGGCTCGAACGACAAACGGCCATCGTGCTGCACGAGTTCGACGCGCACCGCGTGCAGGCGCTTCAGCTCGCCGTCCTCGCCCTCGAGGTGCGTGGTCATCACGGCGTAGTCACGTTCGCCCCCCTCCTCGTGCGCGGCCGACACGCGATAGATGTTCGGCCAGAGCGGCCAGGGGTCACGCTCGCTGCGCTGATCCGGCGGGCGGGGCGCGATCTCGTACTGCCTTACGCTGAGCGCCCGCTGTCGATGTGCCGTGCCGAGGCAGTCGGCCCCCGTGTCACCGCCGCCGAGGATGATGACGCGCTTCCCCGTCGCGAGGATGCGCTCCGCGTCGGGCACCACGTCGCCGGCCACCACGCGGTTCTGCTGCTCGAGATACGACATCGCGTAGTGCACGCCTGCCAGCTCGGCACCGGGCACCGACAGCGGGCGGGGCTGCGTGGCGCCGACCGACAACACCACGGCATCGAACTGCGAGCGCAACTCGGCACCCGTGATGTCCACGCCGGCGTTCACGCTGGTACGGAACTCGACACCCTCGGCGGCCATCTGCTCGAGGCGGCGATCGAGCAACCGCCGGTGCATCTTGAAATCGGGGATCCCGTAGCGCAGCAGGCCGCCAATGCGATCGGCACGCTCGAACAGCACGACATCGTGGCCCTTGCGCGCAAGCTGCTGTGCCGCGGCGAGCCCGGCGGGGCCCGAACCGATCACCGCGACCCGCCTGCCCGTGCGGCGCGCAGGTACTTCCGGAACGACCCAGCCCTGCTCGAAGGCGTGGTCGACAATGGAGACTTCCACCTGCTTGATGGTGACGGGCTGGTCGTTGATGCCCAGCACGCACGCGGTCTCGCAGGGCGCCGGACAGAGGCGTCCCGTGAACTCGGGAAAATTGTTGGTCGCGTGCAGCCGCGTCATCGCCTCCCGCCAGCGATCGCGATAGATCAGGTCGTTCCAGTCGGGGATGAGGTTCCCGAGCGGGCACCCCTGGTGGCAGAAGGGAATGCCGCAGTCCATGCAGCGGCCGGCCTGCGCCTTGAGCGCAGGCACGGGAAACGGCTCGTAGACTTCGAGCCAGTCCTGCACACGTTGCTCGACCGGACGACGCTTCGGCGTCTCCCGGGTGACCTCGAGAAATCCTGTCGCCTTGCCCATCAGACGGCCACTCCCAACTGCTCGGCGCGCTGCTTCTCGAGCGCCTGCTTGTAGTCGGTCGGCATCACGCGCACGAACCGCTCGAGGCTGTTGCTCCAGTGCTCGAGCACCCGTGCGCCGATGGCGCTCCCCGTGAGTGCGCAGTGCCGCGCGACGATGGATCGCACGAACGTCTCGTCCTCGGCCTCGAGCGATTCGATCACGACCATCTCCCGGTTGCAGCGCTGCGAGAAGTCGCCGTCCGGGTCGATGACGTAGGCGATACCGCCGCTCATGCCGGCGGCGAAGTTGCGCCCCGTCTGGCCGAGCACCACGACGCGGCCCCCCGTCATGTACTCGCAGCCGTGGTCGCCGACTCCCTCGACCACCGCGAC
>CAYMAG010000294.1:0-1952 GCA_964388335.1 uncultured Vicinamibacteraceae bacterium | reverse complement strand
GGTCATGAGGCGGGTCGCCGTGCTCTGGCTGACCTTGAGGGTGTCGGCGACGAGCAGGCTCGGCCGAACATCCATCTGGGACATGTGCGGGTTTGTCAGTGTACGCGTTGACGTACACCTCGGAGCATGTCAGAATTCTCGTACATAGCAGGGCGTGTCTGGAATCTCGTACATGGTGGGAAAGACGGAGGGAAGACCAGTGCTCGTGAACGTCTCGCACGATTGGGCGAACATCGTCCGCGATCGCCGCTCCGACCTGGGGCTCACTCAGGCAGATCTGGCGCAGCGGATCGGGCGCGCCCGCCAGTGGGTGGTGCGGTTCGAGTCCGGTCGCGCCGGAAGCGCCAGCGTGGACAGCCTGATGGCGGTGCTCAATGCACTTGATCTGTACGCCGAGGTCGACACGGCAGAGGACGAGACTGACTCGGATCCGATGTTCATGGATGTCGTCGACCCATGGGACGTGCCGAAGGCGCAACCGTGAGGCTCACTGCGTATCTGGACGGGGGGCGCATCGGTTGGTTCACCCAGCGCGATGGTGGCGACGTCTCGCTGGAATTCGATTCCGCCTGGCGGCGCGATGCCGGCCGCCTCGAACTGTCACTGTCGTTGCCGAAGAGCCGACGCCGACACGAGGGCACCGCGCCCGGGAACTTCCTCTGGAACCTTCTGCCCGACAATGACGACGTGCTGGCACGGTGGGGGCGGACGTTCGGCGTCTCCCCGCGCAACCCGATGGGGTTGCTTGCGAACGTCGGACTGGATGCGGCGGGCGCCGTACAGCTCATCGACTCGGCGCAGTGGGACGAGCCGGTCCTCGACGGACCGGGTGAGATCGAATGGGTCGATGACGCGATCATCGCCTCGCATCTGCGCGAACTGCGAGCCGACCCTTCTGCGTGGGTGGCGTCAGGGTACGACGGTGGCTACTTCTCGCTCGCCGGAGCACAGTCCAAGTTCACTCTCGTCCGTGGCCCCGACGCCTGGGGATTCGCGACCGGACGCGCCGCGTCGACGCACATCGTCAAGCCCGGCGTAGCAGGGCTCCGCTGGGGCGATCTGAATGAGCACCTGACGATGCGCGCTGCGCATCACCTGAAGATGGATGTCGCACGCAGCCGACTGGTGAACTTCGACGACGAGAGCGCGATCGTGATCGAGCGCTTCGACCGGCATCGGCGCACCGAGCAAACTGAGGGACCTGCAATCGCCCGCAGGCACCAGGAGGACTTCGCGCAGGCGACGGGCACGCACCCGACTGCGAAGTATCAGAACGAGGGCGGCCCAGGCATCGCCGCGATCTCACAGCTCATCATCGACAGATTCGGTCCCGCCGGCCCCATGCACGCCCTGGGATTCTTCGACGCCACGATCTTCAACTGGGTTGCGCTGGGCACCGACGCTCATGCGAAGAACTACGCGTTGCTTTGGTCGATGTCTCGAACGGGATGGCCTCGCCTTGCGCCTCTCTATGACCTCGGCTCGGCACTGGCGTATCCCGAGATCAACAATCGCAGAGCAAAGCTCGCGATGTCGTTCGACGGCCACTATCGCACCTTCGAGATCGAGCCTCGGCATATCGTGCGCGAGGCCAGTGTCTTCAACGGCATCCTGGGGCAAGGAGCCATCGCGGACTGGGTGTACTCGCGCGCACGGACGTACGTCGATGGGTTGCCCGAGGCGCTGAGCCTTGCCGCCGAGGAGGCCTCCCTCAGCGGGGAAGAACGACAGTTTGCCGCGACACTGATCGATCGAGCCCGCGAGCGCACACAGGATCTGCGGCGGCAGCTGGACCGGCGGCAGTGACCACTCCGCCGGCCGGGAACGTCGGCGCACTACCCGCACTCGGCCGGGAAGTCGAATGGGAGGCGCCAGACGACGAGGGCGGGATCATCGCCCGATCGACGGACCCCCAGGCCCAGACGGTCCGACGTGGGGCGCCGAAGGGTCGT
>CAYMAG010000293.1:0-1981 GCA_964388335.1 uncultured Vicinamibacteraceae bacterium | reverse complement strand
GTCCACCGGCACGACGCAGTCGATCGTGCCGCGTACCAGCCGTGCCGCGCCGTCCGCATCGTCGACCCGGATGGAAATCGGCACTTCGAACCGCGCGGCGGGGTCGGACAACCATCGTCGCAATTCCGCGTCGCCCACAACCGCCCGGAACAGCCGCACGACGTCCCCGACGAGATCGTCCGAGAGCAATGCGACTTCGTCGAGGACGGCCACCGCGCGCGTGTGCGCGCCGAGTTCGCCATCGGTCATGTCCGCACGCCCGCGGCCGAGCAGGCGATGCACCAGGCGCCCGACGATTACGTCGGCCTCTGCCGCCGCCTCGAGGTCGTCGCCGCCCGACGGTGCAGGACGGCCGACCGCACGCGCGGTGACGGACCCACGATCCTGCGCGGCTGTCGGCAGTGGCACCAGGCTCGGCGGCACGGCGTCCTGTACGGGTGTGGTCGGGTCGATGGCGAGCGTCGTGTCGATCGCTGGTGGAATCTCGCAGACGAGGAACCGGTGCGTGCACCGCTCGCCTCGCCACGTGCGTTCCGTCTCGCCAGCGGATGGCGATGACGTGAGCAGCTGCACGAGGCCGTCCGGCAGGACTTCCGCGAGACTGCCCGACAGCACGCGGCCCGTTCGAGGCTGCGGTGCGCTCAGGTAGAGGCGCTCACGGGCGCGGGTCAGCGCCACGTAGGCGAGCCGCTTCGTCTCTTCCCGCTCCTGTTGGGCCTCGACCTGCTTCGCATCGCGGTCGAAGGTCGACACGGCCACGAGGGGACGGTTGTCGTCGGGCGCGGCCACCACGCGCATCGCCGGCGGCAGTCCCCCGGTTGCCCGCGTCACGTTGACGACGAAGACGACGGGGAACTCGAGGCCCTTGGCGGCGTGAATCGTCATGAGGTTGACCGCATCCAGTGCGTTCAATGCCGCATTCGACTCGTCGCCCGCCGACAGGCGGTCGATGTGCGCCGCGATGCGCGCCATGGTGGCATAGCCGCGGTTCTGGATGCGACGCATCAGCGCCCGGAACTTCTTCACGTTCTCGCGGGCCTGCTGTGCCCGCGCCCCACGCCACTCGAACGCAAAGGCCGTCTCGTCGATGATGCGGTCCATCACGTCGGCCGGCGGCAGGGCATCGGCGAGCGACAGCCAGGCGGGCAGCGCGGCCCTCCAGCGTCCGAGCGCCTCGGCGTCCCGCGGAGAAAGGGTCACGTGCCCGGGAAGCGGTCGCGCCAGCGCGTATGCCAGCCCCGGCGCGAGGCGCCTGAGCCCTTCGTCCGAGAGGCCCACGAACCGTGACCGCAGCAGCGCCGCCGCACGGAGGTCAGAGTCGGGCACGGCGAGGTACCGGACGAGCGCCACGAGATCCTTCACTTCGTCGGCGTCGTAGAAGCCGAGTCCCTTGTACACGTAACTCGGCACGTCGCGATCGGCGAGCGCCTGCTCGAACTCGCGGTGGCTCTCACGCGATCGGAAGAGGATCGCGATGTCGCCGGGACGCACACGTCGTGGCCCCCGCGCGTCTCGCTCGGTCACGGTGCCGGAGTCGAGCAGACGGACGATCTCCTGCGCGACGCCCCGGGCGCACGCGTCCGCATCCTCGCCGACGACGAGGCCCAGCGTGGGAGCGGCATCTGTCGCGCCGGCCGCCTGGTCCACCGGGAACCTGTCCGACTCGGTGTACCTGAACGCAACGGCCCCCGGCGCGCGGGCGTCGACCATCGCTGCCGCGACGTCGTTGGTGAAGGCCAGCAGCGCCGGCACGGATCTGAAACTCTGGCTGATGGCGCCACGTACGCGGCCTCGTGTGCCGAGCTGCTCGATGTATCCGGCGGCCTCGTCGAGCAGCCCCACGTCGGCGTCCCTGAATCGGTAAATGGACTGTTTCCTGTCACCGACGATGAAGATCGACGGCGGAAGGCCCTCGTCTGCCGACACGCCGGCGCCTTCACCCCACGACCTGATCAGTTCCGCGACGAGCGACCACTGCAGG
>CAYMAG010000292.1:0-2024 GCA_964388335.1 uncultured Vicinamibacteraceae bacterium | reverse complement strand
CGGCGTCACGCAGCCACTGGAGGTAGTCCATCTGGCCGGCGCAGAGTTCGTCGAAATAGCACTTCGGGAAGAGAGAGATGCGGGGAGAAGACATGGGCAAAAGGGTAAAGGGGAAAGGGGAAAGGGAGAGAGGAAGACAGGAAAAAAGGACGGAAGGACGGAAGGACGGAAGGAACGAAGGAACGAAGGACGAAAGGAACTAAGGAACTAAGGAACTAAGGAACTAAGGACGAAGACACGAAGCAACGCGAGCAGCACGGCCCCGGTAGGCCCAGGCTCGCCGAGACTGGGCGGGCATCAGGCATGACGCATGACCCCCTACCAGCCCGGCGGCGCGCCGACTGGATACTGCTCGAGGTCCATCACCGTCCCGGTGACGCACGCGCTGGCGTCGCTGGCGAAATACGCCACCGCGTACGCGATGTCCTTCGGTTCGAGCAGGCGGCCGAAGGGCCTGGTCGCGACGGCTTCCTCGAGCCACTCGTCACCCTTGCCTTCGTCCTCGCGCTTGACGCGGTCTTCGCCCTCCGTGAGCGTCCAGCCCGCGTTGATCTGGTTCACGCGGATGCGGGCCTGGTTGAGCTGTGCCGCGGCGTTCTTCGTCAGCGTCATGAGGGCGCCCTTCGAGGCCGAGTACGCCGTGAGCTTCGGCTCGCCGATGTACGCGTTCACCGAACCCACGTTGACGATCGATCCACCGCCGCCCTGCCCGTCGAAGACGTCGACCGCCGCCTGCATCAGAACGAACGGCGCACGCACGTTGATGGCGTGGATGCGATCCCAGTCTTCGACGCGCGTGGTACGGACGTCACCGCGCGACGTGTCCGCCGCGTTGTTGACGAGCACGTCGAGGCGGCCCAGCGTCTCGACCGCCGTCGCCACCAGGGCGCGGCAGCTGTCCGCGTCGGTCAGGTCGGCTGACGCGAAGGCGGCGCGCCCGCCGCGCGAGGTAATGTGGCTGACGACCGCGTGTCCGCGGGCGGCGTCCCTTCCCGTGACGAGCACCGAGGCGCCCAGATCGGCCAGCAGTCCGGCCACGCCCGCACCGATGCCGGAGGTCGAGCCCGTCACCAGAGCGACGCGACCCGACAGGTCGTATGCCGCCTTCAACGTCCACGTCATGCCCGGTCCCGCTCCTCGCCGGCGCCGGCCGGCGTTTCGAGTTCGTAGACGCGCCGCAGTGGCTTCGCGCGACGCAGTGGTCCCCCGCTCATCCGGACGGTGACCGCCAGCAGGCCCGGTTCCTCGAGCGTGAGCGTCTCGGTGATCGTCATGCCGTCGTCCATGTTCGTTTCGCGCACGAGCGCGCCGCGCACCCAGCGCGTCTCGGTCTCGACCGTCCCGTTGACGGCCTGGTGCTTCTCGGCCTTGCCGTTCGTCCGATAGGTCACGCGATGTCCGTCTGCGTAGATGAAGCTGACGGTCTGGGCGTCCTGCTCGATCGTGACACGACTCACGGGTTCGAGCAGTTCGCGCAGCAGATCTCGGCGCTGCTTCATCTGCTCCGGATCCTGCACAGGACCTGCCCGCATCCCGCCACCCATCGATGGCCCGCCGAGGCCGCCGATTCCGCCACCCATGGGTGCGCGCCCTCCTTGTGGACCGGACATCGTTCCGTCGGACGAACCGGCGCCCACGTCACTGAGGCTGCTGTTCAATCGCCACTGTCCGCTGAGTGACACCGGGCCTTGCGCCGAGAGCACGACGCCCAGCAGCACCGCGCTCGCGCACGACGTGGCGTACACCACTGCCCTTCTCACGTAGCAACTCCCTGCCGTGGTTCGGATGCTGCCGGCGCCGGCCGGCGGCCGTACGGATCTCAGACGCACCCCGGTCGGGATGGTTTGCGCACAACGTGCGACCTGGCACCTCGCGCGTGCACTCGCAGACCTGACCCCACCCCGGCCCACCTCAGCCGTTCGGAAGCAGCACCGACTTGATGACCTGCCCCGAGTGCATGCCCTCGAAAGCCGCGTGCCAGTCTTCGAGACGGTCGCGTCGCCCGACGATCAGATCGGCGCCGG
>CAYMAG010000291.1:0-2076 GCA_964388335.1 uncultured Vicinamibacteraceae bacterium | reverse complement strand
TCGGCTCCGCGATTGTACGAGACGTTACAGCGGCGGCGTCTGCCCGAGCCCGCAGCTCGTCCAGGAATCGTTCAAGTGCTACCTCGACCATGACCGGCACCCGTGTTCAACGTGTGGCCGGCCGCTCACGGCAGACCGGAGCGATCACGGAATGTAGGAGTCGACCGCGGGGAATGCGCTCGACGTGTTGGCGAAATCTCTTCACCAGCAATGACTTCCGGCGTTGGCCAGCTCATGCGGCTCTGTGGCACAGCCTGTGCAGCCCTCACCCCCGATGCGGATGTCCAGTGCTTGCCAGGGTGTGTTCGCGCTCGTCGCGGTGCTCGCCCTCTCACTCCCGGGATCGGCTGTTGCCGGCGCAGCCCAGGATCCCGCGCAGGGCGCCGATGCCTCCCAGCCTTCGACACCGCAGCCAGTGGTGGGGACGCTGTCATGCACGTCGACACCGGGCGAGCGCACGGCGTGCGCGGCGGACACGTCGGCCGGCGTCGTGCTGTTGCGATCGATGGGCGAGGCGCCCTGCCTGCTCGGGCGCACGTGGGGGTACGAGCAGGACAGCGTCTGGGTGTCGGACGGGTGCAGCGCCGAGTTCGCAACCGGCCAGGTCGTCCTGCCGGAGACGTCGAAGGCGCGGTCGCCCCGGCACGTACCGAACGCCGGCTTCCTGCTGTTCGAGGGCGAGAAAGGAGAGATCTACTTTCGGCTGTTCAGCTACGGGCGGTATCTGAATCAGCGGAACCTGGACGAGACCTACGTCGACGCCTTCGGTAATACGCACACCGTGCAGCGGCGGCAGGACGTGCAGCTGCAGAAGTTCTTCGCGCCGTTCTCAGGGTGGTTCCTCACGCCGAAGTTCCGCTACTACCTGTACGTCTGGTCGGCGAACACGTCGCAGGGCGATCCGGCACAGGTCGTCGGCGCCGGCAACCTGACCTGGTCGTTCAACCGGTTCGCGAGCGTCGGTGTCGGCATCACGTCGTTGCCCTCCGTACGAAGCACCGAGGGTCAGTTCCCGTACTGGCTCGGCGTGGACGACCGCCTGATCGCCGACGAGTTCTTCAGGGGCTCGTACACCTCGGGTGTCTGGCTCAAGGGCGAGTTGCACACACGGGTCAAGTACATGGCGATGTTCGCCAACAACCTGAGCACGCTCGGCGTGAGCGCGGCACAGCTCGACAACAACTTCGACACGCAGTCCTTCTCCGTGCAGTGGCTGCCCACGACCGGCGAGTTCGGCTTGTGGAACACCTTCGGCGACTACGACAACCACCAGACCGTCGCCACGCGCATCGGCGTACACTACACGCACAGCCTCGAGGAGAAACAAAGCCAGCCCGGGACGGAAGGGATCGAGAACAGCCAGATCCGGCTGACCGACGGCAGCATCATCTTCACGCCCGACCTGTTCGGCCCCGGCGTCACGGTCAACGAAGTCGACTACCAGATGGTGAGCGTCGACGCCGGCGTGAAGTACAAGGGCGCCTCGCTCGAGGGCGAGTACTACTGGCGCTGGTTGGGCAACTTCACTGGTATCAACACCGGCGCGATCGAGAACATCATTGACCGCGGCTACCAGCTTCAGGTGTCGGCGATGGCGGTTCCCAAGATTCTCCAGGTCTACGCCGGCGGCTCGCAGATCTTCGGACGCTACGGCGACCCGTGGGAAGTGCGGGGCGGAGCGAACTGGTACGTGATGAAGGAACGCGGGATACGCCTCAACGGCGAGTGGATGTACGTGAACGGGTCACCGGTGGGATACACGGCGTATCCGTACCCGGTCGGGGCCAGGGGGCCGGTGTTCCACCTCAACTTGGAGATGAACTTCTGAGGCGTGACCCATGACTGCCAGGTACGCTCTTCGCCCGTCGTTCATGCTTGTCGCCGTGTGCGCGGTGGCGCTCCTGACCCGTTCGTTCGCGCCTCCCATCGGCGCGCAGGGCCAGGGCGCCGCCGGCAGCTTCAACGACTCGCACTTTCACCTGACCAACTACATCCAGGAGGGCATTACCGTCCAGCAGTTCCTGGGCATCATGGGCACACGCGTCGGGCGCTCCACGCTGTTCGGCATTCCGCTGC
>CAYMAG010000290.1:0-2078 GCA_964388335.1 uncultured Vicinamibacteraceae bacterium | reverse complement strand
TCATGAAGTGCACGCGCGAGTACGATGTCGCCCCAGCCGTGACGGCCGCGTGCGCCTTGGCCAGGTCGGCGTATGCCCAGTACTGCCGCTCGGCGACGGTCGGGAACTCGTGCAGGGGCCGCCCAGGAGGCATGTCGTTGATCCTCCGTCAGCAGGTCCGAGCGGCAGATGTCACGCGCTGATCTCAACCGCGACGAGGCCACGCGCGTGCGTGCAAGTCGTCACGAGTCACGACCGAGGCGCGCAGTCGAGCGGCTGGGTCGGGTGGGTAGCCGGCACGGATGGTCCAGGTGGCAAGGATCACCGTGTATCTCGGGGTACGGCCGTCATCGGGTTGGTCCCGAGGACGACAGCGATTGAAGCGGTGTCGGTGAGCCGCTCCGCCGGTTCCTTTCCTCGCCAGATCATCGGGAAGACACGCACTGAACTTCAGCCCCTCCAACGCGCGGTCATCCACGGGGCTTTCGCGTCGTCCCGCATTCGGTCCAGCAGGACCGTCTTGCCTACGCCTCGCAGCCCGACCATGAGGACACTCTTGCTGGGCAAGCCGCGCCGGACTCGTTCCAGCGTGATTCGCACCATTTCCCGCAATTCGTCGCGACCGGCGAGTTCTGGTGGCGGGTCTCAGCGCCTGGAGCGAATGGGTTTTGCACAGGTGACGACGCCCTGACCGGTTGGCAGCACCGGCCAGCAAGCGCTATCGCTCGTTGAGGAAGTCCTTGTAGCGATCGACGCGCCAACCCGAACACCGCGATCGCGCTGCAGAAGGCGCGGGTGCCAGGGCCGCCTGGGCCTGCTGCAGGTGGTCCCAGCCGGCCCAGCCGACGACGGGCGTGGCATCGCCGGCGCGCTCGGCGCCGGGATAGAGGATGAAGCGCTCCTTCGGCACGTCCAGCTTGCCGCGCAGGCGCCACCATTCGCCCTTGCGGAAGTCGGCGGAGGTGTACTTCGGCGGCACAGGGATGTCGCCCACCTGCTCGCGGTTCAGGCGGTCGGCCTCTTCACGCGTGAGGCGCCGCGGGTCGCCCTCGGGCAGATCCACCTGGCCGTGGGCTCAACTGAGTCGGACAGGCCGGACAAGTCGAGTTCATCCATTGGAGCGGGATCAGACCGGGACGCCCAAAGTCGATCGCCTACCACTGGTCGATCGCGTCACCGTGGCGCATCCAGCAGCCCACGCGTCCAGGTGACGACGCCCGGGTGCCTGTCGATCGCGTATCGTCCCAGGTGCGGCAGCCCCACCACCCGGAACCGCCCCGCATCGAACGTCCTGCAGTCCCAGTTGCCATGGCCCGACGGGAAGGATTCCTCGCCCGCCGGTGTGAACACTCCGCGCAGGTAGCCGTACGGCGAGAATCCCGAGTTGCCGAATGTGACAACGAGCGACGGTCGAACAATGTCGAGGATGGCCTCGTGGACCGGCCAGCAGATCGGGGCATGGTCGGCGAAGCCGCTGGTGGCGGCATCCTTGCTCCTCGCGAAGATCAGGTTCGCCGCGCACACGTCGCGCGGCTCGAGGCCGAGGCCCCGAAGCAGTAACTGGACACGCCTCTGGAGCAGCGACTGTCCGGGCTCCGTGCGCGTCCCGCCACGACGCCAGCTCTTGTCGAGCCACTCGTTGACATGCTTTGTTGGCAACTCGTCGAGCGTCGAGCCGATCGTCTGCGCCCGCAGGATGTGGTCCTCGGGGTCGCCTCCCGGGTTGAGGCCAAGCAGGTAGACCGGCCCGGGACGGAGCGTCTCGACGCCGCTGTACAGGATGTTGCCGCTGCGGTGCAGGATCGGCTCGAGGTGCCGGCGCGCCGCGGCGACGAGTGCGTCGAGCGCTGGCGTGTGCGCATCGTCCTTCGGGTGCGCGACGACTCGCGCACCCGGCTCAGGCGGCGGGCCGACCTGGGCACGGTCCGGCGGCGGGACGGCCAGGACACGCTGCGGCGCGAGTGACGCGGGCGGGGATGGCGGCGGTGCGGAGGCCGACGTCGCGGGGGGCGACGGTACTCGGGGCGACGGTGCCACAAGTGCCGGCGCCCGTGCTGGGGCCGCCGGGCCACCAACCCATGCCTTCACCGCGCGGACGA
>CAYMAG010000289.1:0-2080 GCA_964388335.1 uncultured Vicinamibacteraceae bacterium | reverse complement strand
CGCGCGTGCCGGCGTTGGAGATGTGGTGGTTGCGAAACTCCAGCATCAGGCCCGGCCCGCGGCGCGTGATGCGTTTGACACCCACGCCCCACACCACCTGGAAGTTCCAGATCCGGTCGACCTCCGGCACGTCGAGCGACGTCCACGCCATGCCCCCGGACAGGGTGTAGTACGGCGTCCACGGCTTGTCACGCAGGAAGTAGTGGCGGCCACCGATGCCGACGACGCCGCCGAGAACCGCGGTGTGGGGGCCGTAGTACACGTGCGCCGTGCCCTCGCCGTACAACTCGAGCCAGTTCGAGACGAACCAGCCCATCTGCGGATAGAACCCCACGTACTCGATGTCGCTGATGGCTTTGCCATAGCCGGGCCAGCCATGCAGCCACGAGTGGCCCCAGCCGCCGGCCAGCGCGCGGGTGCGATAGCCACGCGCAAGTGGGGCAGGCTCGGACGGCGGGTCGGCAGCCTGTTGAGCGGTGACGTTCGAGGCCAGTAGCGAAGGCAACAACACGGCCAGCGCGGCAGCGCCTCTCATGCGACCACAGTACCAAACACGATGGGCGTGGGCGACGGGCCTCGCATCTCGTGACTGCTTGCGGGACGCCGACACAATTCCCCTGCTGGACAGCTGAACGCCCGGCAGGTGCGCGCGGCCGCCGATGTGCCACGCGCGTGGCATACTCGCCGCATATTCATGACGCTGACGCGAGGTGGACACGTCACCGTACCGAACACCCGCCAGATGAAGCGGCGGCCGACACATCCCGGCGAAATGCTGCGCGAGGATTTCATGCCGGACTACGGATTGACCGTCGTCGGACTCGCGGCGGCCGCAGGCGTATCGCGCCAGTCGATCAACGAGCTGCTGCGCGGCCGGCGAGCGGTCAGTCCGGAGATGGCGCTGCGCCTCTCTCGCCTGTTCGGCAACTCGCCGGAGTTCTGGTTGAACGCACAGCGAGCGGTCGATCTCTGGGATGCGGCGCAGGCGATTGCCCACGACATGACACGCATCAAGCCGCTGCGCGTCGCATGAGCCGGCCTGGATCGTCGCCACGAACCGGCCGGCGCGACTCCGGCAGGGCGCTTCCAAGTATGAGGATGTGCAAGAGACCTGGTGGCGTGCCGGCGGCCGACCTGGAGACACTCGATGCCTTCTCCTTGGCCTTTCTTTCGTCGCTCGTACTCACTTCATCGCTTCCGAGCGAGCGCAATGTCGTCGGCCTGCCGCATCCTGGTCCCGCCGCCTGCCAGGCTCCACTCATGTTCCACAAGACTGACACAACGTCCAAAATAGACAGGTCTGACAGCCGACAGAACTGACAGGAGAAGGCCATATGACCACAATGACCGCGACGGCGGCACGCGACAACTTCGCGGAGGTGGTGAACCGCGCAGGCTACCGCGGTGAGCGGATCGCCCTGGAGCGTCATGGAAAAACGGTTGCTGCCATCATCAGCGCCGAAGACCTGGCACTGCTCGAAGCGCTCGAGGATCGCCTTGACCTCGCCGCTGCCCGTAAGGCGCTGAAAGAGCCCCGTCGCTCGTGGGACGAGGTGAAGGCCGAACTCGGGCTGTAGTCGCATCCTTTCGCCGCCGCCAGGAGCAAGACCCACCGTATCGAGATCACCGGGGCGGCAGCCGTGCACTCGCGAAGCTTCGCGCGGGTGCCTGTCGCTGAAGATTTCCGAAGAGAAGCGGTCGGGGCGAGAGGACTTACGCCCCAAAGCGGCGCCCGGCTGGACGGCCCTTGCTGTCGGTGCCCTGGAATCCGTTGCACACCCGTTGCACACGGACGGCTGAAATGTGGTCGGGGCGAGAGGATTTGTGCCCCCGAGCGGCGTGTGCGCCGCGAGGTGCCCAGAAGACGCTCGCGCCGGCCAGGCACGAAACGTCAGTGAGTGAATGGTCGGGGCGAGAGGATTTGAACCTCCGACCCCTCGGTCCCGAAGCGGTCCTCGCGGGGCTCCGGAGACAGGCACGTATCACGAGCTGTCCGAATCGGAGCATAAGTGGTTGGAGGCGGCTACGAAGCGCGTGATCATTCGGCTTGGCGAGCGTGCCTCTGGTACTCCGCTGGCTC
>CAYMAG010000288.1:0-2189 GCA_964388335.1 uncultured Vicinamibacteraceae bacterium | reverse complement strand
CCCGGGGGAAGTGAGTGGCTTCGTCTTCGTTGACGCATCTCACCCGGAGCAAGACCAACGGCTTCCTGCCGAGATTCGGACGCTGATCGAGCAGCGTAAGTCGGAACCTGACCGCCGGTGGTTCTTCCGGCTTCTCGCACCATACCGGATCTTCGCGCCCGAGCGTACGACTCCACGAACCGCATACTGGTGGCGGAGCTTACCCGATGGCGTTCTGGCAGAAGGTCGCGCCGTCGACACGATGTCCGCTCAGGCTGGCCGGACCGGCTCGCTTGGCCATCGCCCGGTGGCAGTTCTTACCGCCACGGCGACCCGGC
Source organism: uncultured Vicinamibacteraceae bacterium (assembly GCA_964388335.1). Classification (GTDB taxonomy): domain Bacteria; phylum Acidobacteriota; class Vicinamibacteria; order Vicinamibacterales; family Vicinamibacteraceae; genus JAEZDP01. The sequence continues at coordinate 1,872 of CAYMAG010000288.1, read as the reverse complement.
CGATACCTGGCGTTTCCGATGAAGGCATTGCCGCAATGCAGCGCGCCTGGCTCGATCTCCATAGGCAGCTGGCCGGTCTATCCACGAACTCGGACCACCGGATCGTCGAGGGTGCAGGCCACTATGTCCACCAGGATCGGCCGGAGGCGGTGGTCGCGGCGATCCGGGACGTGGTGACGGCGGTTCGAGAGAACGGGGCAGTCCGACATGAGACGGCCGAGGTCAAGCGATAGCTCGACAGCATAGGCCAGTAGATGTCCGGCTCCCCACGGGAGCGCTCGCGTCGCAGGCGCGCTGACGCAAGCTTGCTGCCGACAGCCGCAGGTAAGGATTGGGTTGGGCGGGGCTCCGTGATGCCCCTAGGCTGATTGCGGAGGCCCCGCCCAACCCTTCTTATCGGAGCGGCTGCAGCAGAAGCACACGTCAGGCTGCCTCAGCCTTCCGAATCAACTTCGCAATATCGCGGGGCGTTGCGCCGATGCTCAGTAGCGATCGCATCATCAAGTCGAGGCTGACCGAGGCATCGGCGGCCTCCATCTTCGCGACCCGGGATTGACTCGAGCGGAGCTGCTTCGCGAACGCGGCCTGGGTCAGCCCCTGGCGTTCGCGCAGTTGGCGGACGCCGGATGCGAGCGCGAGCTTGAGGTCCACGAAGCGCCGCTCTTCATCGCTCAGGCCCAGAAACTCGGCGGCATCGCTGACGCGCCACCCCACAGCCTCTAGCCGAACCTTCTTGTTGTTCTTCATCGTCGGGTCCTCGTCTTGGTCACCGCGTGGTACTGCGCGAGGCGCCGGCGGCACGTTGCCAGCACGCCCTGTGGTGTCGCCTCCGACTTCTTCGCGAACACGTCGAGAATCACAACGGCATCGCCCGCCACGTGGTACACGATCCGCCACGTGACACTCCGGTCGGGTATGCGAAGCTCGTGGCACCCCGCGCCGATTGTGGGCATGGGTCGTGATGGAGGCAATCCCAGCGTCTCGCCCTGCTGGAGCCGCCGCAGCAGAAATCCAGCCTCGACTCGCGCCTGGGCGCTGAACGGCGGCGTCTTCACCTCGCCGAAGAGCCACACGAGCGGCACGTCGACGGGTCGAGCCATGTCCGTATGTCGAATATGACATACACGACGCCAGCATGGCAACTCACAGGCTGCTAGGCAGAAGGCTTCGGCCGGTGGCAGGCCGAGCCGCTTCCGCTCGGCCCGCAACACTGCCGTCCGGCGGGTCTCCCGCGTCCCGTTCAGGTAGGTGTCGGTCTGTGCACCGAGGCATGCCCGAGCTGGTCGCGCACGTCGTGCAGTGGGACGCCGTCCTGGAGGAAGCGAGAGCCGGCGGTCCGTCTCAAATCGTGAAAGGAAAGATCCACGATACCCGCCCGACGGCAGGTGCCACGCCATGCGGATTTCACGCTGTCGATCCTCTCGCCGACCTCGTTGCCAAACACGTGGGCCGTAGGGGGCAACGGGTCGCCGTTCGGATCGAGCCGTCGCGTGGCGAGCAACGTCGCCAGCGTGACGCTGATCGGCGCCGCGTCCCTGCCCGGTTCTTCGTGCGCTCGCCGCGCAACGCCAACCACGTCGGCGTGTCGCCGTCGTACTCGACATCCGCCCACGTGAGCTGGACGATACGATGCTCGACGTGCTCTGGCTCACGCATCATCTGGCGTCCGTCGAGCGGACGTGGCACGTGGTCGCGTTCCTTCAGGAGACGTTGCCCTCCGCGTGCACCGGAGCGGCAATCTCACGCGGCCCATCGCCCTGTACCACCCGACGCGACGACCGCGTCACAACAGCCGAGGCAAATCGGCCGCGTGAGCTGAGCCAGCGGAGTACCAGAGGCACGCTCGCCAAGCCGAATGATCACGCGCTTCGT
>CAYMAG010000287.1:0-2328 GCA_964388335.1 uncultured Vicinamibacteraceae bacterium | reverse complement strand
TGCACGTCACCGTCACTCCCGCGACAGCGTATGGTAGCGGTCGCTCCGCACCCCCTCGAAGCGCTGGGCCGTACCGTCGGGCCAGGTGACCGTGACCGACACCGGCGCGGTGTGCGACCCCATGCCGACGATGACGCGAGCGTCGGACGCGGAGAGATAGCTGCCATCCGTGCGCACGCGATGGAGGGCGCCGGCGGCCGGACCGGCATCCAGCACGACGGTCGCTCCGATCGCGAATCGGTTCGGTCCAGGCTGACGCAGATCGAGACCCAGCCACGCGTTGCCGGTGGCGGCGGTGTTGCGCAGCACCCGGGCCGGCCCGCCGTTGTTGGTGAGCACCACGTCAGGGAAGCCGTCGTTGTCCAGGTCGCCGATGGCCAGACCTCGGCTCACTTCGAGCGGATCGAAGGCGGGGCCGGCCGCAGGGCCGATCAGCTCTTCGAGGCGCGTCGGCGTACGCGAGGCAGGCGAGGCAGGAGGGTGGCTCGGAGAGCCGTCCCTGCCAGGCCCTGATCCGCGATCCCCGATCCCCGATCCGCGATCCCCGATCCGCGATCCCCGATCCCCGATCCCCGATCCCCGATCCCCGATTCGCTCGACTTCGCGCTTGAGCGTCTGGGTCGCGCGCGACACCACGGCCAGCGTCTGTGCGAGCTGTTCGTGCGCGGCGTTGAGCGCCGACACCCGCGCGTCGAACCGCCGCTCGCGCGTGGCGAGCGCCTCGAGGCGCTTGTTCAGCTCGTCTCCCACCCCGCTGATGGCACCACCGGGGCCCACGGTTCGATGGTGCAGGGTGTCGACCGCCTCGGCGATGTCTTCCGTCCGGCGCACGGCGAGGCCGTCGAACTCGTAGTCCTTCGAGTCGACGAAGGGCGTCAGCTGCTGCAGATACTGAATCAACGCCGAGTGGAACGTGGCGAGCTTTTCCAGCTCGATTCTCACGGCGTCGATGGTCGCCGCCGCGCTGTCGCGCGTGGCTCGCTGCACCGGCACGCTGCGATTGACGTGGTCGACGAGCGCGGCATTGAAGGCCTGTTGCCGCGCCAGGACGGGCTGCAGCACGCTCCAGACCAGCCGTACGACACGCCCCTTCAGGCCGCCCGGCACCTCCACGCCAGCCAGCAGATCGAAGCGCTCGTTGAGCGGCGTGACCTGCGTGTCATCCGGACCCGGCGGGGGGTGGGGCAGTGACGGCTGGGCAGGAATCGCTGCGTCGAGGGCCGACAGGGCGGCGTTGTAGGCCGCATCGGCGGCCTCGCGCGCGGATTTGAGCGCGGCGAGGTCCTCCTTGGTGATGGTGCGTGCCGGCACGTTCACCCCTTCGACGAGGTCTGATGAATCGTGCCTGCCAGCGGACTGCTCGCCGAGGCGTAGCGCTTCTTCGGGATGCGACCCGCGAGGAACGCCAGACGGCCCGCCTGCACGGCATACTTCATGGCCTCGGCCATGGCGACCGGGTATTCGGCGCCGGCGATCGCGGTGTTGAGCAGCACCGCGTCTGCACCCAGCTCCATCGCGATCGTGGCATCGGACGCCGTGCCGACCCCGGCGTCGACAATCACCGGGACGTGCGAGAACTCCTTGATGATCGAGATGTTGTTCGGGTTCTGGATGCCCAGGCCCGAACCGATCGGTGCGCCGAGCGGCATCACGGCGGCCGCGCCCGCGTCTTCGAGCTTGCGGCAGACGATCGGGTCGTCGGTCGTGTAGGGCAACACCACGAAGCCCTCCTTGACCAGCACCTTCGTGGCTTCGATGAGCGCCTCGTTGTCTGGGAACAGCGTGCGCTCGTCGCCGATCACCTCGAGCTTCACCCAGTTCGACAGTCCCGCCTCACGCGCCAGGCGCGCCGTACGAATCGCATCGTCGGCGGTATAGCAGGCGGCGGTGTTGGGCAGGATGAAGATGCCCTCGTCCACGTAGTCGAGCAACGATTCACCGCTGCGGTCGTTCAAATCCACCCGGCGCACCGCCACCGTGACGACCTCGGCGCCAGACGCTGCATGGCAGCGGGCCATGACCTGGTGGGAGGGGTACTTGCCCGTCCCGACGAAGAGGCGGGACGTGAAGGTGCGATCGGCGATGGTGAAGAGGTCAGGCATGGGGTGCAGGCGGCGAGGCGTGCCGGATGGCGCTCATCGCCAGCCAGAGCGACGCCACGCCCAGCAGGACGAGAATACCCCAGATGGTCGCGGGATCCTGGGCCGTCGTGGTGGCCTCGACCAGGTGCCTGACCTGCAGGTCGCCGATGTCGTGGTCGCCGGTCGGCCTCAGGAACAGCACCGAGAAGTTCAGGCGGTCAGGCAGGGCCACGTAGTAGTGCCGCAC
>CAYMAG010000286.1:0-2345 GCA_964388335.1 uncultured Vicinamibacteraceae bacterium | reverse complement strand
TCTGCCCTCCGGGTCGCTCGCTGTCTGGCCGACGACTGACGGCGACATTGCTGGCGAACAGGCTCTCGTACTCGCGACGCCGTCTGTCCGCTTCGAGGGGATCCTCAGGCTGGGCCTGCGCGGGTTCGTCGTAGTACATCGCCGGCGTCGGCACACCCACCTGGTCCGGCGCCTGAAGGTCGCGCAGCGCCTGCGCCTCGAGCGTTCGGAGCCGGTCCTGATAGTCCCGCACGCGGTCGGCGTTGGGCGTCTGCGGTGTGGTGGCAGCCGCCGTCCGTCCCGTCGGTGGCGCCGGCTGCCCTACCAGCAGGATCACGAGAAGGATGCCAGCGGCGAGCGCTGCCATCAGCCACGTCTGGAGGTGCTGCGGCAGTACCCCACGCGGCGGGACCCGGCGATCGGTCACCCCCACCGTGCCGGGAGCGTCGGTCGGCTCAGTCATCGCCCGTCACCGCTCCTGCAGGGCGAACGAGAACTTCTGTTCGCCGAGCGCCAGATAGCCACGGTCGAGCACCTTGGGCACCACGAACGTGCCCTCGCGCACCTGGAAGTTGACGACGGCCGGCTTGCCGTCCTTCACCTCGTACAGGGCCGGCAGTTCGCGAGCATCCGACTTGACGTAGGTGAACGCCCCGTCGTGCCACATCGCCCGGACGAAGAACGGACGTTCGTACTTGGGAGCGCCGTAGTTGAACTCGAGTGTCGTCGGGTAGTCCTGCCGATACTTCGCCGTGGTCTCCTCCGCCTGGGCCTCGGCCGATCGAATGGCCGCCTCGGCTTCGGCAAGCTTGGCCTCGAGCGCCTCCACGTGCGCCGCGCTGTAGAAGCGTGCCCGGCCGGTCGGGGTCGTCTCGTCGCTGGCCACGTACACCTTCAGGTCAGGCGACGTGTTGGGTAGGCCACCCTCACTCAGCAGAAACGAGTAGATGGCCCCGCTGGCTGTGACGAGATTGAGGTTCGTGGCGGCGCCAGCCTTCGCGGGCTTCACGTGGGCGATGTTCTGGGTGGCGCTGATCACCCAGAAGTCGCGGTCGCCGCAGATCACGTCCAGGATCTCGTCGTTGGCCGGCAGCACGATCATCGTCGTGTAGCGGAGGCGCGTCTGGAGCGGGATCAGGCTCCGCTCCGTCGCAGAGACCTCACGAATCCCAGTGTCCTGCGCGTGCGCGGGCACCGGCAGAGAGACGATGGCGACTGCGATGAGCAGCGCCCAGGGACCACGAACCATTGCACACCTCCGTTCAGGCCGAATCCGCGAGGCGGGCGAGCCCCGCGTCGAAACCACTTTCACGAAAGATGGTCGCCACGCGTTCGTTGTCGACAGGGGTGTTGGTGTAGATCCAGTAGCTCTTCGGATCCACGTGCAGTGAGAGCACTTTGGCGAGTGACGGCCGCTTGAGCAGGATCTGCTGACGGGGCACGAGGCTCGTCAGCAGCTCCACTTCCATGGGGTTCAGGTGGAACAGGTCCACGTACTGCTGCGTGTCGAGCGCCGGATTGGCGAGCAGCAGCTTCGTCGGGCAACTCTCGACAACGGTGCGGAGCAAGTCGGCGGAGGCGAAGTCGTCTGCCGCCTGCGTCGCCAGCCACATCATCGCGTTGCGCTTGCGCCAGGTCTTCAGCGCTTCCTGGACGTAGGCGCGCAGGGTGGGATGCTGGATGAAGCGCCACGCCTCATCCATGACGCACAGCTTCAGCGTGGCGGCCTCCGCCGGCTCGAGCACACGTGCCGTGACGCGATGCAGGATGTAGAAGAGCAGTGGCTCGAGCAGCACCGGATAGGCGCGCATCGCCTCGAAGTCGAAGACCTGCAGGCGATTGACGGTCAAGGTATCGTCCACGTTGTCGAACAGGCCGGCGTAGCGCCCACCGTCGATCCACTTGTGCAGCCGGGCGGACAAGGCACGCGGCAGCAGGTTCGACAACGTGAACAGGCGGCGCTGGCTCCGATCGAGCACGTAGAGGTTCTCGATGGCCTCATAGACCTCGCGGTCTTCCAGATCGCTCAGGCGGTAGTGGTCGCTGCCCTCGAGCAGCACCCGGACGAAGGCATGCAGAAAGTGGAGGTGCTCGGGCGATGGCTCCAGGGCGAACGGGTTAATGGTGACGTCGCCTCGGTCCAGGCCGACCTCGAGGTACTGCCCCTGCAGCAGCGTGGCCAGCTTGCGGTAGCTGTGCCCGAGATCAAGGATCACGGTGATGGGGTCGTACTTCTGCGCGTGCGTGACGAGGAAGTTCAAGAGGAAGCTCTTGCCACTGCCGGTCGCGCCGAGGACGAGTGTGTGTCCGACGTCCTGCACGTGCGGGTTGAACGCGTAGGGCGTGCCGCCCGGCGTCTCGAACAC
>CAYMAG010000285.1:0-2363 GCA_964388335.1 uncultured Vicinamibacteraceae bacterium | reverse complement strand
CCAGACTTCGACCTTTCTTCCCATCCTACGTGCTCGAGACGAGTCTTTCTCGAGAGAGCGTTGATCGGCGCAGCGAGCGTGGCTGGCGGCGCCGTTTACTCTGCGCGCCCGATCGACGCAGCGATGTTGAATGCCGCCGCGGTCGCAGCGGCTGATGACCTTGCCGACCTCGAGCTTCACAAAGCCTCGGATTTGGTGCGACAGAAGAAGGTCTCCCCAGTGCAGTTGGCCCAGGCCTGCCTCGCGCGCATTGAAGCGCTTAATCCCAGGCTCAACGCGTTCATCACGGTTACGGGGGAATCGGCGCTTGCTCAAGCGCGTCAAGCCGAGGCTGAACTGCAGCGCGGGATGTGGAGAGGCCCGCTTCACGGTATTCCCATCGCGCTAAAGGACATGCTCGACACGGCAGGCGTGCGAACGACGGCGGGAAGCGCGCTGTTCAAGGATCGCGTCCCGCGCGAAGATGCCGTCGTCGTTCAGCGTCTTCGCGACAGCGGCGCCGTCTTTCTCGGCAAGTTGAACATGTACGAAGTGGCCTTCGGACCGACGACGAAAGCCACCAGCTTTTTTGGTCGCGTCTCGAATCCGTGGGCGATTGAGCACATCTCCGGTGGGTCTTCGAGCGGATCCGGAGCGGCCGTCGCCGCCGGGCTCTGTTTCGCCGCGCTCGGCTCCGACACGGGCGGTTCAATTCGACAGCCGGCGGCATTCTGTGGCGTCGTCGGTCTGATGCCCAGCTACGGGCGGGTGAGCACCCGCGGCGCGATGCCCCTGTCGCGGTCGGCTGACTACCTTGGACCCATGACGCGCAGCGTCATAGATGCGGCGCTCGTACTGCGAGCCATCGCGGGACATGACCCTGGTGAGGTCACGAGCTACGACATGCCGGTACAGGACTATGCTGCGGCACTCAGTCGACCGCGCGCCGTGGGCATGCGCATCGGTCTGGCCCGAGCTTACTTCTTCGAGGGTCTCGACCCGCAGGTCAGACAGATCGTGGACCGCGCCGTGTCCGTCTTCGCCCGGCTCGGCGCCGAGATCCATGACGTGACCGTGCCAGAGAGTTCGGGCAGAACGGTGATTCAGGCCGAGGCCTATTCTTACCACTCGGCAAGCATGGCGGCCACACCCGACCTTTACCTGCCGGAAACGCTGTCGAAGCTGCGACTGGGCGCGAACATCGACCTGGAGACGTACATCAAAGCCAAGCTGAGTCTTGAGCAAATTCGTCGAGCTGCTCCGAACATCTTCAGAAACGTGGACGCTGTATTGACGCCAACAACGCCGGTGCCCCCGCCGAAGGCGAGTGCGCTTCCCTCGACGTTCGACGAGATCATGAACAATGATGCGGTGTTGTGGCGCAACACGAGGCCGTTCAACCTGCTGGCTCTCCCCACAATTTCGATCCCGTGCGGAGTCACCGACCTGGGCATGCCGGTCGGTCTGCAACTAAGCGGAGCACCGTGGCAGGAGTTGCAGCTGTTTAAGATAGCGCATGCATATGAGCAGGCGACGAACTGGAATACTCGTCGTCCGACGATCACCGCTGGCCGGGCATAGGTTATGACGCCGGCGACGGACTCCGGGCGGGCTAACCCGCGCTGGAGCCGACGGCGCTGGACCTGTCGCGAGACGCCGCCGCGGCTCAGCGCGAGACGTTATGCCGATCTCGGATACTCGATCCGCACTTGCCATGACATGCGCCATTGGCTTATAGTGTGCCGTGGTCATCGTTGAGACCCCGATCTTTACGAAACGTGTTCTGCTGGCGCTGAACGACGATGAGTACCGCGCCCTCCAGGCGGCATTGATCGCGTCGCCCAGTGCCGGCCCGGTAATCCCTGGCGGGGGTGGACTCAGGAAGCTGCGGTGGGTCGGAAGCGGTCGCGGGAAGCGGGGCGGCACGCGCGTGATCTACAGGTGGTTCCCCGAGCGTGAAAAGCTCCTCATGTTGTTCGTGTTCCTCAAGCAAGAGCGAGACGACTTGAGCGCGGTCCAATTGAAGCAGCTGCGGTTTGTGGCAGAAAGTGAACTGAAATGAAAGCGGATGTTTTCGAGGAACTCTTGGAGAGCGTGCGACAAGGCGGCGAAATCCTCCGAGGGGAACGCGCCCCCAGCCGGGTATTCGGAGCCAAGGAGCCGAATGCCCAAACGATTCGCCGATCCTATGGGCTGTCTCAGGACAAGTTCGCCAAGCTCATGGGAATCAGCGTTGCCACGCTCCGCAATTGGGAACAGGGACGCCGAGACCCGGATGGTCCAGCGAAGGTGTTGCTTCGCGTGGCTGCGAAACATCCGGAGGCCGTTCTTGACGTTGTGAGCGGGCGCAAGTCGAGAAAGTCGGCATAACATCGCGCTGCACC
>CAYMAG010000284.1:0-2371 GCA_964388335.1 uncultured Vicinamibacteraceae bacterium | reverse complement strand
ACCCGGGCACGTCGCTGTCGGGCCACGGGTTGCGAAACGAGCCATCGGGCACGTGGTGGGCGGCCGGCGTTCGTCGTATCGGTGTCGAGTCCGGGCCGTTCATGCCTGCATCGCGAGCATCATTGTCTCGGACGCGCCTCCAGGACCGCAAGCGTCGCGGTCTTCAGAAGCGAATACAGCGAGATGTTTCACCGCGACTTCACCAGGACGCATGGAACGTCAACGCGGTCCAGCCGTCGCGCGCCTGTACACGCATCCGACGCATCCCGGACGCCGATACGCGTGTTCCAGCTCCGACGCATCGGCGTTGATGTCGACGGCCACGACTGTGAGGAGCGATACCCTCCGTTTTCAGGATCGCGTCCAGCAAGCGTTGGCGGCGATCCCGGGCGTGACTGGCGCCAGTGCCACGACGGTACTGCCGCTGACGACCATGGCCTCGTACGGGGGAGGTTTTCAAGACCAGCTCACGATCCCCGGTGCGCCTGGCAACACCGGCGATGTCGACCGAGACACGGTGTTCTTCGACATGGTCGCCGTGCGCGCGAACTACGTCGAAGTGATGGGCATGCGCCTCGTCGCGGGCCGCACCTTCACTGAAGCCCGTCAGGATGGCGTGTCCGAGGTCATGATCGATGCGGCGATCGCCAGGCGCTTCTTCCCGGACGGCAACGCGGCCGGTGCCGAAATCGAGGCCGGTGGTGGACGCGCGACGATTGTCGGGGTCGCCGAACAAGCTCGGCTCTCCGAGGTGCATGCCGACGGACGACCGCAGGTACTGGTGCGAGCCGAGGACACAGGTATCCGGCCCCTGCTCTACGTGATGCGGGCCACACGCGACCCACGGTCCCTGCTGCCTGACGTGCAGGCCGCCGTGCGTCGTGTCGACCCACGCGTGCCCGTCTGGTTGGCAGTGAGAACGCCAGTCGTGTCGCCGCACCTGGCCGCTATGACGACGCTTGGCGAAGGAGAGCGGCAGGTGCTGGCGACGGTGACGACTGACGCTCTGGCTATCCTCGATGACGGGTTGGCGAGACGATATGGGCTGCTCCTGAAGCTCCGGATGACCGGCACGCTGGGCGTGCTCGTTCGTGCGAAGCGGGCTGGCGTCGTGGAAAGGCTGGCGCCCGTGCTGGACCGTCTCGACGAACTGCGATTCCGACTGGCGCCGCAGATACGGAGGGAGGTTCTCGCCCTGGCGGGCGAACAAGAGTAGACGCAGCGCAGCCTCTGGCCGCATGCCCGAACGGCCTATTGAGTAGAACCACCTTCAACATCGGGGGCTCCTCCAAGGCGTTCGATTTCCTGGGTGTCTGACATGCTGGAAGCGGCTGGTCTGTTCAAGCGCTACGCGAACGGTACCGTCGCCGTCGACGGCGTGTCCTTCACAGCGGGCGCGGGGGTGTTCGGTCTGCTCGGCCCGAATGGGTCCTGGAAGACGACGCTCATGTCGATGCTCGCCACCATCACCGCGCCGACCGGCGGCACCTTCCGGTGGCAGGGCGAGGATGCGGTCCGCAACCCCGACCTCGTGCGGCGCATCCTTGGCTATCTGCCCCAAGACTTCGGGGTCTACGAGAAGCTGACGGCGCGGGAGTTCGTGGCAGATACGTCAGGTGATTCACCCACTCGCTGGCATCCGATGCCTCCCAGATCAGCCGCACCTCGTCGATCGCTCGAGCAACCGGTAGCGCCTGAGAGATCAGAAAGACGCCGGGGCTCGTATGTGTGGCCTTGAATGCGTAGAAATGTTCAGGCATCGTCGAGAAGTCGTGACTGACGAGCACGAGACCTTCGCGGGCAGCGGCGGTCAGCACGGCGACGTCATCGAGACCGTCGAGCGCCAATGCCTGTGGAGGGAGAAAGTCGATCAACGGCTCACGCCGCCGTGCGCCGTTGACGATGGCCCGGTTGAGGTCGATGTCCGCCAGGAATCGTGGCCTCATGGCCGCCGGACCACCTCGCGCCGCCGGCGGTCGAGGCGGGCGCGCAGGTCGTCCGAGATGTGCGTCTGCGCGCGCCGCGCCTCCTCGAATCGGGCCTGCGCATCACGCAGATACCGATCCACATCGTCCTGGTGCTCGAGGTAGTAGGTGATCGCGCCGTACACCTGCGCCAGATTCAGCGAGGGGAAGTTGTCGCGAATCGCTTCGGCGGAGTCGCCATTCAGGAACCCGTACACGACCGAATCGAGCGAGACGCGGGTTCCGCGGATCAGGTATCGCTGGTCCCGCCCTTCCACATAGTCGTCGCTCACGGTGCGTCACCCTCTCCCGTCAAGTATACGTGCCGGGACCAGTGAGCACCGCGCATGGCCGGCTGGGTCCGGCTGGGTCCGGGAGAGAACGAGATCCGGCCGCCGCTCGCGACC
>CAYMAG010000283.1:0-2371 GCA_964388335.1 uncultured Vicinamibacteraceae bacterium | reverse complement strand
GCGAGCAACAACGACCTCGACATGTTCGAGGCGATGCGCCAGGCGGCGTTCCTGCACAAGCTGGTGCGCAACGACCCGCGCGCGATGCCGGCGCCGATGGTGCTCGAGATGGCGACGCGCATGGGCGCCGACGTGCTCGGGATGGGTGACCGCATCGGGCGACTGACGCCCGGGCGGCTGGCGGACGTGATCGTGGTGGATGCCGGCGCGGCGCACCTCACGCCGATGTACGACGCGGTGTCGCACCTGGTCTATGCGGCGAAGGGGAGTGATGTGAGCGTGACGATCGTCAACGGGCGCGTGCTGATGCGTGACCGGCAGGTGCTGACGCTGGACGAGGCGAAGGTGCTGGCGGAGGCGCGGGCGGGGGCGGTGCGGTAGGGGTCAGGTCTGGCGTGGCGCGGCGTGGCCTGGCTCAATCCAGCACGCCGATGTACGGCAGATCCCGATACTGCTCCGCGTAGTCCAGCCCGTACCCCACGACGAAGCGATCGTCGATGGTGAAGCCGACGTACTCCACGGGCACGTCCACCTCGCGCCGCGCCGGCTTGCTCAGCAGGCACGCCGTGCGCAACGACGCCGGCCCCCGCGCGCGCAGCATCTCCAGCAGATAGGTCAGCGTGAGGCCCGTGTCCACGATGTCTTCCACGATCACCACGTGGCGGCCTTCGATGCCCGAGTCGAGATCCTTGATCAGCCGCACTTCGCCGGACGACCGCTTCGCCTTCTGGTAGCTCGACACCACGATGAAGTCGAGCGTACAGCCAGGCAGCGCCAGTTCGCGTACCAGGTCGGCGAAGAAGACGAATGCCCCCTTCAAGACGCACACGAAGTGCACCGGATCTCCAGTGCTGGCATAATCGCGCCGGATATCGCGTGCGAGCGTGGCCACCCGAGCGGCGATCGCGTCGCGAGACAGCAGCGGCGGGGGCGTCGGCGTCTGATGCGGCATGCGATGATGGGGCGGACCGGCGCAGCCTAGCACACATGCCACGTTTCTCGATGATCACCGAAGCCGACGCGCGCGTCCTGCCCGAGGGGAGCAGCGTCGAGCTGTTGCCTCGCGGACACATCACGCCGCTGGCCGCCGACACGCTCCGCGACCGCCGCATCACCGTCGTCCGCCTCGACGGCCTGGTCGATCGTGCCGACGCCGAATTCGCACCGGTCACTGTCGTGGCGAGGGTCACGGTTGGCGCCGACCACACGGGCGTCGTCCTGCGCGACCATCTCGTGGCCTGCCTCCGGCGCACCGGACGCCAGGTCACGGCCGTCGGCCCGACAGGTCCGAACCCGCCGTCGACGGACTACCCCGACATCGCCGAGCAGGTGGCCGGCGCTGTCGCACGGCGCGAGGCCGACGCGGGCATCGTCATCGACGGCGCGGGCCTCGGATCGACGATGGCGGCCAACAAGGTACGGGGCGTGCGAGCGGCGCTGTGTCTCAATACGACCCTGGCGCGGTATGCCCGGCAGCACAACGGCGCCCACGTCCTCGCGCTCGGCGCCACGCTGGTGAGCCTCGCCGAGGCCGAGGCCATCGTCACGACCTTTCTCGAGACGCCCATGACCGAAGCGAGGTACATGCGGCGCCTGGCGAAGATGGACAAGCTCGAGCGGCGGCAATCGTGTCCCTGAGTCCGTTCGACGTCGAACGTCTCGTGGCCATCGTGACCGACGAGGTGCTGCGGGCGACGGGCGCGGGCCCCGCACCCCGCGACGTGGGTGGTGGCGTGGCCGGGCGCTGCGCGTGTCACGCGCTGCATCCCGAGTGCTGTCCGCACCGCGTGCGCGGCGTGCTGGACGCGGGCGCGACCAGGTTGGGTCTGCAGGTTTCCGGCGCACCGGCGGGCGACGTGGCGGGACTGATCGACCACACCCTGCTGAAGCCAGACGCGACGCCCTCCGACATCGAGACCCTGTGTCGCGAGGCGGCGGAGTTCCGGTTCGCAACGGTCTGCATCAATCCTGTCTGGGTGGCGCTGGCCTCACGCCTGTTGCGCGGGACGGGCGTCGGCACCTGCACCGTCGTGGGGTTCCCCTTGGGCGCCACGCTGGCCGACGTCAAGGCGTACGAGACACGCCGCGTGATCTTCGATGGCGCCACCGAAGTCGACATGGTCATCAACATCGGCGCGTTGAAGTCTGGCGACGTTCGGACGGTCCAGAAGGACATCGAAGCGGTCGTCGACGCGTGCCGCCCCTGCGGTGTGCTCAGCAAGGTGATCATCGAGGCCGCGCTGCTGACCGACGACGAGAAGGTGACGGCGTGTACGCTGGCGAAGGCGGCAGGCGCCGATTTCGTCAAGACGTCGACGGGGTTCGCCAAGGGCGGCGCGACTGCAGCCGACGTCGGGCTCATGCGTCGGGT
>CAYMAG010000282.1:0-2407 GCA_964388335.1 uncultured Vicinamibacteraceae bacterium | reverse complement strand
AGGTCGCGCTGCCAGCTCTTGCGGGCCGCCGCGTCACGTGCGAAGACGTCCTTCGTCTTCTCGAGCACCAGCGTGAACGGCCGCCCGGTCCGGCGGGTGACGTGCGTGACCGGCAGGCCGTGTCCGTCCGCGATCCGATGAACATGCGTGCGGCGGTCCTTGGCCAGGGGCCACTCGAATCGTGTCTCACCAGGGGCGCGCAGGAATCGGGTGAGCGTCGCGCACAGGGCACACCGGCAGCGGACGATGTCTGCGATCGACCAATCGTGTCGCGCGCGTTCCGGTGCAGAGAGCCGCGTCGTCAGTTCGACGAGGCACCGGGCATGGACGGCGTGCAGGCCCAGGCGTCGTCGAGCGGCAGGCGGATACCGCTCGTGCGCCGACCGCAGCACCCCGGTCAACTCGTCAACGGCGTACTCGTCCGGCGAGGCGAGCCGCGCGATCATCTCGCGGTGCAGATCGGCATCGGTGGCGATGACGCCACCCTCGATCAGGCCAGACAACGCCGGGCCAAGCGATGCCAGTTGGACAGGCGCGTCCTTCGGCTCGGCATGTTCGCGGATCTCACGTCGTTCACGACCGAGCCACGTCCACTGCTCCCGAACGAGCCAGCGCGCCAGCGCCGGGCCGTCCGATGAACCGCGCGCGCAGAGGATACGGCACACCGCCGGCAGTGCCGAGGCGAGCCAGGGCGCACGCGCCCGCCGGCCCTCGTGAAACGGGTCGGCCGCCCACTTCGCGATGAGCGCCTGACACCACGTGAGACCGTACTGGTCGAGCAGCACGACCAGGTGCGGGGCCGCCGCTTCGGTCAGATGCGTCAGCGAGAACGGCTCGAGCAGCAACGCAGCGAGATCGGGATCGCCAAGGCCGGCGGCGGTCCTGGCCGTGCGCTCGAAGAAGCCGCGGCCGGTCTCCTTGTGGACCGCCTGCGCCCAGAACGGCCGGACGCGCGCGGTCAGCGCTCTCGCGGTCTGATCGTCATGCGCCTTCAGTGCGCCGGCAATCTCACCGATCGCCCAGCGCGCCGACGCGCGGGCACGGATGACGAACGTCCGTTCGCGCGGCCAGAGGACGACAGCGGCGCGGTGATACCACCGATCGACGGTGTTGCCGTAGTTACCCATATAGCCTTCGTACTCGGATTGGAACGGCTCCAGATCCGAGGAAGGCGTCGTGTAACACAGCTCGTCGCTGCCCACGTAGTCGGAGATGGCCTCCGGGCGCTTGCTCGCGCCCTGCCCCACCCAGTGACGCAGCTCGACGGCCGATTCGATGAGTTCGCCCAGCTCTGGTGCGCTGCCACCGTCCGTGTCATCGTCCTCGCCGTCGTCCTCATCATCGTCGTCGTACCATCCACGCCTGTGGCCGTGGCGCCCCCCGTGGCCGAACTCCGGGTACTCGGCCTCGGCCTGCCACGTCTCGTGCACGTCGGCCAGCGCGAGGAATAACTCGCAGTCGAGCTGCCGCGCGACGTCGCGCAGCGCCGCCACACGAGCCGCGTCGCCGTTCTTGAGACGATCCCAGTCCAGGCCGCGCGGCGTGTACTGGTGATCGAGCAGGTAGACCAGGCGATCCGGCGGCTCCCGCTCCTTGTCGTGCGCCCACCGCGGTGGCGGCGTCGTCTCGAAGAAGCGCCGGACGTGCCGGGCGAGGACATCGACCGGCCTGGATGGTTCCACCGTCGCTGGTCGTGCGTGGCCGGCGAGGATCAGGTTGTAGGTGAGGACGCAGCGGTAGCCGCGCGTGACCGGACGGACCTGGTGATGGCAGTCGGCATAGAACGCTGCGCACGTCAGCCTGGTACGGGACCCACCGACCACGACCTGCTGGCCGTGATGCTCGACCACCATCTCGCCGCCCGAGAACGCCGACGGGAGGATCACCACCAGCGTGCCGATCATGTCGTCGGCCTTCTCCGAGTCCTGGTGCGCCACGAAGAACTGGCCCGGCTCGTAGACCAGCATGTTGTGCAGGTCGGCCTTCAGGCGGCAGTGATCGGGCAGACCCAGATCGCGGCGGACGGCATCGAGCATCGGGACGAGCGTTCTGTTCCAGAGGTGACGATCGATCGCGATGCGGCTCCTGGGAATCTCCCACGTGTCGCGCACGCGCGCGTCGTGCCGCGTCTCGTCCTTGAAGCCATGACGCGCCGGCCGGCCGGCCGCGCACAGCGCGAGCGCCTGCGTCTTCGTGAGTGGCAGGTGGATGCGGCCGACGCCCTTGACGGTCACGCGCAGATCGGTGGATGGGATCGTCCGCTGCGTGGCGAACGAGCCTGGGGACTCGATCTCGCCGAGCAGCCGGCGCACCTCCTGCAGTGGCGTAGCCATGAGTCTGGTCCTCTCGGGACGGTCGGGTGCACGGCCGGTCGATCCCGCGGTCTGCGGCGGCACGTGCAGTTGAC
>CAYMAG010000281.1:0-2437 GCA_964388335.1 uncultured Vicinamibacteraceae bacterium | reverse complement strand
CGACGCGACGCTCCGCGAGGAGGACGGCGGGACGCCCCCGGCATCGTGGCACTGACACGGCGGGAATCGGTAAGCCCTGCGGTACAATTAGGGTGACGGTCCCGAGGGACCGATAGCACGCGGGTGAGTCAGCGTGACGCTGACGCCCCCCAAGCCAGCAGGCGGGACGCCTGTAGCTCGCGGTAAGTGCCCACTTATCCAGCCCCGACCGACCTCGGACGGCGATGCACAGCTACAGGTGTTTCTCATGTCTCACGAAATCAAGTCAGCGATCGAAGAGTTCTCGGACGAAGTGAAGTCTTTCAAGGCGGAGACCGACCGTCGCCTGAAGAAACAGACCGACGCGCTCGACCTGGCGCACGCGCGCATCGAACAGCTCTCCGCGCTCGGCGTCACCGAACGCCGCAGCAGCGGGCACGGCTGGCTCGACGTCAAGGCCGTGGTCACGTCCAGCGATCCTGCCGGCGGCTATCTCGTCGCGGACGAGCTCAGCAACGTGTTCTTGGACGCGTTGCGACCGGCCAGCGTGTTGCTGCGCGCGGGCGCGCAGACGTTCCAGATGTCTGGCGCGTCCCTGTCGTTCCCGGGGGCGACCTCCGACCCGGCAGCGGTCTGGCGCGGTGAAGGCGAATCGCTCACGTCGGGCGATCCGGCCTATCGTCGCGTGCGGGCGGTGGCGAAGAAACTCCAGAGCTTCGTGGTCTGCTCGAACGAGAGCCTGTCCGACAGCCGGCCGGAGATCGCGCGCATCCTCGAAGGTCAGATGGCGGCGAGTCTCGGCCTCGGGCTGGACCATGCCGTGTTCGGTGTGGGCCAGCAGGTGAACGCGCTCGCGGCCCCGTCGCGCTTCGCCGATGTCGAGGGGCACCAGACGGCCGACACCCTCGGCGTGGACGGCGATGTGCCGGAGGATCTGTCGTGGCTGGCCGAAGCGATCGGCCTGTTGCTGCAGGCGAACGGTCGACTCGAATCGAGTGCGCTGTTCGTCTCGCCGCGCACGCTGCAGAGCCTGATCGAGATCAACGACCAGACCGATTCGGTGCGGCCGTTGCTGTGGTCGAACACGACACTCGACGGTGCCCCGCTGGCCCGATTGATGGGCATCCCGATGTACGTCAGCTCGGTGCTGCCCGACACGTTGACGCAGGGCAACAGCTCGGGTATTGCCTCGTCCGCCTGGTTGATCGACATGCGCGCGATCATGGTCTGCATTCGGACCGGCACGCGGATCGAAGTCGACAGATCGCGTTTCTTCGACAGCGATCAGACGGCCCTTCGCGCGACGCTGCGCGGCGATGTCGTGGCGGCCTACCCGGAATTGCTGGTCGAGATCCCGGGCTTCCTGGTCTCGTAAGCGGTCCCGTCTCCCATCGGCACGCATCCGCTCGACACGGGCGGGTGCGTCCGGGCCGATCTGCGGCCTGGCGCGGCGCTGGCCTCGGGCGGTATCGCTCGACCTCCGGCGCCGTGGCCTGTTCGCTCCGCGTGGCGTGCGCGCGGTGCTGCCCCGGCTGGCCTGGCGCGTCCCGTTACCTTCCTCGCCGTTCGTTCGGCGACGTGACGGGCTGGCCGGTGGCGCTGCACGCCGTAGCTCTTGCCGTTGAGGCCGGTGACGCGGCGCGGCTCAGTGATGTTGGCGCATGGGTCGGTGGACGCAGGTTCTACTGTCCACCCAGTGGACACTTGCCGTGAGGCCCTGATGTCTTTGTCCACCTGGCTCTTGCTCACTCCTGCCACCGGCGCAATCGCCCGCGTGCTCATCCCGAGGTCGGCCAGCTCCAGCACGAGCACCTGGCGGCGGGACGGCTGGCCGGCCGGCGGTTCACGACTCGGGCTTGTTATCTCCCCAATAGCGCGGCTCGAAAGGCGCGGGGGGAAGTGCAGCGTCATGGAGGCGGACGCAATTTCAAGGTTCCAGATGAGAACGTTGAACCTTCCGCCGCCGACCTCGGCCGAGATATTGGAGGCACAGGAGATGGCGAGCGTGGTGTACGACACCGCCAAGCGCAGCGCCCGGATCGCGCGTGCGAAGCAGGCACACGACGACGTGGTCTCTGCCGCGTACCGCGCGCAGCGTGACGCGCTGGTCATCGAGGCGCAGGCGAAGCGTCGGCTGGCGGATGAGTACGACGCGGCGCAGGCGCGGGGGGAAGTGCAGCGTCATGGACATCATGCGGGTGACGTTCTCGACAGGAACATCACTCCGGCAGCCGCTGACCTCGGCCTGACCCGCAAGGCCATCCACGACGCCCGCCAGCTTCGCGATGCGGAGGCCGTCGCGCCAGGCATCGTGGCGGCCCTGCACCACTATTGACACCACCGGCAGAAACAGCCCCTAGAGCGGCGCTCGCCGTGTCCCGCTAATTCGTTGTCTTTGTTGGAGTTAAGTGGTGCGCACTACTGGATTCGAACCAGTGACCCCCGCCGTGTGAAGGCG
>CAYMAG010000280.1:0-2495 GCA_964388335.1 uncultured Vicinamibacteraceae bacterium | reverse complement strand
CGGCGCCGGGGCGTGCTCGCCGAACGGCACGAGGAACAACCCCCAGCCCCAGCCCTCTGGCATGCGCTCGTCGATCAGCGTTGCCAGCGTGCGCAGGGCGCGTTCGATCTCCGGCTTCCGCACCTCGTATCGCTCATCAGTCATTACTTTCGCCCTCCCGACTCGGATTGGGTTTTTCTCGAGTGGCACGGCCCACATAGCCCCTGCAGGTTCGCCCGGTCGAAGAACAGCCGCTCGTCGCCCCGATGCGGCACGATGTGGTCGACGTGTCGACTCGGGCGCGGCGGACGCCCCTCGCCGTCGCACGCGCGGCACGTCGGCTCCTCCCGACGCACCCGGGCGCTCAAGCGCACCCACCGCCTCCGCTTGTACAGCACGGCCCACGGGCGCGCGGCCAGACGCTCGCGGTAGGTCTCCGAGCCGTCGCCGTGCTCGGGGCACGGCCGCAGGTGCCGACACCCGGGGCGCTGGCACGCACGGGCCGGGGCCGTTGGCATCAGCGCGTCCTCCTCCGCTGCGACCGCTTCAGGACCGCCAGTTGCCGCAGCACGCGCTGAACGTCCACCGTCGCGATCCGCTCGCCCGACCGCAGCGTGACGTGTCCGTCCCAGCCCAGCACGTGCCGCGGGAAGAGGACCTGCACCACCGCGACCTCACACGCCGGTACCGTCCGGGACGTGCCGCGCTCAGGGATCTCGACGCCGGCGGCGGGAGGTGCGGGATCGGGACGCTGCCTGGTCACCGCACGACCTCGGGCCGCCCGCACGGGCCGTGCTCCACGACGAGCGCGTGTGCCGGGACGGCGGCGTCCTGGTTGTCGAGCGTCGCCACGAGTTCGGCGCGCCGCTGCTGCATCGTCTCGTGGGCGATGGCGAGATCGTCGATCGCCTCGCGCACGGTGCGCATGGCCGCGCGCACGCCGGCGTCCGCCGCCGCCAGCCGCGCGAGACCGTGCGCGAGACGGGCGTCGCGGGCGCCGGACGCGGGCGTGTCGGTACCGGGTGTGACTGCTGTCACGATGGGGCTCCCTGCAGGGTCGCGTCACGCCGCCCGGCGCGGGTGCGTACGCCGCGACGGACACTGCGCACGGGGCACGAACAGCGGTGGCTGGTGATTGTCGAGCGACACAACGCGCAGGTGTAGCGCGTCGTCTCCTCGACGGCCTCCACGATGGCCACGGCGGGGACGCACAGCGGCCACACCGGCGGGGCGACCCGCAGCACGGCCAGGTCGAGCACCTTCACCAGCTCGGCGTACTCGCGGATCTCATCGCCCGTCATGGCTACCACGTCCCTTCCGTCGCCCAGCGCTGCCGACGCGCGATCTCCTGCTCATGTCGTCCTCTGCTTACGTACTACCATATTCAACGGGCGTCGCGCGGCCTACTGAGGTGAACGCCGCTCATGTATCGTCGCTCCATCGCGCAATCAGCAGCACTTGCGGTCCGGGAGGCAGGTCGTCGTGTGCATCGCTGTCAGGACACACCTCCTCCAGTTCGCCTATGTACGAGTCGTGATCTGGGTTGCGCTTCGTCTCGACCACGCGCAGGTACACATGCTCAACAGTGATACCGCCTTCGTAGCCCTGGACCGCCACCGGCAGTTCATCCGGGAGGCTCGCGAGATAGTCCCGGAGTTGGCTGACCGTCACGCGCGGCTGCGCACCCTGCTCGCTCATGATGCCTCCCCCGCCGCGAGCACCGCCCGCGTCTGCTCCCACTCGTAGATATCGCACGTCCGCCCGGCCTCCCCATGCGCGATGGCCTCGGTAATCTCACGCACCATCCGCTGGCGCGTCTCTGGCGACAGCCGGCGGCGGTACGCGCGGACGACGTGCGCAATCATCGGCGTGGCGGCGGACTGGCTGCCGAGACCGTAGCGGAACGCCCAGCCGACGAGGTCATCGAGGGTCTCGTCGGGGATGTCGCGTGCGCGGAGGGCGGCCAGCTCCTGCTCGAGGTCGCACAGGTCGCACTGGCGGCGCAGGCGGCCGTGTGCGCAGATGCGGGATGCGCGCGTCACGGCACCCGCCCCGTGGAGACACCGTCGCCCAGCGCGGCACGTGCGTAGCGTCCGTACCCGGCCGCGTCGCGGTCGTCAGGCTCGCAGATGCCCGCCTCCTGTGCGCGGGCTGTCGCGTGGGCCGTCACGCGGACGTGGCGCCCCTCCGCGTAGTACCGCAGCGCGGCGACGAGGCAGGCGATGCGCGCGTCGCGCTCCTCGAGGTGCCCTGAGTAGTCGTCGACTTCCTGGTCGCGCGTGTTGAGTTCGCGGCAGAGGTGGTCGCGCTCCTTCTCGCACTCGCGCAGCGTGTGAGCGGCCTCGTCCCGCCCCCGCTCGGCCTGTTGGAGTTGCGCGCGCAGGGCCTCGACCTCCTGCTCCGCCTGCTTGGCTCGTCGCTCAGCGTCGTCTCGCTGCGCCTGTAGGGTTGGGTCTGCGTTGAGTTGGGCGAATGCCGTATAGGCCCGCTCCAGTTCCGCCGTCAATTCCGCGTTC
>CAYMAG010000279.1:0-2527 GCA_964388335.1 uncultured Vicinamibacteraceae bacterium | reverse complement strand
CCGGTTACCATCATCAGATGTCGCCCGGGTCGTGCCCGCAGTGAGTCCCCCCGTCCCCACGCGAGCCTGGCTGGCCTTCGCTCTGCTCTGCATCGTCTGGGGGACGACGTACTTCGGCATCAAGATCGCCCTCGAAACCGTGCCTCCACTGTTGCTCGGGGGCTTGCGCTTCCTCACCGCCGGTACGCTCCTGACCGTCGGGTTGTGGGCCAGCGGCCGGCCCCTGCCCCCCGCCCGCAGTCTGCCCGCCTTTCTCCTGGTCGGAGCGCTGCTGCTCGGGTTCGGCAATGGCGGGGTGACGATTGCCGAGCAGTGGCTCGCGACCAGCCTCACAGCCGTGCTGGTGGCGGCGACGCCGTTCTGGATGGTCACGATCGAGGCCCTGCTGCCGCGGGGCGAGCGGCTCACGGCGCGCACCATCCTGGGCCTCGCGATCGGCTTCGGCGGCATCGTCCTGCTGGTGTGGCCCGACCTCGTCACGCCGGAAGTGGCCGCCGCGCATCACCCGCGCTGGGGACTCGGCGTCCTCGCCACGCAACTGGCATGTCTGGGCTGGGCCGTCGGGTCGGCCTTCTCGAAGCGACGGATCTCGGGCGTCGAACCCCTCACGGCCGCGGCGTACCAGATGCTCTTCGGCGGGCTGGTGCTCGTTGCCGCGGGCACGCTGGTGGGCGAGTGGAGCGCGCTCGCGTTCTCGGTCCGCAGCGGCGCCGCGATGCTGTACCTGCTCGTGGCTGGCAGCCTGATGGGCTACGTGGCCTACATCTACGTGCTCGGGCACCTGCCGACGTCGATCGTGTCGCTCTACCCGTACATCAACACGGTGGTGGCGGTGCTGCTCGGCACGTGGCTGCTGCGTGAGCCGCTGGGATGGCGCACCGTCGCCGCGATCGCCGTGATTCTCGCGGGCTCAGCCGTGGTCTCGACCCGGCGCCGAGGTTGAGCCCGAGCCCTCGGACCAGTAGACTGGGGGTTCGGCGGAACTTCAATCCAACCGAGGGGACGAGCCATGGCATTTCGAAGGATCGCGGGCGCGGCGCTGATTGCGCTCCTGACGACGGCGCCGGCAACCGCGGCCGCGGAACCGGCGGCACGCGTCAGCGGCGACTACGTCGAGGCGCGCACGGCTGAAGTCTTCACCGGCGGCTGCATCATGAACAGCCAGGCCGAGACCATGGGCAAGCAGGCCGTGCTGGCCTGGCGCGTCGGCGAGGGCACGGTCGACGGCGTGGATCTCGCCGGCCTGTCGGTCGTCGCCGCACTGTCCGGCACGCACAACCTCGGGATGCGCGAGATGGGCGGCGAGGCGCCGACAGAGGTGAAGGCGCTCTACTACGTCGACGAGCGCGCGACGCCAGCTCAGCGCGACGCACTGGTGGCGATGGCCCGCAGTGCGACAGCCGATCTCGCCATCCGGGTCGTGGACGTGCAGTCGGTGCCCGTCAGCTTCTCGCGGACGGTACACGCCACAGAAGTCGCGGCCGGCGATGCCCTGCTGCGAGTGGACGCGCACGTCCATCACGATCCGAACTGTGGCGCGATGCTGTGGTTCCGCCCGCTGTCGAAGGGTGCCGACGCGGAGGTAGGGCTCACGCGTGCGCAGGCGTTCTCGGGCCAGGCACTCGGCACGCGCTGGCGTCAGGCCGACAGGAAGTCTGCCTTCGTCGGCACCTTCAGCTTCTGAGTTCGCAGCGTCCTGTGTCCAGGCGGCCCGTCGCGCTCGTCACCGGCGGCGCACGGATGGGCCGGGCCGTCGGGCTCGCCCTGTCGCGGCGCAGCTATGACGTCGCCTTCTCCACACGGACGTCGAGAGGCGCGCTGGACGAAGCGGCTGCGGCGATCGACGCGCACGGCGGCTGCGCCCGCGTGGTGGCCGCCGACCTGGGCGAACCCGCGGGCTGCCGCGACCTGATCGCGGACGTCACCGCCTGGCGGGGCCGGCTCGACCTGCTCGTGTGCCTGGCATCGCGTTTCGAGCGCGTGGCGTTCGACGACCTGAGCCCCGCTGCCTGGCGCGACCAGCTCGCGGTCGATCTCGACGGGTCCTTCCACTGCGCACAGGCGGCCGCGGCCGTCATGCGGGAGCAGCGCGCGGGACAGATCATCCTGTCGGCGGACTGGGTGGCCGCCAGCGGACGCCCGCGCTACACGGGCTACGTGCCGTACTACGTGGCCAAGGCCGGCGTGGTGGCGCTCACCGAGGCGCTTGCCCTCGAGCTGGCACCGGACGGCATCCGCGTGAACGCGGTCGCGCCTGGTCCGATCATCCCGGCGGCAGGCACCACACTCGAGCAGCAGGACGCCGTGATGACGGCGACGCCGCTCGGCCGCTGGGGAGGTCCAGAGGCCGTCGCGCAGGCCATCGGCGCGCTCGTCGATGCGACGTTCGTCACGGGAGAAGTCGTCCGCGTCGACGGCGGCCGCCACCTCGCGTAAGAGATCACGGAGGTCACGGAGGAAACGGGTACACACCAGAGAAACGGAGACGCAGAGAGCCTTCGTGGCTCTGCTCCTTCGTTTGAACCCG
>CAYMAG010000278.1:0-2540 GCA_964388335.1 uncultured Vicinamibacteraceae bacterium | reverse complement strand
AACGAAGCAGCGGAGAAGCGGAGTGCTCTGTTGCTCAGCTTCTCTGTGTGAAATCCGTTGCCTCCGTGCCCTCTGTCCCTCCTCCACCGTTGATGCAGCGGGCGCGAGACCCGCCTTCGCCCGAGGGGCTACGGCGGGCAAGCCCCCGTGGACCTGTCTCCGGCGGGCAAGCGCGTGGCACGGAGGATACGGAGGGAACTGGTGGCCGCAGCAAGACGAGGTCGATCGCTTCCAGCCACTCGCTACGACATCGACACGATCGTCGGCCTCCTTGGCCGTCGGGGTTCCCTGCCACCGCAGCCGGTCGAGCGTCGGGCTGCCCTGACAAAGCATCGATCGGCGGTGTAGGATGCCCGGACATCGAACTCGCCGCCGTTTCCCGCTCCAGGCGTGCCGGCGTACTCGCGCGGTCGCGGCGCGTCCGGAGACGACTGCGGCGGGCGAGCTGTCCGGTTCGACCTCCGGGCCCCTCGGCAACCAACCACATGGACCTGCACCCTCTTCTGATTCTGGCGATCGGCATCGGCGTCGTGATGAGCCTCATTCTGGTGCTGCGCGTCAACGCGTTCATCGCGCTGACGGTTGCGGCGTTCACGATCAGCCTGCTGGCGCCGGGGGAGTTGGCCACGAAGGTCACGCGCGTCGCCACGGCGTTCGGCAGCGTCACCGGCTCGATCGGCATCGTCATCGCCATGGCCGCGGTCATCGGCAAGGCCATGATGGACAGTGGCGCCGCCGAGCGCATCGTGATGACGATCCTCGCCCGTCTCGGCGAGAAGCGCGCGCCCCTCGCGTTGATGAGCAGCGGATACGTGCTGGCCGTTCCCGTGTTCTTCGATACGGTCTTCTATCTGCTCGTGCCGCTGGCCCGCTCACTGTGGACCAAGGCGCGCAGGAACTATCTGCACTTCGTCACGGCGATCGTGGCCGGCGCCGCGGTGACACATTCGATGGTGCCGCCAACGCCAGGTCCGGTGTTCATGGCCAGCGCGTTCGACGTCGACTTCGGTCTGTTCCTGCTCGTCGGGGGGATCATCGGCATCCCGATGTCGCTCGTCGGCCTGGCGGTCGGCGGCTGGCTCAATCGCCGCATGCCGATCGACATGCGCCCGTATCCCGGTGAGGATCTCGATGCGCCGGTGCCGCAGCGCGTGCTGCCGCCGCTCGGACTGGCCCTGGCACCGGTGGTGGTACCGGTGCTGCTGATCTCCGGCAACACGTTCGCGACGGCACTGGCCGGACCCGCCGACGCCATGACGGACGGCGCGCGCACACTGGTCGGGTGGGCGTCCATTCTGGGGAATCCGAACGTCGCGCTGCTGATCTCCGCGGCCATCTCGTTGTACCTGGTGGCCCGCTACCGGGGCCGGTCGCTGGCAGAGCTGTCGTCCGACACGGAGCACGCGCTCATGAGCGGCGGCGTCGTCATTCTGATCACGGCAGCCGGCGGCGCGTTCGGCGCCATGCTGCGTGAAGCCGGCATTCAGGGGCCGATCCAGGCGATGATGGGCGGCGAGTCCAGCGGTACCGGGGCGAGTGTCCTGCTGTCGGCGGCGGCGGTCGCGTCGTTGATCAAGTTCGCACAGGGCTCCGGCACCGTCTCGATGATCACCACGTCGTCGATGTTCGCCGCCATGGGCTTCTCCGCCGCGACGCTCGACTTCCATCCCGTGTACCTCGCGTGCGTCATCGGGGCCGGGTCGCTCGTCGGCGACTGGATGAACAACAGCGGCTTCTGGGTCTTCGCAAAGATGAGCGTGCTCACGCCCGAGGAAACGCTCCGGTCGTGGACGATTCTCACGGCTGCCATCGGGATCACCGGCGTGATCGTCACCGTCATCGCGGCGCTGGCCGTACCCCTGACATAGGCACGCGGCAGTGTGCCCCACGGAGATCGCCTGGATCATCGTCGTCTCGAGCCTGAGGCATCCCCTCTCAAGAAACACCCAACGGTCACGATGCTTTCTGGATTCGCACGTCGTAGCCGAGATCACGCAGGCGTCGCGGCAGGCGCTCGGCCACTCGAGCGCCGTCGCGGCGACTGAAATGGTCGGGGCCGAGATCGCGGTACGCGGCCTGGTCTCGCAGCATGTGGTACCCGCCCATGAGCATCGAGGTGGCCACCGCCGCCTTCTTCGGACCGCGCCGTGACGTCAGGCGAAGAAATTGCACGCGCTGGTAGGCCTCCTTGGCGCGCGCTGCCGCCCAGGCGCCTTGCACCAGCACCGTCCTCAGCCAAGACGCTCCGTGGCGTACGCGTGTCGAAACGGCGCCTGACCGCCCTGGAGGCAACGGAGGTAGAGCGGGCCGCGGACCTGCGGCCCGTTCGCATGAATGCGCTGGCTTACACGACTTGACGTGTGCGGTGGACTGTTGTCTAGGCTCAGCCGTAACCATTCGGGGTCAAGTGTCATGGCACGCACCTCCCAGGTCTCCTGGCGCGTGAAACGAAGCCTGGCTGCGACCGTGCAGTTGCTCGATGTTGCTAACTGATATGGAATGACCGGTTGTCAAGGGCCTGTGGGAACTGTGGAAAACGG
>CAYMAG010000277.1:0-2591 GCA_964388335.1 uncultured Vicinamibacteraceae bacterium | reverse complement strand
GGGCTGGGGCTGGGGGTTGTTCCTCGTGCCGTTCGGCGAGCACGCCCCGGCGCCGGAGGGTGCCGGCGCAGTGTTCTGGATCAGCAACAGTGAGCGGGCCGGGATGGTCGACGCGGTGAAGGGCTGGGTCGCGCACCAGGAAACGCGCGCGCGGAAAAAGGATCAGGCAGGCGACCGCGCGCGGGCGGAGGGGGGATGAAAATCTCTGGAGGCGTGGCGGCTGAGGACCGCGCTGGCCCCTTCTGCGTGCGCCCGCGAAATCAAAGGTTTCTGGATCCTGGGAGAGCGAAAGTGCGGGGCGAAAGTGCGAAAACACGCCGGAAATGGTAAGAAGGCCAGGCCCGGGTAATCAAACGGCAATCAAAACAATCAAAGCAATCAAACACGTGGGAGCGGGGCTGAGGACATGCCACGGGGCGGACGACGACAGGGGGCCGGGCGGAAGCCGAAGAGCGCGACACACCACTTCTTGAGCGGGCACGCCGGGAAGCGGACGCTGGCGCTCGTCCCGACGTCGCGGGAGGAGGTCGAGGCGTCGTCGGAGGCCTCGTCGTCGGAGGCGTCGGCGATCGTCATGCCGATGGACCTCCTCAGCCAGGAGGGCGAGCAGGCGTACTGGGCGCGCTACGTCGAGCCGGCCGTGGCCGCCGGCACGCTCACGCCGCAGACCGTCGGCGGCTTCACCCTGCTCTGTCAGATCGCCGCCCGCGCCGATCGGATGTGGGAGGACATCGAGCGCGAGGGATTCACATGGACCGACGAGGGCATCCTGAAGGCCCATCCGCTGCTGCCGGCCTACCGGGGGCTCGTGCAGCGGCAGGAGTCGCTACTGCAGCGGTACCTGCTGGCCGCGATGGCCAAGCCCGACGTGGCCGCGGCGCCCAAGGCGACGGACGACGATGACCGCGCCGCACTCCGCCAGCTCCTGGCGATCCAGTGATGGCAGCGATCCGGTCAGCGTCTACGCGCGTGACGTGGTCGAGGGCCGCCTGCCGGCGGGGCAGTGGCATCGGGCCGCGTGTGCCCGTCATCTACGCGACCTCGAGACCGCCGAGGCGCAGGGCCTCGTGTGGAAGCCATGGCTCGGCTGGAAGGTCGTGCTCTTCGCGCGCCTCTGTCGGCACTTCAAGGGTCGGCAGTGGGCGGGGCGGCCTGTGGAGCTCGAGCCGTGGGAAGTGTTCATCGTCGGCTCGCTCTTCGGCTGGACGCGGGCACAGAACGGGTTTCGGCGCTTCGTCGATGCATTCGTCGAGCTGCCGAGAGGACAGGGCAAGGCGCTCGCCGTCGACACGCCGGTGCCGACGCCGACGGGGTGGAAGGCACATGGCGACCTTCGTCCAGGCGATGACGTCCTCAGCCCAGACGGGCGGGCCGTGCCGGTGCGTGCGGTGACCGCACATCACATGGGGCCGTGTTATGCCGTCGCGACCTCGGATGGGGCGGAGATCGTTGCGCACGCCAAACACGAGTGGCGCACGTTCAGGACTTGGTACACGGGGCGTCCCAAGGGGAGCCGGCGGCCACTGCCGCTGGTCACCACCGAGACCATCGCCCGCACGCTCCGTTGCGAGGCGCGGCGACCGGACTTCGTCCATCGGCTTGCCGTCACGCGTCCGGTTGACCTGCCGGCGGCTGACCTGCCAGTGCATCCGTACGTGCTCGGCGCCTGGCTGGGCGACGGCCATAGCGCCGCCGGCCGCATCACGACGGCCGATCCGGAAGTGCTCGATGGTCTGCGGTCCGCCGGCGAGGCGGTGCGCCTCGTGACCGGGACGGGCACCGGACGGGCGGCCACGTACGCGGTGACGAAGGGTCGGGCCCAGCGTGATCGGGACACGTCGTTGCAGGCACGGTTACGGGGCCTGGGCGTCCTGGGCCGTAAGCATATTCCGCGGGCGTACCTCCGCGCGTCTCGCACACAGCGGCAGGCCCTGCTGCGGGGCCTCATGGATACCGACGGCCACATCACCGCGGAGGGCCAGTGCGAGATCGTGACGATTCAACCGCAACTCGCGGAGGACATCACCGAGCTCGTGCGCACGCTCGGCCACAAGCCGTCGTGCATCACTGATGCGGCGAGACTGCGCGGCCGTGTCATTGGCGACAGGTACCGCGTGCAGTTCTATCCGCTGACAGATGATCCGGTGGCGACCGTCGCCCGCAAGGTTGCCCGCCAGCGTTTGGCCAAGGCGTACGGTCGCCGGCGGACCATCACAGAGGCGCGACCTGTCGGCGAGCGCGTGGTGAACTGCATCGAGGTTGAGGGCGGCGACTATCTGGTTGGCCGGCATTTTGTGCCGACGCACAACTCGACGCTCGCCGCGATCCTCGTGCTCTACATGACCTTCTTCGACGGCGAGCCGGGCGCGGACGGGTACTGCTACGCGACCAAGAAGGACCAGGCGCGGATCGTCTTTCGCACGGCGCGGCGGTTCGTGACGTCCTCGCCGTTGCTGAAGACCTTGGTGACGCCGTACCGGAGCACGCTGTTCAATGAGGAGACCGAGAGCAAGATTGAGATCCTGGGCAGTGACAGCGACAACCAGGACGGCCTGCGGCCGCACGTCGCCGTCGCCGACGAGATCCATCGG
>CAYMAG010000276.1:0-2669 GCA_964388335.1 uncultured Vicinamibacteraceae bacterium | reverse complement strand
CACCGGCAAGAATGACGGGTGTGCGAATGTGCGTGAACATGTCTCGATATCTCCAAGGGCCAGCTGAATGCCAATGCGTGAGCGTCGTGCAACCCCAGGCCGTTGCATGGCTCGTGCCAGACCCGGGATCGCTTCAGGTGGACCTCCTGTCACGCCGTGAGGACGTTGCGGCGAGCCAGAGGGGCTGTCCGGGGACATTCTGACAGAAACCGAACGGGCGCTGGCCGCTGCGCTACACTGGCCGCGCATGGAAACGCAGCACCATCACTGGTACTCGCCACGCCTGGGCTTCGAGATGGGGCTCGTCGTCCACGGCCACTTCGGCCTCCCACTGTTGTGTTTTCCGACCAGCGGCGGCGACGAGTGGGAGATGCAGAACCAGGGCATGGTGCGCGTCCTCGCCCCCTTCATCGACGCGGGACGCGTGAAGCTCTTCAGCGTCCGCGCGGTGACTCAGGAGTCGTTCTACAACCGCGGCGCGCACCCATTCCACCGCAGCTGGATGCAGAAGCAGTACGACGAGTACATCCGCTGGGAAGTGGTGCCCTTCATTCACGCCCATTGCCGCCACGGGGAAGTGCCCATCACGACGATGGGTGCGTCGCTTGGCGCGTACCACGCGGCCAACACGCTGTTCAAGCACCCCAATGTCGTCAAGCGCTGCCTCGCCCTGTCGGGGGTCTACGACATGCGTCGTTTCATGGACGGCATGTACGACGACAACTTCTACTTCAACAACCCCGTCGACTATCTGGCGAATCTGTCCGACCCCTGGTACTACCAGCAGTACGTGTCATGCGACATCCGCCTCGCGACAGGCTGTGGTCCCTGGGAGCAGGCCGGCCCGACACATCAGCTGTCCGCCGTTCTGCGCAGCAAGGCCATTGCCCACCACGTGGACGACTGGGGACCGGAAGGCGGCCACGACTGGCCCTACTGGCACCACATGATGTGGGAGTACGTAGGGAGACGGATGTAAGGAACGAAGGAACGAAGGACGGAAGGAACGAAGGAACGAAGGACGGACGGAAGGAAGGAAGGACGGCGCGGCCCCGGTAGGCCCCGGCTCGCCGAGCCGGGGATAGGAACGAAGGAACGAAGGACGGCACGGCCCCGGTAGGCCCCGGCTCGCCGAGCCGGGGTGCGGTGGTGCCACGTCATTCGCGGATCGGCGCCACCCTGAACACGGGCACCTGTCCGCCGCCCGATGTGACATTCGCCAGTCCGGTGGCGCTCAGGCGGGTGAGGAACCCGCTGACCCTGCCACGGAACAGGTACGGCGCGCAGTCCACCAGCATGTCGCGCTCGACGACGCGGTGCGGGTTACGCTCGACCGCGGGGAAGACTTCGCGGCGCACGGGAATGCGGTGCTGCACGATCCAGGACCCTGGCGCGGCCGCGAGGGCCGTCTGCAGCGCCTGGTCCCACGCCCTCTCGTCGACGTCCCAGCCCAGGGTCACGCCGTGCCCTCCGAAGTCATCCGTCGGTTTCAGCACCAACTGATCGCGAGAGGCGCGAACGTATGGGAGCAGATCGACATCCACGCCGTCGGGCGCCCTGGTGCGGCGCTCGTCGACCGTTCGCGTCCATGGCACGTGCGCCGCGATCACCGCATGCTCGGCCGGCGAGAACCGCGCCGCATGTCGATCGTCGGTGAGCACGGCGAAGAACGACTTGCGGTGCGGAATCTTGCATCGGAAGGTATTGGCCACGCAGGCCAGGCCACGCGTGTAGGCCTCGACGAGGACGCTCGTCTCATCGGGTCGCTCGATGATGTCGTTGACGAGCACCCGGCGATAGACCAGGTCGACGGGCGCGCCGTTGGCGACGAGCCGGTCGCCGGCGATCAGCAGGTCGCGCGGATCGCAGATGACCGTCGGTACGCCGTGCTCGGTGAAGTGTGCGGCGAGTATCTCGAACTCGCTCCAGGTCGGCACCTCGCGGAAATCGGTGATCACCATCCGCGGCGGATTCTCCGTGCCGCCCCAGTCGCGATAGCTGGCCAGCAGCGCCTCGAGCAGCGTGTCCATCATCGGATACGTCCACACGTCGAAGTGCTCGCGAAAGCGATTCATGACCGAAAGGGCGTCGAACACGCCGGCGAGGCGTTCGGTGTAGCCGAGCCCCGCGGGCGACTCCGCGTTGTACTCGGCGAACATCAGCGAGTCGGACAGCAGGAAGGTGTCGACGCGGCTGGCCGTGCTGGCAAAGGCGTAGCCTGGCTCGATCGCCACGAGACGTCGCTCGGCGTCCGACAGCCCGAACGCTTCGAGCAGCGTGGCATCGCTCGGAGCCTCGCGCGCCATGCGTTCGCCAATCGTCGCCAGCACGTCGCACGCACGACGCTGGCGTGCCTCGTCGGCCACGCTCATGAAGAGCGGCCGAAGGAACGGGCACGACAAGCGATCGCCGAAGATCAGGTGTGCGTCGCGCATGCGCCGCGAAAGCTCGAGCCAGTAGCCCTCCGTCAACTCGACGTCCTCGCGCAACAGTGACGACCAGACCTCGGCGGGGGAAGGCATGTGCTCGGCTATCGTTCGTCTACCCTCTACCGCTTACTGGAAGCCCGAAGCCCGAAGCCCGAAGCCCGAAGCCTGACGCATGAGGCATTGAGGCATGAAGCATGAAGCATTACGCTGGCGCGCCGATGAAGCCGCTCGCCGTGCCAA
>CAYMAG010000275.1:0-2755 GCA_964388335.1 uncultured Vicinamibacteraceae bacterium | reverse complement strand
TCCACACGTCGGCACCTGGGTCAGCGTCAGAGCAAGCAGTCCTGCCAGTTTCCGGAACGAGAACACCCTCAGAAATCTCTCGGCACGTTCTACCAGAATTCTCCACCAGCCCAAAGGACGCCGCAGCTGCCGCGGCGCTATCCCATCCACTGCCGCACGACGCGGCGAGTGGGAGGGCGCGATGGCGAACCGAATCATCTACCTGCTGGCGGTGGCGGCGTTGCTCGATCTGCCTGATGCTGCCGGGGCTCAGGACGGCGCGGTTACAACGTCGCATCCCGCCGTCGAGAAGGTGTTGAGCGACTTGTCGGCGGGGACGGCACTCGACCTACCGCGAACAGAGAGCACGGAGGCAACGGGGTCACACAGAGGAACTGAGCAGCAGAGAACTCCGCTTCTCCGCTGCTTCGTTGTGCACCCGTTTCCTCCGTATCCTCCGCGGTCGCGCTGCTCGTCTACATGCCGTTTTGCTGGGGGCGCCGCCCGCCGGAGCCTCGGGCGAAGGTAGGTCCACGGGTCTTGCCCCCCACCCCGGCGAAGGCAGGCCCACAGGGCTTGCCCGCCGTAGCCCTCGGGCGAAGGCGGGGTCACACAGAGAAACTGAGCGGCAGAGCACGTCCGCTTCTCCGCTGCTCCGCTGCTCCGTTGTGCACCCGTTCCCTCCGTCGCCTCCGTTGACTGGGGCCGTGCAGCGTCGGTGAATCGTGGTGTCCAGACAGGGAGAACGCGGAAGGGGCCAAGGGATCACGCGGAGGCGCGGAGGGCGCGGAGAGAGCCAGGGGATCACGCGGAGGCGCGGAGGACGCGGAAGGGGCCAACAAAGAACTCCGTTTCTCCGCTGCTCCGTTGTGCACCCGTTCCCTCCGTCGCCTCCGTTGACTGGTGGTGGCTCGCACCGATGGCGCACGCCCGACTCGTGGTCGTGGCACCCCGGCGTCGCGATCATGCGAGCGGGTGATGTCCTCCAGGACGCCGCTGACAGATAGATACTCGATGGCGACGTCTCTGCGGAGCGGGTCCGATACCGCGTGGCGAGACCGCGCTCGTGCCGCCGCCTTCTCCGCGCCGATGCGTGCGTCGATTGCGGCCTCTACTCCACGCAGAGAGGGCGTCGATTGCGCTTGGTTGTGCGTCGAATGGGCTCATAATCTACGCAGAAGGTGCGTCGAATGAGCCGTTATATCCATCAGCTTCAGGACTGGCCCGGATTTCGCTGGAACCAGGAGGCCCTGGCCGCGCCGCTGGCCGAGATTCGCCACCGGCAGGGCCGGCTGCTGGGCCGGATGGAGGGGTTGGGCTTCACGCTGCAGAAAGAGGCCGAGCTGGAAACGCTGACGCTGGACGTCGTGAAGTCCAGCGAGATCGAAGGTGAGCGGCTCGATCCGGAACAGGTACGCTCGTCGATTGCCCGCCGCCTCGGCCTGGACGCAGGCGGAACGGAGCCGGCAGACCGGCCTTCGCCCGAGGGGCTCCGGCGGGCAAGCCCCGTGGACCCGCCTTCGCCAAAGGCTACGGCGGGCAAGCCTCCGGCGGGCAAGCGCGTGGCAACGGAGGATACGGAGGAAACGGGTGCACAACGAAGCAACAGAGGAGCGGAGTTCTCTGTTGCTCAGCTTCTCTGTGTGAAATCCGTTGCCTCCGTGCGCTCTGTCCCTCTTCCACCGATGAGGCGGCGGGCGCGTGAGCCGTCTTCGCCCGAGGGGCTACGGCGGGCAAGCCCTGTGGATCGCGATGTCGAACGCGTGGTCGAGATGATGCTCGATGCCACGCAGAAGTTTGCGGCGCCACTGACCGGGGATCGCCTGTTCGCCTGGCACGCCGCCCTCTTCCCCACCGGCCGCAGCGGTATGCGTAGGATCATCGTGGGCGCATGGCGCGATGACGCGACCGGACCGATGCAGGTCGTGTCGGGCCCCGCAGGCAAGGAGAAGGTCCACTACGAGGCGCCGGCAGCGCCGCGCCTGCCCGACGAGATGGGCCGGTTCCTGACAAGGGCCAACGAAGCCGACCGCATGGACGCAGTGCTACGCGCGGCACTTGCACACCTGTGGTTCGTGACGATTCACCCGTTCGATGACGGCAATGGGCGCATCGCGCGCGCGATCGCCGATTGGCAGCTCGCTCGCTCGGAGAACAGCGCGCAGCGCTTCTACAGCATGTCGGCGCAGATCAGGATCGAGCGCAACGACTACTACGACATCCTGGAGCGCACGCAGAAAGGGCCGCTCGATATCACGCCGTGGCTGGAGTGGTTCCTCGGCTGCCTCGGCCGGGCGTTCGACGCGACCGAGACGACCCTCCAGTCGGTGATGCGCAAGGCGCGCTTCTGGGAGCGCGCCGCGCACCTCACGATCAACGATCGCCAGCGGCTCGTGCTGAATCGCCTGCTCGACGGCTTCACCGGCAAGCTCACGACGAAGAGATGGGCCGTCCTGGCGAAGAGTTCGCATGACACAGCGCTGCGCGATATCCAGAGCCTCATCGACCAGCGCCTCCTGAAAAAGGATGAGGGCGGCGGGCGCAGCACGAGCTACTCTCTCGTCCTCGAATAGCATCTCGGCCGGTCAACCCTTCGACTCGCGCCGATCGACCTGGGCAGCCGGTCGACGGCAGCGGTCACGCGGTCACGTGATCACTCACCGATACAGGAGAAACGGCTCGCGCGCCTGCTCGAACGCCACGGCGTCGCGGTCCCACTCGTCGAGCAGCGGGCGCAGCGTCCCGGCCTCGATCGCCAGCCGCACCTTGTCGGTGC
>CAYMAG010000274.1:0-2768 GCA_964388335.1 uncultured Vicinamibacteraceae bacterium | reverse complement strand
GCGAGCGAGAGCAATGCCTCGAGGGCCGGAAGCGCCTCGCCGGGACGCCCGGCGGCAATCAGCGCCTCGGCGCGCGTGAGGTCGCGGGAGAACGTGTCGCGCACGCCGCGGGCACTCACTCCAAGTGCCGCCTCGGCCTGCGTTGCCGCAGACGATGACAGCCGGCTCGCCGGATACTCGTAGTAGAGACGCAGCCACACTTCCGCCGCCTCTCGCGGGCGGCCTGCCGCGCGCAGCGCGGTCGCCCACTGGTCGAGGACGACATCGCGGCCGCTCGTCAGCCCCGGGTACATCTCCGAGAACAGGGCCGCCGCACCGGGTGCATCACCGTCGCCCAGCGCAGACTCGGCTTCTGCCCACAGCGTCAACTGGCGGAGACGCCCCGGGCTCAGCGACGTGCGCAGGAGCGCCAGCCGTTTCCGCGCCTCGCCGTGGCGACGAAGCCGCAGTTCCGAGAGGCCGCGGTAGTACTCGGCGTAGGGTTCGAGGGGGGTACCCTGGAGGTGTGCCGCTCCGAGATGCGTGAGCGCCTCGGCGTGGCGATTGGCCCGGCTGGCATCGAGGGCACGGCGAAGGGCCTGCACCTCGGGACGCGCGGCCCGCTCGCGTCGCACCTGATCGTCCGGGACGAGCCAGGCATCACCCGGCGCCGTCGGGACGTCCGGATGCGCGGTCGGTGCGAGCGCGGTGCCCGCCACCGAGGGCTGGGCGTGTCCGTCCATCGCCACGCGCGGCAGCGCGGCCAGCCCGGCAGCCGCGAGGGCTGCCAGTGCCGCACCACTCATCCATGCCCACGTCCTTCGTGCCCGATGCGCCGGGCGGCCTGGCGATTCGCCTGACTGCACGCGTCTTGCCTCCTTGCCGGGTGAGGACCTCGTGCGCCTGGCCGGACCGGCTACGATCCGGTCGGGCGCCGCAGCAGGTCCGCGTTGCCGCTCGCCAGCGTCCGCACGACTTCATCATCGAACAGGGCCATCCGCCCGGGCACGCCATCGGATACGCGCGTCATGTACTGGTGACGTGCGCGCTCGATGTCATCGTCGAGTCTGGCCCCCAGATCACCCGCCTCCCGTCCGAGCCGGATGTCGTCTTCGCGGTTCAGACGAATCTCTGACACCAGCAGTTTCGCCACCCGCTGTGCCTGTTCGATTGCGTCGCCCACGGGTGTCTCGAGTGCGGGGCGCTCGACGACGCGCAGGTGCGGCGGCATCGGGACCACGACCGCGGGGCGCCGCGGACGCGCATAGCCCGACGCGCGCATGGCGGTCAGCGCCTCGAGGCAGCGTGCCGCGTGGCGCGCGAGCACCTCGATCAGATCGGCCCAGCCGGGGAACGACGTGCCCTCCGACCGGGCGCCGGCGTCGGCGTACACGAGGGCGGCGACCTGTCCGCCGATGGCGACGGGCACGGCGAGTCCTGTCGTGCCCACCGGCAGCGTGGCCACGCCCAGCAGCGGGTGCTCGTCACCACGGCCTTCGAGATAGGCGGCAGCCGAGGACTTGACCATGGCCGCGAGATCGGGCAGGGCATCCAGCGCGAGCGAGTCACCCACCTCGGACGGCGTGCCGGTGAAGCCGGAGCGGCGCCACACTCTCGCCGCCGCTCCCTTGAACACGAGCACGATCGAGCGGTCGGCCTGTGCCGACAGCCCGCTGGCGAGCGCGTCCAGCACCTCCGACAGCGTGGTCGCGTCGTCCATGGCGGTCGTCGCGCGGGCAAGTGCGGACAGGCGGTCAGCGGCCTCAGGGCGGGCCAGATGTGCGGACTCGACGCCGGCGACGGCGCGCGACTGCCCGGCGTGAGTCGACGCCTGTGCCACGACGTCCGCGACGGCGGACTCGGCCTGGGCGAGGGCCGCATCGGCCTCGGCACGCAGGGCCGCCGCGTCGGCGCGCGCCTGGTCCAGTGCGGCCTGCGCCGCCTCGAGGTCGGCGCGTTGGATGTCGAGGGCCTCGCGCGCCTCTCGTGCGTCCTGCCCGGCCTGGGCCAGCGCGGTCGCGTGCTCGTCGCGCAGCGCCTCGAGCGCCTCCGCCTGTCGCACGGCGAACTCGGCCTCGGCTTCGGCGAGGCGCGAGGCCTCCGAGGCCTGGGCGGCATCGGTGAGTTCGCGTACCACGCCGTCGACGTGCTGGCGAAGGTCGTCGGTGAGCCGCCCGAGCAGGGCATCGGCGGCGGAACGAATCCGGGGTTCGATTGACATGAGCGTCCGTGTGGCGCGCGTCGGTTCCTGGCGTGGCCGTGGTGTGGCGATTATGCGAGTCGCGTTCCAGCTCGTCAACTGGGGATTTTTGAGCGAAATCGCGGCGTTTTCGCGTTTGACCCGGCTCGTCGCCGGCGGTTACAATGGCAGGAGTGTCGTCACGTCGTCAGTCCTGTCATGGCGGGCATGGCGATCGCGACCACCTCGTACGGGGGCGTCACGGCTTCGACGGGGGTGTGGGTCCGTGGGATGCGTGCCGAGGGTTCCAGCTTCCTCGTAAATCCGTTGGAAAACCAATGTAACTGCGGAACCGCAGCTTGCACTCGCTGCTTGATTGACAGCGACGCCTCGCTCCTGAACGTCCGCGTCAGGGGATGAGGCGCCATTCAGCGGACTGGTGACGATGGGGCGTCTCGGCCTGTCGTCGTGAGATCCACCGGGACTGGCTGGCCACGATTTCTCGTCGCTCTTCGACGTGGCTCAGTGAGATTCGAAGAGCGGACACGCACGTAGAGTTCCACGAGGAAATGCCTTCGGACGCGGGTTCGACTCCCGCCGCCTCCACCAA
>CAYMAG010000273.1:0-2770 GCA_964388335.1 uncultured Vicinamibacteraceae bacterium | reverse complement strand
GATGGACAACCCGAATCGCGTTCGTCGGTTACAGTACGCCCAATGTCGCTGCTCGATCTGTACGACCTCTCCCTGCGCGGGCGGCGCGACACGCCAGCGCTGACCATCGACCAGGGAACGGAGTCGCCCCTCGCCTTCACGTTCGGCGATCTCGACGCCCGCAGCGACCGCCTGGCACAGGTGCTCGCCGCGCGTGGACTGACGCGGGGCGACCGCCTCGCGTTCTGCCTGCCCAACCGCCTGCTCGTCATCGACCTGTGGCTGGCCATGATGAAGCTGGGCGTCGTCGCCGTGCCGGTCAACGTGCTCTACAGGAGTCGGGAGATCGCGCACATCCTCGGTGACGCGACGCCTCGCGCCCTCGTGGCCACGGCCGACCGGCTCTGCGACGTCCCGGCCGACGCGATCATCTGGGACGCCGCCGCCCTCGAACGCGAGGCAGACGAGGCGCCGGCCCTCCCGCGCACGGTCCGGTGCGATGCCGCGTCGCCGGCGGCACTGGTCTACACCTCCGGCACCACGGGCACGGCAAAGGGCGCGGTGCTCACGCACGGCAACTTCGCCGCCAATGCCCTGAGCCTGGTCACGGCCTGGGGCATCACCAGCGCAGACCGCTACCTCGCCGCGCTCCCGCTCTTCCACGTGCACGGCCTCGGCAACGGCGTGCAGTGCTGGCTAGCCAGCGGCTGCCACATGACGCTCGTCGAGCGCTTCGAGCACGCGAAGGCCATCCACTGGTTCGACACGTACCGTCCGACGCTCTTCTTCGGCGTGCCGACGATGTACGTGCGGCTGCTGGAGACGGCGCCCGCTGTCGCGCGGGCCATCGGCGGGTACGTCCGGCTCTTCGTCTCGGGATCGGCCCCGCTGCCGGCCCAGGTGCTCGAAGCGTTCGCCGAGCGCTTCGGCCACGTGATCCTCGAGCGCTACGGCATGACCGAGACGCTCATGAACGTCAGCAATCCGCTGGTCGGCGAACGGCGGCCGGGCACGGTCGGCCTGCCGTTGCCGATGCTCGCGGTGCAGATTCGCGACGCGTCGGGCGCGCTCGTCGCGGACGGTGAGACGGGCGAACTCTGGGTGCGGGGGCCGAACGTGTGCGCCGGCTACTGGCAGCGTCCCGAGGCGACGGCCGAGGCGTTCGTCGACGGCTGGTTCCGCACCGGCGACCTCGGCATGCGTGCGCCCGATGGCTACATCACGCTGCAGGGGCGGCGCAGCGACCTGATCATCTCGGGCGGGTTCAACATCTACCCGCGCGAGGTCGAGGAGGTGCTCACCGCGGTCGACGGCGTGCACGAGGCGGCGGTGGTGGGCGTGAGCGACGCCGTGCGGGGCGAGGTGCCGGTGGCCTATCTCGTCTGCGACGAGGCCGTGGACCTCACGTCCGTCGCGTTCGCGCTGCGCGATCGGATGGCGTCGTTCAAGGTGCCGCGGGGGTTCGTCCGCGTGGAGGCGCTGCCGCGCACCGCGCTCGGGAAGGTGCAGAAGCACCTGCTGCCGGACTGGACGCCGTGAGCCCGGCCGCGCTGTCGGTCGCCGCGCTGCTGCTGGTGATGGCCGCCAGCTTCGGCACCCGTCTCAACGTGGGCGTGCTCGCCGTGGCGCTGGCCTGGCCCATCGCGGTGTACGCCGCCGGCTGGCGCGCCGACGCGATGATGGCCGTCTTCCCCTCGTCGCTCTTCGTCACGCTGCTGGGCGTGACGCTGCTCTTCGGCATCGCACAGGCCAACGGGACGATGGCCGCGCTCACCCAGCGTGCGCTCAGGCTGTGCGGCGGACGCGTCGCGCTGCTGCCCGCCGTGCTGTTCGGTCTGGCGTGCATCCTCAGCACGATGGGTCCGGGCGCGATTGCGACGGTTGCGCTGCTGGCGCCGCTCGCGATGGCGGCCGGCGTGACGGCGGGCGTGCCCGTCCTCCTGACGGCGCTGATGATCGGCAACGGCGCGAACGCGGGCAACCTGTCGCCGTTCAGTGCCGTCGGCGTGATCGTCGCGTCGGCGATGGAGAAGTCCGGGCTCGGCGGACACGAGTGGACCGTGTGGGCCGCCAACTTCACCGCGCACCTGCTGGCCGCGGCCGCGGCGTGGGCGCTGCTCGGCGGCTGGCGTCTGCTGCGCGCCGGCGAGCTGATCCCTTCGGTCGCGTCGCCGCCGTTCTCCCGGTCGCACGTCGTCACGCTCGTCGTCGGGGCCGCCTGGGTGCTGGCGGTCGTCGTGCTGCAGGTGAACCTCGGCCTCGCCGCGTTCGCCGCGGCGGCCTTCCTCGTCCTCGTGCGTGCCGGCGACGATGGCGCGATGATCCGGCAGGTGCCGTGGGGCGTGATCGTGATGGTCTGCGGCGTGAGCACGCTCATCGGCGTCCTGGAGGGTACGGGCGGCATGGAGCTGTTCAGCTCGGCGCTGGCGAGTGTCGCCACGCCCGGCAGCGTGAACGGCGTCATCGCGTTCATCACGGGCGCCATCTCCACCTACAGCTCGACGTCCGGCGTCGTCTATCCGACGTTCCTGCCGGCCATTCCGAGCCTCGTCGAGAAGCTCGGCGGCGGCGATCCGCTGCAGATCGCCCTCAGCATCAACGTGGGGGCGGCGCTGGTCGACGTCTCGCCGCTCTCCACGATCGGGGCGCTGTGCATCGCGGCGGTGCCCGAGGGCCACGACCCGGCGCGGTTGTTCCGCAGCCTGCTGATCTGGGGGCTGTCGATGACGGTCGTGGGCGCGCTGTTCTGCCAGGTGTTCATCGGGTGGTTTGGATGACGGGGGGAGGCTTC
>CAYMAG010000272.1:0-2776 GCA_964388335.1 uncultured Vicinamibacteraceae bacterium | reverse complement strand
GCTAGTCGCACCGCAGCGTCCGAACGGGGTCGACGCGCGCCGCGTTGAACGCCGGGACACAACAGGCCAGAAGCCCCGCCGCCGCAAGCGCCATCGTCAACACCGCGAATGTCGCCGGATCGGTCGGGCGCACGTCATAGAGCAGGCCATCCATGAGACGTGCCAGCGCCAGCGAACCCGCGAGGCCTGCAACGATCCCGGCCGTCATGACGGCCGTACCTTGGCGCACCACCATCAGGACGATATCGGTCCGCTGTGCGCCGAGCGCCATCCTGACGCCAATCTCGCGTGCCCGTTGGGCGACCGCATAGGCCAGGACACCATAGACCCCTGTCGCCGCGAGCAACAACGCGGCCGCCGCGAACGAGCCGAAGAGCAGCAGGTTCAGCCGCCGAGGGGCGATCGAGTCACCGAGTGCCTGCTCCAGGCTCATCACGTCTTCGGCAACCTGCGTGGCATCGATGTCCGAAACGAGCGACCGAAGCGCCGACCCCAGCGCCCGCGGATCGTTCGTGGTGCGCACCAGTGTCCGGACGCCGAAGAGGCCATCGTCGATCGCCCGATAGGGCACATACACTTCGAGATCGGCCGCAGCGTCGAGTTGCGAGTACTTCAGATCGGCAACCACGCCGACGATCGTCAATAGCGGCCCGTTCTCACTCACCTGGATACGCCGGCCGATCGGATCGCGGCCTGGCAGGTCGCGCCGTGCAAGGCTCTCGTTGACAACGGCCGCCGGCTCGCCGTCGCTGAACCAACGCCCGTGCAGCAAACGGAAGCCGAGTACCTGATGCAGCGCGGCTGACGTCGCGTTGATCACGATGGGGGCTTTGCTGGCAAGCTCGTCTGGCGTAGGCACCGGTTCGCCGTCCACCCTCAAGGCCTGCGAGAGCATGTAGCCGTGCGTGGAGATGCTGGCGGCCTCGACACCGGGGTGAGCTCGGAGACGGTCCAGCAACGCGTCGGCGAACTGAATCGACTGCCGGGAGTCTGCGTAGCGCGGTCCGGAGAACTCGATCTTCGCCGTGAGCACGCGATGCGGCTCGAACCCCGGCGGGTGCGCGGTCATGCG
Source organism: uncultured Vicinamibacteraceae bacterium (assembly GCA_964388335.1). GTDB lineage: Bacteria > Acidobacteriota > Vicinamibacteria > Vicinamibacterales > Vicinamibacteraceae > JAEZDP01. Next base: position 1,704 of record CAYMAG010000272.1, on the reverse strand, counting down.
CCACGCGCTCTTCAGCAGAAGGCCCGCACCGATCAGCAGCACCAGCGCCAGGGCGACCTCGGCGACGACGAGGATCCTGCGCGTGCGTACGGTGGCGGCGCCTGACGACGTGCTCCTGGTCGTCGAGTGCAGCGCGTCGTGCGGGTCCAGTGTCCACAACCGCAAGGCGGGCGCGATGCCGAAGAGACACGTCGTCAGCACCGCCGTCGCGAGGACGACCAGCAGGACGCGCCCATCGATGGTCGTCTCGGTCAGTCTCGCGATGGCGAACGGGTCGATTCGCAGGATCGCCGCGACGGCAACGCTGGCGACCGCAAGACCGGCTACGCTCGCCAGCAGGGCGAGCAGAAGGTGCTCCATGAATAGCTGTCGAAGGATACGTGCCCGTCCGGCGCCGAGCGCGAGGCGCACGGCGACTTCCTTGTGCCTGGCAGATGCACGAGCCAGGAGCAGGTTGGCCACGTTCGCACACGCGATGAGCAGGACGAATGCGACGGCGCCGAGCAGCATCAGAAGCGTATAGCCCGCCGCGCCCACGAGTTGGTCGTGCAACGGAACGACGCGCAACGCGCGCTGGTCGACGAACGGACGCGGCTGGGCGCGCGCCGCATGGTCGCGGATCGCCTTTATCTCGGCACGGGCGCTGTCGAACGTGGCGCCATCCGCGAGTCTGCCGACGACGTTCAGGAGTTGGATCGGGCCACGTCGGGCGGACGACACCGTCATGGGCTGATAGATGTCGACGTCCTTGGGCCGGCGGCCTGGCCCCGCCGACACCGGCACGTGAAGGCGGAACTGGTTCGGCAGAATGCCCACGACCGTGGACTGGCGTCCGTTGAGCGTCATCGGCCGACCGATGAGGTCTGGATCGCCAGCGAACCAGCGCTGGGCGAACGCGTGAGAAAGCAGCACGGCCTCGCGCTCGCCCGGTCGCGGCAATCGCCCAGCCGCGGGTGTGGCGCCGGACAGACTCCAGAAGTCGTCGGTCACGTCCGCCGTCCGGACGCGTGTCGTCCCCTGGAGCGACGTCAGGGTGTAGTCGGCGGTACCGTAGGCCGCCATGCGGTCGAACGACGCCGCCCGATCGCGCCACTCGACGAAGTCCGGGCCGGTGACGAAACCGGAGCCACCTTCGGGGCCGACGGTGGATACCCATACCAGGCGGTCCGCGTCAGGGTACCCGAGCGGGCGTAGCACAACGGCATTGAAGACACTGAAGACCGCCGTGTTCATCCCGATCGCGACCGCCAGCGTCAGGACGATGACTGCGGCGAAGCCGGGCGCACGCCGGAGCGAGCGCACGGCGTACCGCACATCACGCGCGACGTCGTCCAGCCACGGCACACCGCGCTGCTGGCGCACGGCCGCCATGGCGTGCGTCACGCTGCCTTGCCGGGACCGGCGCGTGCGCGCGGCCTCTTCCGCAGCGTCGCTTCCGCGCCGTGCGTCCTCCACGGCCAGCTCCAAGTGCGCACGCAGCTCGTCTTCGAGATCGGCGTCCGGCCGGGCGCTGGTGAGCGTGCCACGGAGGCGCTGGACCCATTCGCGGAGCACAGCCAGCGGAGTCACAGCCGCCTCCAGTCGCGCACGCGATTGACTGTATTAGTCATACAAACAGAGCGTACGCACTTTCCGTTAGTGCGTCAAATAGACAGTGTCAGAAGACTCGGCCTGGCGGGGTTCTCGAGAGCCCAGCGCCGTGAA
>CAYMAG010000271.1:0-2789 GCA_964388335.1 uncultured Vicinamibacteraceae bacterium | reverse complement strand
TCTCTTCGGCGTTCACGATGCGTCTCCCTCGGGTTCTCCACAGTCGATACAGCTGCGGCCGTCGATGCTCGGGTCGATGAATGCGAAGTAGTGCGGCCCGCCGTTCGTCTCAGGGCAGCCCGAGCCACTCTCGCGGCTAGCGTGATAGCGGGCGATAACCTCATCCATGCTCACGATGGTCCCCCTTCCTGGTGACGTTGAAGCGGGCCAGGATCGCGTCGGCGACGGGGACGTGCGCGTTGGCGCTGTCAGTCAGCGATTGGAGCGCGGCGTCGATGCGCTTCGCCAGCACGTCGCGCACGTCCTCGGTGGCTCGGTCAGCACACCCGCATGGCAACCAGCCAGTAGCCTCCGCCAGATACTCGGCTTCGCACTGCTCGTCGTGCCCCGCTACTCCGTTTGGAGCGTCGTCCTCACGTTCCAACTCGGGGGTGGGGACAGTGGGAGCGTCGAGGGGCCGGGTCACATGCTCAACCTCGTAGGTGACATGAGCCTCACGCAGGTTCTCCTGCGTCCAGTACTCGTGTTCCCTCGCCTGGTCGCCGTACCACCGCCCCCAGCCGCAGTCCTTGCAGAGGTACGTGAACCGTGGGATGGATGCGATGTGTTCGTGCTGATGCGTCTCGCACCACACCTTCCGCTCGCCCTTGTGCTCGTGCGGGGCGGGGCGAGCGTCGGAGTTTTGCAGGAGTTTTGCGTCACCCTGCACGGGTTCGGTGGGAGCGTCAGCGGAGAGGATGCGCTTGATGTCCTGGAACGCCTGCACGGTATCGACCCAGTAGCCCTCGAACGTGGCTCGGCGAACCTTCTCGATCTCGGCCAGCGCTTCCGTGATCTTCGCATCCTGCGCTTCGAGCGCGTCGGCGGCGCGGCTGAACCGTAGGGCGTTTGTCCCTAAGTGCTGTCGATCCTTTGCGGCTTCCCGCAGTTCAGCGATGAGAGTGTCGGTCATGGCAGCCACACCTTTCCGCACGAGCACATCCAGCGATGCGGATGCGAGAGACTGACCATCCGGTCGTAGGCGATGCGATGGAATACCTTGTGCCAGAGCATCACGACGACTCCTTTCCGAGTACGGCTTGCAGAACCTTGCGGGCGTCTTCACGCCAGATGTCAGCGCGCGACGGATCTTCTGCGACCATCTCGGCCCACGTGTAGTCACCAGGCAGCGCGTCCATCTCGAACGTCGCGCGCGCCGCTTTCTCCACGTTCTCGTCGGAGAGGAGGCCCAGGAGCGCGCTATTGATGAGGTTCTGCACCCGCTCCACCTGACTATCGGTCAGGGGAGGGTCGAAGTGATCGGCGCGTACCGGCCACTCGACGGCTCGTGCGGCCTGTTCGAGGTTGGTCCACGCAACCTGCCCAGGCAGGAGGTCGGTTCGCAGAAAGCTGGGTTCGCTCTTGTCGGTCATGATGCGTTTCCCTTCTTGGTGGTCCTCGGCTTGTGCTGACCGCACCACCATCGACCGTCCGGTGTCTGGCGGAACCCAGCCGCCCTGACGATGCCCTCGACGTGATGTTCCGTCGCGTAGCCGTCGAAGATGAAATGAGCGTGATTGTGGGGCGGTCCCGCACAGTAGACGCGCATGTGCGTCGTGACGTTGAGTTGACCGAGCATCACTTACCTCCCTTCTTGGTGACGTGGAACGAGGCGAGGATCGCGTCCGCCAGGTTGGCATGGCCAAGAGCGGCGCGGATGACACCCTCCAGCGCCTCGCGCACGTCCTCGGAGTTTTTCGGATAGTTTCCAGAACCCTGCACTGGCCCGGTGGGAGCGTCGACGGAGAGGATGCGACGAACTTCAGCAACCGAGACGAACGCGACATCACCCTCACGCTCGATCCATCCGACCGTCTGGTAATCCCCGACCAGCGCCTCGATTGCCGCGATCTTCGCCTCCTGCGCTTCGATCACAGCAAGCGCCCGCTGGACTCGGCCGGCATCGTGAAGCTCGCCGGTCCGCTTGAGCCACCCGATCGTGCTGCTCAGTTCGTCGATCAACTTCTCGATGTTGGTCATGATTCCCCCTTGAGGATGCGGCGCATGCGGTCTACCAACTGCGCGTAGCCGTTCCCCTGTGCGCCGTGATCCAGCCGCTGGGCCAGCGCCTCCGCGATCCGGGCCGCGAGAGCGTCGCGCTCAGCAATGAGCTTGTCGATCTCGCGCATCCAGTTCCGTGTCTGCTCGACATGCGCGTCGCGCTCGGCCTCATGCTTCTCGGCTTCGCCTGCCCAGAACGCTGCCGACCGACGCCACCAGTCGGCGTCATGCGGATCGGGCGCGTGATCCCTGCTCAGGATCTCCCGCAGCTGGTCCCGTTCGGCCTCAGCCGCCTCGGCGCGAGCGGTGTCCGGGTGAGGCTGGGACGCCTGCCACTCGGACCCGGACTCGAACGCATGGCGCTTCATTGTCGCGTAGAACGGAGTCTCGCCCGTGTGCTGGTTGTCCGGGTACCGTCGTTCGGCTTCTTCTCGGGCGTCAGTGGTCATGGTCGGATCCCTCCGGTCGGTTCGGTTCACGTTTCGGTCGGTCCAACCACGCGGTCAGCTGATCCCGCAGCAGGGTCGCGCCGGCCACGGTGAGGACCACGGTCGCGTCGATCAGCATGTCGACGTTCTGCATCACGTCGAGGCGCAGGAATCCCCCCACATGGTCGAAGTCGTCCACCGGCCCACCGGGGACGCAATGCCCGGGAATCGACGAGAGGAACACCGCCGCCCGGACATCATCCGGCTCCGGGAAGATGTGCGAACCCCGATACGCGAGCACATCACCAGTCGGGTGTTCTT
>CAYMAG010000270.1:0-2823 GCA_964388335.1 uncultured Vicinamibacteraceae bacterium | reverse complement strand
GGGTACAGGGCGTGCCACAGGATCTCTCCACCACGAATCTGTTGCTGGGCATCATGGCCGGCGTCCAGACGATTTTTCTCCTCGGGGTGATCGTCGCTCTGCTCTACGCGCGCCGAATGGTGACGCACGTGCAGGCGACGGTACGCGACCTCGAGCGGGAGCACGTGCGCCCGCTGCGGGCCCAGGCCGAGCGTATCCTGCAGGATGTCTCCCGCATCAGTGCGCGGGTCGACGCGCAGGCCGCCCGCGTCGACGGACACCTGTCCGAGTCGCTCGACGCGGCCGAGCGACAGGTGCAGCGCGTGCGTTCGGCGGTGCACGCCGTCACGCGGGAGACCACGGCCGTGGCCAGCGGAGTACGTGCGGCGGTTGCCGCCGTGACCGGATACTCGAGTCGCAACGACGAAAGCGCGTCGGACTCGCGAGGCGCGCCGTGAAGCAGGCCGCCCATGCTCACGCCGCTCCTATGTGAGGTGCGCGTCGAACCAGGCGAAAGCGTCCTCCTGCATCTCCACGTTGAACTCGTGCGGCACGTCGTAGAAGCGGCCGCTGAAGCGGTCGGCGATGCCGGCCCGCGCGTACACGTCGCCGACGGTCTTCACTGCGGCCTCCATGCCTTCGAGCGGGAACAGGCCGTCACGCCGGCACTGCTGAACGAGCAGGGGGCGCGGCGCGTTGAGGCTCACGACGTCTGGCAGATCGAGATGCCGGTGCAGCCCGGGCACGAAGTGCACCCACGAGTGCGTGTCCACGTGACGCCGCAGCATCGACCGAATCGTCGACATGAAGCCCACCACGCATGCGGCCGCGATGCGCTCGTCGAGCGCCGACAGGAACAGCGACCGCCAGCCGCCGAACGACACGCCCACGCAGCCGATGCGTGACCGATCCACTTCCGGCCGCGTCACCAGGTAGTCCACCGTGCGCATGTCGTCCCACGCGACGATGCCGGGCCAGCTCACGCCAAGCACGGTCAGCGACTTCGCCAGTGTCGACTCCTTGCCGCGGCACACCTGATTCAGCCGCGCCACGTCGTCCGGGCCGTACTCGGAGCGCTCCCACCCCTGTCCGAGGTCGGCGTCCATCATGACGCGGCGCTCACCGAACATGAACGCGTCGATCGTGATCACCACGTAGCCCCGGCGCACGAGCGCGGTCGTTGTCGGACGTCCCGCGTAGTTGCCCGCGTGATAGGTGGTCATCGCCGGATGGTTGCGTCCGAAGTCGATGACCTTCTCCTTCCCGAACAGGAACATCCCGCCGTGCGAGTGGAGATCGACGATGGCGGGCGCGCGTCCGGTCAGGCCCTTCGGAATGTGCACGTAGGCCGGGACGCGGAAGCCGGGGGTCGTCGAGAAGACGACCTTCTCGCGGATGAAGTCAGGCCCCTCGTAGCGGTCGACGACCTCGGCGTTCGGCGCGACCGGTGTCGGGCGATAGCCGTACGCCTCGAGGATCGCTGCACGGCCGTGCGCGGTGAAGGCGTCGAGCGACGCGAAGCGTCCGCTGAGGTACGACGCCGGGTACGGCGCTCCAACGTCCAGCGCGTCGACCAGTGCGTAGTTCGACCCGAGGTCCGCCTGCGATGGCGTGGTCGCGCGGGGCAGGTCCGGCGGCGGGCCGACAGGGGCCCGTTCAGCGGACTGCGCGGCCGATACGTGCGCCGGCGGCACTCCGCCAGCCAGTGTGGCGGCGACGGGAACGGTCGTCAGCGTGTCCAGAAAGGAGCGACGTGTCAGGCGCGGCGTGTCCGGCATGCGCAGACTATAGCGGACGCGCCTGGACTTGCGGCGCCCCGCGATCGCGGCGCACTCCCACCGTGCCCGGCACGGACATTCATGCGACGATGAGGCCATCATGAGACTCATCTGCGGCGCTGCCGCGCTCGCCGTCGCGCTCACGTATCTGGCCGGCACCGGAGGCGTGAGCACCCGCGCACAGGTGCCGCCAGACGACGTCTGGCCCGGCGGCGCACGCATGGCGCTCAGCCTCAGCTTCGACGACGGGCGTGAGAGCCAGGTGACCGAAGGGTTGGCCGTGTTCGCGCGCCACGCTGCGGCGGTGACCTTCTACGTGGTGCCGTCAGCCGTCGAACGCCGGATCGACGGCTGGAAACGTGCCGTCGCCGCCGGGCACGAGATCGGTAATCACTCTTTGACGCATTCGTGCAGCGGCAACTTCCCGTTCTCCAGGCAGAAGGCGCTCGAGGATCACTCCCTCGAACGCATGCGTGACGAGTTGAGAGAGGCCAACGCCCACATCACGACGCTGCTCGGCGTCACGCCCCGTTCGTTCGCGTACCCCTGCGGCCAGACGTTCGTCGGGCGCGGCCGCACCACGCAGAGCTACGTGCCCGTCGTCGCGGAGTTGTTCCAGTCGGGGCGGGGCTGGCTCGACGAGTCGGCAAACGATCCCGCGTTCGTGGATCTGGCGCAGGCCTTCGGCGTCGAGATGGACGGGAAGGACTTCGCCGACCTCCGCCCGATGCTGGACGACGCCCGCGCGCGAGGCGCGTGGCTGGTGCTGGCCGGACACGACATCGGCGCCGGCGGACGGCAGACGACGCGCGTGGCGATGCTCGACGCGCTGCTGCCGTACGCGAAGGACCCGGCCAACGGCATCTGGCTGGCGACCGTGGGCGAAGCCGCGGAGCGTGTGTCGCGCACGCAGGCCGGGCGCTGAGCGTGCGTCGCGTTCAGCGCAGGTACTGCAGACCCAGCACCACCGACAGGACGATCGCGAGGAAGGACGCCGCGAGGCACGCGACGGCGGCCACCATGTGGTCGAGCCGCTCCGGCGTGAGCGGGTCGAGCAGTCGTCCGG
>CAYMAG010000269.1:0-2832 GCA_964388335.1 uncultured Vicinamibacteraceae bacterium | reverse complement strand
CGAGCAGCGACATTGGGCGTACTGTAACCGACGAACGCGATTCGGGTTGTCCATCGAACTCGGTCGTCCTGACGTGACTGGCGGACTGTGAGGGCGCGGACCTGTCCCGGCCCTCACGCAATTGCCGGTCTCTTTACCCGCACGGCCACGTCCGAACGGTGCGGCAGCCAGCGGAGAGAGAGCCCCGCGTATAATCTCGAGCCAAGGTCTCAGCATGAACGGCGCGAACGTACTTCAGATGGGCAAGCAGCGTGCTCCGAGGAACCGGACGATCGTGCTCAGCGACGAGGATCGGGTGCGTCTGCGCCCGAGGCTCGCTTCACGCGTCTCGACGCCGATGCAGTTGGATTCCACCGTTCATGGCGACTGTCTCGAGTTGTGCGGAGGGATCGCGGATGGAGCCGTTGACCTGCTGTTCCTCGACCCTCCCTACAACCTTGACAAGTCGTTCAACGGGCGTCGATTCGCCCGGCGGAGCGTGGGCCACTACACCGCATGGCTCGATAGTGTGCTGTCTCGGTTCCGGCCGAAACTGAAGCCAACCGCTTCCGTCTACATCTGCGGCGACTGGCTGTCATCTGCTTCGATCTTCGCGGCGGCATCCAGGCACCTGATCGTCCGGAATCGCGTGACATGGGAGCGGGAGAAGGGCCGCGGTGCGAGCGCGAACTGGAAGAACTCGTCAGAGGACATCTGGTTCTGCACCGTGGCGGACGACTACACCTTCAATCTCGACGCCGTCAGGCTTCGCCGCCGGGTTCTGGCTCCGTACACCCACGGCGACGGTGCCCCCAAGGATTGGCAGAGGGACGAGACGGGCGGCTACAGGCACACCTGTCCGTCGAACTTCTGGTCCGACATCACCGTTCCGTTCTGGTCCATGCCGGAGAACACGGACCATCCGACGCAGAAGAGCGAGAAGCTCGTCGCCAAGCTCCTGCTGGCGAGCACCAACGCCGGGCACCTGGTGTTGGACCCGTTCTTGGGAAGCGGAACTACATCCGTCGTCGCCAGGAAGCTCGGGCGGCACTTCCTGGGAGTCGAGATCGACGAAGAGTACTGCCTCCTGGCGGAACGTCGCCTGGAGATCGCTGCGGAGGTGAGTTCCATTCAGGGGTTCACCGATGGTGTCTTCTGGGAGCGGAACTCGCAGCCGCCTCGGTCGTCGGCGTCCCCTGCGCAGCTCGTCTTCAACGGTGAATGACGGCGCTCGATGAGTTCGTCTCATCGTCGACATCAAGACCAAAGTGCTGACCCTGCAGGCCAGCCCGAAGGCGTACAACATCGACAAGTACCTGGCCTTGTTGGCTCGAGGAGGCACGGTCATGTCGTTCTTCTTCGTAGGGCTGGACTTGCCCAGCCAGACGGTCGCGTCCTGCTTCGTCTCGACGCTTGACCGGACGATTCTCGAGGCTACGAGGGTTCAGCACCATTGGGCGGGCAGGAATTCGCGTGGGGTCACTCAGTTGACCGGAAGTCTCCCGATCTTCGAGCCCGGCTTCAAGGAAACCATTGACTTGCAGCGAGCCAGAGCGACGCTGCAAGCATTCATCGACGCCTGACCGATCGGTGGCTGTCAATGGCGCTGCTCCGACACTTCCGGTCCAGCTGAACGTGGACCACATTACTCGCGACAACGGGCGTATCGCCACGCCAGATTACTCGACCCTATAGACCGGCAAGGGTCTCGCGCCAATCGTCGGTCGGCGTCGATGTCGCGGGAAGATTCGCCAGGCGCTCCTGCAACTCGGTGGCCAGTGGCACGTCCATCTTGAACAGGCAGAGTTCAAGGACGCTCGTGATGGCGGTCATCACGTCGATGAGTCCGTCGCGCACGGGGTCCGTCAACCGTCGCCACTTGAACCCACGCGGCTGCTACGATCAACGCGTCATGCCCATCGTCGGGATCGACCCGCGGCGGCTTCGTGGTCCATGGGCAGCGGGGTTCGTGCTCCAGCGCCAGCACACCTTGAGCAGCGAGTTCCTCGGCCACGATTCGCTCGGCCACGCGCAGTTCGCCACCACGCGAAGCGAACTGGGCGAACTGGTGTTCCGGCTCAAGAACAGGAACGACAAGAACGCGTTGCCGGACATCGCCGACACCGCTGCCGATTTCGTTCGGAAGCGCAGGCTCCAACTCGACGCCATCGTGCCCGTGCCGCCCTCGCGCCGGCGGCAGTTCCAGCCCGTCACCGAGATCGCCAAGGCCCTTGGCGAGCGGCTGTCGGTCCCGATCGTCACGGGTGCCGTTGCGAAGGTGAAGGAGACGCCGCAGCTCAAGGACATCTTCGGCTACGATGAACGCGAGAAGCTTCTGGATGGCGCGTTCTCCTTCGACCGGAAGGCCGTCCAGGGACACCGACTGCTCCTGGTTGACGACCTCTATCGGTCTGGGGCGACGGCGGCTGTGGTCGCCCAAGGGTTGATTGACGTGGGCGCGTCGGCAGTCTACTTTCTGGCCATCACGAAGACTCGAACGAAGTCATGACGAAGGTCTTCATCGCCGGCTCGCGTCAGATCACGCGGCTCCCCGCCGAGGTGACAAGCCGTGTCGACACGATGATCGACAAGGGCTTTCAGATCCTCGTCGGCGACGCCAACGGCGCGGACAGGGCGGTCCAGTCGTATCTGGCCGAGAAGGCGTACCCCAACGTCCTCGTCCACTGCATGGAGCACCACTGCCGGAACAACGTCGGCCGCTGGCCGACGCACGAAGTTCCCGCTCCGAGGGGTGCCAGAGGCTTCGACTTCTACTCAGCGAAAGACCGCGTCATGGCCGATGCTGCCGAGTACGGCCTGATGCTCTGGGACGGCAAAAGCAAGGGCACGATC
>CAYMAG010000268.1:0-2882 GCA_964388335.1 uncultured Vicinamibacteraceae bacterium | reverse complement strand
GATCCTGCCGACGCGGAGTGCCCGGAACCCACGCTGCGCGCGGGCCTCCTCCGTCATCAGCGCGTGCCGTTCGTCTCGTATCCGTACGAATGGTCCTTCTCGATGCTGAAGGACGCGGCGCTGCTGCACCTCGACCTGATCGACCGCCTGCTCGACGACGGCCTCATCACGAAGGACGCAACGCCCTACAACGTGCAGTGGGTTGGCAGCTCGCCGGTCTTCGTCGACGTCGGCTCCATCCGGCCGCTGCGGCCCGGGGAGGCGTGGCCGGGATATCGCCAGTTCTGCCGTCTGTTCCTCTATCCCCTGCTGCTCCAGGCGCGGCTCGGCATGCCCTGGCAGCCCTGGCTGCGCGGCGCCGCCGAAGGCATCGACGCCGCAACCTGCCGCAAGCTCCTCGGCACGCGTGCGATGCTGCGGCCGTCGCTGCTTGCCCACGTCCACCTGCATGCCAAGGTGGAGGCGCGGTACGCCGCTACCGACCGCGAAGTGGCGCGCGAACTGCAGGAAGCCGGATTCGACAGCCGCTTCATCCGCCGCAACATCCATTCGCTGCGCCGCCTGATCGTGTCACTGGCGTGGGAGCCCGAACGCGCGGGGTGGGCAGCATACGCGCCACCCGAGATCTACGGCAGCGACGATGACGGGCGCAAGCACGCGTTCGTGCGCGACGCGGTTCGTGCAAGGCCGCGGCGGCACGTCTGGGACCTCGGTGCCAATACCGGCAGCTACGCGGCCATCGCCGCGCCGCACGCGGCCGGCGTCGTCGCGTTCGACAGCGACGAAGGCGTCATCGAACTCCTGTATCGCCAGCTGCGCAGTCGCGACGATCGCGTGGTGGTGCCGCTGCGTGTCGACCTCGCCGACCCGTCGCCACGCGGCGGGTGGCGTCAGGCAGAGCACCGCGCGATCGAAGACCGCGGGCAGCCCGATCTCGTGCTGTGCCTCGCCCTGCTGCACCACCTCGTGATCACCGCTGGCGTGCCGCTTGCCGCCGTCGTGGAGTGGCTCGCGTCACTCGGAGCGGACCTGGTCGTCGAGTTCGTCACGCGCGAGGATCCGATGGCGCAGCGGCTGCTGCGGCAGCGCGGTGGCTCGTGCGACGACTACGACCTGCGGGCCTTCGAGGATGCCGTCGCCGCGCGGTTCGCTCGCGTGGCCAACGTGAGCCTGGCCGGTGGGCGTCGTGAGCTGTTCCATCTGGCACACAGGCGGGCTGTGACATGACAGGGACATCGCACCGATTGCGGTCCCACGCCCGCGCACCGCGCATGCTCGAGATCGCCGCGCTCATGACGCTGGCCATCGCGCACCCGATCGCGGACGTCCTGGTGCGCGCGCCGGAGTTCTTCATCGCCCATCGTTTCGAACGAACAGGACTCGTCACGCTGGGCGTACTGCTGTTTGCCGGACTGCCGGCTGTCGCCTGGGGTGTCGAATGGTTCATGGGCCGAGCGAGCTCACGCGCGGCGCAAGTCTTCCGGTGGGGGCTCATGGGCGTGCTGGTGGCGCTCATCAGCTTCCAGGCGATGAAGTATCTGTCGGTGCGCGCCGCGATCGGCCTGCCGGTTGCGCTGGTGCTCGCGGTCGGGTGCTGCCTGGCGTACGCGCGCGCGCCCGTGGCTCGGCAGTTCATGGCGTTCCTGATACCGGCCCCGCTCGTCGCCGCCGTGGTGTTCTTCGCGTCGGCGCCTGTGGCGCGCCTCATGCAGACCTCCGGCATCGACGTCGTCCCGCCGGGCGAAGCCACCATGCGGGCACCCATCGTATTCGTCGTGTTCGACCAGTTGCCGCTGGTGTCGCTGCTCGACGACACCGGAGACGTCGATGCAGGGCGCTACCCGCACTTCGCCGCTCTGGCTGCAACGTCCACCTGGTTTCGGCACGCGATGGCCGCCAGCGACTCCACCGCGTGGGCCCTCCCTCCGCTGCTGACCGGACGTGTCCCCGACCCCGACCGTCTGCCCACGGCCGTCGACACGCCCGGTACGCTCTTCTCGTTGTTCGCCGCGACGCACGACCTGCACGTCGAAGAGCCCATCACGACGCTCTGCCCCCCGCGGCTGTGTCCGCGGCCGGAGGAGGCGGGCACGGCAGCCGCTCGTGCCGTGGGTGTGGTCAACGATCTGGCGATCGTGTACGGCCATCTCGTGCTGCCGCGCACCCTGGCAGCCGCCCGCCTGCCGCAGCTGACCGACGACTGGCGCGACTTCGGCCCGCTGCTGTGGCACCAGCGTTGGGTGGCGCATCGCGATGACGACCGGCGCGAGTCCACGCGGCGGTGGGTCGAGGGGCTGCCGACAGGCTCGGCGCCGACGCTCTCGTTCCTGCACGTGCTGTTGCCGCACGAGCCATACGTCTACGTGCCCAGCGGCAACCTCGGTGCCGTGCATCGCGACATGCCTGGTCTCGGCGCCAACGGTCGCTGGTCCGGCGACGCGCGCCTCGTCTCGCTGAGCTACCAGCGGCAGCTCCTGCAGGTGCAGTTCGTCGACACGCTGCTCGGCGACATCGTCGGCGCGATGCAACGCGCAGGCTCCTTCGACGCCGCGCTCCTGGTGGTCACTGCCGACCACGGTGCCAGCTTCCGGCCGGCCATGCCATTCAAGGCCGTGGCGCCGGCCACCGTCGCCGACGTCGGGGCGGTGCCGCTCTTCATCAAACTGCCGGGGCAGCATGCCGGCGCCGAGGTCCACACCCTGGCGCAGGCAGTGGACGTGTTGCCGACGGTTGCGACGGCGCTGCGGCGGGCCGTGCCGTGGGACGTCGATGGACGAGACGTGCTCGGGTCCTCAGCGGCCGGCGCCGATCGTGTCGACGACGAGGGCTGTATCTTCACGGCGCGCGCACGCCGCCGGCTGTGTGTCGATCGGGACACGCTG
>CAYMAG010000267.1:0-2884 GCA_964388335.1 uncultured Vicinamibacteraceae bacterium | reverse complement strand
AAGGATCGGCCACCACCGCCGTGTGCGCGATGTCGTCATGGCGCTCCTCTCACGAAACGCTGTACCTGCTCAGTCTACCGTCTACGTGTCGCACCGCAGCACGGAGGGGCCGCGTCCGCCTCATCGTGTGCGCGCAGGACTGCGTTCGGTGACCGACGCCCGCGCCGCCCGCTACTCCGTTCTGAGCGCCGTCACGGGCGCTACACGCGCCGCGCGGCGTGCGGGGAGCCAGGCGGCGAGCAGTGCCGCCGCCGCCAACGTGAAAGGCGCGGCTATGAACACGATCGGATCCAGCGGGCTCACTTCGTAGAGCAGCCGGCTGAGGCCCAGTCCGGCGATCACAGCCAGGGGCGTGCCCACGGCCAGCCCCGCCAACGTCAGCCTGAGCCCGTCGCGCAGCACCAGCCACAACACGTCGCGCGGCCGCGCGCCGACGGCCATGCGGATGCCGATTTCGCGCGTGCGCTGCGACACCACGTAGGACTTCACGCCGTAGACGCCGATGACGGCCAGCAGCAGCGCGAGCAGGCCGAGCGACGTGACGATGTTGCCGCCCGCGCGCACGACCCACAGCTCGAGACTGCGGTCGTGGAAGCGGCGCATCGGCATCAGATCGAGCAGCGGGAACCTGGCGTCGAGCGCCGTGAGTTCGCGGCGGATCGCCCCGAGGACGTCAGCCTCCGCGTTGGCCGTCGCCAGGCGCGCGTGAACGTGCATACCCGAGCGGTAGTGGCGGCCCGACGGGACGTAGAGGTGCGGCACCGGCTCCCGATCGAACAAGGTGTCTCGCAGCGGAGGCGCGATGCCCACGATCTCCATCGGCTCGCCGTCGTTGCTGGCAGCCGTCGCACGCTCCCCGCGGACCACGCGAATGAGCTGGCCGATCGGCTCTTCGTCGGGGAACAATCGGCCGGCGAGCCGCTCGTCGATGACGGCGACGCGCGGCGCGTCTGCGGACTCCTCTTCTCCCGCCGTGAACTCACAGCCCCGCACCATCGACAGGCCGAGCGCGCGGAAGTAGTCTGCTCCGACGATGCGGTACACGGGCGAACGTCCCTGTGCGGGGGTGGCCGTCTCGGCGCCGACCCGCTCGACCGGCATGCCTTCGTGGAACTCGCCGAACGGCACGGTGGACGCGAAGCCCGCCGCCTCCACGCCGGGGATCGCCCGTACGCGGTCCAGCGTCTCGCGCAGCAGCGTCCGACCGCGCACGTCGTCGTAGCCGCCAAGCGCCGGGTCCACAGACGCCAGCAGCAGGCGGTCATAGCTGAAGCCTGGATCTGCCGCCGCTGCGGCCAGGGCCGCGCGCGCGAACAGTCCGCCCGTACACAGCAGCGCGAGCGACAGCGCGATCTGGCCCACCACCAGAACGTTCCTCGCGCCGGCCCGAGACCGGCTCCGGGCGTCTGCCGCAGAACTGCTCTTCAGGTCGTGCACGAGATCGGCGCGCGAGATCCGCAGCGCAGGCCCCAGACCAAAGACCACGGTCGCAGCGACGGCCACCCCGGTGGTCGCCATCAGGATGTTGACGTCGGGCGCCGAGTCGAACGCGAGCGTCAGCGGCAGGATCGTGGCGAGCGTCCCGAAGAACAGCCGCGTGGACCAATAGGCGATCGCCAGACCGGCGGCCGACCCGGCCAGAGCCAGCAAGAAGCTCTCGGTGAGCAGTTGCCGGACGATACGCGTGCGCGCGCCGCCCACCGCCAAACGAATCGCCATCTCGCGACGACGACCGTGGCCACGGGCCAGCAACATGTTGGCGATGTTGAGGCACGCGATGACGAGCACCACGCCGGCAATGGCCATCAACAACGCCGAGGCCACCGCCATGCCGGAGTCCGTCCTGGGATCGGTACTCGTCGACATGCGCGACAGCTCGTGGACGAGCAGTGTCTGATCCTCGTTCGCGGCCGGATGCTCCGCCTCGAGCTGTCTGGCCAGCGCGTCGAGCCGTTCGGTCGCCACCGCGTGGTCCACACCCGCGCGCAACCGGCCCGCGACGTTCAGCCCATGATTGGCGCGATCGCCGAGGCCGGTGCCGCGGTTCTTGAACATGTCGTTGACGACCTCGTCGAACACGCCGAGCGGCAGCCACATCTGCGGGGCGACGAGCGCCATCGTCCCGGTGAACCCCGGAGGCGCAACGCCGACCACCGTGAAGTCGATCGCGTTGACGCGCACGGTGCTGCCGAGGAACGCGGGGTCGAACCCCGCGTCGCGCCAGCGGTCGTAGCCCACGATCGCGACGGGCGTCCGCGCGCCCGGCCGCTCTTCCTCGCGAGTGAAGGGCCGTCCCGCCGCCAGCCGCACGCCGGTGGTGTCGAAGTAGTTGGCCGACACGACCGACACGAACGCGCGGCGCGTGGCATCGCCTTCGGTGATGCCCACCATCGCGAAGGTGTGTGCCAGGAGCCCGTCGAAGAGGTCGCCGGTCTGCTCACGGATGTCGGCGTAGTTGGGATACGAGAACGCGCGGTAGGTGTCCGGTCGCGTCCGGTCGCGGCTGAAGAGCCCGACGAGTTCTCCCGCCTGGCCCGGCAGCGGCTTGAAGAGCAGCGCGTTCACCACCGTGAACATTGAGCTGTTGGCGCCGATGCCGATGGCCAGGACCAACACGGCGACCGCCGTGAACCCTGGCGTTCTGGCAAACGAGCGGAGGGCGTAGCGAAGGTCCCCGAGCATACGGGAGAAGACGCAGGCACGGGACCGAGGTTCCCGCCGGGCCGTCTCTGACGCGCGGGCCACAGGACACCTCGCACGCCACGTGAGGACCGGGCGCGGCCGCGGTGGTCGGCCTGGTTGATCAGCGACGCCCGACGGGGACCAGACGCGCGACCATGCCAAGCGTCGAGTCCGAGAGCATTCGTCCCGGCGTCTGCAGGGT
>CAYMAG010000266.1:0-2916 GCA_964388335.1 uncultured Vicinamibacteraceae bacterium | reverse complement strand
TCGGGCAGATCCTCCTGAATCGTTCGGACCCCACCCCTGGGCGAGCAGCGTGATCTTTCGAGCACGGGGATCCTGCTCTCGCCTGCAGGGGCTGGGTCCGAACCGAAAGATGCTCGCGTGGCAATTTCTGCGGCGTTTGTCGCGGCGTGCCGACGTGAAACCTGCGGCCTTTGTCGCGCCTCCTCGAAATTTGGGCCTGATTCATAACGGCGCGGATCGTGCTCCTCGAACAATTCTCGGAGGAGACGCCCATGAAGCAGGACGAACGGATCGAGCAGTTGAAGGAAGTCGCGCGCCGCCTCTCGGGTGGCCGAATGCACTCGTTCGGCGTTGACGACCTGCCACCAGACACCGCCGAGCAATTTCTCCGACACGTCGTCGCGTACGAGACAGCGCCGACGACGACCGAATTCGATCGGCTGACCGCAGACGGCGTGCCGCTTCCGCCGCCCGAGGAGGTGCAGGATCGAGCGGTCGGCGTTGTCTTGTGGCGCGTCATCTTCGGCATGGCCAGGCATCGTGTCTTCCTGAGCGCCACGAACCATCTCAGCGACCGGGATCTCTACGGGGTGTTGTGGCACACCGTGCTGCGAGAAGAGGTCACCATCATGCCAGACGGCGACGAGGGCGCATGGCATTTCGATCTTCCGGGTGAGGATCCGGAGTCGACAGTCTTCGTCACGTATTACGCGAGCGAACAGGACCGCGACCAGTGGCAAAGGGAATTCCCTGGCGTCGTCATGCCAGCACGGCGGCCTCCGCCGCACGATCGCGACGACGACCTGCCACGCGCTGAAGACGACCCGCCGTGCGCCGAGGCGCGAGAATGGCTGCAGGCCAGGCGCAGCCCGTCAGCGCTTGCGACCAGGCGTTTCGGCAGCACTGAGAACGCCTTGACGTTCGTCGAGCAACTCTACGCAGCAGGCGCATCGTGTGTGATCGTCGACCACATCATGACGCTGCCGCCCGAGGAGGGCGAACCCTATGCGGACGAACTGATCGTCGTCCTGCCCGGCGACGCGCGGCGCACGTCGATCATCGATCTGGTGGACGACCAGCAGGGCACGGTCGACTACGGCCGCGGCTCTGTCAGGCTGTGGTGGGATGAGTGAGTTCGCGATTGACAGCCATCAATGTATTGACGTGATCAAACACATGTCAATACACTTGACCATGCCCAACCCCACCGATCGCGACCACAGGGAGCCGCGCGTGTCGCGCACCTACCGCCTGCCGTTGTCGAAGCTGAAGGCGGCCCAGCGTGCGTTGGGCGCCGCAACCGCGACCGAGGCCATCGAACGGGCGCTGGAACTCGCGGTGTTTCAGCGCGAACTGGTCGACGGCACCCGAGCCATGCTCGGCGTCGAAATCGCGCCCTCGGACATCGAGCCGTGACCGGAGCCACGCGCAAGTACGTGCTCGACACGCAGCTGTTCATCAACGCCTTTCGCGACCCGGCTGCCAACGAGGTCCTTCAGCGCTTCCACGGTGCGTTCGCTCCGTTCGAGTACCTCAGCGTCGTCGTGGCGCAGGAACTGCGGGCCGGTGTGAAGCCGGGCAAGGATCGCAAGGCGCTCGAGCGACACGTCCTGGGTGTCTTCGAGCGAGCCGGGCGGACGGTCACACCGTCGGCCGGCGTCTGGCACCGGTCGGGCGACCTGCTGTCGGACATGGCGCGCAAGGAGGGACTCGAACTCGGCCGCCTTTCGAAGGCGTTCGCCAACGATGTCCTGCTTGCGCTGTCCTGCCGCGAGGCCGGTTGCGTGCTCGTCACCGACAACGTGCGGGACTTTCAACGCATTCGTCAGTACGTGCGCTTCGATTTCGTCAAGCCGTGGCCGGGCAGTGTGGGATCCGCGGTTCCGGGGCCTGCCAGATGACGCATGCACGCACACTGACCAGAGCGTCAGCGAGCCCACAGTCTGAGTTCGTGAATGGACCAGAACCACACGCGCGTCTCGCCGGTCGTCCGGAGCCGGAGCACACGCGTGCGATTGGCGGGCAGCCGCAGGTCGATGCCGGGCGTCAGGGGCTCGCGGACGAGACTCGCAGCCAGGTGAGACAGGACGCTGCCCGAGAACAGCGGGCGCCAGGTTTCGCCGTCGATGGACGACTCGATCACCAGCCCGCGCGGGTAGTCGCCGAAGCTGCGGCCGTCGATCTCGAGGCGGACGCGCGCCACGTCCGCGTCGTCATCGAACCGCAGGCTCACCCATTCACCGCCCTGCTGGCGCTCGGCTGTCGCCCACCGCGTCGTACGGTCTCGATCGAACGCGCGCGCGAGAGTGTCGGGGTGATGCGATGCGGTGGCCTGCCACGAGTGCGGCGGAATCTCGGACCAGGCAGGGTCGGCGATAGGCTCCGCCGAGACCGACAGCGGCCGCAGCTCGAAGATCAGCAGCCCGCCTCGTGACTGAACCTGGGCGACGTGCGTATCGGCTGCCTGCATGGCCGCCGCGAGCGCCAGGGCGGCGTCTGGATGGTCATACAACTGCGGGTGCAGCACGATCCAGCGCAGGCCCAGCGTCCGCGCCATGTGCAGGCTCGCGTCGATGGACTGGACCTCGGTGAACGGTGGCCCGCCGAGAAAGGTCTGGAGCGCGGAGCCATACCCGCTGTAGCCGTTGACAATGCGGTGGCCGTGGTCGAGGGTGCGATAGAGATGTCGGGTCGCCAGAAACGCGTCGCCCACCGGCAGCTCGAGCATCGGGCCGCGCGGCTGCTCACGGAGCCAGGCGTACGCCGCGTCCTCCGCGACCATCTCGGCCGTCGGAAACGGCTCGAGCGATGGGGGTCCGGCGTAGCCCTCCGCGGCGACGACGACCGCCAGCAGGATGGCGGCCGCGCGCTGCGCGTACGGTCGCCATCGGCGGGTGAGGACCACGAGGCCGATCGCTCCGAGGACGGCGAGCCCGA
>CAYMAG010000265.1:0-2917 GCA_964388335.1 uncultured Vicinamibacteraceae bacterium | reverse complement strand
TATCGCGGCAGGCGCGTGCTCGTCATCGTGCCCGATGGCACACGAACCGCGCCCATCGGCCTCGTCTTCCGCCTGCTCTTCGACCGCATCGGCCACGTCGCCCGTCAGCTCGACGTGATGATCGCCCTCGGCACACATCAGCCGATGAGTGAGGACGCCATCTGCCGCCGTCTCGACATGACGCACGAGGAACGCGAGACGCGCTACCGTGCCGTCGCGTTCATCAACCACGAATGGGACAATCCCGCCGCGCTGCGGCAGGTGGGCGTCATCAGCCGCGAGGACGTCGAAGCGATGACCGGCGGGCTCTTCGCCATCGACGTCCTGGTGGAGATCAATCGCCGCGTCTTCGACTACGACGACGTCATCATCATCGGTCCGGTCTTTCCGCACGAGGTGGTCGGATTCTCGGGCGGCAACAAGTACCTCTTCCCGGGCGTGAGTGGCCCGGCGATTCTGAACTTCTTCCACTGGTTGGGCGCGGTCGTCACCAACCCGATGATCATCGGCAGCAAGTGGACGCCGGTGCGGAAAATCGTCGATGCCGCGGGCGCGCTGGTGACGGTGCCGAAGGCCTGCCTGTGTCTCGTCGTGCGTCCGGATGGCACGCTGGCAGGCGTGTTCGGCGGGACGCCGGAAGCCGCGTGGGACCAGGCCAGTGAGCTGTCGCGCCGCACGCACGTCGTGCTGAAGGACCGTCCGTTCCACACCGTCCTGTCGTGCCTGCCGACGATGTACGAGGACCTGTGGACGGGTGGCAAGGGGATGTACAAGCTCGAGCCGGTGGTGGCCGACGGCGGCGAGCTGATCATCTACGCGCCGCACATTCGCGAGGTGTCGGTGACGCACGGCGCGACGCTGCTCGACATCGGCTACCACTGCCGCGACTACTTCCGGACGCAGTGGGATCGCTTCGGGCAGTTTCCGTGGGGCGTCGTCGCGCATTCGACGCACGTGCGGGGGCTGGGCACGTACGAGGACGGCGTCGAGCGGTGCCGGGTGCAGGTCACGGTCGCGAGCCAGATCCCCGAGGATGTCTGCCGGCGGATCAACCTCGGCTATCGGGATCCGGCGACGATCGACGTCGAATCGTTTGCGGACCGCGAGGACGAGGGGGTGCTGCTGGTGCGGAAGGCCGGGGAGATGCTCTACCGGCTGCGGTCGCCGCCGGCGTGGGCGCGGGTATCGTGAGGGGTTGGGGGTCTGCAGCGCCAGACCTGACCCCTGTTAGCATGGGCGGATGGACACTCCCACCCAGGCCGACACCATCCCCGGCTTTTCCTCCCTCGGCCTCTCCCCCGCCGTCGTCACGGCCGTGACCGCGCTCGGCTACGAAGAGCCCACGCCCATCCAGCGCGAAGCCATCCCCCTCATCCTCGATGGACAGGACCTGCTCGGCCAGGCCGGGACCGGCACCGGCAAGACGGCGGCCTTCGCGCTGCCGATGATCGACCGCATCGCCGCCGCGTCCGACGCCCGTCACCAGGGCGCGCGCGGGCTCGTGCTGGTGCCGACACGCGAACTGGCGATGCAGGTGTCCGAAGCGCTGCACAAGTACGCGAAGGGCCACGACCTCAGCGTCGTCGCGCTCTACGGCGGCGCGCCCATGGACGTGCAGATTCGCGCCCTTCGCCGCGGCGCGGAACTCGTCGTCGCCACGCCCGGACGGGCGCTCGACCATCTGCGGCGACAGACCCTCGACCTCTCGGCCCTGCAGATTCTCGTGCTCGACGAAGCGGACGAGATGCTCGACATGGGCTTCGCGGACGACCTCGAGGTCATTCTCGACGCCACGCCCGAGACGCGCCAGACTGCCCTCTTCGCCGCGACGATGGCACCGCGGCTGGCGGCCATCGCGGCCCGGCACCTGAAGACGCCGCAGCGCGTGACCATTCCGCGCGAGAAGCGCGCCGCGGGCAAGATGCCCCGCATCCGCCAGGTGGCCCACCTGATGCCGCGGGCCCAGAAGACCGCCGCGCTCTGCCGGGTGCTCGACTTCGAGAGCCCGAAGTCGGCCATTGTCTTCTGCCGCACGCGCATCGAGGTGGACGAACTCACCGACACGCTGACGGCCCACGGCTACAGCGCCAAGGCGCTGCATGGCGGCATGGAGCAGAAGCAGCGCGACCGCATCATGCAGCTGTTCCGCAGCGAGCAGGTGGAGATTCTGGTGGCCACCGACGTGGCGGCGCGCGGTCTCGACATCGAGCACGTGTCGCACGTGATCAACTACGACGTGCCCTCTGCGCCCGAGGTCTACGTCCACCGCATCGGCCGCACCGGACGCGCCGGACGCGAAGGCGTCGCCATCACGCTGGCCGACCCGCGCGAGCACCGCTTCCTGCGCACGATCGAGTCGACCATCAAGCACAAGGTCGACGTCCGCCCGCTGCCGAGCGAAGCCGACCTGCTCGCCAGGCGGTTCGACACCACGCGCGAGTCGCTGCGCACGCAGCTCGAGAAGGGCGGCCTCGAAACCGCTCGACAGATGGTGGATGCCCTGGCGCAGGAGTTCGACGTGCTCGACATCGCGGCCGCCGCCATCCAGTTGCTGCACGCGTCCGATGAGCCGCCGGTGCCGCTGCCGACGGTGGCGACGACGGCACCTCCCGCCGCCCTACGCGACGAGGCTCGCCGCCCGCGTGCCGGGTCCAGGTCGTCGCGGGGAGAAGGCCAGGACTACGAACGCCCGGGGAGGCGCGTGCCGCGAGGCGACGACGGCGCACGCGTGACCTTGAGGCTCAGCGTCGGCAAGGCGACCGGCGTCCGCCCCGGCGACATCGTGGGTGCGATCACGGGCGAGGCGGGCGTGCCATCGCGCGTGCTGGGCAGCATCAAGGTCGCCGACACCTATTCGCTGATCGACGTGCCGGAGGCACTGGCGAAGGACATCATCGGCGCCCTGCGCTCGACCACC
>CAYMAG010000264.1:0-2932 GCA_964388335.1 uncultured Vicinamibacteraceae bacterium | reverse complement strand
GGCCCATCACGTGCTCACTGAAGTAGTGCCCCACGGCACCCGAAGAGTTCGCCGCGCCGTTCGGACGACTCGCCGACCTGCTGTTGAGCAGGAGGCGGGTGGACTCGAGCGCCGACGCCGCGACCACGACGACCCGCGCCCGGAAGTCGAGCGTCTCGCGCGTCTGCCGGTCGATCACGCGGACGCCGGTCGCCTTGTTCGTGCTGTCGTCGATGAGCACCTCGGACACGATCGAGTCGGGGCGCACCGTGAGGTTTCCGCTGTCGCGCGCCGGGAAGATGAGCGCTGCCGGCGAATGGAATGCGGCGTTGAGGTCGCACCCGCGGCCGCAGCGACCGCGGCCCATGCAGCGTGCACGGTACTTGTTGTTCAGGACACCATCGGTCGTCACGCCCGCACGGCCGGGAATCAGCCGGCGCCCCATCTTCGCGATGGCGCGCTTCACCGCGACCTCGCCACAATTGAGATGGAGGGGCCGCTGAAAGATGCCGTCGGGCAGGTGCGGGATGTTCTCTTTCGTCCCTGAAATGCCGAGCAGCGTGTCGACCTTGTCGTAGTACGGCGCGATGTCGGCGTAGCCGATCGGCCAGTCGTCGCCGAACCCGTCGTGGGTCTTTCCCTTCATGTCGAGGTCGGAAAACCGCAGCGAGACGCGGCCCCACAGGTTCGTCTTGCCGCCGAGCACGCGCGCGCGCACCCAGGCGTACGGCGTCCCGGTCAGGGGGTTCTGCTTCTCGTCCACCATCCAGTCGCGCGTGAAGGTGTTGGCCGAGTAGGACATGACCTTCCGGTACTTCTGCATCTGGGGTGTCAGGCCGTAGGGGCGCTCGAGCATGCTGTACTCGGCGGCCGACAGGGCGAACTCGTCGGGCGGCAGCCGTTGCCGGCGCAGGTCCTTGTAGGGCCACTCCATCGTCCGATACTCGGTCGACGGGTCGATCATCCGGCCAGCCTCGAGCATCAGCACCTTGACGCCGGCCATGGCGAGTTGGAACGCCGCCATTCCGCCCGCGGCGCCAGAGCCCACGACGATGACGTCGTAGGGTTGGTCACCCGGCATCACGTGCTGCTGAGCCGCTGCGGCGGCCTGTGTCTTCGACATCGGCGACTCCCGGGCGGCACGAGCCGCTATGGCTTCTGCCCGCAGTCAGGGCACTCGAGGCCCTCTTCCGTCTTGCAGCCGACGAACTCGGCCAGGAACTGGTTGCCCTGGTACTTCAGGTCCTGATGAATGCCGATCTCGGACGTGTAGTAGCCGCGGATGGTGGCGTCCTTCGTCGTCCGGAAGAACTGCTCGACCGGCGTCCGCGGGTCGCGTTCGTTGCGGCTGATGTCGGTCAGGAACTCCTCGACCTGCGGCGCGGTGAGTTTCGCGAACGGCGCCTGGTACTTCTCCTGTGTCGCGGCATCGAGCGCGGCCACGCCGTCCATCCACGTCTTCTTCACCGCAGGGTCCGACTCGCTGAGCAGCAGGTCGATGTAGTCCGCGACCCGCGCGGCCTTCGCGCCCGGGGAGTGATCGTCGGCAGGGATGATGGCCTCGCTGAAGGCTTCAACCGTGGCGTACTGGGCCGGCGACAGCACCAGCAGGCGGGGCGCTGCCCCGGTCTGCTGCAACACGCCGAACGCCTTCGCGCCTGCGGGCGACAGCAGCGGGAGCAGCGCCGCCGCGCCAAGGCCGGAGCCGAGGGTCTTGAGCGCGCGGCGCCGGCTCATTCCGGAGGGCGTCGGTGTGTCGAGCGTCTGTTCCATGGTCGTGTTCTCCGCGCGCGTGTGTGCGCCGCGCCCCGTTTGAAGCCGGCCGTCAGCCGGCCGTCACCACCTGCAGATCGATCGGCGCGCCGGTGCGCGACGATTCGTACATGGCCGTTACCACAGCGACGCTGCGGCGGCCCTCACGGCCATCGCACGCGGGACGCCCGCCCGTCCGCAGCGCCTCGACGAAATCTTCCACGACACGCCGGTGCGGCGTCGCATCGGCCACCACCGCCGTCGAACCACTCGCGTTGGCCGCGGCGTCGCCGTTGAACGACGGGGCGGACGTGGCTCGATCCGCGGGGCGCACGTCCCAGTGCGACACGCGATCCTGTTCGATGGCCGCGGTGCCTTCGGTCCCCGTGATCTCGAGGCGACGGGGGTAGCCCGGATACGCGGCCGTCGTCGCCAGGAACGTTCCGACCGCACCGCTCTCGAACTCCAGCGTCGCGACAACGGTGTCCTCGACGTCGATGGCGTGGAGCAGCGTCGATGCCTTCGCGGTGACGCGGGCGACGTCGCCGAGCAGCCACAGCATCAGGTCGACGGTGTGGATCGCCTGGTTCATGAGGGCACCGCCGCCATCCAGCGCCCACGTGCCGCGCCAGCGCGAGGCGCCGTAGTAGTCGGGGGCGCGATACCACTTCACGCGCGCATCGACGATCAACGTACGGCCGAGGTGCCCCTCGTCGATGGCCTGCTTCAGCGTCCGGAAGGCGGGAGTGCAACGGTCCTGGAAGAAGACGCCGAGCTGGATACCTGCGTTCTCGGCGGCGGTGATGGCGCCATCGCAGCGCGCGGTCGAGATGTCGAGCGGTTTTTCGGCCAGCACGTGCACGCGTTGGGCCGCCGCCAGACCGATCTCGTCGGCGTGGACGCCCGACGGGCTGCCCAGACAGACGATGTCGAGGCCGCGGCTCAGCAGGTCGGCGTACGACGGAGCGACCTCGAGGCCATGGCGCGCGGCCAGTGCGGCGACGCGCTCGGCGTTCCGTCCGGACACCGCCACCGGTTCGAGTCCCGGCACGGCCTGCACTGCACGGATGTGCGTGTCGGTGATGTTTCCACCGCCGGTGAACCCCACCCGCAAGGTCAAGTCTGCTGGCTCCGCGCTACTGACATGGCTCTTCGCGGGAGCATATCACCGGGAAACGGCGGCGAGCCACAGGGGGCATGC
>CAYMAG010000263.1:0-2974 GCA_964388335.1 uncultured Vicinamibacteraceae bacterium | reverse complement strand
CGCGGGCAGTGATCGGCAGTTCAACACCGATGCCTGCGTTCTCCCGCAGCCGCTCTAACGCGTCGAGGTCGGGGGCCTGCGTGTCAGTCATCGTCGTCATCCTCGGCCGCTGGCCGCACCACCTCCAGCCGCCGGCCGCAGTAGGCGCAGAAGCGGAAGCATCCCTCCAGCGGGCCGGCGGTCTCGTCGAACTCGAACGCGTGCCGGCAGTCCGTCTCCCACACGCCGTCATCGGTGAGGGTCCAGACGCAGGCGGCAGACTCGCCGGTGGGTTCAGGTGCTGTGGTGGGGTCAGGCGTAATGGATGTCATCCCATCTGCTCCTTCTCGCCAGGCGTGAACGCTCGCCCGCAATCCGGGCACTCCTGGCCGTCGCCGTCGCTCGCGTTGATGAGTGGTCCACTCCCGCAGCGCGGGCAATACAGCGTGATACCCCTCGGTTCTCTCCAGCCGCAGGCTCCGCACGTCACGGCGTTCCACAGTTCCCCGCACATCGGGCACTCCAGTTCAGCCTCGGTCAGCGGCGCGAAGTCGAACGGCGTCTTACTCGTAGGCGTGGTCATCGCCAGACTCCATCGTCGTTGAGGGTGGCGCGCTGGCGACTATCCGACGTCCACGTATCAGCCGTGCCGTCCTTGTGCTGCTCCACCCACCGGCGCATGTAGGACTGCACCCCGGCGTACCAGTCGCGCTGCTGCCCAGACAAGAGGCGACGGCGCTCGTCGTCGGAGACGGCCTCGTTGCCCTTGATGCGATGTGTCGCATGCGCCATGTACTCGTGGACTTCGCCCGTCGCACGGGCCATCGGCAGATAGAGCCACCACGGCGTGAGCGCGAGTGCCAGCTTGTCGGCGATGCATAGCCGCGAAGGTTGAAGCCCGAGCGACTTCGCGAAGTAGCGCGAGTGCAGGAGCGCGAAGCGCCCCCAGTGCCCGATCAACAGCGGTGTCCCGTGGACATCATAGGCGGCGTGTGACCCGTGTCCCAATTCATACCAGTCGAAGAGTCGCGACATGACACGCGCCCCAAACAGCGGGTGCTGCTCGCCTTCGGGGCCGTCCATGTTCGGCTTACCCACGTAGCCGATGTCGTGCACGAAGAACGCCACCCAGAGCCGAGGGTCGAAGGGAAAGCCGTAGAGCCTCCACCAGGCCAGCGCGACGAACCACGGGTGCAACCAGAAGGCATGTGCCCCATACAGGACTGACTTCGTTCCGGCCGTCATCACCCCTCCCTTGTCTTCGCCACCAGCGCGCGGAGCGCCTGCTGCGCGTCCGTGAGCGCCCGGGCGGCAGCCGCGTTGATCTCGGCAGCCCTGATGCACTCCTGCAGGTTCTCGGCCCGCCGCGTCTGCAGCGTCGTGTCGTCTGGCTCTATCTCCCATTGCCGATAGAGGCTGTCGGCCCTGTCGTTGACGCGCCGTAGGTGCTCCTGTGTGGCCGCGTACGACGCTTCCGCCTCCAATAGCGCCCGTGCTGCCTCACGGTAGGCGAGGAGTTCAGCGGCGAGATACTGGATCAGTGGCCCCGCCTTGATGCCCGTAATCCGGCCCATCGTCAGCGGGTCCAGGAACGGCTGCGCCGTCAGGAGACGTAACACCTCGTTGCTCACCGGATCGTGCTCACTCACAGGCATGGTCCCTCCCATAGTCAGGCGACACCCAGCGCCGTCACGATAGCCAGGCTCGCCATTCCACGTTGGCCACCCGCACTGTGCGCGTCGGCCGGCCTGACGTGTCGACCCGGATGGTGACGCGCTCCTTGGAGATCACCCGCTCCACCACGGCCGGAATGCGCGTCACGAAGCCGTAGCCTCCACGGCACTGTCTGCGCCAGATGATGAGCGCTCCGCGGTAGAGGTCGTATGGGCCGCCTGTATCCACCGTCACGGGGCGCGCGCTCACGACGCACCTCGCAGGGCGGCGTCGATGTAGGCGAGGACTTCATCGACCTGCACGTACTTCGTGCGCTGACCGCCAAGCCACTCCTCGCGGGTCGGCATGGACGCTATCTCCTCGCGTGCTTTCTTGAGTTGCGTGAAGGCTGCCGCGTCGAGCTGCTGCACGCGGGCCTCGGCACACGCGGCGCGCTCCTGCCACTGCTGCCCTGTCGTCGCGCGTTCCTCTGCGAGGGCGGCTTCAGCCTGTTCGGCTCGCCGCTTGAGCGCCCGTATCGGCTCCGCGCCGTTGGCGTCCTGCCGCTCGCGCTCTCGCAGCGCGAACAGGTCATGCCGTTCTGCGTTCGACGCGTGACCGGCAGAGTCTCGAATCTCTCGGAGGCGTGCTGTGGTCAAACTCATCGCAACACCTCACGCGTACACTGCAACGCCTTCATGACGACGACCAGCGCCCTTTCGAGTTCCAGCCTCGCCTCTCGCAACGCCGACTCACGGGATGGGCCCGTCCCCACGATGATCGAGTTGCCGCCCGGTGCGTCGTCGCCCGTGCCATCGTCCAGCCAGACGTGCCACTCCGCGTCCTCCCGCACGACCACCACCTCGTAGGTCACGACTGCCAGTCCTTTCCGAGTGCGTCGAGCAGCGCGTCCGCCGCGAGCACGGCTTCGATGGCCACCTCGGCGCGCGCCACCTCGTCACCGGGCGTCCAGTGATCCGTGTACAGCGCGGCCAGCACCGCCCGCGCGATCTGGTACCGGCGCTGCTCGCGCGTCGTCGGCTGCGACGGCCGCCCTCCTCCCGCCGTCCGTCCCGCCACGTACGCGGCGTTCAGCGCCGCGGCATACTCGGCGGCATCCGATGCCTCGTCGAACTCACCGCCTGTCTGGGCGTCGTCAGGGCCGATCACGCGGTAGAAGCGGCCTCCGCTGCTCCCGCACTGCAAGCAGCCGAACTGCGTCTCGACCCAATACGGTTCGCCGCGCTCCAACTGCGCGGCCTTGGCGGCGGTCAGGCTGTCTGTCATTCGCTGTCCTCCCACGGCGCGAGCGTCACGCGGATGCCGGGCTGATCGCCGCGCC
>CAYMAG010000262.1:0-3009 GCA_964388335.1 uncultured Vicinamibacteraceae bacterium | reverse complement strand
GATCGAGGCCGCATGAGGACGCGACGGATGACACGGAGGCGACCGGTGACAGGGAGGCACGGCGTGCGCGGGATGACACGGATGACACGGATCATGGGCGGGGTGCTGCTCGGGGCGCTGCTGGGCGTCGCGTCGGCGGGGGCGCAGACCGACTACAGCGTGGCGCTGCGGGTCGGCGGGGGCGCGGGCAGCGGCGCGCCGCAGGGGTCCTCGCTGCGCGTCACCGGCACGGGGCCGCGCACGGCGGGGCAGCTCGTGCTCGGCGTCGACGGCAGCGGCAACGTGCTGAGCGGGGTGCTCGGCGTGGGGGACATCCCGGCGCCGTTCACGCGGCGCGACGTCGCCGAGACGATCAGCCAGCCGTGGACGTTCAGCGGAGGCCTCCTCTTTGCGGACGGCACCGTCGCCACGCCAGGCGCCCGGTGGGCGAGCGACCCGACCACCGGCCTGTTCCGGCCAGGTGCCGGTGTCCTGGGCCTCAGCACGGGCGGCACGGAGCGTGCACGGCTGTCGTCGGCGGGGCTGTCGCTGAGCGTGCCGGTGACGACGCCGAGCGGGTCATTGACCATCGGCGCGTCGAGCGGCACGGTGAACTGGGCAGCCGCGACGAATGCCGTCAATCCCCTGACCGCCCTCCGCACGCAGCTTGGACAATCCGCGCTGCCGTATCTGAGTCTGCACGTCGGCGAGTTGGTCGCGAGTAAGTACGTGGTCGATGAGCGCATCGCGTTCACCAACGCGTCGGTGCTCTACTCGCGCGGCACCATCCTGACGCGTCCGCTCGGCGCCAGCGACACGACGATGTACGTCTCACACAACGCGCTGCGCTACCTGGACTTTGTGATCTTACGTGGGCTCTCGACGGCCGGGCTGCCGCAGTACGAGATGATACAAGTGATCACAACCAGCTACACGGATGGCGCGGGAGACGTCGCCTACGGCGTGACACGGAATCAGGATGCCAGCGGGGCGAATGCCTGGCCGGCTGGTGAGCCGGTCGTGTCGACCGACCGCATGATCAATATCTCGGCGCTGTCGCCCGTCCGCACCACCTACTGGAGCGCGGTGCTCGGTGACCGGCCGCGCATCGCCTGGCACTTCAACAGCTCGCCGAATCCGGACTACACCGGGCTGGGCGTCAACATGACGCTGCAGTCCGGCGCCGCGTTCGTCACAGGCACCTCGACGGCATCAACACCCGGCGTCTTCTATCGCCCCGATACGGCAGGCTTCGGAGCCGTCGCCGCGGCGACGGTGGGGACGCTCCTCGACGGGGCACCGCCGGGCGCGCAGTGTGGGATCACCGTGGAGACCCTCATTCGGACGCCGACCACGGCGTACGACGGCTCGACGCGGGTGCTCGTCGGTAAGCTGGGCGCGACGAATGACCAGCACCACTTCGCCCTCATCATGTTCGGTGACGGCCGCGTCCAGCTCTGGGGTGCACGGACGACGGGTGGATGGATGGCGCTCACGGCCAGCTCGAACCCCATCCCCATCAACGCCTATCTCCCTGTCGTCGCGACGTGGACGGATTCCGTGGGCCATCTCTACGTGCAGGGCGTCGAGGTCGGCACGCCGCTCACCACAGGCGGGTCGGGGTGCCTCGTGGCGAACGCGGGCGCGGTCGCCGTGAATGCGATGCAGACGACGGGCACCGGGGGCGGCATCAGCGAGCTGGCCATCTACAGCTACCCGCTGTCGGCGCTCCAGGTCCGCGCGCACTACGAGGCACGGACGGTCGGCGCGACGTCGCTGACGCACGGGCCGACCATCACCGGGGAGGAGCGCACGTCACCGACGGACCCCTTCGGCATCTCGACGCGGTGGGCGCTCGGGCAGCTGCAGGGCATCGGCGACTACACCGCGCCAGCGATAGGCTTCTGGGCGGGGGATAGCGCCGCGACGTGGGTGAGTGCGGACGCGCTGAAAGGGTTCCGGATCGGGCACGCGTCCGCGACGACGTTCCACGCGAAACCGAACGGCGACCTCGACCTGTCGGGCAATCTGCATCTCATCACGGGCGGCAATGTGGCGAGCGCGGGTCACTGGTCGCTGACGTCCACCACGGGACTGACGTTCGCGCCGTCGGCCTCCGGCGCAGGCAACGTCGAGCGATCCGTCAATTGGAGTGGCGGCAGCCGCATGTTCGAGTTTGCCGGCGATCTCTACCTGCAGGGCATGAACAACCTGGTGTTGCAGTCGGTGCCGGTGAACCGCGCCGTGCTGCTCCAGGCGGGCCAAGCGTCGATGTCACTGAGCGGCCTGAGTGGTGCGGTCAGTTACACCTTTGGCAGCAGTGCCGTGGCCGGCACCGTCAGCGTCGTGCGCGGCGGCGGCGGCGGCATCGTCGGGAATCTCGGATCGGCCGCCGTCCCGTGGCACAACGTGTACACGCAGGTCATCCATGTGCCTGTCGGCGGCACGTACACCGCGGGCCAGACTGTCACGGTGACGGTGCGCAATGCGGCCGGCACGGGCACCTGCACGCTGGTCTTCACGAGCGGCATCAAGACGGGGGGCACATGCTGACGGCACTACGGATCATCCTATTGGTGGTGATCGTGTCTGGCTCGGCGCGGGCACAGGATCCCGCGCCTCCGCCCGAGTCTGCGCCCGCGGCTGCCCAGGCGCCGACCCCGCCGGAGCTACCGACCGAGTTGCAACTCGCGCGCGAGAACCTGCTGCTGACGGCCCGGGTGAACGAACTGGCGGTGGAGGTGGCACAGCTCCGCGCGCAACTCGTCAACCTGCAGATCGGGCAGCGCGCGCCGGCGCTGATCGAGCGGCTGCAGGCTGCGGCGCCGGGGTGGGACGTGGACCCGCAGACGCTGGAGTTGACGCCGAGGCCGGCCGCAGTCGATCCCGCGGCGCCGCCGCCCACGCCGCCACCCTAGCGGGCGCTGCGCTGCGACTTCACTGAACGAGCACGTCACACACCCTGGCACCAGCGAGAGAAGGACACCCAATGAAGACGTGGGCTGACCACGAAGTCGACACCATCCACAC
>CAYMAG010000261.1:0-3022 GCA_964388335.1 uncultured Vicinamibacteraceae bacterium | reverse complement strand
AGGGCCCGGGCGCCGAAGAGATGTTCAGCGAAGAGAAGCTGAAGGCGGAGGCCGAGAGGCTGGGGGAGGGTGTGACCTACGTGTCGAGCACGCCCGTGACCCAGGGCGAGATGAAGGGAGTGAAGGCCATCTTCGCCTTCACCGATTTCAACAAGCTCAAGCTGACCACGTCGCCGCCTGACGTCGGCGGCGGCGAAGACGGAGCCCCAAAGGCCACGGGCACCGGCAGCACGCTCGACATGGTGCTCACGCGCACCGGCGCCTCGTCGCTCATCACGCTCGACATGTTCGGCGACAAGGCCCAGGCGGCCGAAGCCGCGAAAGCCGAAACGCCGTCCGCCGCTGAAAACCCGTTCGGCGACATGCCGAAGGAGATGCTCGGCATGATGGCGCCCATGTTCAAGGACATGCGCGTGGCGGTCTCGGTCGAGCCGGTCGGACAACTCGTGCGCACGAACGCGACGCACGTCGAGGGCCAGAGGATCACGGTGCTCGACATCGCGTTCGGCGAACTGCTCGCCAATCCCGAGAGCTTCGAGAAGATGCAGAAGCTGGGGAACGACCCGTCGCTCGACGAGATCCGAACCGCCATGGCCGGCGTGAAGGGCATCAAGATCAACGAAGTCGAGAAGCTCGAAATAGAGTTCAGGTAGGCCGCCTCTCGCCGAGAGGGGGCTGTGCCACGCCACATCCCGTCAACCCACGAGGGCGCTCGGAAGGAACGCCGGCGCTCGTCGTGCGTGTGTGGCCTGTTCGAACGCATACGCCAGGCCGATCAGCGTCGCCTCGGACCAAGCCGGTCCAATGAACGACAACCCCACTGGCAGACCGAAGATGGTCCCGGCCGGCACCGTGATGCTCGGATATCCCGACACGGCGGCCGGTCCGGAGCTTCCTCCGGTCCCCGAGTCGCCGTTGATCAGGTCCGTGAGCCACGCCGTGCCGCCACTCGGCGCGATCAGCGCGTCGATTCGGTGTTGGCGGAAGACGACATCGAGCCCCTCAGCCCGCGACAGCCGTCGCGCCTTGACCCGTGCGTTGCGATACGCCTTCTCGGTCAGCGGCCCCTTCGCTTGCGCCTGGATGAAGATCTCCTGGCCAAAGTAGGGCATCTCGTCAGCGGCGTTCGCCTCATTGAAGGCGATGAGGTCGCCCAGTGTCTTCATCGGCGCAGCGTCTCCAAGGCCCGCGAGGTACCCGTTGATGCCGTCCTTGAACTCGTACAGCATCAGCTCGAACTCCGCCTGGCCGAACTGACCGCGGGTCGGGAGGTTGGCAGGATCGACAACCACCGCTCCTGCCGCCTTCAGGGCGACGATGGCCTCTTGGACGATGGCGTCCACACGGGCGTCGGCGCCGAGGAAGTTGCGCAGGACGCCGATGCGCGCGCCCTTCAGTGCGTCGTCGCGCAGCGAAGAGCTGTAGTCGGTCAGCGCGCGGCCCGCCGACGGAGCGGTTGCCGTGTCACGGCTGTCGACGCCCGTCAGCGCACCCAGCAGCACTGCCGCATCCGCCACGGTTCGCGCCATCGGCCCGGCGGTGTCCTGCGTCGACGAAATCGGAATGATGCCGCCGCGGCTCAGCAGACCCACGGTCGGCTTGATGCCGACGGTGCCGTTGCGAGCGGACGGGCAGATGATCGAGCCGTCCGTCTCGGTGCCGATCGCCACGGCGCACAAGCTGGCCGACACCGCCACGGCGGACCCCGAGCTCGACCCGCAGGCATTGCGGTCGAGGGCGTACGCGTTGCGCGTCAGGCCACCCCGTCCGCTCCAGCCGCTCGTCGACTTCGTCGAACGGAAGTTCGCCCACTCGCTGAGGTTGGTCTTGCCGAGCAGCACCGCCCCGGACGCCCGCAGGCGCTCGACGATGAACGCGTCGCGTATCGGTCGGGCATCGACCAGGGCCAATGACCCGGCGGTCGTCTTCATGCGGTCGGCCGTGTCGATGTTGTCCTTGATGAGCACGGGAATGCCGTGCAGGGGTCCGCGCACGGCACCTGACGCGCGCTCGCGATCCAACTGCTCCGCCATGTCCAGCGCGTCGGAGTTCACCTCGATGACGCTGTTGAGACGTGGCCCCGAGCGGTCGATGGCCGCGATGCGCTGCAGGTACGCCTCCGTCACGCCCCGGGCCGTGACGTGCCCCGCGGTCATCGCCTCCTGGAGCGCGGCGACCGCCTGCTCTTCGACGGGGAACGCGCCCGCGGTCGTCTGTGCCGGCGTCTGACGAGCCGCGAGCACGGCGCCACCCGCGAGCGCGGCACGCTGGAGGAAGTCACGGCGTTCCATAGGAGCGCGATGTTACAATCTGCGCTCTCCACTGGCCAGATTCCTCATGTCACGACGATTCCCCGCGGTAGCCCTCGCACTCACCCTGAGCCTGCCCGTTGCGGCCCAGACGCCACCCACGTCCAGCGCCCCGGCGCCTCCGGCATCCATCGCGTCGCGTACGGACGGCCTCGTCCACATGGACGGCTTCGTGCCCCTGTTCTGGGACGAGCGCGGCGGACGCCTGCTGATGGAGATCGCGCACTTCGATCGCGAGCTGCTGTACGTCGTCTCGCTGCCGGCGGGCCTCGGCTCGAACCCGGTCGGCCTCGACCGCGGACAGCTCGGCGGACGACACGTGGTCACGTTCCAGCGCGTCGGGCCGCGCGTCCTGATGACCGAGCCGAACTACCGATTCCGTGCGATCACGGAGGACGCGGCCGAACGGCGGGCCGTTGCCGATTCGTTCGCCCGGTCGGTGCTGTGGGGCTTCAAGGTGGAGGCCGAGAGCGACGGACGCGTGCTGGTGGACGCCACCGACCTGTTCCTGCGCGATGCGCACGGCGTGGGCGATCGCCTCCGTCAAGCGAACCAGGGCACGTACCGCCTCGATGCTTCGCGCAGCGCCATCCATCTGCCGCGAACGAAGGCGTTTCCGAAGAACACGGAGGTCGAGGCCACCGTCACGCTGGTGACGGATGGCCAGGCGGGCCCGCTCGTCCGTCAGGTGACGCCCACCGCCGAGGCCGTCA
>CAYMAG010000260.1:0-3076 GCA_964388335.1 uncultured Vicinamibacteraceae bacterium | reverse complement strand
CGACCATCGGCAGGGCGAGCCGACGGCAATCCTTCGGATGGAGCCCGTCAACTGACCGTGTTGTGTGGCGTTCGTTGATAAGGGGCGGCGCTATTCAACGGAGCTGGTAGCGGGCCAGGAAGACCTGGGTGCCTACGGAGCGCCGTCCTGCCGCTGGCTTCTGCGAAGACATGTGCTCATGCTCGGGATCCTCATCGTGTGCGTCACCGCGATCGTCGGCAGCATCGGCTGCGCCGACCGCACGCCGCGCTTCGTCGACGTTGCTGCCGACCAGTGGCCTGCCTACGCCGGCAGCAGCGGCGGGCGCTCTTCGACGCTCGACCAGATCACGCCGAACAACGTGGTGCGGCTGCAGGTCGCCTGGACGTATCGTACGGGTGAGCTCGGGCAGGACGCCCGCGACGGCCACAAGCTCACCTTCGAGGCCACGCCCATCCACTTCGACGGACGCCTGTATCTCGCGACGGCCTTCGGCAGGGTGATTGCCCTCAATCCGCGGACGGGCACCGATGTGTGGACGTTCGATCCGGGGGTCGACCGCGGGAAGGGGTACAGCGAGGTCACGTCGCGCGGTGTCTCGGCGTGGCGCGATCCCGGCGCCGCCCCTGATGCCGCATGCGCCGCGCGGATCTTCGTCGGCACGATCGACGCGCGCCTCATCGCCCTCGATGCCGTCACGGGCCAACCCTGCGCCGACTTCGGCAGTCACGGCGAGCTGCACATTGCGGACGCCCCCGCGTCGGGTGACTACCAGATCACGTCGCCGCCAGCGATCCTCGGCTCGCTCGTGATCACGGGGTCGTCCATCGGCGACAACTGGCATGCCGACACCGGCAGCGGAGTGGTGCGCGCCTTCGACGCCCGCACGGGTGAACGCCGCTGGACCTGGCATCCGCTGGGTGAGCCGCGCGGTTCGACAGGCGCAGCCAATGCGTGGTCCGTGTTCAATGTGGACGAGGCCCGCGACCTCGTCTTCGTCCCGACGAGCAGCCCGAGCCCGGACTTCTATGGCGGCCTTCGGCCCGGCGACAACCGGCACGCCAACGCCGTCGTGGCGCTGCGTGGATCCACGGGCGAGCTCGTCTGGTCTTTCCAGACCAT
Source organism: uncultured Vicinamibacteraceae bacterium (assembly GCA_964388335.1). Lineage (GTDB taxonomy): Bacteria > Acidobacteriota > Vicinamibacteria > Vicinamibacterales > Vicinamibacteraceae > JAEZDP01. The sequence continues at coordinate 1,975 of CAYMAG010000260.1, read as the reverse complement.
CCACCACGACCTGTGGGACTACGACATCGCGGCCCAGCCGGTCCTCGTGGACGTGCTGCGCGCAGACCGGCTCGTCGCCGCAATCGCCCAGCCCACGAAGATGGGTTGGCTGTTCGTGCTCGATCGCGAGACCGGCGTGCCGCTGTTCGATGTCGAGGAGCGCGCGGTGCCCCCAAGCGACATCGAGGGTGAACAGGCATGGCCCACGCAGCCCGTGCCCGTCAAGCCGCGCTCGCTCATGCCGCACGATCCACTCACGCCAGACACGGTGTGGGGACCGACCGATGAAGCGCTGGCGGAGTGCCGGCAGATCGTCTCCACGCTGCGGTCCGGGGGAATCTACACGCCGCCGAGCCTCGAGGGCACGATCATGTCGCCGGGCAACGGCGCCGGGACCAATTGGGGGAGCGCGGCGTTTGCCCCAGGTCACCGCCGGCTCGTGTTGAACACGGCGAGGCTCGCGACGATCGTGCAGCTCGTGCCGCGCGATCAGTTCGACGCCGTTCGCGCCGCCACCGGCGAAGGCTGGGAATTCGGCGCTCAGCGCGAGGCGCCCTTCGCCATGCGCAGGCGAACGCTCGAGACCTCGCAGGGGATTCCCTGCAGCGCGCCACCATGGGGGACGCTGGCAGCCGTGGACATCGATTCGGGAGACGTCGCGTGGGAGGTGCCGCTCGGCCACCTGCCGGACGGCCACCCGTTCATGTCGCTTGCGGGTGAGCCGCCCATCGGCCTCCCCAACGGTGGCGGCCCGATCGTGACCGCGGGTGGACTCGTCTTCATCGCGGCCACGCGGGACCAACGTCTGCGCGCGTTCGAGCTGGCGACGGGGCGCGAGCTGTGGCAGGCGACGCTGCCCTTCGCGGGCATCGCCACCCCGATGACCTACGAGGCCACGGACGGCCGTCAGTTCGTGGTGGTGGCCGCAGGTGGGCACGGCAAGGCCGATCTCGCGCGCGGCGATGCCGTCGTCGCCTTTGCGCTTCCGCAGTAGCCGCAGATCCGCAGGCACGCTCCGCTCCGCCACGTCGCATCCGACAGCGGTGGCGTGCGCCGCGCTCGTCCGTACACAGGCGTCGGGACGCGGTCGAGTTCCTGACCCGACCTCCTATTGCGTTCCCATATTGTTCGGGCTACTATTGCCACGCAATAGGAGTGAACGCATGAGCGACAAGCGCGACGTCTGGCAGGGCACCCTCGCCCTGATGATTCTCAAGACACTCGAGGGCCTGGGCGACCTGCACGGCTACGGCATCGCCCGGCGTATCGAGCAGACGAGTGCGCAGCAGCTCGTCGTCAACTACGGCACGATCTATCCGGCCCTTCTCAAGCTCGAACAGGAAGGTGCCGTCACGTCGTATTGGGGCGTGTCGGAGAACGGCCGCAAGGCGAAGTACTACGCCCTGACGCGAGCCGGGAAGAAGCGGGTTGCGGCTGCCACGCGTGACTGGGAAGCGACCACGGCCATCATGGCGAGGTTCCTGGCGCCGGAGAGCTAGCTCATGCCTCATGCGTCATGCCTCAGGCTTCGGGCTACAGGCTTCGGGCTTCAGGCGAGGAGGACGAGCACGGTGCGTCCACATCGTCAATCGCCAGCGGTCGCCAGGCTTGAACGCGACTGCAGCTCGACGTCGGCGTTCAGTGCGAACGCCCGACATGACCCACCTGCCGCGCCAAAGCTCGGTGTTCTCCGACGAGCGACGGCGGATGAGGCATGAAGCATGACATTCCGTCGCCTGTGGGCACGACTGACAGCGAGATTCTCGCGCCGACGCGCCGACGCTGACTTCGACGACGAACTCGAGAGCCACCTCGTCCTGCACATCGACGACAACCTGCGCGCTGGGATGTCCCGAGGTGAAGCGCGGCGGCTCGCGCTCGCGAAGCTCGGCGCCGCCAATGCCGTGCGCGAGGCGCACCGCGACACGCGTGCGTTCGCGGCGCTCGACATGCTCGCGCGCGACGTGCGGCACGG
>CAYMAG010000259.1:1507-3114 GCA_964388335.1 uncultured Vicinamibacteraceae bacterium | reverse complement strand
CGGCTAGCATCTGTGAGGTTCGGCGGGCGTGAACGGGTCACCTCGAGGGAGTGATCCGCCCACGCTTGCGAAAAGTTTCACAAGCTCTCGATCGTGCGCCGCACTGGCGGCGTCCTGGCACACATGGACGGCTGGCTTCCAATCCTGCTTCTGACCGGCTTCGGGTTCGCCTTCGCGGCGGGCAACGTCCTGTTGTCGCAGTTCCTCGGTCCCCGCGAGCCGACGGCCGAGAAGCAGGCCCCGTACGAGTGCGGCATGCCCGCCGTGGGCGACGCGCGCGAGCGGCAGTCCATCCGCTTCTATCTCGTGGCGATGATCTTCCTGTTGTTCGACATCGAGATCGCCTTCCTCTACCCGTGGGCCATGGCGCTGCATGAGCTGCAGTGGACCGGCTACGTGCAGATTCTGGTGTTCTTCCTGCTGCTGATGAGCGGCTTCGTCTACGTGTGGCGCAAGGGCGCGCTCGACTGGAACACCCGCGACTAGTCCATGGCTGACTTCGAAATTCCCGTACTCACGACGACGGTCGACAAGATGGTGGGCTGGGCGCGGCGCTCGGCCATCTGGCCCGTGGCGTTCGGCCTGGCGTGCTGCGCGATCGAGATGATGGCGATGAGCGCCTCGCGGTACGACATCGCCCGCTTCGGTGCCGAGGTGTTCCGCGGCTCGCCCCGGCAGGCCGATCTCATGATCGTCGCGGGCCGGCTGTCGCGAAAGATGGCGCCGGCACTCCGGCGCGTCTACGACCAGATGCCCGAGCCCAAGTGGGTCATTTCGATGGGGGCCTGTGCGTCGGTCGGCGGGGTGTTCGACAACTACGCCCTCGTGCAGGGCGTGGACCAGGTCGTGCCGGTCGACGTCTTCGTGCCAGGCTGTCCGCCGCGGCCCGAGTCGCTGATCTACGGCATCGTGCAACTGCAGCGGAAGATCGCCGCGACGCCGCAGAGCCTGGTGAACTTCGGGTAGCCGGATGGAATTCGCGGATCGTCTCGACCTCCTGCGCCAGGCGTTGCCCGATGTGGTCATCGAGCAACTGCCGTCGGTCGACCAGCCCTGCGTGCTCGTCCCTGCCGCGTCGATCGACGCGGTGGCGCAGGCGCTGCGGACGCATCCGCAGCTGCAGTATCACGTGCTCGCGGAGTTGACGGCCGTCGATCTGTGGCCCGTCGAGCCGCGCTTCGAGGTGGTCTACCACTTCGTCTCGATGGGCGTGCACGCCCTCGGCGACACGACCGCGCCCGCGCCCGCGCGGCTGCGCGTCAAGGTGCGGCTGTCGGGCGACGCTGCGGCGCTGCCGACGATCGTCGACACCTATGTGAACGCCAACTGGTATGAACGCGAGGTCTACGACCTGTTCGGCATCCTGTTCAACGGACATCCGGACCTCCGCCGTATCCTGATGCCCGACGAGTGGGACGGGCATCCGGCACGCAAGGACTACCCGGTCCAGATCTCGAAGGCCGTGGACTCGAGTATGCCGTTGCAGGTCACCGAGGAAGAGTTCGTCCGCAACGTGGCCCGGCAGCTGGAGATCGTGCCGCCCCACGATCGCGCGAACTGACCGCGCGCATGGGCGAGGACGGAAGGGACGTGCGGTGCCGCCGCCA
>CAYMAG010000259.1:0-1407 GCA_964388335.1 uncultured Vicinamibacteraceae bacterium | reverse complement strand
TGACCTCGATCGGCAACGACTACGGGTTCGCGCAGGTGTTCGCCCGGCAGGTCGAGGCGCTCGGTCGGCCGGGCGATGTGCTGCTCGCCATCTCGACGAGCGGGGCATCGGCCAACGTCGTGGAAGCCGCGCGCCGTGCACGTGAGCTGGGGGTGTCGGTCGTCGCGTTGACCGGGCCCGATGCAGGACCGCTCGGCGCACTGGCCGACGTCGTCGTGGCCGCGCCCGGGACGTCGACGGCGCGAGTCCAGGAGGTGCACCTCACGGTGCTGCACGCGATGTGTGACGAGATTGAGGCCGCCCTCGTGGACGATGGAGTGGCGCCCGGTGACCTGAAACCCGAAGCCCGAAGCCTGAAGCCCGAAGCCTGAAGCCCCGAAGCCTGTAGCCCGAAGCCCGTAGCCCGAAGCCCCGAAGCCCGAAGCCCCGAAGCCCCGAAGCCCGACCGATGCCCGAACTGCATACCGAAACGATGACCGTCAACATGGGGCCGCAGCATCCGGCCACCCATGGGGTGCTGCGCCTGGTCATCGAACTCGACGGTGAGGCCATTCGCGAGGCCGTGCCCACCATCGGCTACCTCCACACCGGCATCGAGAAGACCGCCGAGCAGAAGAAGTGGCAGCAGGTCGTGCCGCTCGTCGAACGCATGGACTACCTCGGTCCGCAGTCCAATGCGCTCGGCTACGTGATGGCCGTCGAGAAGCTGCTCGGCCTCGAGATGCCCGAGCGCGTGCAGCACATCCGCGTGCTCATCGCCGAACTGCAGCGCATCTCGAGCCATCTGGTGTGGCTCGGCACCCACGGGATGGAAGTCGGCGCCATCACGATGATGCTGTACTGCTTCCGCGAGCGGGAGCTGCTGCTCAACATCAACGAGATGCTCGCCGGGTTCCGCCTGTTCCCCAGCTACCTGCGCGTGGGCGGGCTGCGCGAAGACCTGCCCATCGGATTCCACGACGCCGTCAACGCGTTCCTCACCCGCTTCCCCGCGAAGATCGACGAGTACGAGGGGATGCTCACGAAGAACGCCATCTGGCAGAAGCGCACCCGCGGCGTCGGCGTGCTGACGCGCCAGGACGTGCTCGACTACGGGCTGCTCGGCCCAATCGCCCGCGCGACCGGCGTCACCTACGACGTGCGGAAGGTGTTTCCGTATCTCACGTACGACCAGTACGCGTTCGACGTGCCGACGCAGGAGGATGGCGACGTCTACGCGCGCTACCTCGTGCGCGTGGCCGAACTGCGCGAGAGCCTGCGCATCTGCCAGCAGGCCATCGCCCGCATCAGCCCGTCGGGCACCTTCGCCGTGGACGACCCGCGGATCGTGCCGCCGTCCAAGGACAAGGTCTACACGGAGATGGAAGCGCTCATCCAGCACTTCCTGATCTACTCGCAGGGGTTCAC
>CAYMAG010000258.1:0-3140 GCA_964388335.1 uncultured Vicinamibacteraceae bacterium | reverse complement strand
TGCTCACCGGGAGTCTGCTCGTGATTCCCGTCATCGCCGTCGCCCAGGACGTCAAGACCGATTTCGACAAGGCGTTCGACTTCGCCACCGTCAAGACGTACTCGATCAAGATCGGCACGGCCTGGGGTAACGACCTCTCGGAGCGTCGCGTGCTCGCAGAGATGGACGAGGCCATTGCTGGCGCAGGCTGGACGAAGGTGGACGAGGGGCAGGCAGACGCCCACGTCGTCGTGCACGGCGCGACCGAGACCAAGCGCTCCGCCAACACGTTCTACAGCGGCATGGGCGGCTACGGCTACCGGTACGGCGGCATGGGGATGGGTACGGCCCAGACCGTCGTGAGTGAGTACGCGGTCGGCACGGTCGTCGTGGACATCTTCGAGGCGAAGACCAAGCACCTCGTGTTCCGTGGCATTGCCGAGGACGAACTCTCGGACAATCCCGAGAAGAACGCGAAGAGGCTGGAAAAGGCTTCGTCGAAGATGTTCAAGAACTTCCCGCCGGAGGCGAAGAAGTAATGGCGCACGAGGGAACGATGACGATTCGATCGCTGATTGCCTTCGCACTTGCGGCCGGTCTGGCAGTTCCAGCCGTTGCCCAGACGACCGACACGACCAACATGGAGATCCTCCGCCAGAAGATCGAGGCGGACAAGAAGCTCGTGGTCGCCGCGAACCTGAATCTCACCGAGCCGGAAGGAAAGGCGTTCTGGCCCGTGTACGACGCCTACCAGGCGGACCTGCAGGGCATCAACGAGCGCATGACGACGACGATCCTGGCGTACGCCGACGCGTACAACAAGGGGCCCATCGCAGACGACGTGGCGAAGAAGCTGCTCGACGACATACTGGCCGTCGAGGACGCCGAGGCGGCACTGAAACGCGCCGTCGGGCCGAAGATCTTCGCCGTGCTTCCAGGGACGAAGGCGGTCCGCTACATCCAGATCGAGAACAAGGTTCGTGCGGTGGTGCGTTACGAACTGGCCGCGAGCATTCCGCTCATCCAGTAGCCGCCGCCAGAAAATCCGCATGCGAAGCCAGGGACGGATCACGTCCAGAACGACGGCCGGCGTCCTGCTGCTCGCGCTCGCAGGCAGTGTCGGGGCGTACGCCCAGTCGTATGAGTTCCGATCGACCTGGAAGGCTCCGGGCGTTCAGAAGCTCGAGATTGCCGGCACGAAGGTCGCCGCCGTCATGATCAGCCACGACGAGAGCCTCCGGATGTCCGTCGAAGAGGCCACCGCCCGGCAGTTGACGTCACGCGGCTGGGAGGGAGTGGCCGCGCACCGGTCGGTCCCTCGCGAAGTGCTGGAAGACGCCGACCAGGCCCGCGCCTGGTTCGAGCGTATCGGCGTCGGCGGCGTGGTCGTGCTGCGGGTGGTGGACGTCTCGAAGGAGACCGTCCACTCATCCGTCATGTGGACGACCAGCTACTATCAGAATTTCGCGAGCTACTACGCCACCGGCTGGCAGACCGCCGTCCCGATGGGGCGCGGCCGTGAAGTCACCACCATTGCGGTCGAAACGCTCCTCTTCGACGTCGCCGGGGGAGGACTCGTGTGGGGCGCCGTCACCGAAACGACCAAGCCCGGGAGTGTCCAGGACTACGTCACGGGGCTGGCCGATGCGATCGGCAAGGAACTGCAGCGCGAGCATCTCGTGGCGAAGCCACGTCAGTAGACATCTCCGACATCTTCGATGGTCTCGGCGTCGAAGCCCGAGCGATCGGCACGCAGCGTCCACGACCGCAGGTCGCCGGCCCCTGCGGCCGTGACCGACACGATGATGTACGAGTAGACCGGCCACGCGTGATCGACGTCGAACTGCGACGGCACGGCCGGGCTGTTCGGGTGCGAGTGGTAGATGCCGATGACGTCGCGACCGAGCGCACGGGCGTGTCGTTCGCCGCGCACCATGTCGAGCGGTTCGATCAGGAATCGGTTGTGTCGCGCCGCTGACTCCCTCGCGTTCGAGATCGGCAGGAGATCGGTCACCGTCCTCTCGCCCTCATCGCCGAAGGTGCCGATCAGCAACCCACAGCATTCCTCGGGATAGTCGGCCTCGCCGTGTCGCGAGATTGCGCCACGGTGGGCATCGGAGAGCCTGATCACTCGCTGTCCTCCGTCCAGAAGGCATCGTTCATGTGCCGGCTGCCCGTGTCGCACAACACCGTGACGACGACGTCCCCCGGAGCCAGCGTTCGAGCCAGCCGTACGGCGGCGAAGACGTTTGCGCCGCTGCTGACGCCCACGAACAGGCCTTCGTCGCGGGCCAGGCGGCGCGCCATGTCGCGGGCGTCCATCGTGCTGACGACGACGCCCTCGTCGGCCACGGTGGGGTCGTAGATGCCGGGCACGACCGCCGTGTCCATGTGTTTCATGCCTTCGAGCCCGTGAAGGGGCACGTCGGGTTGCATCGAGATGCAGCGCACGTGGCCGTTGAATTCCTTCAGACGTCGCGCCGTGCCGACGAACGTGCCGGACGTTCCGAGACCAGCGATGAAGTGCGTGATTCGACCTTCCGTCTGGGCCCAGACTTCAGGCCCCGTCCCCTCGTAGTGCGCTCGCCAGTTGGCCGGGTTGTTGTACTGGTCCGGATAGAAGTAGTGGTCCGGATGGCGCGTGACGAGGCGCCTGGCTTCGTCCTGCGCGCCATCGGTGCCGGCCAGGGGATCGGTGTCGACGACCTCGCAGCCGTAGATGGTGAGAATGCGCTTGCGCTCGGGGCTTGCGTTCGCGGGCAGGCAGACGGCGACGCGGTAGTGCAGGGCCGCGCCAATCATGGCGTACGCGATGCCCGTGTTGCCGCTGGTGGCGTCGAGAATCGTCCGGTCAGGTGTGAGGGCGCCGCACCGTATGCCGTCGAGCACCATCGCCAGTGCTGCGCGGTCCTTGACGGAGCCGCTCGGATTGAGGTGCTCCGCCTTCGCGCAGACCTCGACGCCTTCGGGGACGCCGGCCTCGACGCCGGCCACTTTTCGAAGCCGGATGAGCGGTGTGGCCCCGACGTACGCGACGATGCCATGGGGCCACCGGCGGTCCTGGGAGAGGCCGGACGAAGATGAGCTGTCGATGGTGGTGAACTCGGACACGGTACGGCGAAGGTAGGCCCCGCCCGGCGTTCGTGTCAACGACGTGCACC
>CAYMAG010000257.1:0-3176 GCA_964388335.1 uncultured Vicinamibacteraceae bacterium | reverse complement strand
CGCTCTCCATCTCGAACGTCGCCGACAAGGCGAACGTCGACATCAGCTACGCGTCGCGGCTGGTGGAGTGGCTGTCGCAGGAAGCGTTGCTCGACCGAAAGCCTCGTGGAGCGGTGGAGTCTGTTGATACACCCGCGCTGATTCGACGGTGGGCCCAGAACTACGCGGTTCTGACGGCCAACGACGCTCGCTCCTTCCTGGACGCTCGGGGCATCGAGCATCTCGTTCGCGGCGTCTTGGACGGCTCAATCGGTGGCCGCTATGCGATCACGGGCTCGATCGCCGCGAACCGCATCGCACCCATTGCGCCGGCACGGTTGGCGATGTTGTACGTCGACGATGTCGAACTCGCCGCGTCGCGCCTGGGGCTCCGTCCGACTGAGGTCGGCGCGAACGTGATATTGCTGTCGCCCTTCGACGATGTGGTCTTCGATCGAACGTGGATCGACAATGACCTCATGCTCGCCGCACCGAGCCAGGTGGCGGCGGACCTGCTGACCAGCCCAGGGCGCGCATCGAGCGAAGCGGAGGCGATTCTGGAACGACTGGAGAAGAAGGCGTGAGCGCCCCCCTGTACAACGCCGCCCGACAGTGGCACCGGAAGTGTAGCGAAGGCGTATTGGTACCGTGATGGCCATCAGTGCAAGGCAACTCCGCCGCATCATCGCCGGTGGCGAAACACTCGATGTCGAGTTCAAGGGAGAGAAGCGGTCGGCGCTCAACGATCGCGACCTTGTCGAGGCAGTCGTCTGCCTCTCCAATCGACCGGGCGTCGAGCCGGGTTGGCTACTCGTTGGCGTTGAAGACGACGGCATTGTCACGGGCGCTCGTGTTCGCCACGACAGGACCACGGATCTCGACAGAGTCGCCTCAGTGATTGCGGCTCGAACGCGACCGTCCCTCGCGGTGCGAATCGAGGAGCACTCGCTCGACGGACTGTCGGTTCTGGTGGTCGAGGTGCCACCACAGCAGCACGTTGTGAGCACCAGCGATGGATTGTTCCTGCGTCGCGCGCTTGGTGGCGATGGGCGTCCCGCGTGCGTCCCGATGGATGCGTTCGCTGTTCAGTCCCAACAGGCGGACCGGGGGCTGCTCGACCCCTCAGCGCAGGTCGTCGCTGGTGCGCGCTGGGAGGATCTGGACCCACTCGAATTCGAACGCTTCCGGCGGAGTGTTCGCGAACGTCGAGGACGCAGCGACGGAGCGCTTCTCGACCTGCCTGATCTGGAGCTGGCCAAGGCGCTCGGTGTTGTGGACGCCAACGGGAGCCCGCAGACACTGCGTCTGGCGGCGGTGCTCCTCTTCGGGAAGGACGAGGCTCTTCGCCGATTCGTGCCTGGCAATGAGGTCGCGTTCCAGGTACTGCGTGGCCTTGATGTCGAGGTCAACGACTTCTTCCGCTGGCCGCTGGTCCGGGTGATGGAAGAGATCGAATCGCGTATTCGTGCGCGCAACCGCGAAGAGGAACTGATGGTGGGCCTGCTGCGCGTGGGCGTGCCAGACTATCCGGAACGGGCACTGCGTGAGGCGCTGGCCAACGCCCTGATTCACCGCGACTACCAGCGACTCGGCGCGGTGCACTTCCAGTGGCACCTGGACCGCATCGAGATCAGCAGTCCCGGTGGCTTTCCCGAGGGCGTTCGCCTCGACAACCTCCTGGTCACGGCCCCACGTCCACGGAACCCGTTGTTGGCTGACACCTTCAAACGGGCCGGCATCGTCGAGCGCACCGCACGTGGGATTGACACGATCTTCTTTGAGCAGCTACGCAACGGCCGCCCGGCGCCATCCTACGCACGCAGCGACGCGACCGGCGTGGTCGTCGTCATTCCGGGTGGCGAAGCGAATCTGGACTTCGTCAGGCTACTCGTCACCGAGGCGCAGCACGAGCGCGACCTGAGCCTTGACGAGCTACTCGTCTTGAACGCGCTCTGGCAGGAACGAAGTCTGGCGACGTCCGATGTCGCCCAGCTCATTCAAAAACCAGACTCCGACGCGCGTGCCGTCCTACACCGCCTGGTCGAGGCCGGCTTCGTTGAAGAGCGTGGTCTGAAGAAGGGGCGAACGTGGCACCTGTCGGCAGCGATGTACCGAGCGCTTGGGGACAAGGCGGCGTACGTGCGCCAGCGGGGGTTCGAACCGCTTCAGCAGGAGCAAATGGTGCTGCAGTACGTCGAACGGCACGGAAGGATCACCAGAGCCGAAGTGGCGGACCTCTGCCGGCTGTCGGCTGACCAGGCGTATCGGCTGCTCGCCCGGCTGGCAGAAGGTGGGCGTCTGGTCCAGCGTGGCAGCAAGAAGGGGGCGTGGTACGAACGCGATGAGAACGAAAGGACTTCGTGAGGAAGCGAAAGTAACCGCGCCGCGGTTATATAACCGCGAATAACCGCGGAGCAGTCTCAGCCGGAGACTCGACGGCGTAAACAGGTGCGGTCCTGGTCAACAAAGCTTTAATCTGAAGCAAATTTGTGGCATCTTTTGCCGCACAACTCCGTGACCAGACGCTCGCAATCGGCTGAAAAGTCGATACTTGACCGCATCAGGGGACACGGAAGGGGATGGGTCTTCACGCCACGCCACTTCCTGGACCTCGCCAGCCGCCCCGCCATCACGTCGGCGCTTCGGCGCCAGACTGACGCCGGCACAATCCGGCAGCTCAGCCGAGGGCTGTACGACTACCCGAAGCTCCACCCGGCACTTGGCGCTCTCTCTCCCACCCCTGAGGCCGTTGCCAAGGCCATGGCAGGAAGGGATCGCGTCCGTCTTCAGCCCTCAGGCGCCTATGCGGCGAACCTCCTCGGCCTCTCGGAACAGGTACCAGCTAAGGTCGTCTTCCTGACCGACGGGCGGAGCCGCGTCGTCCAGATCGGACCGATGACGCTGCAACTGCGGCACACGACGCCGCGCAACATGGCTGCTGCCGGGCGGCCGTCCGGCCTCGTCATCCAGGCGTTCCGCCATCTCGGCCAGGAGCACGTCACGGCCGAGCGGATCGCCCGTCTCCAACGAACGCTACCAGCCGACGATCGACGCGCGCTGCTCAAAGACTTGACGCTCGCGCCCGAATGGATGCATCGCCAGCTTCGGGAGCTTGCGGTCTCATGACGCCGGGCAGCCGCGACACCCTCGAGCTGCTGCACCTGGAGTACCAGCAGCACCATCCGGCGGGCTACCGC
>CAYMAG010000256.1:0-3179 GCA_964388335.1 uncultured Vicinamibacteraceae bacterium | reverse complement strand
TCAATCGAGAGACGCCGACGACAAGGCCCTCAGTCGTCCGATCGGACCTGGGTCTCGACTCGGCCAGCAGCGAGGCTGTTATGCTCCACGAATTCATCACGAACCATCGTGACCAAATCATCGCAAGGACGAGGGAGAAACTCACCGATCGGCCATGGCCGCTCGCGTCCACCAGTGAGTTGGAGCACGGCGTGCCGCTGTTCCTGACCCAGCTCTCGGAAACGCTCCGGCTGGAGACGACGCCGACGCCGTTCCCGCAGGACACGATCGGCGCTTCAGCGGCGAAGCATGGACGCGAGTTGCGGGCGCTGGGGTTCAACATCTCTCAGGTCGTCCACGATTACGGTGATATCTGCCAGGCGATCACGGAGGTCTCCGTCGAACAGCGCCTTCCGATCACGACCGAAGAATTCCACACGCTGAATCGCTGCCTCGACACGGCGATTGCGGAAGCCGTGACGGAGCACGCGCGCATCACCGCCGAATCGCGATCGACCGAAGAAATGGAGCGATCCGGACAGCTGGCTCACCAGGTCCGCGACATCCTCAACACCGCGCTCCTCGCGTTCCACACGTTGAAGCGGGGAACCGTCGCCATCAACGGCAGCACCGGAACCTTGCTCGGCCGCGGCCTCATGAGCCTGCGTGACCTTGTCGACAACACCCTGGCCGACGTCCGGATGGCCGCCAATATCCAGCGCCGCGAGCGCGTGCCGGTCGCCGATTTCTTCAGCGAGATCGCGATTGCTGGCAACCTGCACGCCGAGAACCGCGCCGTACGATTCAGCATCGACCAGGCGGACCCGCGGCTCGCCGTCGATGCCGATCCGCAACTCCTGGCGTCGGCAGTCATGAATCTGCTGAACAACGCGTTCAAGTACACGCACGCCGGCGGGCACGTGGTGCTGCGAGCCCTGCACGACAACGGGCGTGTGCGTTTTGAAGTGGAGGACGAGTGCGGCGGGATTCCCGAGGGAACAGGTGACCTGTTCAGGGCGTTCGCCGAGCGGCGCCACAATGACCGGACAGGTCTCGGCCTGGGACTCTCGATCGCTCGAAAGGCGGTCAGAATGAACGGGGGCGACATCTTCTACCGCAACCTGCCGAGCAAGGGTTGCGTTTTCGTGATCGAGGTTGCTTTGGCTGAAACAGACGCGTCCGTTCAGCAGAATGCCTGATGAATCCGTCGTGTGTGCTGTTCCTCACCCTCGGCCAGCCAGTGTTCACGGTCCAGCGGCACACCTCGGCAGCCTCCTCACCTGGGTCGTCGACCGCCTGTCGCAGCGATGCCGCCCGCTTCAGGCCGTCGAGTCGCCGAAGACACGCCATCCCTACGACGGTTGGCTATCGTACACCTGAACGCTCGAGTACTCGGTGCCGTCAATGTTGCCCGTGGTCGTCACCGTCAACACCTTGCCGTTGTCTGAGACGGTTCGAGTTTCCGTCTCCACGACCTGCCCCTGAATCTTGCCGATCCGCTCGACCGTTCGGTCGTCCACGCGTCTCAGTGACACCGTGCTCAGGATGGAGTTCGAGATCGGATAGTCGTTGCCGTCGAATCGCGCGGTGTACTCGACCAGGACGCTGGGCCCGTTGGTGCTCATCGTGTAGATGGTCTCCCTGATGGCATCGCCAACGACCTCGAACTTCGTCACACGCCGGTACGGCACGGCGCCGCTGAAGGTCGATTTCGCGTGATTCAGGGTCCATGCCCCGAGGGCCGGATCGCTCACGCTCTGGGCACCCATCTCGCCCTGACCAACGACCGAGAGCACCGAAAGAAGTCCGAAGATGATGACGCGCTGCATCTGCCCTCCGAGAGTCCGATGTGATGACGGTTGATCGGCCCAGATCCTACACCCACCAGCCCGCGGAGAACGCTCGTCGTCATCGCGTTTCGTCGTCATCGCGTTCGACGGGCAGGAACCCACGCCGCACGTTGGAGCGCGCCCCAACGCGGACCCAGACGTGAGTCCGCACGCCGCCACCTCCGTCAGACGGCAAGCGGCTGAACCAGCCGTCAGCGTGAGCCGGAACCCGCTGGTGTCAGCTTCAGGAGCCGCCCCTTCCCGCCGCGCCGGCCGTCCTCGAGCAGCCAGATCGCGCCGTCCGGGCCCTCCTCGGGCTCGCGGATGCGCTCACCCATCGACCACTGATCGCCTTTCGCGGCGTTCGTGCCGTCCACGTCCACGCGAATGAGCGCCTGGCTGGAGAGACCGCCGATGAACAGGTCGCCCTTCCACTCCGGCCAGAGCTTGCCGGAGTAGACCATCAGCCCTCCGGGTGAGATGACGGGATTCCAACTCACCTTGGGCTTCTCGAACTCGGGACGCGTGGCGTGATCGGGAATGGGCCTGTCGTCATAGTGATCGCCGTCGGACACGATCGGATACCCGTAGTTCCGACCGGGCAGAATCAGGTTCACTTCGTCACCGCCCTTGGGACCCATTTCCTGTGCCCAGAGGTTGCCGCTCGCATCGAAGGCGATGCCGAGCTGGTTGCGATGACCGTAGGACCAGACGGCCGGGTGGAAGCCCTTGTCGGCCAGCGGATTCCCAGGTGCCGGCGTCCCGTCGTCCCTGAGGCGGAGCACCTTCCCCAGTGTCGCCTTCGGATCCTGCGCCGGGTCGAACTTCTGACGCTCGCCGTTGGTGAAGAAGAGGTGCCCGTCCGCCGAGAACGCGATACGGCCGCCGAAATGGCCGTCGCCGTCCACGTAGGGCGAGGCTCGGAACAGCGTCTCCACCTTCCGCAGGACAGGCGGCTCGCCAGCATCCAGGACGCCGCGGGCGAGCACGACCCCCTTGCCACCCTGACCTGCTTCCGAATAGCTGAAGTACACGAACCGATTCTGCGTGAAGCCGGGGTGCAGCACGACGTCCATCAAACCGCCCTGCCCGTCGCTCGACACGCCCGGTATGCCGTCGACGCGTGTCCGCTGCTGCCCGTCCGCTGAGACGAGGTAGAGCGTTCCGGCCTTCTCGGTGATCAACATCCGGCCGTCGGGCAGAAACGTCATCGCCCACGGCGATTCGAAGTCGGCGACCACCTGCACCTGAAACGGCAGGCCCGCCTGTTGCTGCGCCGCGCCGGCGCCCTGACGCGCGTCCGCGGCACAGCCGGCCACCAGCGGCACGAGAATGGCTCCTGTCAGTATCGATCGCATCATCACCTCCCAG
>CAYMAG010000255.1:1523-3184 GCA_964388335.1 uncultured Vicinamibacteraceae bacterium | reverse complement strand
GGTGGCTCCGCGTCTCCGCTCCTCCGCGCCTCCGCGTGAACCCCTCTTCTCCGTGACCTCCGCGACCTCGGCATCGCGGGGACCCGTGTAGAAGCATTGACACCCGCGTGCGCCGCTGGCTACAGTGAAAGCTCGAGTGGAGAGCGTGATTCCAGTGACCCAGCTCGCGGAGTTCTACCGCGAGGAACTCGAACGCTGCCACCGGTGCCTGCAGAGCCAGCGAGATGGCTACTCGCATTGCACCATCTCCCAGGTCGAGTCGGCGCTCGACCAGGTCATGGCTCACCTCGAGGTGCTGTGTCGGCAGGGCGAGGCTGACCGTGTGGTCAGCTGCATCCTTCAGCACTTTGCCGCGGTCGCTGCCCGACGTCCCTGGGCCGACGGACGATTCCACTGACCTCGCCGCTCCCCCTTCCCTCCGACCTGCTGAGCATCGCGCGCGCTGCGCTCGACGCGGTGAGCGCCGCGGCACTGCTCCGCGGCACGTTGGCCTCTGGCGTGTCGCCAATCGACGGCACCCGTCCCCACGCGCTCATTGCGGCCGGCAAGGCCTCCGCGGCCATGGTCGAGGCGTGGTACGCCCATGCATCCGCCGAACCGGGAGAGGCGGTGGCCGTGGGCACGCATGAGGGACACCGTGTGCCACCCAGCGTCGACTGGTTCGAAGGTGGACACCCGACACCCACGCCCGCGAGCGTCGAGGCGGCGCAGGCAGCATTGGCGCTGGCCGGGCGCGTGCCGGCGGACGGGCAGCTCGTCGTGCTCCTGTCGGGAGGCGCTTCGGCGCTGCTCAGTCTGCCCGCGGACGGCCTGACGCTCGACGACAAGCAGCGGGCTACGCGGGGGCTGATGCACGACGGTCGTGCCATCGGCGAACTCAATGCCGTCCGCAAGCACCTCTCGGGCATCAAGGGCGGACGCCTCACGGCGGCATGTCGCGGACGGGTCATCACCCTGGCCATCTCCGACGTCGTCGGTCCGGTGGAGGATGACCCCAGCGTCATCGGGTCGGGCCCCACCGTGCCCGATCCCAGCACCTTCGCGCAGGCCCTGCGCATCGTGGACGGCGTGGAGAACGCCGCGTCGATACCCGCGGCCGTGCGTGAACATCTGGCGCGGGGCGTACGGGGAGAGCTGGCCGAGACGCCAAAGCCGGGCGACGCCGTGTTCGCTCGCGCGGCGTATCAGTTGATCGGCACGCGGCGTACGGGGATGTCGGGCGCCCAGGTGCGGGCGCTCGAACTCGGGCTGCACACGATCGTGCTCGACCCTCCCATCGAAGGCGAGGCGCGCGTCGCGGGCGCGGCGTTCGTGCAGCGGGTCCTCGACGTGACGAAGTCGTTCCCGGGGCCCGTGTGCGTGATCGCTTCGGGAGAGACGACCGTCACTGTCCGGGGCAAGGGGCGGGGTGGGCGGAATCAGGAGTTCGTGGCCGGGGCCATCGGGGCGCTCGCGCACGCCGCGCGGCCCGTCGTGATGGCCAGCCTTGGAACGGATGGCGTCGATGGTCCGACCGACGCGGCCGGTGCCTGGGCCGATGGCACGACCGCCGGTGCCGCTGCCGCGGCGGGCCTCGACGTCGAAACGTTCCTCGACCGCAACGACGCCTACCCCCTGCACGAGGCGCTCGGCACGCTCGTTCGCACTGGCCGCACCGACAC
>CAYMAG010000255.1:0-1423 GCA_964388335.1 uncultured Vicinamibacteraceae bacterium | reverse complement strand
AGGCTTGAGGCTTCAGGCCTGCCGCTCACGCTGGTGATGTCTGACGTCGGCGCCATTGAAGTCCGCTTGATGCTTCTTGATGCGTGATGCCGGACGCTGCCGGACGCTTGGCGCTGCCTGACGCCTGAAGCTGCCTCAGAAGCCTGAAGCCCGAAGCCTGAAGCCTGAATGAGCCCGAACCTGACGCCTGGTGTACCGTTGACGACATGGCCAACACCTTGCCGCCCGGATCGTCCACGCCGCCAGGTCCGCTGAAGCCCGTTCGCCCCAGTCGTCCGCTGACCCTGGGACGCCTCATCGCCTACGTCGTCGGCGTCGCGTTCGTGGCCGGCTGCATCGGATACTTCTTCGGATGGTACCGCGCGTACCCGGCGGAGCAGCAGCGTGATCAGGTGATGGTGCGGCTGCGTCTGTCGGAGGCGCGTGCCCGTGCGCTCGACGCGAGCGTGTCGATCTATCGCCTGAACTGGGGGGATGCCGGAGGACACCTCCAGGAAGGCGTGCGGTTGCTCGAGGCCTTCAAGGCTGACGAGCAGCAGCTGCTCTCGCCCGACCACTCGACGAAGGTGGATGAAGCGGCGGACTTGATGCGCTCCGCGCGCGACCTCGCCGCGCAGACGAGCCTCGATGCCAATGGGCGCGCCCAGCGCGCCGCCGCGCTGCTCGGCGAGGTCTACCGCGCCACGCCGGGACCGTAGGTCATGCTTCATCCTTCTCGATGCTTCATGCCTGATGCCTGATGTCTGGTGTCAGGGCAGAATCTCGGCCCTGACCTCAACTTTGACCTTGCGATCGCTCGTGGCATCGGCAGACTCCGCCGCAACGACTGACGTACCCGGCGTGAGCAGCAGAGCCAACTCCTCGCTGATCTCTGCCACACCGGCGTCGGCCGCCACAGTTGCCGAGCCAGAGGGTTCCGCGCCGCTGCGTACGGCGATGCCATAGTTGAAGCGAAGTTCCACCAGCACCCGCTTGTCGGTCGTGACGGTGGCCTGTGCATCCACGTTGAGGTGAAGGGGCACCAACTCGCCGGTCATCATTATCGGACTGCCAGACGTGGTCGCAGACTGCCGACGCAGGCGGCTCATGCTGCGCACCTGGTTGCGCCGCCCATCTGCAATCACCATCGTGACGGTCTTCACGACCGGCGCCGTCGTGCCGGCCTGATCGGTGATGACAACGCTGACGCGGACGTTTCGCGTCGGCACCGGACGAACCGGTGGGGGAGTGGGTGCGGGGACCGGGGCAGTCGGCACTCCCGGAGTGGGCGGGGCCGGCTGTGGTTGGGCCACGGGTGTCTGGCTCGAATCGGCCCGTACGGTCGCCTGTGGCGACGCGCCGACGACCCCGACACCTACGGCGGCGAGCACACCGATCACTCCGATCAGCCTGCGACCTGCGACCTGAGCCTTGCGACCTGTGA
>CAYMAG010000254.1:0-3223 GCA_964388335.1 uncultured Vicinamibacteraceae bacterium | reverse complement strand
GTGGCTCAGGCGCGTGTGGGGAACGTGCGTGCCGTCGCGCTCCGCGCAGGACATCGAGGACGAGCTGCAGGCGCACGTGGCACTCGCAGCCGAAGAGGCACAGCGCACCGGCACTGCACCGGCGGACGTGGCGCGAGCAGCGCGTGGTCGCGCCGGCGCCGTGCCACAGACCATGGAAGCCATACGCGACCAGCAGACGCTGCCATGGCTGCGGGATTTCGGCCGCGACATGCGCTACGCCGTGCGCGTGCTGCGGCGCTCGCCCGTCTTCACCACAGCAGCCATCGTCTCGTTGGCCCTCGGTATCGGCGCCACGACGGCAGCATCCAGCGTCGTGCGGACGATTCTTCTCAACCCGCTGCCGCATCCGGACGCTGACCGTCTCGTCCGGTTCGTCGTGCCGGCGCAGCCGACCGGCAGCGGCCAACGCTCGTCTCCATCACCCACGTTCGATGAGTTCGTCGCATGGCGGAGCGAGTCCGCGACGCTCGCGCGCATGGCCGCGGCGAGCGGCGATCCGCAGGTGCTGACGCGCACGCCATCCGGTGCCGCGCGCCTGGCGGGCTCCATGGTGTCGCCGGAGTGGTTCGCGCTGCTCGGCGGCCGCGCGATGCTGGGACGCACGCTCCAGGATGGCGACGTGACCGGTGGCAGGCACGTCGTGGTGCTGGCGGCCAAGGTATGGCGCGAACGCTTCGGTGCGGACCCGGAGGTCCTGGGACAGTCGATCGTGCTGCACTCGCGCATTCGAAGCGGCCTCGAGGGGCAGAGCTTCGAAGTCGTCGGCGTCATGCCCGACACGTTTCGCGACCCGGGCATGTGGGACATCGATTTCTGGATCCCGTTGGCCCGTCACAGTCCCGGTATGAGCGCGCAGACGAGGGTCGGCGTGATAGGACGTCTGGCGCCAGGTGCGACTATCGCTGCCGCGCAGGCGGAATCAACCGCCATCCTCGCGGCACTCAGGGGCGGCTCCGACACGGACACGGCGCCACTGCGGGTAGAGACACTGAAAGAGCGGCTCGTTGCCGACGTTCGACCCGCGCTGCGTGTCCTCATGGCGTCGGCTGCTCTCGTGTTACTCATCGTCTGCGCCAACGTCGCTGGCCTCTTGTTGGCACGCGGTACGGCGCGGCGGCGCGAGCTGACGGTGCGCCTCGCGATTGGCGCCGGCCGCGGACGGATCATCCGACAACTGATGGCCGAGAGCCTCGTGTTGTCGGCTGCCGGTGGCCTCGCGGGCCTGCTTGTGGCGGCTGGCGCTGTGGCAGCCATCACGTCGCTCGCCACCATCGAGACATCGGGTGTCTTTCGGCTCGTGCTCGGCGGCAGCCTGCTGCCGCGCCTGGATGAGCTGACGGTCGATGCCAATGTCCTGATGCTGGCGGTTGGACTCTCTGCCGTTGCGGCCGTGATGTGCGGCCTCGCGCCGGCGCTCTACCTGTCGCGCCCCGATCTCGCGCGAGCCACGAGCACGCGCGCAGCATCACCAGGAGCGGAGGAGCATCGCGCCCGCAGCCTGCTCGTCGTTGGGCAACTTGCCGTAGCCACGGCGCTGCTCGTCGGGGCGGCGCTGCTGGCGCGCAGCTACGTCAACGTGCTGCAGACCGACACGGGGTACGACGCCGCCAACGTGCTCGCGTTTCAGCTCGTCGTGCCGGAAGACTACTCGACGACACGCAAGATGGAGATCATCGAGACCGTGCTCGAGCGGCTGCGTGCGACACCTGGTGTGCGTTCCGCCGGGTTCTCCTACAGCGGCCCGCTCATCGGCGTGACCGACACGGTCGGTTACTTCGTGCCCCCTGGCGGCACCGCCGACGACATACAGGCGAGCGGGGGAGGGCCGCCCGTGCGGTCCATCAGTCACGACCTCCTGGCCGCGATCGGCGCACGTGTCGTCGACGGGCGCGCCTTCGACGCTCGAGACGACGCAACAGCGCCGTCGGTCGTCGTCTTGAATCGTGCGGCCGTGCGGCAGCTCTTCGGCGAGATGAGTCCTGTCGGTGCGACGCTGCTCTGGCACGGCGGCGGTGACGAGCACGGCCCAGTACCCGTGCAGGTCGTGGGTGTCGTGGACGACGTGCGCAATGCGTCGATCACAGCGGAGCCGAGGGCCGAAGTCCTGTTCGACTTCCGCCAGATCGTCGCGCTTCAGCAGCGGTGGGAGGCGCCGACGATGCAGGTGGAGCGTGTCGGGCTCGGGTTCATGTCCTTCGCCGTTCGCGGGACGGGCGACCCGTCGGCGCTCGCGCGCCACGTGCGCGAGGCGGTGATCGCAGCCGATCCGAATACCGGCATCGACAGCATGGGACCGCTCGAGCATCTGATGGCCGCCTCCATCGCGCGCCCGCGCTTCTATGCCGCCATGCTGGGCCTGTTTGCGGCGATCGCCGGCGTACTCGCCGCGGTGGGCATCTACGGCCTGCTGTCGTACGCCGTGGCGCAACGCACGCACGAGATCGGCGTGCGCATGGCGTTGGGCGCCGACAGTCGCGCCGTCCTGATGCTGGTCCTCCGGCGCGGGCTGGTGCTGGCTGGCATCGGCATCGCGGCGGGGCTGGCCGGCGCAGCAGGGCTCTCGCGCTGGCTCGCGAGTCTGCTCTACGGACTCACGCCGGTCGACGCGGCGACGTACGCTCTCGTTGCCGCCGCCTTCGCGGCGGTGACGCTCGCGGCGTGCTACTTCCCCGCGCGCCGCGCCACACGCGTCGAGCCTGCCACGGCTCTCCGCTGCGAATAGCATCGCCCGCTGTCGAGGGACGCGCCCAGGCGAGCGACGGCATTGCTGGCGATCGCGCGCGTGGGGTGCCGCCTTTCAGGGTCTGCGAAGGCTGAACGGAAGCCGCGCCCCGCCGATGGCGAGCGCCAGCAGTCCACCGATGATCGGCGGGCCGTACCCGTTCTTCAGGTATGCCAACTGAAGCAGCGCGCCGAACGCGAGATGGAAGTTCAGCACCATGAACAGGGCGATGGCTGCCGCGAGCCTCACGCGATACCCGGCCAGCAGCGCTACGCCCGTCACGATCTCGCCGATGAGGACGAGCCGGGCGAACAGGGGCGCGCCCGGCCGCGCGATGGTCTCGATGTACCAGCGGCTCGGCGGGGCTGCGCGCGTGAGCCAGTCATCGAGCTGCACCGTGAGACCGCTGGCGTCGGTCAGCCACGAGAGCTTGTCCAGGCCCATGGCCAGCAGGAACACGCCCATACAGACCGACAGGAC
>CAYMAG010000253.1:1788-3257 GCA_964388335.1 uncultured Vicinamibacteraceae bacterium | reverse complement strand
GGCCAGAACGGGTTCGCGCGCAGCCGACCCAGCGCGCCGAGCGGAATGACGATGGCGCCTTCCTCGCCCCGAACGTTCCACGAGCCGATGGACGGCACGCCATGCGCGCCACTGCCGGGCACGTACCCGTACATCGGGTCGTCCGGAGGGAATGGCACCGAGACGTGGCCGACCGACACGAGGTTGATCGGCCAGCTGAGTCCGGGCAGCGTCACGCCGGGCTGTGCCTGGCCGGGCGTGTACTCACGCACCTCGACCTCCTCGGTGTCGCGGGCGCGGTTGGTCACGAGGACCAGGGTGTGCTGGCGTGCGCCCGTGGCGAAGCCACGCGTCACGTCGTCGACCAGAGCGCCGGAGGCCGGACGCCGCACCAGATCGAAGCGCTGATGGCGATTGACGTCGAACAGCACCAGCCGGTGGTGCGCGCCCTTCAACCGCCCGAACACCGTGGTCGTCACGCCGTTGGCACCGGTGGTGGAATCCACGACCGACTGGAACGCCACCACGGACGGGAGTTGCCCGAGGCGTCCCGCCTGTTCCGCATCGAGCAACTGGCGCTGCAGGCGCCGGGTGGCGATCAGCACCTGCCGCGAGGCGTTGACGGGGAACGACACGAACTTGTACGGATCGTACTCGGGGCCGATCGTCTGCCAGTTCACCTTCTCGAAGGCTGCCACCGGCACCTTGGCGAACAGGTCGAGCACGCGCGTGAGCGCCGCGGCCGGCACCAGTTCCACGGCTGCGGAGAACAGCAGGACGCGTGTCGGCGCGCGCAGCGAGGGGTCGGCTCCCGGCGTGATGCGGTCGAGCGCATACGAGAGCGCGAGCGAGCCGCCCGTGGAGTAGCCGGCGATGTAGAAGGGCACCCCCTCTGGCAGTCGCGCGCTGATGTCGCGCGCGGCGACGTGCATGGCTGCGGCCCAGTCGTCGTAGCGCATGTGGACCATGCCGCTCGGCAGCGTGCCGTGTCCGGGCAGTCGGAGCGTCGTCACCTCGAAGCCCTGTGCGAACAGCACGTCAGCCACGTTCCGCACCGAGTACGGCGAGTCGGAAAGGCCGTGGATCAGCAGCGCGGCGCCCCGGATCCGCTCGGGCGTGCGACGGCTGCTGCGGTTGTAGGGCTGTCCCGGTGCGAGACGCAGCGCAGGGCCGTTCGGGTCGTACCGGCTGCCGACGTAGAACGGCGCATCGGTCGGCATCGACGCGATCGCCGTGCGCTGCTCCTCGAACAACCTGTCCTCCATCGCCAGGTAGCCCGCGAAGTCGAGTCCGTGCTGGTCGCCTTCGGTGAACTCGCCCTTCAGGCGGAGCGTGTGCCACGGATCCACCGGCGGCAGCATGAGCACGGCGTAGGCCGCGAAGCCCGCGGTCACCGCGAAGAGCACGAGTGCGACGAGCATGGCGGCGCGGACGATCCAGCGCCAGGTGAAACGCGAGACGCCGAACAGGAGGCGCGTGGCGACGTGTGG
>CAYMAG010000253.1:0-1688 GCA_964388335.1 uncultured Vicinamibacteraceae bacterium | reverse complement strand
TCCAGCGCCAGGTGAAACGCGAGACGCCGAACAGGAGGCGCGTGGCGACGTGTGGCTGCGGCGGCGGCGGTGAGGGTGGCGGTGGGGGAGGCGGTGACTGCGTCATGGGTCGTCTGCGGACGGGGTGACCTGCGCAGTATGCCCGGTCTGCCCGCCGGGCGCGACTGGGCGGAGAAGACGCCGCTGTCCAGGGTGCCGGCCCGGCGCTGCCGAACACCGGCACCGCTACCCCGCCGCGACAGCTACGCGCAGCCACGTCGTCGCTGGCTCGCACAACTCGCCGCGGATGGCACCGGTGGATGGCGCCGGTGTCATCCGAGATCCGCGCGTCGTGCCAGAATGGTCAGCCGTGAAATCCCAACCGGACAGTGCCGCGCCGACGACGACGCGCTCTCTCTGGCACTGGTGCCTGCTCGGGGCGGTCACCATGTCGCTCGGCTGGGGACTGCGCGGCTCGATTGGGGGTGGCTCGCTCGGTGCCATGATCCCCGGCGCGATGGTCGGTCTCGTCCTCTGCTGGCTGCTCGAGCGCCGCGCCGATGCCGGCCTCATCGCCGCATTCGCTGCCATCGGGGTGGGGTTTGGCGGACAGGAAACCTATGGCCAGACGGTGGGCCTCAGCCTGGTGCCCGAGACCTTCTGGTGGGCCATCCTGGGCTTCACCATCAAGGGAGCGGTCTGGGGGCTCCTGGGCGGTGCCTTCATCGGCATCGCCCTCGACCGTCAACGCCACACCAACGCGAAGCTCCTTGGCGGCTTCGCCGTCATGGTGCTCGGCACGTGGCTTGGCTGGCAGTATCTCGACCATCCGAAGCTGATCTACTTCTCGAACCGCTTCGACCAGCCGCGTGAAGAGGTGTGGGCCGGACTCTGGCTCGGCGGATTGCTGCTGCTCGTGTGGCTTCGCTCGCGCGTGCCGTCACTGTTCGCGCTCTACGGCGCGATCGGCGGGGGCATCGGCTTCGGTGTCGGCGCGTCGCTCCAGCCACTGGGCCAGGCGGCCTGGGCCGGCATGCCGCTCGGCTGGTGGAAGGCCATGGAGCTGACGTTCGGCGCGATCGTTGGTCTCGCCTACGTCCTGTGTGCGTGGCGTCTGCGCCATCAGCTTGCCGGCTCCGCATCGACGGTGGTTGGGGGCCACCCGCTCGCACGCGCGCTTCCCGCAGCCATCCTCGCGATCGGCATCGTCATCGTGGCGGACCAATACGTGCCGGTCCGCTTCGACTACACGATCGCCGGGGCCGTGCTTGCGAGCCTGGTGCTCTTTTCCGAATCGCTCGCCTGGCAGACGGCCATCACGGCAACCGTCGCGGCGTTCGGCGTGGACTTTCTCGAGCACCAGACCTTCATTCCAGTCCCGCTGGCCTGGACCATCCTCGTCGCCTCGACCGCCGTTGTCGCGGCGCTCGTCGCTCGTCATCCGCGGCCGCGCGCGATGCTCCTCCTGCTGACCTGGACGGCCGTCGTCAGCGCCGTCCGCTATCTCCTGCCACCGGCCAGCGCCGGCCCCGAGGTGGTGACGATGCTCACGGTCTTCGTGGCGCTCGCGCTCGTCCTGAGCGTCATGCTCCGCGGTGAATCGGAGCACGTCGCCTGACCTGATGCGCGCGCCTGTCGGCGACGCACCCATCATGCGCGTCCACGTACACGAGGTCCTCGTCTCGTGCGCGCCGACTGGGTGGCCTCCA
>CAYMAG010000252.1:0-3321 GCA_964388335.1 uncultured Vicinamibacteraceae bacterium | reverse complement strand
CCAATGCGCGCGGACGATCCGCTCGAAGGCCTCCATCTGGCGCTCCATCGACGCCACCAGCGCGAACTGCACACGCGCGCGGTCGAGATTCTGGCCGGGGCGATGCGTGCGGAAGTAGACGTCGTCCTGCAGGTGGTCCGCCAGGAAGCGGATGCCGCATTCGAACGTCATCAGCTTCCCGGCGAAGGCCAGGTGCTCGACTTCGCCTCGAGTCAGGAACGAGCCGGCGGCAGCGAGGTAGCCGCGCGCGAGTGCGTCGAACATGCCGGCGCGTGACGTCACCTTCGACACGTCGGGCTCGTCCTCGGCGGCCGAGTTCGTCGCCGTCCGCACCATGTCCCCGAAGTCATAGGGCGCCAGCCCGGGCATCGTCGTGTCGAGGTCGATCACGCACAGGCCTTCGCCGGTGGCGAGGTCGAGCATCACGTTGTTCAGCTTCGTGTCGTTGTGCGTGATGCGCTCGGGGATGTCGCCGCGCGCGTGTGCGTCCACGAGGCGCGTCACGTCTCCGCTGCGCGCCAGCGTGAAGTCGATGGCCTCGCGCGCGCCACTCGCGCGGTTGGCGACGTCGGCATCGATGGCCGCCACGCAGGCCGCGAACCGTCCCGGTGTGTGGTGAAAGCCGGGAATCGTCTCGTGGAGGCGGCCGCCCGGCAGGTCGGCCAGCAGTTGCTGGAACGCACCGAATGCGCGTGCGCCGGCTTCGGCCTGGGCCTCCGACTCGATCAGGTCGAACGTGCGCGCTCCCTCGATGAAGAGGTAGGTGCGCCACACGCGTTCCTCGTCATCGCGCACGAACGGACGGCCATCGCGCCCGGGGACGAGCGTCAGCGTCCGTCGCGCGGACTGGGGCAGGTCGGCGACGCGCCGCCCGGCGTGAGCCGTGACGCGCGCGATGTTGTCCATCAGTGCCTCGGGCTGCGTGAAGATGTTGGCGTTGAGGCGCTGATGGATGTAGCGGACGCGGGTCCCGGCCTGGTCGTAAGTGACCGCGAACGTGTCGTTGATGTGCCCGGTGCCGTAGGGCCGCGCGTCGACGAGCGTGCCATAGAGCTGGAAGCGCGCACCGATGGCGCGCAGGTCGGGAGCGGTCGTGGTCACGATCGGGAGGGTCCTTCGACGCCGGGCCACAGGGGAGATGGGTACGTCCCGGCCGCGGCGAGTGCGGAGAACGCCGCGACGACGCCCGCGCGGTCTTCGCGGTAGGTGACGCCGAACCACTGGCTCGCCACCGGCAGCACGCGCACGCGGCAGTCGCCCCGCGCGATGAGCGCGTCCACCACGCTCGGAATGTAGGACTCGGCGGTCAGGCTCGTGCCGTGCGTCCGGAGGAACTCGAGGAAGACGGCGTCAATCTGGGGGAACACATCGGCCGTGAAGCCCCACATGTTCAGCGACACGGGTTCGGTACCGGTCAGCTGCTCAGGAGCGTCGGGCGGGTCCTGGTTCTCGACGTGGCCGCCGGCGGCGATGAGCTTCGTGAGTTCGCGGACGCTCGTGAGGTAGCCCTCTGCATCGGTACGGCAGACGCCGCGCGCCACGGTGCCGTGTGCCGAGAGCGTGCGCCGCAGTTCGAAGCCGGCCATCGCGTAGGTCGTCCCGACGGGGTGTGCTTCGAGAAACGCGTACACCGCCTCGTACGACTCGCGGCCGTAGAAGTCGTCGGCGTTGATGGCGGCAAACGGCTCCCGCACGACGTCGCGGGCGGCCCTGATGGCATGCGCGGTGCCCCACGGCTTCTCGCGGTCGGCGGCGACGGCGACGCCGGCCGGGATGTCCGTGCGGTCCTGGAAGCAGAGGTCCACGGGGACGTGCCCGGCGTACCTCGGCAGTACTTCCGCGCGGAAGGCGTCTTCGAAGTCGCGCCGGATCACGAAGACGACGCGCGTGAAGCCGGCCTGCGTGGCGTCGAAGATGGCGTAGTCCATCACCGTCTCGCCGTGCGGGCCCATCGGGTCGAGTTGCTTGAGGCCGCCATACCGTGAACCCATGCCGGCGGCGAGGACGAGAAGGGTGGACATCAGGAGAAGAGGATAGAAGGAAAGGAGGGAAGAAGGGAAAAAGGAAGGAAGGAAGGAAGGAAGGAAGGAAGGGAGGAAGGAAGGGAGGACCAAAGGACCAAAGGACCAAAGGACCAAAGGACCAAAGGACCAAAGGACATAAGGACCAAAGGACCAAAGGCATCGGCCTCTGGGTCGCGCGGCAGGCCGGACGGACCTCCTCCGACTTCTTCCTCTCCGGCCGCCGCCTCTCGTGGTGGCTGCTCGGCTCTTCGATGGTGGCGACGTCGTTCTCGACCGACACGCCCAACCTCGTCACCGACCTCGTGCGCACGCATGGCGCGGCGGGGAACTGGGCATGGTGGGCGTTCCTGCTCACGGGGATGCTGACGGTCTTCCTCCATGCGCGCCTCTGGCGGCGATCCGAGGTGCTGACCGACATCGAGTTCTACGAGCTGCGCTACAGCGGACGTCCCGCCGCGTTCCTGCGGGGATTCCGCGCCGTCTACCTCGGCGTGCTGTTCAACGTGATGATCATGGCAAGCGTCACGCTGGCCGCCATCAAGATCGGCAGCGTCATGCTCGGGCTCAGCCCGGTGCAGTCGGTGGCGTCGGCCATGCTCGTGACGGTCGCCTTCAGCACGCTCGGGGGTTTCCGGGGTGTGATCCTGTCCGACTTCGTGCTGCTGATCGTCGCGTTGATGGGGGGTGCATGCCGCGCACGTCTCGGTGAACCACCGGACGTCGGCGGGCTGCGGGCTGCTGTCACATCCGAACGTCGTGCCACGGATGGCGATCGTCCCGCCATTCGATCTCTCGACGCCGGCAAGCCGCGACTTTCTGTTCGGCTTTCTGGTGATACCCTCGCCGTCCAGTGGTGGAGCGTGTGGTACCCCGGCGCCGAGCCGGGCGGCGGCGGCTGCATGGCGCAGCGCATGCTCGCCGCGCGCACGCAGCGCGACGCGATGAACGCGACCCTCTTCTACAACTTCGTGCACTACGCCGTGCGCCCGTGGCCGTGGATTCTCGTGGCGCTCTCGTCGCTCGTGCTCTTTCCAGACCTCGCCTCGATCGCCGCACTGCTGAAGGTGTGGCGCGGCATGGCGGCAGAGAGCGAGATGTGATGGCTGCAGGCTTCGGGCTTCAGGCATCGGGCCTCATGCCTCATGCCCGATCCCCGATCCCCGATCCCCGATCCCCGATCCCCGATCCCCGATCCCCTGACGTGCGGTCGGGGGATGATGTCCAGACAGCGAACGGAGATCACGGAGGCAACGGGTTCACACAGAGCCGCAGAGCAGCAGAGGAAGGAAGGAGCGAA
>CAYMAG010000251.1:0-3334 GCA_964388335.1 uncultured Vicinamibacteraceae bacterium | reverse complement strand
TATGGTAGATTGACTACTATGTCACGACACGACCGCAAGGCTGGCGTCATCCAGGGCACGCTGGATCTCCTCATTCTCCGCACGCTGCTCTTCGGACCGGTGCACGGTCACGGCATCGCGAAGCACATCCAGGCGACGTCCGAGGACGTGCTGCAGGTCGAACACGGCTCGCTTTACCCCGCGTTGCAGCGGCTCGAGAAGGACGGCTGCATCACGTCGGCGTGGGAGACGACGCCCGGTGGGCGTGAGATGAAGCTCTACCGCCTGACGGCCAGGGGCCGGAAGCAGCTGACGGTCGAACAGGACAGATGGCAGACCATGGCGCGCGCGATGGGCCGGCTGCTGAAACCGGTGAAATGACATGAAGCCATCCGATCGCGATCGCGATCTGCAACGCGAAATCGAGCTGCACCTCGAACTCGAAGCCGAAGAACGCCTCGCCGACGGCTACTCGGCTGACGAGGCCCGTCAGGCCGCGCGCCGGGCGTTCGGGAGCGTCACCCGCACACGCGAGGAGGCCCGCGCCGTCTGGAGTGCCGTCTGGCTACAGGACGCTCTTCAGGATCTGCGGTATGCGGCGCGCGTCTTCGTGCGCACGCCGATCTTCACGCTGGGCGCTGCGCTGACCCTGGCGCTGGGCATTGGCGCGAGCACCGCCATCTTCGGCGCCATCAACGCCGTGATCCTGGCGCCGCTGCCGTACGACGCTCCGGATCGTCTGGTGCAGTTGTGGCTGGCCAATCCGTCGCGCAATGTGGACCGGATGTCCGTGTCACTGCCGCTCTATCGCGACTGGCGCGCGCAGGCGCGCAGCTGGACCGACCTGGCGGCTGTCAAGTATGGCAGCGTGACGATCCACTCCGCCGACGACCCCGATCGCGTGTCGGCGCAGTTCGTCACAGCCAACACGTTCTCCTTGCTCGGGCGTCGTCCGATCCGCGGCCGGGCGTTCGTGCCGGAGGAGGACGATCGCAATGGTCCAAAGGTGGTCGTGCTGTCCGAAGGGCTCTGGCAGCGCCTGTTCGATGGCGACACGGCCGCGGTTGGCCAGTCGCTCACCATCGACGCCGTCGCTCACACGGTCGTGGGCGTCATGTCGCACTCGACGCTCGGCCATATGGAACCGCACGTCTGGTTACCGCTGGCGGGCAACACCGAGGACCGGTACGGGTTCGCCGAGCTCGATGTCTTCGGACGGCTGCGGCCCGGCGTCACGTACGACCAGGCCGCCGCTGAAATGGCCGCGCTTTCCGATCGCCTGGCCGCCGCGCGTCTGGCCACAGCCCCCGGGGAAGACCTCGCCGGCTGGAACGTACGGCTGCAGCCGCTGGCAGACGTCGTGGTCGGTGGCCCGCTCAGGCAGCGTCTCTATCTGCTGCTCGCCGCGGTTGGCGTGCTGCTGCTGATTGCGTGCGCCAACCTGTCGAGCCTGCAGCTCGTGCGCGCCGCGGCGCGGTCGCGGGAGATGGCCATTCGCGCGGCCATCGGCGGCGGCCGGGGCCGCATCGCGCGGCAGTTGCTCACCGAAAGCCTCCTGCTGGCGACCGCGGGCGGATTGGCGGGGCTCGCCGTCGCGTACGGTCTGATGCACCTGTTCCGCACGACGGCCATGGTGGATGTTCCCCGCGCGTCACAGATCGGCCTCGACCCGCGCGTCCTGCTCTTCGCGTTCGGCGCCACCACGGTGGCCGGTGTGCTTGCCGGGCTCGCGCCGGCGCGGCAGTTGTCACGCCTCGATATTCAGCGGGGCCTGCACGAACGTACACCGGTGGCGTCTGCCGGGGCGCGCCGCTCGCGGAACGCGCTGGTCGTGGGACAACTCGCGCTGTCGATCGTGCTGCTCGCGGCGTCGGGTCTCATGCTGCGCACACTCGACCACCTGAACGCTGTCGATCTCGGATTCGCACCGGAGCGCGTGCTCACGGCGCAGGTCGCGCCCCGTGCGAACGCGGAGGCGTTCTTCGCGACGCTCATCGAACGCGTGCACGGCCTGCCCGGCGTGGTGGGTACGGGCGCCACGAGCAGCGCGCCGATGTCGACCGGGAACACGAGCCTGCACGTGTTCCCCGTCGGCGAGGCGCTCATCGCACCCACCGAGTCCGTGCAGTGCGACTGGCGATCGATCAGCCAGGGATACTTCGCCGCGATGCGGACCCCGATCCTCGCCGGGCGCGATTTCACGCCACGCGACGACGGGAATGCACCGAAGGTGGTGCTCGTCAATGAATCATTGGCGCGGGCCATGTGGGGCGACGCGAGCCCTCTCGGTCGACAGCTCGATCTCGGCGGCGGTGGCGGCGAACCGGCCACGGTCATCGGCGTTGTGCGAGACGCTCGCGTCCACAATCCGGCGGACCCCGCACGCCCCGCCTACTACGTCTCTGCGTACCGAAACGTCTGGGGGCCGATGACGCTCGTCGTCCGCACCACGGCCTCCGCCGACACGCTGCTGCCCCTGGTGCGCGCGGAAGTCCGCGCCCTGGATCCGTCGCTGCCCGTCTTCGGCATCCAGACGATGGAGGATGCCGTATCGCGGCGGTTGGCGCCGCAGCGTCTCGTCGCGGGCCTGCTGGGCGGCTTTGCCGTCCTCGCGCTGGCGCTGGCCGTGGCGGGCATCTACGGCGTGATGGCGTACGCCACGAGCCAACGCACGAACGAGGTCGGCATACGCATCGTGCTCGGCGCGCAGCGCCGCGACGTCCTGGCGGCACTCCTGCGCGAGAGCGTCCTTCTCATCGCGGCCGGCGCGGGGCTCGGAGTGCTGCTGGCCGTGCCCGCGACGCGACTGATGCGCGGACTGCTGTCCGGTGTCGAGCCGGGCGATCCGTTGACGTTCGTCGTGACGATTGCCATGCTCGCGGTAGCGGCCCTGGCCGCCTGCTACCTGCCCGCGCGGCGCGCGACCCTCGTCAATCCGATGACGGCCCTCCGAGGTGAATAGCCGCTGATCGGCGTCCCGGCTCCGGCGACGGCATTGTGCGTGTGTCGTCGGTCCGCGACGACGCGAGCGGCGTGTCGGTCACCGCCGTGGTGTCGGCCCTTGTGCTCGCAGAGCTTGTACAGACCCATGACGTTCCTGGTGGTGTCAGACGGGCGCGCTGGTGCCCGTGGCTGGTGTCGGCGACGGCACGCGACGAACGTGCGCCTCGCGCGTGTGGTACTTGAGCGACTCGTCCGGCCGAAACCTCACGGAGGTGTCGGAACATCCGACTCGAGTCGGCACTAGAATCGTCGAATGGTCATCTCATCGGGGCGGGTAGGTGCGGGCAAGATCATTGTCGACGGCGATCCGTTGCCGGACGGGGCCGTCGTCACCATCTTGACTCGCGAGGGG
>CAYMAG010000250.1:0-3339 GCA_964388335.1 uncultured Vicinamibacteraceae bacterium | reverse complement strand
TCGAGGTTGGCGGCGAGCTTGCGGTTCTTGCCCGCCAGCACCACGGTCTCAATCATGTGGCGATCGACGGTGAACCGGTGCACGGGCGAGCGCTGCGGGCGGTTGCGCACGCCCTCCCACTCAGGGATCCAGCGCACGGCGAATCCCTCCAGGTCGAGCGCCTCCCACACACTTACCAGGTGCGCCGACGATCGCAGCAACTCGCGCAGGTGTTGCCTCGCCTCGGCTGGCCACGGCTCCGGCAGGTCCGGGCACGTGCGCAGGGTCTCGAGCAGCACGGGCGTGAGGGGCAGCCCCTTGCTGGCCGACGCTGCGGCGGCTCGCAGCGGCAGCAGCGGGTCTTTCGTGGGGTCGTGTCCGGGCGCGAGGGCCAGGTCGCCGTCAACGTCGATGAGCCCTTCGCCCACCGGAACGTGGCGGGGTGCGGCGGCGCGACGGCGCGCGATGAAGGCGCGCGAGCCCACGCCAGACTTCTCGAGCGAGCGCCTGGCCCCACGCTCGGTCGACTCAAGCGCGAACGCCACGGTGCGCCCAGCGTCGGCGAGGCGTGCGAGCAGCTCGTCGGCGTCGGCGTCTCCCGTGAGCGCCGCAACCTCGTCGGCGACGTGCCGGCCCAGCACGTTCTGGGCGCGCCCACTCACCATCTGCAGGGCGTCGCGCACGTCAAAGAGGGTCTGAGCGGCGGCGTCGACTCCACCGTGCGGCCGGTCCGTGAGCCACGTCGCGGCAAGGGCGGCCAGACTCACATAGTCCCTGGTACCACCACGAGACTCCTTGAGGTGCGGCTCGATCAGATACGCGAGCTCGCCAAACCGCTCCGCTCGTGCGCGGGAGGCCGCGAGCAGCTCGGGCAGTCGCTTGCGCGCCGTGGAGCGCCAGTCCTGGTAGATCTGGGCGCGCGTGGAGTTGGCGAGTGCCTCGTCGCCGGCCAAAGGATGCAGATCAAGGAGCCCTGCAGCGGCCGCCAAGTCCTTCGACGCGACCTGGCGCGTCTCCGTGACGGAACGTGTCGAGTAGTCGAGCTCCAGGCCCTCGTCCCAGATGGGGTACCAGAGACGCTGCGCGATGTCCGCGACGGTGGCTTTGGGCAGAGTTGAGCCGTCGTGCAGCAGCACCAGATCAAGGTCCGACGCCGGGCCGGCTTCCGACCGCCCAACGGACCCTACTGCGGCGAGGGTGATGCCCTGCGCGTCGCCCGCGACGTACTCAAAGTGCTCGCGCAGGCGGCTGTGAAGCAGCGCCGTCAGTTGCGCTCGGCGCGCGGGGCCGGGCGTCTTGCTCGCGTACAACTGCTCGGCGAGTTCGCGCCGAGCACGCTTGAGGTCCCGCACCCCTGGGGGGTGCGGGACCTCAGCGTTGGAGCCGTCACGGGCAGCGCCGGTCCGGCTCGACATGATGCGGTTGGTGCTCTCAGGTACTAGAGCGCGTCCGCGCCGTGCTCGCCAGTGCGAACGCGGGCAACGTCGTCAACGGGGACGACCCACACCTTGCCGTCACCGATCTTGCCCGTCTGCGCGGCCGAGACGATTGCCTCGGTCACGGCCGTAGCGTCGGCGTCGTCCACGAGGACCTCAAGACGAGTCTTGGGGACCAGGTCAACGGTGTACTCGGCACCGCGGTAGACCTCGGTGTGGCCCTTCTGACGGCCATAGCCGGCAGCCTCGGACACGGTGACACCCTTGACGCCTGTGGCCTCAAGTGCGGCACGCACCTCGTCAACACGGTGGGGCTGAATGATTGCGGTCACCAGCTTCATGGCTACTTCGCCTCCTCGTATGCGGTCTCACCGTGTTCGGCGAGGTCGATGCCGCTGAGCTCGATCTCCTCCGTCACGCGAAGGCCAATCGTGTACTTGATTGCGAGCGCAATGATCAGCGTAGCAACCGCGCAGTACGCGATGGCGACGCCCGCAGCGATGGCCTGTGCACCCAAGAGGGCACCACCGCCACCGTAGAACAGGCCGGTCAGACCCTCGGCGCCAGCGTCGGGCGAACCGGTCACGGCCAGCAGGCCGATCGCGAGCGTGCCCCACAGGCCGGAGACGAAGTGGATACCCACCACGTCGAGCGAGTCGTCGTAGCCGAACTTGTACTTGAGTCCCACCGCGAGCGCGGAGAGCACACCGGCGAGCAGACCGACGATGAGAGCGCCAACGGCGTCCACCGCGGCACACGCAGGCGTGATCGCCACCAGACCGGCAACAACACCGGAAGCGGCACCAAGCGTGGTCGCCTTGCCATCGCGGATCTTCTCCGTGATCAGCCAGCCAACAACAGCTGCGGCAGTTGCAGCGGTCGTGGTAAGCCAGGTCCAACCGGCGGCCTCGTCGGCAGCACCGGCGGAGCCGGCGTTGAAGCCGAACCAGCCGAACCACAGCAGCGCGGCGCCGAGCATGACGAACGGCAGGTTGTGCGGCTTGAAGGGCTCCTTGCCAAAGCCCTTGCGAACGCCGAGCACCAGGGCCAGCACCAGCGCGGCCACACCGGCATTGATGTGAACCACGGTGCCGCCGGCAAAGTCGTACGGGAACCAGTCTTCGTTGAAGATCGGCCCAGCGTCGCTAAGGATGCCGCCGCCCCACACCCAGAAGGCGATCGGTGCGTAGACGAGGATGCTCCACAGGAATGCGAAGGTGACCCACGCCGCAAACTTCATGCGGTCGGCCACGGCACCAGAGATCAGTGCAGTGGTGATGATGGCGAAGGTCGCGCCAAAGCCCGCCCACAGCGCGTTCGGCACGCCGCCGTCAAGGCCGGCCATGTCCATCGAGGACTTCAGGAAGAAGTCATCGAGCGGGTTACCGAAGAGCCCGCCAACGGACTCGCCCGCTCCCGCCATCGAGTTGCCAACCGCGATCCACGTGATGGCGACGATGGCGAGCGCACTGAAGCTCATCATCATCATGTTGAGGACTGACTTGGTTCGCGACATGCCGCCATAGAGGAACGCCAGACCGGGCGTCATCAGCAGCACGAGAGAAGCACAAGTCAGGATCCAGGCAGTATTGCCAGTGTCCAGAACGTCCATTCTTATCTCCCTATCCCGACCGGTCGGCCGGCTACGCGACAGACTCGCGCAGAACTGTTGCCCCTGAACGACTCGGGTGTTTCCGTGGCGTTACAACATTCCGACGCAGGTAAATGTTGTGTTGCGCAGACGGGAGATCGGGAACGAACTAGTACTCGTCGTCGTATCCGGGCTGCTTCTCAAGCTCCGCTGAGGTCACGTACCACTGCCCGTCGACAAGGGTCAGCGTGTAGGTCCCCTTGAACTCGTCGTAGCCCTCGTCCGTGTACCCGTCTTCCCACGTGGTCACCGTGGCGGTTGTGCCGTCAACGT
>CAYMAG010000249.1:0-3353 GCA_964388335.1 uncultured Vicinamibacteraceae bacterium | reverse complement strand
TCAGCAGCGTCACGTCGTCGAGACCATCGCGGCGTTCTACCGGCAGACCTGACCCCCAGCCGATCCACTTCAGACCTCACCCCATCACATGCCGAGTCTCACCATCCAGACGGCCGTCAACGTCACGAGCAACTGCCTGGCCACGGCCGTCGTCGCACGCTGGAAGGGCGTGCTCGACGACGCGCAGATCGAGGCGTTGCGATGAAGCTGCTGGTGTTCGGGGCCGGCGGTCAGCTCGGGGGCGCGTTCGCCGGTCGTGGCGGCCACGAGATCGTCGGCCTGACGCGGTCGGACGTGGACGTCACCGACACCGACGCCGTGCGGCGCGCTGCCGGACGTCATCGCCCGGACGCGATCGTCAACTGCACGGCGAACAACGACGTCGACGGCGCCGAGGACGCTGCGCTGCCGGCGCTGGAGGTGAACGCGTTCGCGGTGAGCGCGATGGCACGAGCGGCTGCCGACGTCGGCGCCACGCTCGTCCACTTCAGCACCGACTTCGTGTTCGATGGTGAAGCCGACTCGCCCTACACGGAGACCGATCGGGCGCGGCCGGTCGGGGTCTACGGGATGTCGAAGCTGCTCGGCGAGTGGCTGGCGATGGACGCCCCGCAGGCACTCGTCCTGCGTGTCGAGAGCCTCTTCGGCGGGCCGCAGGCACGGAGCAGCGTCGATCGCATCGTGCAGGCCCTGAGGGAGGGGCGTGAGGCGCCCGTCTTCACCGACCGGATCGTCTCGCCGAGCTACGTGGACGATGTCGTGGACGCCACGCTGGAGCTGCTGGCTGCGCGAGCCGCCTCCGGCGTGTATCACTGCGTGAACAGCGGCCAGGGCAGCTGGGCCGACGTTGGCCGATTCGTGGCGCGTCTGCTCGCGGTGTCGCCAGAACTGCTGAGGTTGACTACTGTGCGCGACGCGGCCCTGCGGGCCAGGCGGCCGGCCTTCTGCGCGCTCTCGAACGCGAAGCTCGAACTGGCGCTCGGGCGTCCGATGCCCCCGTGGCAGGACGCACTACGCCGGTATCTGTCGCGCGCGTGACGGGGCGTCCAGGCGCGGGCAGACAGAACGACGGGCCTGACGCATCTCGTCAGGCCCGGCCATGGGAAGGGGGCGGCGAACGATGGTGCTTACATGTCGCGCTGACGGCGTCGCAGTGCGAGCGCTGCGCCGAAGAGGCCCATCGCCAGCATCGTCAACGTGGTCGGCTCGGGGACCGGCGTCGACGCGGTCATCCTGACGATCAGGTCGTTGTAGTCGTAGTCGGAGCACGGCTGCATCAGCTCGTCCTCCTGGTTGAGGCAGGGCACGGACGTAGTCCGCCCGAACTGGTCTTCGAGGCCCAGCCAGAACGTGTTGCCCTGGTTCAGCAGGATGAATTGCTGGACCGAGCGGATATCGTCACGCCACAGGCCCTCGAGGAGGGGGTCCATCGGCCTCGTGCCGAACACCGGCCTCTCGAAGTACCTGAAGTACGCCCCAGCCTGGTTGTACATCGACTGCGTGTAGTAGACGATCGCCAAGTCCCCTTCGCCGAACTGCGTGTTCATGTAGTAGAAGCCGTAGTCGCCCGTCAGCAGCACCTTGCCCGTGCCATCGAGATTGGGGCCGCCGAGGTTGTCCACCCACGGGCCGCCCGAGAGGATCGGCGTCCTGCTGTCGGGATTTCCCGCCGCGTACCAGCCAAACTCAAGATGTGTGTCCCACTCGGTGACCTGCACGAGCGCCGCGACGTCGAACCAGAAATCGCCGGAGAAGTAGAAATCGAGAGGTGTGCCGACATCGCCCGCCTCGTCGCTCGCCAGGTAGTTGAACGGCTTGGTCAGGTCGGCCACGAAGCCACCGGGGATGGAGAGGTTGTCAGGCGACGCAGCCCAATCGCAGCCGATGCCTCCGACGAAGCCTGACGCGGTGCACTGACCCGGCGCCCGGGACGCCGAGTCGTACGACTTCGAATCCCAGTGCCCCTTCGTCTTGTCGCCGAGCGGCTCCACTCCTCGGATATCCACGTAGCTGCCCCCGACCACCATCGGCCCGGCGAACGCGTGCGACGCGCTGAACACCATTGCCGATACGACCACCAGTGCGACTGCAAGTCTGTTTCCCATGTCTGTTTCCCCCATTTCATGACAAGCAAACATTGTGCCACCATTGGCACCGACGCGTCGCTCAGGAGAGCAGCCATTGGGATCGTAATGGAGTCGCCTGCTCGAGCCTTCTGTAGGATGAGCTTCGTTGCGGAGAAAAGCAAAAGCAGAATCCGTAGTCCGGCCATGGCCGATGTTTAGTCTTCGATTCAACGTACTTTTGGCTCGCGATTTCTTACCTTGAAAGGGGCTGATCGAATCAGCGCCAGCGCCAACGGCGGGGTACGCGGCAGGTCGCCGCCGAGTTGGCGCGCCCGCAGCAGACGGTCGCCTTCCGCCCGCTGGGACGACTCGACGCGACGTGCGCAGAATTCCGCGGACCGGGCAGGCCCGCCGCGAGGTCCCACAAGGCGTGCCGGCCTCGCACCTGTTCGGTGGGGAAGACGTCGAACGACCGGCCGAGCTGTTCGACGCGGAGCGGCCACCTTCCCAGGACGCTTGACGCGGACGACTAGAATAAGCGCGACGCCGGCACCGAGGTGCGGGTCGTCGCTCATTACGCATGCCGTCTGTTCTGCTCATCGTCGGTGTCACGGTTGGCGCCGTGCTCGCCACGGGCGGCCTCGTCGACGCGGCGCGCCGCTGGTCTCTGCGCCTGGCCTTGCTCGACACGCCCAATGCCCGCAGCTCGAACAGCGACCAGGCGAGGTCAGCCGGACAGGCGCGACACGAACGATTTCTCGAGGAACAGACTGCATGAAACGGGTGCTGGTCGTGGGCGGCGGAGGGATGCTGGGACACAAGCTGTGGCAGGTCGCCAGGGACCAGATGGAGACCTGGGCCACGGTGCGCAGGGTGACACCTGCACTCGAGGCCACAGGACTCGGGGCCCCAACTCGCATGCTGGCCGGCGTCGACGTCTCCACTCCCGACATCCTGAGCGATGCGCTCGACCGTGTACGTCCGCATGTCGCGATCAACTGCATCGGCATCGTCAAGCAACTGGCCGCGGCAAAGGACCCGGTACCGTCGATCACCATCAATGCGCTACACCCCCACGTTCTGGCGCGAGCGTGTGTCGCCCGCGGCATTCGCCTCATCCACATCAGCACTGATTGCGTGTTCGATGGCATGCGCGGGCACTACACCGAGGACGACGCCGCCAACGCGACGGATCTCTACGGCCGGACGAAGGCTCTGGGCGAAGTGACCGACGCCGGCTGCCTCACGCTCCGGACCTCGATCATCGGTCGTGAGCTGTCGGGCGTC
>CAYMAG010000248.1:0-3375 GCA_964388335.1 uncultured Vicinamibacteraceae bacterium | reverse complement strand
GGCGGACGGGGTGTCATGCCTCATGCTTCATGCTTCATGACAGGCACGCCGCGGTAACGGGTAGACGGTAGACGGTTGCGGTGGCGGTTACGGTGGCCCGTAGCCTGTAGCCCGTAGCCCGAGGTTCGACCATGAGAGACATCGTTCATCTGGCGTGCGGCGACTGCAAGCGTCGCAACTACAGCACGACGCGCAACAAGAAGAAGACGACCGAGCGGCTGGCGATGAAGAAGTTCTGCCGGTTCTGCAAGTCGCACACCGAGCACAAAGAGAGCAAGTGAGGCGCGTGACACAGGCCAGTAGCTCAATTGGTAGAGCACCGGTCTCCAAAACCGGGGGTTGGGGGTTCGAGTCCCTCCTGGCCTGCCAGACGTCCGGCCAACAGGGCCGTGGGTAAGGACACGTGAACACGACGATGGTCGACAACGGCAAGGATGGGCAGGTCGCACGCCGTGAGGGCGAGTCTTCGACGGGTGTGACCAGCTGGTGGCCGCGCGCGAAGGACTTTCTGACGAAGGTGCGCGAGGAGATGGCCAAGGTCACCTGGCCCTCGCAGCGCGAGGTGCAGGCGACGACCATTGTCGTCATCATCTTCTCCATCATGATGGGCCTGTACCTGTTCGCGATTGACGCGGCGTTCAACAAGATCGTCGAGTGGATCTTTCGCGGGTTCGGGGGAGCGGCATGAGCGAGGCGCAGACCGACGTCCCGGTGAAGAACTGGTACATCGTCCACACGTACTCGGGTTTCGAGAAGAAGGTGAAGGAGTCGCTGGAGCAGCGCGTGCAGGCCTATGGCCTGGAGGACAAGTTCGGCGACGTGCTGGTGCCGCAGGAGACCGTGATGGAGATGCGGGGCGGGCGCAAGTACGAGGCCCAGAAGCGCATCTTCCCCGGGTATCTGTTCGTCGAGATGTCGATGACCGACGATGCCTGGCACGTCGTCAAGAACACGCCGAAGGTGACCGGGTTCGTCGGGGCGGGGACCAAGCCGACGCCGCTCACGCGGGACGAGGTCGACAACATCCTGAACCAGGTGCGCGAGAGCGCCGAGAAGCCCAAGCCGAAGTACAGCTTCGAGAAGGGCGATCTGGTGCGGATCAACGAAGGGCCGTTCACCAGCTTCAACGGCACCGTGGACGAAGTCAATGTGGAGCGCAGCACGCTCAAGGTGATGGTCACCATCTTCGGGCGCGCCACGCCCGTCGAACTGGACTTCCTCCAGGTCGAGAAACTCTAGCAAGGTAGGGACGGCTCCGAGCCGTCCGCTGAAGCCCGGCCCGGCGACGGTCAGGCTGGCAAGGTCACAGAGACGTCATGGCGAAGAAGGTCACAGCACAGGTGAAGCTCCAGATTGCGGCGGGCAAGGCCACGCCGGCGCCGCCTGTCGGCACCGCGCTCGGTCCGCACGGCGTCAACATCATGGACTTCTGCAAGAACTTCAACGCGAAAACCGCCGGCCAGGACGGGCTGATCATCCCCGCCGTGGTCACGGTCTACGCGGATCGGTCGTATTCGTTCATCACCAAGACGCCGCCGGCGCCCGTGCTGCTCAAGCGCGCGGCGAAGGTCGAGCGCGGGTCGGCCGAGCCGAACAAGACGAAGGTGGGCACCGTGACGGCCGCGCAGGTCGAGGAGATCGCGCGCATCAAGTTGCCTGACCTCAACTGCGAAAGCCTCGACGCGGCGATCCGCAGCGTGTCCGGCACGGCCCGTTCGATGGGCCTCGACGTCGTCCAGTAGGCTCGGATCAGGTAGCCCCGTCTCGCCGAGACGGGGCATGTGTTCGGATCAGGTAGCGCCCGCCTCGCCGAGGCGGGGAAGACGGGGATCGTGGACGGCTCGCCGAGCCGTCCGACAACAGTGGGAGGCCTCGCGGCCGCTGGCACCACGGAGACGCACATGGCAAGAGCCGGAAAGAAGTACACGGCGGCGCGCGAGCAGGTCGAAGAGCGCCCGTACGCCCTGAACGAGGCCATTCCCCTCGTGCAGAAGATCACGTTCACGAAGTTCGACGAGACCGTCGAGCTTTCGCTGCGTCTGGGTGTGGATCCCAAGCACGCCGACCAGATGGTTCGAGGCACGGTCGTGCTGCCGCACGGGCTCGGTCGAACCAAGCGGGTGCTCGTGGTGGCCAACGCCGAGAAGCAGAAGGAAGCCGAGCAGGCGGGGGCCGACTTCGTGGGTGGCGAGGAAGTGGTCGAGAAGATTGCCGGTGGATGGACGGACTTCGATGCCGTCGTCGCCACGCCCGACATGATGCGGGCCGTGGGACGTCTCGGCAAGGTGCTCGGGCCGCGGGGCCTGATGCCGAACCCGAAGACCGGCACCGTGACGGCCGACATCGCGAAGGCCGTGCAGGAGATCAAGGCGGGCAAGGTGGAGTTCCGCGTCGACAAGACCGGCATCGTGCACGCGCCGATCGGGAAGGTGTCGTTCCCGGCGGAGAACCTGCTTGCCAACGCGCAGGCGCTGGTGGACAGCGTGATCAAGGCGAAGCCGTCGGCCGCCAAGGGCAAGTATCTCAAGAGCCTCACGATCAGCTCGACCATGGGGCCCGGTGTCCTCGTGGATGCGGCCCAGGTCGAGACGCTCACCAAGTAAGGCGGAATCGACATGGCTGTATCACGCGCGGAGAAGGAACAGGAACTCGGGCAGCTGACGGAGGCGTTCGGTCGCACCGACAGCGTGATCCTGATGGAGTTCCGTGGCATCAAGGTGCCCGAAGTCACGGAGTTGCGCCGTCAGGTGCGGGCGGTGTCGGGCGAGTACCGGGTGGTGAAGAACACCCTGGCGCGTCGCGCGATGGATGGCACACCGTTCGCGGCGCTGTCACGCCACTTCGTGGGCGCCACGGCCGTCGCCTTCAGCGGTGAAGACCCGGTGGCGCTGGCGAAGGTGCTGACCACGTTCGCCAAGACAACGCCGGCGCTGGTGCTGAAGGCCGCCGTCGTGCAGGGCGAGATGGTCGAAGGGCCCGCGGTCGCCGACCTGGCGACCATGCCGGGCAAGCCGGAGCTGTACGCGAAGCTGCTGTACCTGCTCCAGGCACCGATGGTGCAGATCGTGAGCGTGCTCAGCGCCGCGCCGCGTGACTTGCTGACGGTGCTGACGCAGGTCGAGAAGAAGAAGAGCGAGTAGCAACAGGGTCGCTGTCAGCTATCGGGCACTCTGCGATCGACGTGATGCGGACGTGACGCCCAGGATAGCTGAAAGCCGATGGCAGAGAGCTGATAGCCGACAGAAGGAGACAGGTGATGGCCGACGTGACGCAGGACCAGGTGGTTGAGTACATCAAGAACATTTCGGTGATGGAGCTGTCGAAGCTCGTCAAGACGCTCGAGGAAGAGCTGGGTGTGTCGGCCGCGGCCGCGGC
>CAYMAG010000247.1:0-3542 GCA_964388335.1 uncultured Vicinamibacteraceae bacterium | reverse complement strand
GTAGCGCAGCCTGGTAGCGCACCTGAATGGGGTTCAGGGGGTCGCGAGTTCGAATCTCGCCGTCCCGACCAATCCAAGGCCAGAGAACACAGGCACTTACGCGAACGGCCTTCGGAGCGTCCGAGGGCCGTTCTCGCGTTTGGGTAACGTATGGGTAGCCTGGAGGACCTGGATGGACCCAGCCTCAGCGACCGGCCTCGCGCCATGACGCCCTCTCCTCGGTTGAGCGGGCGGAGCACGAACACATCGCCGATACCGACGTTCGACCAGATGCTGCGCCCCATCCTGGCCACGGCCCGCCCCATCGATGGCGACGCCCTGCTCGACTTGATGATGCGCGACAAGATGGGTGTGCGTGTCGAGCGACAGATCGAACTCCTGGATCTGGACCAGAACTACTTCGAGGACGTCGAGTAGGTGCAGACGGACGGACAGACAGTGGCGAAGCGAGCAGCGAAGAAGGCAAAGGCAGGCGGGAACGGCAAGGGCGAACTCGGCTTCGAGGCCAAGCTCTGGGCCGCGGCCGATGCGCTTCGCAACAACATGGATGCGGCGGAGTACAAGCACGTCGTTCTCGGTCTCATCTTCCTGAAGTACATCTCGGACGCCTTCGAGGCGAAGCACGAGGCCCTGCAGGCCGACACGAGAGCCGACCCGGAAGACCCGGACGAGTACCGCGCCGAGAACATCTTCTGGGTGCCCGCCGAGGCCCGCTGGTCGTCCCTGAAGGCCAATGCCCCGCAGCCCACCATCGGCAAGCTCGTGGACGAGGCGATGGAGGCGGTGGAGCGGCACAATCCGTCGCTCAAGGGCGTGCTGCCGAAGGAGTACGCACGCCCCGGCCTCGACAAGCACCGGCTGGCCCAGATCATCAACCTCGTGAGCGACATCGCGCTCGGCGACAGTGCGTCGCGCTCGAAGGACGTGCTCGGCCGCGTGTACGAGTACTTCCTCGCCAAGTTCGCGAGCGCCGAGGGCAAGAACGGCGGCCAGTTCTACACGCCCTCCTACGTCGTCCGTCTGCTCGTCGAGATGCTGGCCCCGTACAAGGGCCGTGTCTACGATCCGTGCTGCGGGTCGGGCGGCATGTTCGTCCAGAGCGAGAAGTTCGTGGAGGAGCACCGCGGCCGTCTTGGCGATATCTCCATCTACGGGCAGGAGTCGAACTACACGACCTGGCGCCTGGCCAAGATGAACCTCGCCATCCGCGGCATCGACGCGCAAATCGCGCATGGTGACACGTTCCACGCCGACAGGCACCCCGACCTCAAAGCCGACTACGTCCTGGCCAACCCGCCGTTCAACGACAGCGACTGGCGGGGCGACCTGTTGCGCGACGACAAGCGGTGGCTTTACGGGGTGCCACCCGCGGGCAACGCGAACTACGCGTGGGTGCAGCACTTTCTCCACCACCTGGCGCCAACGGGGACGGCGGGGTTCGTCCTTGCGAACGGCTCGATGTCGTCGAACCAGTCGGGCGAGGGCGAGATTCGCAAGGCGATCGTCGAGGCCGACCTCGTGGACTGCATGGTCGCGCTGCCTGGGCAGTTGTTCTACTCGACGCAGATCCCGGTGTGCCTGTGGTTTCTCACCCGCCACAAGCAGGCGAACGGATTTCGCGACCGGCGTGGCGAGACGCTCTTCATCGACGCGCGGAAGTTGGGCACGCTGGTGGATCGCGTCAGGCGGGAACTCACGCCTGACGACATCGCGCGGATTGCCGGCACGTACCACGCGTGGCGGGGTGATCCGCCTTCGCCAGAGGCTTCGGCGGACGCGTACGGCGACGTGGCTGGGTTCTGCAAGAGCGCCACGCTCGACGACATCCGGGAGCACGGCCAGGTGCTCACGCCTGGCCGCTACGTCGGCGCCGAGGCGGCCGAGGACGATGGCGAGCCGTTCGACGAGAAGATGAAGCGGCTCACCGCTGCACTGCGCGAGCAGCAGGCCGAGGGCACCAGGCTGGATGCCGCCATAGTCAGTAGTCTGCGGGAACTCGGATATGTTCGCTGATCGCGCTACTCGTGGCGAGTCGCCGCATGTGCCAGTAGGCCTCCGAGACCTTCCAGCCGGATGGCTCTGGATTCGGCTAGAAGGAGCCTGTGAAGGGGTCTTCGACTGTCCACACTCGACTCCACAGCTTGTGGACACAGGTCCTCTGGTCGCTCGCACTCAAGACATCATCACCGGTGTCTTTCGGGAAGATCAGGCAGGACGGGTTACCGAGGATACATACCGCCAACGCACGGCAAGAGCGGTGCCTTCGAGAGGCGATCTCCTTTACAGCCGGGAAGGCACTTACTTCGGCATAGCAGCGGAAGTGCCGCAACGTACGCGCGTGTGCCTGGGGCAAAGGATGGTGCTCATTCGTCCAGATCACAGCGTCTTGGACTTTCGGTTCCTCCGATACTGGTTGAATTCGCCGATTATGGCGTCGCACATTCACGGCTATCGAGACGGGAGCGTAGCCGAGCGACTCAACTTGCCCACGATACGTGCCTTACCGGTCGCTGTTCCACCGCTCCAGCAGCAACGCGCCATCGCCCACATCCTCGGCACACTGGACGACAAGATCGAGTTGAACCGCCGCATGAGCGAGACGCTCGAAGAGATGGCGCGGGCGCTGTTCAAGTCGTGGTTCGTGGACTTCGACCCCGTCCGCGCCAAGGCTGAAGGCCGCGACCCCAGCCTGCCCCAGCCCGTCGCCGACCTCTTCCCGGATTCCTTTGAGGACTCGGAGCTAGTAGGGCAGATTCCTGAGGGGTGGGAGGCAGAAACGCTCGGCGATGTCGCGGAGCATCCCCGGCGGGGCGTGCGGGCGGACAGAATCGCCCCGGATACTCCTTACATCGCGTTGGAGCACATGCCGAGGCAGTGCATCGCACTCACGGATTGGGGCGTCGCCTACGGACTCGAAAGTAACAAGTTCGAGTTCAGAAGGGGCGAGGTCCTGTTCGGAAAGCTCCGACCGTACTTCCACAAGGTGGGGGTCGCCCCGGTTGATGGCGTGTGCTCAACTGATATCGTCGTCGTTGCTCCCAAGAGCGCGGACTGGTTCGGTTTCGTGCTCGGTCACTTGTCGAGCGTGAAGTTCGTCGAGTACACGGACGCCTACTCGACTGGCACGAAGATGCCGCGGACGAGTTGGTCCGAGATGGCGCGCTACGGAATCGCGCGTCCACCGACAGCGATCGCCGAAGCGTTCACGGACACAGTTCGACCGGCCGTTGAGCGGATCATTGCGGGGGTTCAGGAATCCCGTACCCTGACCGCTCTGCGTGACACGCTGCTCCCGAAGCTCATCTCCGGCGACCTGCGCGTGAAAGATGCGGAACGGTCTCTGGAGGCAGCCACGATATGACTCCAGCTCAGGTCGCCGCGCTGATCGGCGTCGGCGAATCCGAAACGCTGGAGTTCAAGACGTCCACCGCGGAGAAGGACCGCGCCTGCCGGACGCTCGCAGCGTTCGCGAACGGCCACGGAGGGTGGTTGCTGTTTGGCGTGACCCCGGCCGGCAAACTGGTGGGGCAAGCCGTCGCCGA
>CAYMAG010000246.1:0-3592 GCA_964388335.1 uncultured Vicinamibacteraceae bacterium | reverse complement strand
GGCGCGGAGGCACGGAGAGGCATGAGCAGCGTGGCTCACGGTTGTTCCTCCGCGTCCTCCACGTCTCCGCGTGCGAACGCCGGGTGTCGCGGGTGAGCAGCCTCACCAACAGGCTTGCCCCGCCGAAGCCATGGCGCAGGCTCGAGGTGGCGGGCTGGCCCCGCCGAAGACGGGTCTGCGGGCTTGCCTCGCCGAAGCGCGCAGCGCGAAGGCGGGTTACTCTGTCGGCGCACTCATCTCGAGCGGAGACGGCATGGAGCGACGACGGTTTCTGCACGCGGCAATGGCGCTGGGCATGGCGGGCGCGCCGACGGCACTCCTGAGAGGGCGCCAGGTTGCCGGGGGCGGCTTCTCCGGACAGACGGCCGGTCAGGCGTCGGGGCCGCAACTCCTGCAGTTCGATGCCCACGAGCCGCTGGTCGTCGAGCGTCCGCGCGAAGGCTCGCCTCGCGCCGGCCAGGTGGTCGTGGCGATTCAGCCGCACTCCGACGACATCCCGCTGTTTGCCGCAGGGACCGTGCTGAAGCTCATGGCCGAAGGCGCCACGGGCTACGTAATCCGGGTGACCAACGACGACATGGCCGGGCCCGGCTCCTACGCCGAGACGGTGATGGCGAACTGGCGCGAC
Organism: uncultured Vicinamibacteraceae bacterium; assembly: GCA_964388335.1. Lineage (GTDB taxonomy): Bacteria > Acidobacteriota > Vicinamibacteria > Vicinamibacterales > Vicinamibacteraceae > JAEZDP01. The sequence goes on along the minus strand of CAYMAG010000246.1, from coordinate 2,964 downwards.
TCGGAAGCGGTCGGAAAGGCGCTCGGCGTCGCACGCACGTTCGACCTGAACTACAACAACCACATGATGGACAACATCGCGTGGGCCGAGCTGCGGCAGCGGTTCATCTTCCTCTTCCGTCTGCTGAAGGCCGATATCGTGGTCACGTACGACCCCTGGAGCGCCTACGAAGAGAACCCCGACCACGTCGTGACCAGCCGCTGCGTCGAGGCGGCCGCGTGGATGGCCGGCGGAGCGAAGGACTACCCCGAGCACTTCGCCGCTGGCCTCGCGCCCCACGCGGTGAAGGAGAAGTACTACTTCGCGCGCTTCCAGCAGCGCGTCAATCGCGTCGTGGACATCGGCCCGTGGGTCGAGCAGAAGATCGATGTCAATCTCGAGAACGTGGCGCAAGGACCGGCCGGTCAGAACGGCCAGAGACTTCGCCAGCGCCTGGCAGCCGAAGGACGCCGCCTGCCCCTGCTCGGCGACGACGACCGTACGGCCAACCGCGAGTACATTCGCGAGTTCGTCCTCGAGCGCGACCGCATCGCCGGCGCGCCGCACGGCCTCGCGCATGCGGAAGCGTTCCATTACGTAGCGGCTCCGGTCGACCGCGTCGAGGAGTATCTGCGGCAGCAGGGCGTGCCGAGATAGGCGGCGTGCGGCCGTCGAGGAGGTCTGATGCACAGGCGTGCGTGGCTGGGGCTCGTGGCAGGCGTGGCGGCGCATGGGTGCGGTCTCGTGGACCGCATGACCGGCGAGGGGGACGCAAAGCGCATCCGCCGCGTCGGGCGGGCTGCCGACGCCCTCGTCCTGGAGATCTGGGACACGGGCATCACGCTGAACGACGATCCGATAGTCGCCTTCCGCCTCGAGGTGCGCCCGCGTGACGGTGCGGCCTACGAAGTCGAGACGAGGGGACGCGTGTCGCGCCTGCACATCCCTCAGATACAGCCGGGCGCCACACTGCCCGTCGCGATCGATCCCGACGACCCGACGAAGGTCGCGCTCGCCATCTATCGCGACCGCTGACTGGTCCGCCGCGCACTCGACCACCATGGTCAGTCACACGCATACCTACGGGCACGTCGTCGCGCTGGCAGTCGCCGTCCTCGCCAGCGTCCTCACGGGCGCGTCGTGTGCGACCGGGACGCGAACGCCCGACATCGCAGGGTCCGAACAGGCCGCCGACGTCATCCGCACCTTCGAGGGACGAGGCGTGCTGGCTGACGGCTCCCTGCCCACGCCACCGGCCGACGCACTCACCCGCTTCCGCCTGCGCGACGGCATGGCCATCGAGCTGGTCGCGGCCGAGCCGGGCGTGGAGCAGCCCCTGTTCCTCACGTGGGACTCGCGCGGCCGGCTCTGGGTCGTGCAGTACCGGCAGTACCAGTTCCCCGCCGGTGTGCGCATCGTCGAGTACGACGATCACCTGCGCGCCCGCTTCGATCGCCTGCCGTTACCGCCTCCGCACGGCGTGCGTGGCAACGACGTCATCTCGGTGTTCGACGACACCGACGGCGACGGCCGCTACGACACACGAAAGGACGTGCTGACGGGTCTCAACATCGCGACGTCGGTCGCGGTCGGTGCCGGCGGCCTCTGGGTCGCGAACCCGCCGTACCTGCTCTTCTACCCCGACGCCGACGGCGATGACGTTCCCGACGGCGATCCCGTCGTCAAGCTCTCGGGCTTCGGCATCGAAGATACCCATGCCGTGATGAACAGCCTGGCGTGGGGCCCCGACGGCTGGCTGTACGGCGCCAACGGCAGCACCACCACCGGACGCGTGCAGGACCCGGCCACCGGCGAGACCGTGGCGTGGCAGGGTCAGATGATCTGGCGCTTCGATCCACGCACCGAGCGGTTCGAGATCTTCGCCGAGGGCGGCGGCAACACGTTCAGCCTCGAGATCGATGCCGTTGGACAGGTGTTCTCGGGCACGAACACCGGGCGCACGCGCGGCATGTTCTATCCGCAGGGCAGCTACGGCACCAAGGCGTGGGGCAAGCACGGTCCGCTCACCAACCCGTACGCGTTCGGTTACGTCGAGCACATGCCGCATCAGGGCGACGACCGCCGGTTCCCCCAGGCGTTCACCATCTACGAGGACGCCCTGTTCCCCGATGCCTTCGCGCGCCGGATCATCGCGCCGAATGCCCTGCACAACGTGGTCTGGACGAGCCGGCTCGAGCGCCACGGATCGACCTGGCGCACCGTGGACGAGCCGCCGCTGGTCGAGACCGACGATCACTGGTTTCGACCCGTGTATGCCGGTGTCGGCCCTGACGGTGCGGTGTACATGGCCGACTGGTATGACAGCCGGCTCAGTCACGTGCGGCCGGTGGACGACTGGCACAAGACGAGCGGGCGCGTGTACCGCGTACTGCCCGAGGGGCTGTCGCCGACATACGACGCCGGGAACCTGACGCTGAAGCGATCGGAGGAACTCATCGCCCTCTTCGCGCACGCCAGCCGCCACGTGCGTCGCCGGGCGGTGCTCGAATTGGGGTGGCGTCGAGACACAGCCACCATTCCTGCCCTGACGCGCCTCGTCGAGACGGCACCCGCGGGCCAGGCGCTCGAAGCGCTCTGGGCCCTGAACCTGCTCGACGGCCTGTCGGACGACCTCGCGGCACGATGGCTGTCGCATGCCAGTCCCCATGTGCGGCGCTGGGTCGTCCGCCTCGTCGGCGATCGGAGGCGCGCGGGAACACAGCTCGCCGCCGGGCTCGCCGATCTGGCGGCGTCCGAGCCGGACGTCCAGGTGCGCGTCCAGCTCGCGGCATCGGCGAAACGACTGCCCCCCGACGTGGGCCTGCCGATCGTGGACGGTCTCACCCGCCATGCGGACGATCTGACCGACCCCCACCAGCCGCTGATGGTGTGGTGGGCGCTGGAACGACACGCCGAGACAGGCCGCGACGACATCCAGCGCTGGATGGACACGCCCGACGTGTGGACCCGGCCGATGCTGCGCGA
>CAYMAG010000245.1:0-3625 GCA_964388335.1 uncultured Vicinamibacteraceae bacterium | reverse complement strand
CCTCCGCGCCTCCGCGTGAGTGCTGGCCCCCTTCCGCGTCCTCCGCGCCTCCGCGTGATCCCATTCGAACCGCACCATCTTCTGCCCTGCCGCTCGACCTCGAGCCCCTGACGCACCAGCGCGCGTGCCAGCACGGCGCCATAGACGGACTCGAGCAGGCCGGGACCGAGGGATCGGTGAATCTGCAAGGCTGCGTCGACGATAGCGCCGGTGATGGCGTCGAGTGACCGTGGGCGCATGGTGTCTTGTGCATCAGTCATTGGCAACGTCTCCGCGCCCTCCGCGCCTTTGCCAGCCGTAACCCCAAGCGTTACACTTGGTGCGTGGCGATCAGGGGGTTTCGACACAAAGGGCTCGAACGCTTCTTCGCCACGGGACACACGCGCGGAATTCAGGCCAGACATGCGGGACGGCTGCGACTGATACTGGGCCGCCTGAACGCCGCGGCCGACCCGCGAGACATGGCGCTGCCGGGGTTGCGGCTCCACGAGCTGCAAGGTGCCAGGAAAGGCACCTGGGCCGTCGATGTCAGCGGGAACTGGCGTGTCACGTTCCGCTTCTCCGGCAAGGATGCCGGCCAGGTCGATTACGAGGACTACCACTGAGGGTTCGGCAATGACGATGCACAACCCACCCCACCCCGGCGAGGTGCTTCGGGAACTCTGCCTGGCGCCGCTCGACCTGACGGTAACGGACGCCGCGCGTGCCCTTGGTGTGAGTCGCAAGACGTTGTCGGCCATCCTGAATGGTCGTGCCGGGATCAGCCCGGAGATGGCTGTCCGGCTGTCTCTGGCCTTCGGCACTACTGCCGAGAGCTGGATGAACCAGCAGGTGCAGTACGACCTGTGGCATGCGGAGCGCAGACGGACGAAGCTTCGCGTCACCAGGCTGTCGGCGGCCTGACCGGTGCAGCGTACCGCCGGGCCTCGGGTCGGCCGGCCTCAGGCCGCGAGCGCCGTGGACCGCACCGCATCCAGTGCCCGCATGAGTTCATCGAGCTGCTCGCTGCTGAACAACGCGTCGGGTCCCTGCGGCGTGACGTCGGTGAACGGCGATTCGTAGAGCCGCCCGGGTGAGACGACACCGTGCTCGGTCAGGCCCCGTTCGCGGAGTCCCGGTGGGCAGAACAATCGGCGCCGGGGCCTCGACGGTCGCCCTTCGCGGTATCCCGGGCGCGACGGATCGACTGGAGTGCCGTGGCCGGAGTGGCTGAGCGCGCAGCCATGCCGCGCACGGCGCCTTCGAGTCCGTGCGCGCTTGACAGGCCTGGACCAGAGTCCTACTGTGCGCGTGGCGGGGCTGTGAGCGCCGCGTCGTGGGGGGGTGGTCTCAGAATGGCCCTCAGGTTGCCTCAGCCCCCGCTAACGCTTCCTCGTCTACGAGGTCACGCCCCCTCGGTGTAATCGGCCGGATCAAGCATTGTTCAGATAGCCAAGACCGTAGGGCGCCTCCTCGGTGCCCTCCAGGCCCTTCGAGCGAGGAGATTCATGTTCTCGACGACAGAACTGAAGAACGTGCTCAAGAGAGACAACCCTACCTACGAGCGTGTTCTGCGCAGCGACCTGCACGCGCTGGTCGACCTCCTCCAGAAGGGCGGCTTCAGCGCCCACCAGGTGGCCGCCGAAATGAGGCGCATCAGTGCCGAGAAGTGGCAGAAGTACCGACTCACGCGGGCGTACCTGCTCAAGGAGATCCCGCTGCTCGATCAGCTGGTACGGGGCAACCTGGTCCACTTCAAGACTCAGTCGATGCTGGCTCTGCCGGGTGGCAACATCAAGCACGACGCGGTCTGGCAGAGCGACACGGGCAACCTCATGGATCTCGGGCATCTATTCGTCCGCGAGAAGGTGAGCTGGGCTGCCCCGTCCGCGCAGGCACAGCCGTACCTCGACCCCGCCTACCAGATTGCGGGGCAGCACTTCGGCGTCGGCAACGCGGTCACCTCGCGGGGCGACGCCGGGAACATGACCGATACGCACGACGCCAAGGGCGCGTGGGCGCCGGCCGTCTTCAACTTCACGGGGCCCGGAACGGTCGGTTACACCTGCAGCCAGGTCTACCAATACTCGACGGACAACAAGCTGACCTGGCACGACATCCCGAACAGCACGTACGAGATCATGCGCGAAGCGGAACCGCAGGGGACCCAGTTGCAGATGCGCATCAGGAAGAGGAGCGTGCCGCCGAACGCGCGCCACGAAGATGTCTCCAACAGCCTGCTCGTGTAGGGAGCCAGCCACCCCGGCGTCCCATGACTGAGCGCGCAGCCATAGCGCGCACGGGGCCTTCGGCTCCGTGGCGCGCGTGACAGGCCCTGGACCAGAGCCCAGACATGCGCGTGGGGGCTGGTCGGCGCCGTGTCGTTGAGAGGTGGGTCTGATCGGCCCTTCTGTTGCCTCAGTCCCCCGTTCATGCTTGCCATCGTCCTGACACCACCGCCACACCGGATGTCTGGTCTGCCATCGGGCAGCGCAGGGTGAGGGTGGCCGTGAACGGCGTGAAACCGTGCCTGGCCTCGAGTCGGCAGGCGTCATGCCGTGAGCGCCGTCGATCGCATCCAGAGCGCGCATGAGTTCGTCGAGCAGTCACCAGGACCTGGTCCGCTCCATCACGAGCGGGATGGCCGCTGGACGAGTGCTTCGAACGCCGACACGAGGTCGCTTTGGCTCAAGGCCTCCTCGAGCAGGTGGAGCGTGCGGTGCACGCGGGCCGCGTCCAACTCGCCACCATGGAGGTGCCAGAGCGCACGCGCATCTTCGATGTCCTTCGGTCGCCCCGCAAGCAGCTTGGCAATCAGCAGGTCCGCAGGGTCGATGACGGGCACGGTCGTGGTACCGATGTCAGTCATGACGGCCCGATCGAGAAACTCGTCCTCGAGTCCAGACCCCGCCAGCACGATGTCGAGCGGCATACCCGTCGCCGAGTGGACGAACGGCATGACTCTGGTACGTCGGACGAATTCAGGGTCGGCGACGCGGAGCGCGAATCCCGCGGCCTGCATCTCGCGCGCGAACCGTTCGGGCGTGTCGGGCTCGAGCGCGAGCGTGACGTCGACGTCGGCACTCAGTCTGGGAACACCGTAGGCGACGACCGCCTGAGCGCCGAACACGTACCATCGGCCCCATCGCGCGAGGACCGGTGCCAGCGCGGTCAGCAGCTCAAGCGCGGCGGGTTGGAGAGGCACGCTGGAAGAGTTCGGCAAGACGAGCGTGCGCGAGCAGGTCGTCCTCGCGGAGTCTGGCATCAGGCCACTCTGGATGCTGCAGGAGCATCTGTCGGCGAAGTTCATCCGCGATGCGGAGTCCCTCGCTGGGTCCGAGACGCTCGATGCGCGCCGCCCAGTAGGCATCCTTGCTCTCGCGGACCGCGGTCCAGTCGCGCGCGACGAACTCACGAATGCCGCGGGTGATCACCAAGGCATTGTAGCGCCGCTGTGACGCGTTCAATGGTCACGCGGAGGCGCGGAGGGCGCGGAGGGGGTCAGGGGCTCACGCGGAGGCGCGGAGGGGGTCAGGGGATCACGCGGAGGCGCGGAGGGCGCGGAGAGGCCAGGGGATCACGCGGAGGCGCGGGGGACGCGGAGGGGTTCAGGGATCACGCGGGGGCGCGGAGGACGCGGAGGGGT
>CAYMAG010000244.1:0-3631 GCA_964388335.1 uncultured Vicinamibacteraceae bacterium | reverse complement strand
CGGCTGGCAAGCCAGCTGCTCAGCGAACCAGGGAGCGCCATGGCTGGCAAGCAGCTTCGTGCTTCATGACTCATGCGTCATGTGCTGCTCGGATGAATGCACGAGGGCTTCGGCCAGGCTGGCCAGCTTCATGTCTCATGCTTCATGCTTCGATCTGTCCGCAGTTCCCGCTGATGCTCCGACCGGAGCGGCAGTGCCCCACATCGCGCTCGTCGCTCGCCCTGCATCATCGCGCCACGGCCTGCCGATCGCCGGCCCGCACGAGTTTCCGTTCACCTCCAGAAACCGCAGCTTCAGCCACCGCGGCAGGGCACGCGGGACGTGGTCGCATCGGTTCTGACACTCAGGAAGGGGCCGAGTCGCCTGCGGCCTCGACTGTCGCGCGCACGTCGTTCAATCGCACGCCCGCTTCATGGAGCATGCGGAAGGCCACCGTCTTTTCCTCTCGAAGCAGTCCCAGGAGCAGATGTCCGGTAGTGATCTCGCGGACCGACATCTGGTCGGCCTCGCTCTGGGCGAACGTCAGCACGCGCTTGCATGAGGCGCTGAATGGCATGTCGACATCGGTCGTGAGCGGCACCTGACTGGCCCCGGCCATCTGCGCACGAACCGTTCTACGCACGAGACCCGCCGCGCCGAGGATGGACGCCGCGATTCCTCCGCGTGCGCGAAAGAGACCGAGGAGAAGGTGCTCGGGTTCGATGCTCGTACCGCCCACGTCGGACACCGCATGACGCGCCCAGAACAGTGCCTTGCGAGCGCCTTCGTCGTATCGCTCGAACATGATGCCTCGCAACCTGGCGTGGTCGTGAACCAGTGTAGAACACCCCTCGGACCCAGCGCCTGCGGTCAGAACCACGCTGCTGCACGCGTCGGCGATAGTGGCGACGCTGTGTGGGCATGATGACCCTGGTTGCACTCTCGGTGGGGTACGGCGGTGTCGTCGCCTCGCTGGGGCTGCTGTGGGTCGCTGTTCGTGCGGGGTCGGTGGCAGACGACGTGGCCGATTGAGCCTCGCGCACCTGCGGCAAGGGCGGCGAGAATGGGCCATGCGCGTCCACCTCGTCGACGGTACCTACGAACTCTTCCGACACTACTTCGCCCTCCCTCCTGAGCGGAACGACGATGGCGTCGAGATCGCCGCGGTCCGAGGCGTCGTCGGCTCCATGCGCGCGCTCGCCGCCGGCGGAGCCACGCACATCGGCGTGGCGACCGATCACGTCATCGAGTCCTTTCGCAACGAGCTGTGGCCCGGCTACAAGACGGCCGAGGGCGTGCCACCCGACCTGCTCGCGCAGTTCCCGCTGCTCGAAGACGCGCTGCGCGACGAGGGGTTCGTCGTCTGGCCGATGGTGGAGTTCGAGGCAGACGACGCCCTGGCGGCAGCGGCCGCGGCGGCGGCACGCGACCCGCGCGTGCAGCAGGTCGTCATCTGCACGCCGGACAAGGACCTCGCCCAGTGCGTGCAGGGCACGCGCGTCGTGCAGCTGAATCGCCGCACGCGCGTCATCTTCGACGAGGCCGGCGTGACGGCGAAGTTCGGCGTCCCCCCGACGTCGATTCCCGACTACCTCGCGCTCGTGGGCGATGCGGCGGACGGGTATCCGGGCCTGAAGGGCTGGGGCGCGAAATCGACGGCGGCGGTGCTCGCCCGCTACCGACACCTGGAGCAGATTCCAGGCGACAGTGCGCAGTGGGACGTGAAGGTCACAGGCGCCGCGCGACTCGCAGCGACGCTCGCCGCGGAGCAGCACCTGGCACACCTCTTCCGAACGCTGGCGACGTTGCGCACCGACATTCCGTTGTTCGGCGACGTGGAGGCCCTGCGATACGCGGCCGTCCGGCACTGAGACACGGCGGAGTCAACGCTCGACCAGAAACGGCTCCTCGTCGGTCAGGTAGCGGTCGTAGTTGGGCGTCAGGGGTGCCGTGAGGCGCGGCGAGATGATGTCCAGATGGCTGCGGAACTGCGCGAGCGCCCGCCGCTCTCGATCGCGGTACGCCGAGACGTCCACGCCAATCCGCGTGCGAGGCAGGTCGTCCACCGACGTGCCCGCCTTCAGCGAGACGATGAATTCGAAGACGGACCCGCAGGCGCCGGACGCCGCACAGGCGTCGCGCGCGATCTCGCGGGTCGCCAGGTGCTCGCGATGGCCTTCGAACGGGCTCGGCACGTAGAGTTCGGCCGGCGCGAGGTCCTTCAGGAGCGCCGTGATGCGGCGCGTGGCCTCCGCCTGCTGTTCGACGAGGCGCTCGTTCTCGAAGTCGAGGAAGACGAGTTCGGCGCGGCCGTCGGTGAGGATGTCGAGGGCACGACGCGTCTCGTCCTTGCGCATCTGCGAGACCTCGGCCTGCGAGGGGTCGCGGTCGATGCCGAAGCGCGCGAGCAGCGCGCGGCCATCCGTGACGACCACCACGACGATGCGCCTCCCTTCGGCGGCGCGCCGCGCGATCAGTCCGCCGCATCCAAGCGTCTCGTCGTCCGGATGAGGCGCGAGGATGACGACGGGACCGGGCTGCGCGGCGGCCGGCGACGGAAATGCCACGGCCGGGGCCGTCGACAGGACGAGTGCGAGTGAAACCACGAATGTGCGCATGAATGTCCCTGATGGACGTGCGGGATGACGTCAGCGACGCGGGCCTTCCGCGAACGGTGGCGGAATCGCCGTGATCGGTCGAATCTCGATGTCCCGGTAGAACACTTCGGCGCCCTCGGACTGCAGCAGGATCGGGCCGGACACCACCGGCGTGGGCACGTCGCCGGTGATGGTCCGCGCGCCGTGCAGGCGCATGACCACGGTGCCGTTGACGACATGAATGGCCTGCTCTCCGAGCACGACGACCTCCACCGTGTTCCACTCGCCGTGCGGGCGCTCGTTGTCGGGCATCTTGATGCAGCGCCCCGTCGAGCCCTGGCTTTGCGAGAAGTACGTCCACTCGCCGGCCGGGTCGTATTCGTAGAGCCGGGGCTGCGGTCCGGGCCGCGCCTTCGCCCGGACGGCAATGGCTGATCCGACCGCAAAGAGATCGCCGACGTCGTGCTCCTGGATCTGCAGTTCCACCGAACGGGCCCACGTGCGGCCTTCGGCGCCTGGCGCGCTGTGCACGTGGTACAGGATGCCGCTGTCGCGCGGCGTCTCTGGCCGGTCGCGCGGTGGCCACTTCTTCTCGCCCCACTTGAACTGCAGCCTCAGGTGATAGTCCTGGTAGCTGCCGACCGTCCGCAGCTCGCCAAAGACCTCGCCCGAGATGCGAATCGCCGGCCGTCCGTCGACGTCGGGGACGACGGTGAACACGCCGAGTGGGTCGCGGCCTGAGCCGATCGGCTCGGTGTACCGCCCCTCCGCGTCGCGTGCGAGGCCGGGCACGTTCGACGTCGGCGACGGCTGCCGCATCCACGTCGTCCAGCCGCCGAGGTCCCGGCCGTTCCACAACGGGGTCCAGTCACGCTGCGCGGGGAACGCACCCGCGCCCAGCAGGAGTCCGGCGATGAGCACGCGCGCGATCGGCATGGGTCTCAGCCTTGGTCTGGCGCCCGGCGCCGGCCCATTGTCGCCGACCTCACGCGCCGACGCATCCACACGTCGGCACCTGGGTCAGCGTCAGAGCAAGCAGTCCTGCCAGTTTCCGG
>CAYMAG010000243.1:0-3681 GCA_964388335.1 uncultured Vicinamibacteraceae bacterium | reverse complement strand
GTAGGCCGCGATGGATTCCTCGGTGGTGAGGAACTCCGCGGTGTCCCATGCGTACGTCGTGAGGCTCATGGTCACGGCTCCTTGTCCGAGAGGATCTCCGCGCTACTCCCCGGCGAGGAGAATCGGAAGCTGGCGGCAGGCCGAGGCGCGGAGAGTCCTGGCCACGACATGCCGGTGATCACTCCGTCCTGGCCGCCGCCGCCAGTCCAGGCCAGGACGTGTGGGGCAGGCGGCCTTCTCACGTCATCCCGACCGCCCTCACTTCGCGCCGACGTACTTCTCGACCGCGAGTCGCACGACCTCGGACACGTCTACGCCGCGCTTCTCTGCAAGCTGCGTGATCCGATCGTAGGTGCGAGCGTCCCGCACGCGGAACGTGATGCGGGGGGAGTGCCCCTTGCCCCCCGAGAGTGACGGACGGCCCCGATCGCGGCGATGGATCTCCTCGACCAGCGCCTCAGCGCGCTTCTCGGTCAGCCGCTTGCCTCGGAACACCACGACCTCCTTATCGAGGTCGATGCTGCCCTCATCGTCCATCATGACGGTTTGCCCGGTGGGCGTCCGCACCGGAATCAGCTTGCGCTTAGCCATTGCTCCCCCTTCTGAATGCGGTTGGCATGACGTGAATCACGAGCAGCGCATCCGCCATCGCAATCGCGACGATTTCCAACTCCAGGCCGCGATCGTCAACCCCTACCCATCGCCACATGTCATCGCCGAGCTTCCCCCCGCCGGCGAAGAGTTGCGGCGTCGTCGTGTTGATCACGTGCTGCGCGTGCGCGCGGCCGATCTTGTGCTTGCGGGATCCTCGTGCCCATTGCAGCGTCATCGCCGCAATTGTAGCAGACATAATTGACTGGCAGCAGTCCGGCTGCAGGAGGCCGCGGTCGACGCGCGGCGCTCTATGCCGCCGCCAGCAGGGGCACGGACAGAAGCCAACACAGGAAACCATGGCGTGAGCGACCCCGTCTGGCGCGCCGGATGCCGTCCCGCGCGTGTCCGGAGGGGTCGCTCGCGCCATGGCTGGCGGTGCCGGTGTCGCAGTCGTTGCGGACGTCGAACGTGGTCAGCGCGCGGTTGCTGCTGTCGCAGTTGTTGCGCCGGATTCCGGTCAGGTTGTTCGCACAGTTCCGGGCGTTACCAGGGCGGCGTCGTCCGCACGCGAACGCGCACTGTCGACTGCTGGCGCTCGGCAATCGCGATGAACGGTGACTGGACCTCCACAGTGGACGCGCGGAGAGCATCGACGATGTCGAGCACGAACGCTGCGGAGATGTGACCCGGGCGGAGGTAGACGATCCCGACAAACGAGGTTCCGGCCCGGATGGCAGACCGGCCGAATCCAACATCGTGCGTAACCACGACGCGCCCACGGCGAGTTGCAGTTTCCAGCACCTCCGCGTCGGGCCGACCAACCAGCGCCTCGTCCCAGACCGAGCGCCCGTCATGACCACGCGAGCGCAAACCGCTCACGACATCCGGCGCGATGTTCTCGTCTGCGAGGGAGCGGGAAGTCGAGGGGTTTCACGCGGTGATCCGCAGGTCCCACGTCCGTTCACCTCGGAGCGCATTCGCGGCGTAGCGAAACGCCGCGGAAAGCCCGTCGGGCGTGAGCTGGGGATACTGCGCAAGGACTTGCTCGGATGTGGCCCCGCTGGCGGCCAGTTCCAGCAGGAACTCGACGCTCAGGCGCGTGCCTCGTACGCACGGCTTGCCGTCGAGGATCTGCGGGTCGGCAACGATGAAGTCTTCAGCCATGTGGCGGTCCTTGTCGGACCATTCTACGGCGGGAGCGGGCCGTCACCAACCGCCGCGCTACGTGCTCGGAACCCAAACGGTCCGTCGTTTCGGCAGCGGCGTACGCCAGACACGCGCGAATCGTTCGCGGCCTCATCACTTCGCTGATTCGCTCCGATCGAGGTCGAGGAACACCGCGTCCGCCGCGACGGAGAGATCCCGGTCATCACCCGCGAAGACGTCCACGCGGCGGCGCGCGAGTTCCGCAAGGAACTCCGCACGCGTCAGGCCGGCTGTTTCCGCGGCCCGTTCCTCGCCAGTGAGGAGCGGCGTGCCGGTGAACGCGATGAAGAGCGCGCACGGCAGCGCCGACCGCATGTTCAGCGCGAGCGTGTCGTACTGGCTGCGGTGCGCCTCGTCGGTGAGCACGACGACGTAGCCGCTCTGTGCTGCCAGAAGATCAGCTGATCGACGGCTGCCGTCATGACATCGGGCGGCACGTCCGGATTGAGGCGCTCCAGCGCCGTCCGCAGGCGCGGTGCGAGCACGACCTCGCTCGTCGTCTCGCGTCCGAGCGTTCCGTCCGCACCCAGGATCTCGTCGCGCGCGTTGACCGTCGCCCACCCCAGTTCGGAGAGGAGTGCCAACGCGGGCTGTTCGAAGAGTTGGTCCTCGGTGTAGGGGTACGGCGTCATGAAGGAACTGCGCTGAATTGGCCGAGATGTCGCTTATTGCCGGGCTTGTGTCACGATCACGGAATTGGTACACTTCCGAGCGAAGACTGAACCGGGCCCAAGTCCGGTGTAGGTCTTCCCTCAGGGCCTCCGAAAGGAGGCTCTTTCATTTTGGCCACGCGACGATGCCTGGGCTCGCCCCACCGGAGCGCTGGTTGACCTCGGCCATCCTCGCTGCTCCGAGTTCGTCCCACATCAACTCCGGAACGATCTGCACCGCTCTTGCGGGGGGCGGGTACACGCGCCGGAACGCGGCGTACGCTACGAGGTCTGCCAACTGGAGAAACAGGGACTCGTGAGAGTGCCGACTCACGGGATCGTCGATCAGCCCCTTGAACGGCACATTCAACCAGCCGGGGCCAAATGCACTTCCGGCTATGCCCGCGCGCCTGGCCTTCCTTGCCAGCGCCCGAACCTTGGCCTCGTCGCCCTCGTCGTGGAAAACGACGACCTGAGTTCCGTCGTTGGTTGTGAGGCGTTCCAGTCGTTGGAACAGAAACGTCCAGGCTCTGTCATGCGGGTCCGAAGCGACCAGTCGGTCCTTCCTGATCACGATGGCAAATGCCCTGATCTCGATCTTGGGGCAGAGCCTGAGCATGCCGCGATAGATGGAGTTCCGCGCCCGCTCGCTGAGCGCGAGGTCCCGGAAGGCCCCGCCGTTCTGCAACAGATGGTTGGCCTTGATCTCCGCTCGGACCGGGACTCCGAACTGCTTCTTCACGTATCGCCGGTATCCGATCAACGCGTCGAGCGTGGCGTGCCACTGCGTCGCTCTGACAAGCAGGCACCCGAGCGTGTACGACCTCGATCCGCCCTTGGCGACGTCACCGGTCGACCCCGATTCATCGATGTACGCGAGGTACACAGTGTCTCCAGCGTTGAATCCGTCCCGCTACCGGCGCGCCCACGCCGGCTTCAGTCGCTGGTCGAGGATGACTTCCGCAGCCTCCTCGCCGCGGCCGCCGGCCTTGGCGAGATCCACGTAGGTCTGGACGACGTTCGTGCACGGCAGCCGGCCATTGCCCGGCTCCGGTCGATAGAACACGCCGCTGCCGTCCGGAATCAGCACGACGACGTTCTCGCCGGAGTCGACAAGCCTGGCTTCCACCTTCGACGCGAACTCGTGTTCGATACCCGCGTCCACGTACAACCACGTGCGCGGCTGGCGAACAGCAGGAGCCTGCAGATCCGCAGCGGAGAAGACGGCATA
>CAYMAG010000242.1:0-3703 GCA_964388335.1 uncultured Vicinamibacteraceae bacterium | reverse complement strand
TCCGTGACTGCTGCGCGGACCTTGCCGGCGTCAGCCTCGCGCCAGCCCGCGCGCAGACGCGCGCTGACGTCGCTCCGCCGCTCGTCGCAACGTCGGCCATCGACACCGATGCGGGCGCCATGCGCACGTCGCCCGCGCACGATCCACCCGTCAGCCCGCCTCCACCTCCTGCTCCCGTCCGGTCTCCGCTGATTCTGCGCATCTGAGTGCCTCCGCCGCCGGCGCTGCAACGCCGCGCGCGTCCGCGTCTCCACCTCAGGAAACACCGGGATCCTGGCCGCCTCGGCCAGGGTCGGAGGACACATGCCTTCGCAGCACCACACGTCTGTCGAGCACCCCCGCGACCCCTCGCGTCGCACGTTCGTGAAGGGCCTGGCCATGGGCGGCACGCTGGCAGGCCTCGGCTGGGGCCCTTCGTCGTGGGCCCAGACCCCGCGGCCCCTCGAGCCGCGCACCCTCACCGGCAGGGAGTTCGACCTCCGCATCGGCGAGACGCCGATGAACTTCACGGGCGCGCCACGCACCGCCATGACGATCAACGGGACGGTGCCCGGTCCCACGCTGCGCTGGCGCGAAGGCGACACCGTGACGCTGCGCGTGGCGAACGCACTCGATGAAGACACGTCCATCCACTGGCACGGCATCCTCCTGCCCGCGAACATGGACGGCGTGCCTGGTCTCAGCTTCAGCGGCATCCATCCCGGCGAGGCGTATCTCTACCGCTTCGAGGTGCGCCAGAGCGGCACGTACTGGTACCACAGCCACTCGGGCTTTCAGGAGCAGCGCGGTGTCTATGGCCCGCTCATCATCGACGCACGCGAGCCCGAGCCGTTCAGCTATGACCGCGAGCACACCGTCATGCTCACCGACTGGACGGACGAAGACCCCGCCCGCGTCTTCGCCAAGCTGAAGAAGCAGTCGCACTACTACAACTTCCGCCAGCGCACCGTCGGCGACTTCTTCAAGGACGTGCGCGAGCACGGTCTCTCGGCCACGCTCGCCGAGCGGAAGGCCTGGGGCGAGATGCGCATGAACGCCGCCGACCTGGCCGACGTCACGGGTTACACCTACACGTACCTGATGAACGGTCGCGCGCCGGCGGGGAACTGGACGGGGCTCTTCAGGCCTGGCGAACGGCTGCGCCTGCGGTTCATCAACGGGTCAGCGATGACGTACTTCGACGTGCGCATCCCCGGCGTGACGATGACGGTCGTCGCCGCCGATGGCTTACCCGTCCACCCCGTCAGCGTGGACGAGTTCCGCATCGCCGTCGCCGAGACCTTCGACGTCATTGTCGAGCCCTCGGGGCACGACGCCTTCACGATCTTCGCGCAGGCGATGGATCGTACCGGGTATGCCGCCGGCACGCTGGCGGTGCGCGAGGGCCTGCAGGCTCCGATTCCGGCGTTGGATCGACGCGCCGTGCTGACCATGTCGGACATGGGACATGGGGGGCACGACATGGGGCACGACATGGGCGCCATGACCCCGGCAACGCCGGCTGCCGACCCGCACGCCGCCCACGCCATGCCGGCGCCGGCGCCGGCGCCGGATCCCCACGCGGGGCACGACATGCCCGCGATGGGAGGCGGCATGCAGCCGCACCCCGAAAGCGAACGCGGCAACCCGCTCGTCGACATGCAGACGATGACCCCGAGCGCGAAGCTCGACGACCCGGGCGTCGGCCTCCGCAAGAACGGTAGGCGAGTGCTGACGTATGGCGATCTCCGCAGCGTGTTCGACGACCCCGACGGCCGCGACCCTGGGCGCACCATCGAACTGCACCTCACCGGGCACATGCAACGCTTCGCCTGGTCGTTCGACGGCATCAAGTTCTCGGGCGCCGAACCCCTCCGCCTCGTCTACGGCGAACGCCTGCGCATCGTCCTGGTCAACGACACGATGATGACGCACCCCATCCACCTGCACGGGATGTGGAGCGACATCGAGGACGAGGCGGGGGAGTTCCTGGTGCGGAAGCACACCGTCGACATGCCACCGGGCAGCAGGCGGAGCTACCGCGTGACCGCCGACGCCCTCGGACGCTGGGCGTACCACTGCCATCTGCTCTTCCACATGGAGACCGGCATGATGCGCGAGGTGCGGGTGGACGAACGGAGGACGTCGTGACGGCGCGCCTCCGGCTAGCCGCCGCGGTCTTCGTCCTCCTCGTGCCGGCGCACGCGACGGCACAGCAGGATCACGTCCACCCGCAGCCTCCGGCTCCCGCGCCCACACCCTCCGCACAGGCCCCGGCGCCCGACCACTCGGGGCACGACGACGCGCCGGCGGACCCGTCGCTGCCGCCGTTCATTCCGCCGGTCTCCGACGCCGACCGCGCGGCCGCGTTTCCAACCGTGCAAGGACACGCGGCGCACGACAACCGCATCAACTACTTCGTGCTGTTCGACAAGCTGGAGTGGCAGTCGGGCGACGGCGCGTCGGCGCTGCACTGGGACAACGCGGGGTGGATCGGCCGCGACCTCGACCGCCTGTGGTTCAGGACCGAAGGCGATCGCGACGAAGGCGGCGTCGGGCAGGCCGAGGCGCAGGTGTTCTACGGGCGGGCGATCAGCCGCTGGTGGGATCTCGTGGGTGGTGTCCGTCAGGAGTTCAGTCCGGGGCCGGCACGCACCTGGGCCGCCATCGGACTGCAGGGGCTGGCACCCTACTGGTTCGACGTGCAGGCCACGGCCTCCGTGGGTGGGTCGGGCCGCACTCACGTCCGGTTCGAGACCGTGTACGAACTGCTGCTGACCAACCGCCTGATCCTGCAGCCGCTCATCGAACTGGACGTCTACGGGAAGAGCGACGAGGCGCGCGGGATCGGCGCGGGCCTCAGTTCGGTCGACGCCGGAGTGCGCCTGCGTTACGAGTTCCGTCGCGAGTTCGCGCCGTACATCGGCGTGACGTGGGACCGCATGTTCTTCGGTACGGCCGACCTCGCCCGCGAGGCGGGTCAGGCGACCGGTGGGGCGCGGCTCGCCGTGGGGCTGCGAGTGTGGATGTGAGGGATCGGGGATCGGGGATCGCGGATCGGAGGATCGCGGATCGGGAATCGCGGATCGGGGAACGGGGGATCGCGGATCGCGGATCGGGGAACGGGGGATCGCGGATCGCGGATCGGGACGTGTGTCAGCCGGTGCGCTCCGCGAGTACCTTGCGCGCGAGGCCCTGCAGCATGCGGGCCCGCGACACCGATTGCGACGGCAGCAGGCCGGCGCGCTCGGGGCACGGGTGCGTACGGAGGACACGGAAGGGGCAGGGGATCACGCGGAGGCGCGGAGGGCGCGGAAGGGCCAAGGGATCACGCGGAGGCGCGGAGGGCGCGAAGAGCCAAGGGATCCACGCGGAGGCGCGGGGGACGCGGAAGGGGCCAGTGGCTCCCAGCAGCGGAGACCTCTGCTACTCAGCTCCTCTGTGTGTGACCCCGTTGCCTCAGTGATCTCCGTTTCGCGGTTTGCCCGCACGAAGGTGCAGCGGGTGCGTGCCAGCGGAGGCGTACGGAGGGCGCGGAGGGGCCAAGGGATCACGCGGAGGCGCGGAGGGCGCGGAGGGTCAGGGATCCCAGCAGCGGAGTCCTCTGCTACTCAGCTCCTCTGTGTGTGACCGTTGCCTCCGTGATCTCCGTTCGCGGTTTGCCCGACCGAAGGTGCGGCGGGTGCGAGTCAGCGGAGGCGTACCGAGGACACGGAAGGGGCCA
>CAYMAG010000241.1:0-3744 GCA_964388335.1 uncultured Vicinamibacteraceae bacterium | reverse complement strand
CTCACTGCCAGGCGAAGTCCGCCAGCAGCGGTCGATGGCTCGACAGGCGCGAGGCGGCCTCCGGCTCGAGTCCCAGTCGTCCGAGTTCAGAGGGCGACAGGTCGGCGCTGTCGAGGACGTAGCCTTCGCGCAAGGCCAGGGCGTGTGGGCCGTAGAGCACGAAGTCCATGGGGCGCGACGGGAAGGGCGTGCCACGGCCGTCCCACGTCCACGTCTCGGAGCCGTCCAGGTGACGAAGGTCCGCAGCGATCAGGCCGGCGTGCGGCGGCGGATACGGTCCGGAGAGAATCACCATGGGAAGCGGTGTGCTTACCAGATTGAGGTCGCCGGAGACGATGACGCCGTCCACGCGCGTACGTGTCAGCACCTGCTCGATGCGGCGTCGGATCTCGCGCGCTTCGCTCTGCCGGCGGTCTTCCTGCCAGCTCTCCGGGCTGTCGCCGCAGCACTGCAGGTCGGTGCTGACGACCAGCAGGCGACGATTCCCCGCCAGCACGATGACGCCGTGCACGGGAATGCCGTTGTCCATCGAGTAGGCGGGTCTGAGGTCGTTCGCGGCAGCCATGCGGGCGTGCAGTCGGTCGCGCTCGGCGGGCGGATACGCCACGACCTTGGAGAACTCCGCGAGACGCTCGAGCGGCAGGCGGCTGATGACGACGTTCCGCTGACGTCCACCGCTCGAACCGATGTCGACGTGCCAGTCTCCGTCCTCTGATGTCAGCGCCGGGAGCGCTGCACGCAGCTGGGGTCCGGTTGCCGATGGTGCGACTTCATCCAGCAGCAGGATGTCGGGGTTGGCCCTGTTCACCAGCGCGCGGAACGCGGCTGCATCCCGCACGAACGCATCGTCCGAGACGTTCCACGAGAGTACACGCACGTCGTCGGCGGTTTGCGGGGCCTCCGTGTCGGCTGCAGGTGGTGCGTCGGGTGCTCTGACTCTCTCGCAGGCTGACGCCGTGAACGTCAGCGCGACACACACGACTGCTGTCCGCCACGCGTTCGTGAGGCCGCTGAGAGCGGAGGTCTCCTGCGCGATCACGGCCGCGATTGTACCCCCCCACTTTGCGACCACGAACAACAGGACCCGGCTGGCCACGCTCGCCCGCCCTGCGCGCATCCCCCACGGCCGCCCGAAGCGCACGCCGCCGACGTGCCCTCGAGGTGAGTTGAGTTAAGCTGGCGACGCGCCCGAATCCGGCGCGCGGCGCGTGCGTCGCGACGCCGCTCGATGCCTCGCCATGGAGTGTCCCTGATGGTTCCTCAGTACTCCCGCTCGAACCGCACTCGTCCTCTCCTGGGCCTCGCGCTCGTCCTCGCGGCAACGCTGTCGTGCGGCGGCGGCATCGAGACGCCCCCGGGCGGCAACGGCGCTGCCGTTGCAGCCGCAGAGGCACCGCCGCCTCCACCGCCGCCACCGCGCGAACTCACCTGGAGCGGCACCGTCGACATGAAGCTGTGGTCCTCGATTCGTGTGAAGGCCTACAAGGCCGCAATGAAGCAGGAGACGCCGCCCACGCTCGCCATCCTGCGCATCCCGCGGCTCGAACTCGAAGTGCCGGTCCACGACGGCACCTCGGACGCGGTGCTCGACCTCGCGGCCGGACGGATCGAGGAGACGGCCCTTCCCGGGACGCCGGGCAACGTCGGCATCGCCGCCCACAGGGACGGCTTCTTCCGGGTGCTGAAGGACATCAAGGAAGGCGACACGCTGGTGCTGGACACGCCGGTTGCGACCGAGCACTACAAGGTCGACTGGATCCGGGTCACCATCCCGACCGACGTCAGCGTCATCGACCCGACACCTGGTCCGGCCGTGACGCTCGTCGGGTGCTACCCGTTCTACCACGTGGGGCCGGCCCCTCAGCGGTTCATCGTGCGTGCGGTGCCCGTGGCGGGTTCACCCGCGGGTAGCTGACGTCCGACAGTCCCGCTGACCGTCGCGGGCCTCTCGCTCGCGACTGGACGCCCCGCGCCTCGAGTGGGACGAGAGCGGCCTCCGCCGGCTGCTCGACCATCCGCGCGGGGAGTGCCCTGGGCCATCGACGCCCGTCAAGGAACGGGTGTCGGCAAGTCACCGGCTCCTGAGGGGTATCGGCGACCGCCGGACGGGCCGATACAGATCGTGCCCGACAGATGACAACAGGGACTCACGATACCCACGATTCACGCCGGAACGTCATGCAGATCGGCGCCCCGGCGGCGGTACGAGACTTGCTTCTGCACGAGGTATCCGCTCGGCGCAACACGTGACGGCTGTCGGGCGACACAGCGTGGAGGGCTCATGGAACCACTGCGGGAACTGCTCGGGAGCAATCATCAGCAGACGCTGGAGTTCTTCCTCGTCGGTCTGCGCGAGCTGTCGGAGCCGGACGTCGACGGCGAAGAACTGCTCTACAACGCCAGCGTGCTGGCCCACTACGCCCAGGTATCGACCCGGGCCGCCGACGATGTCCCCACGCCGGCACACCTGGGCGACGTGTTCGACGCGTACGTCCTCGACACGTCGATGCAGCAGGACAGCGGGATGATGGAGACGGCCGGCGCGCAGTGTCTGTTTCTCGCAGGCTACTTCGAGGACCAGATGCGCAGGCGCCACACGATCCGTTGGTACGCGGCGCTCGGCGCGCGCTTCTATCATCGGGCCGCGGCCACTGAACGCAAGGCCCGGAAGGCCCGGCTGCTCAGCGCCATGGGATCACATTTCGAGTCGTGGCGTCAGCGTCATGCCAAGCTGAGCCGAGAGTTGAGGGACAGACCGTATCTCCTGTCCCCGTTCCGGCCACCGATCATGTAGCCGAGGCAGCCGCAGCACGTGCACGGCCACGTCGCCGCCGCCACCGGCATTGGCACGAGCATCGGCCGCACGACAGGCGTATGCTTCGTACACCATGCCGTACGCCCTGTCCGTGATGCTCGCCCTGGCGCTGGCGTTTCAGCCCGCTGCCCCCACTCCTCCCCAGGCGCCCACTCCGCCGGACGACGCCGGCTGGCAATCGCTGTTCGATGGCCAGTCGCTCGATGCCTGGCGCGGCTACCGGCGCGAGACGCTGCCGGAGAGCGGGTGGGCGATCAGCGATGGTGTACTGAAGACGGTACCGAAGGTGAAGGGCGGCGAACTCGTCACGCGCCAGACGTTCCGCGACTTCGAACTCGCGTGGGAATGGCGCGTCAGTCCCGGCGGTAACAACGGGGTGAAGTACTTCGTCACCGAGGCGCGGCCGTCGGCCCCAGGGCACGAGTACCAGATGATCGACGACACGGGGTACACGGCCACGCTCACGCCCCTGCAGTTGACCGGTACGTTCTACGACGTGCTGCCCGCCGCGACCGGAGACGCCCTGCGCCCGGCAGGCCAATGGAACGCCTCGCGTGTCGTCGTGCGTGGCCCGCGCGTCGAACACTGGCTGAACGGACGCAACGTGCTGACGTACGAGCTTGGCAGCCCGGACGTGAAGGCCGGGATTGCGGCGAGCAAGTTCAGGAACGAGCCGGCGTTCGGCGAGAAGATCGACGGGCACATCATGCTGACGTACCACCAGGACGAGTGCTGGTACCGCAACATCAGGATTCGCGACATCCGTTGAGCAGGTTCTGGTAAGCGGATCACGCGGAGGCGCGGAGGACGCGGGGGTCAGGGGCTCACGCGGAGGCGCGGAGGGTCCAGGGGATCACGCGGAGGCGCGGAGGACGCCGGGGCCAGGGGATCACGCGGAGGCGCGGAGGGGTGCAGGGAATCACGCGGAG
>CAYMAG010000240.1:0-3906 GCA_964388335.1 uncultured Vicinamibacteraceae bacterium | reverse complement strand
CGAGTTCCGCATCCGCGGCGTGAAGACCAACATCCCGTTCCTCGAGAACGTCGTCCTCGACGAGACCTTCCGCTCGGGCCAGGCGACGACGGGGCTGATCGACACGAACCCGACGCTCTTCAAGTTCCAGCCGCGACGGGACCGCGCCACCAAGGTGCTCGCCTACCTGAGCGACGTCACGGTGAACGGCAACAGCACGGTGAAGGGCTACCGTCCGGCCGAGGTCCTGCCCCCGGCACGCGTTCCCGCCTTCGACCTCAAGGCGGGGATCCCGAAGGGTTCACGCGATCGGCTTCGCGAACTCGGTCCCGAAGGGTTCGCGGCCTGGATCCGCGAGCAGCAGCCCCTGCTCATCACCGACACGACGATGCGCGACGCGCACCAGTCGCTCGTCGCGACGCGGATGCGGTCGACCGACATGCTCAACGTCAGTGACGTGGTCGCACATCGGACCCCGGGCATCTTCAGTCTCGAGATGTGGGGGGGCGCGACGTTCGACACGGCCATGCGGTTCCTGAAGGAGTCGCCGTGGGACCGCCTTCGCGAACTGCGCGTGAGAGTGCCGAACATCTGCTTCCAGATGCTGTTTCGCGGGTCGAATGCGGTCGGCTACTCGAACTACCCCGACAACGTCGTGGCCGGGTTCGTGAAGCACGCTGCCGACTCGGGGATGGACATCTTCCGCATCTTCGACTCGCTCAACTACCTGCCCAACATGACGGTGGCGATGGAGGCGGTGCGCCGCCAGCCGTTCGCCGTCTGTGAGGCGGCCATCTGCTACACGGGCGACATCGACGATCCGGCGCGCGACAAGTACTCGCTGCACTACTACGTGGCCAAGGCGAAGGAACTCGAGCGGATGGGCGCGCACGTGCTCGCCATCAAGGACATGGCCGGCCTGTGCCGCCCTCTCGCGGCGAAGAGGCTCGTCGCTGCGCTTCGCGAGGCCATCGGCCTGCCGATTCACTTCCACACGCACGACAGTTCGGGCATCAACGCCGCCTCGGTGCTCTCGGCCGCAGAGGCCGGCGTCGACATCGTCGACCTCGCCATTGCGTCCATGTCGGGGTCGACGAGCCAGCCGAACCTCAACTCGCTGTGTGCCGCGCTGCGCGGCCACGAGCGCGACCCCGGCCTCGACCTCGACGCGCTCAACGAGATGTCCGACTACTGGGAGCAGGTGCTCGAGTACTACGCGCCCTTCAACAACGCACCTCGCGCCGGGTCGGCCGAGGTCTACGTGCACGAGATGCCGGGCGGGCAGTTCACCAACCTCAAGGAGCAAGCCAGTGCCATGGGGCTGGACCACCGGTGGCCCGAGATTGCCCGCACCTACGCCGAGGTCAACCAGCTCTTCGGCGACATCATCAAGGTGACCCCGAGTTCGAAGGTCGTCGGCGACATGTGCATGTACCTCATCACGCGCGGCATTCGCCCGCAGGACGTGCCGACGCTCACGCCAGGGTCGCACGACTTTCCCGCATCGGTCATCGACATGCTGCAGGGCGGGCTCGGTCAGCCGGACGGCGGCTGGCCGGCACAGGTGCAGAAGGTGGTGCTGGGCGATCGGGTGCCCACGACGCAGCGCCCAGGCGAACTGGCGACGCACCTCGACCTCGACGCGACGCGCGAGACGCTCGGCACGACGCTCGGCCGGCCGGCGACGGAGGACGACCTCTACAGCCACCTGATGTATCCGCAGGTGTTCGCCGACTTCGAGCACTTCATGAAGACCTACGGCGAGGTGTCGGGCCTGCCGACAACGGCGTTCTTCTATGGCCTGGCGCTCGGCGAGGAAATAGAGGTCGAGATCGACCGCGGGAAGCTGCTCTTCATCAAGCTCATCGGCATCGGGGAGGCCGACGATCAGGGGCGGCGCAGCGTCTTCTTCGAACTCAACGGCATGCCGCGCGAGTCGCAGGTGGTCGACACGTCCCTGACGCCGAAGGACGCCGTCAGCAAGCCGAAAGGCGATGCCTCGAGTCCGCTCCAGGCGGTGGCCCCCATGCCCGGCATGGTGACCGACATCGTCGTCGGCGTGGGCACGAAGGTGAAGGCGGGCGACCCGCTCATCACCCTCGAGGCGATGAAGATGCTCACCACGATCTCGGCGAACGCCGATGCGACGGTCACCGAGATTCTCGTCAAGAAGGGCGACGCGGTCAGCACCGACGACCTGCTCGCTCGCCTCGAAACGTGAGATGGCGCCGGACGTCAGCGCTCGGCGTCCATCTCGTACCGTGACGCAGCGGGCTTCGTGCCAATCGCTGTCACGAACATTTCCCCGGGTTCCGTTCTGACGCCCTCGAAACCTGCTTGTCTGAGGAACCAGTCGAGTTCCTGCGGTGTGGAGGAACGACTGATGTGGGGTGGTCGCACGGCGATGTCGAGACGTGCGTTCTGTCCGAAGAACTCCCATCCGAGCCTACCCAGAAGGTTGTAGTTGTCAACGAACAGCCGCCCCCCTGGCTCGAGCACCCTGAACGATTCCTGCACGTATCGATAGCGATCCCACTCGTCCAGGTGCATGAACACGGCCGAGCAATACACGGCATCGTAGGAGGCGTCCTCGACACCATCCAGGTCGAAGCCGTTCAGCTCGACGAAGTCGACGTTGCCGAGCGCCCGAAGCTCGCGCTTCGCGAAACGGATCATGTTGCGTGACACGTCGGCCCCCGTCCATCGCCCGCATACCTCCGCAATGTGCGCTCCGATTCGGCCGGTTCCACACCCGATCTCGAGTACGTGGTCTCCAGGGCCGATCGCGAGGCTGGCGATCACGTAATCAGCCGTCGCGCGTCCACTTCGTCGCCACTCCTCGTCGTCAGCGTAGCCTGCCACCGAGATTCGCGCTTCTCGAGGACTCCTCGAGACGCCATCCCAGACCTCCGCGTAGTTGGCGCGCAACTGGCGCACGCGGGCCGTGCGTCGTCTGCGAACCGGAGTGACAGCCAGTGTGCTGGTCCTCTTGTCCTTCGACACGACCATGCGAAGGAGGCCGCTCCCCATCTGCCGCAACGCCTTGGGACCGATGGTGTGAGATACCGTGTGCTGGAACCATCCGTCTTCGTCGTTTCGATGAGTGCCCTCAGACGTGTGACCCGAGGCCACAGCCGTCCCACCGATGACGAGTTCGTATGGACATCGCTTCGCACTCTTCGACAGGACGACGGCTTCGACGTGAATCGAGTGGACGAACGGTTGGCCTGGATAGGGCGAGACGAACCAGCCATGTAGCGGAGCACTTCTGTCGCGCCACTGATGCGACAGCCTGTTCCATGTTTCGGCCCAGATCCTGAAAAGTGCGCGTGATGGCAAGCTCTTGAGCATGTCGGTCTCATGCTTCATGACTCATGCCGCAAACGGAGGAGCCACGGAGGAAACGGGTGCACGTCGGATCAGAAGGGAACGGAGGATCACGGAGGAAACGGGTGCACACGGAGGAACGGAGACGCAGAGGACCGGAGAGTATCATGCGGCACCGTTGCTGTTCAGGTCCTACGCCGCGGGTTCCGGAAATTCTGACCACGCGTTTGATCGACATCCCCGAACAACGTGAGCGTGGCGTTGGGACTCCGCTTCTCTGTGCCTCTGCTGTGCACCCGTTCCCTCCGTCCACTCCATTGGCTCGCGCTCACGTCCGTGCACGTCGGATCAGAAGGGAACGGAGGATCACGGAGGAAACGGGTGCACACGGAGGAACGGAGACGCAGAGGATCGTACGGGATCATGCGGCACCGTTGCGGTTCAGGTCCTACGCTGCGGGTTCCGGAAATTCTGACCACGCGTTTGATCGACATCCCAGAGCAACGTGAGCGTGGCGTTGGGACTCCGCTTCTCTGTGCCTCTGTTGTGCACCCGTTCCCTCCGTCCGCTCCGTTGGCTCACGTTCACGTCTGCATATCC
>CAYMAG010000239.1:1884-3908 GCA_964388335.1 uncultured Vicinamibacteraceae bacterium | reverse complement strand
GTCGCGCGCTGCACGCCGCGAAGAATCGCCAGCGCCGCCGCATCCGCCGCCACCGCGCCGAGAGGCGTCAACGCGCCGCCGAGCTGCACGCGATTGGTCGAGATGGCAATCACCTGATCGCCATCGCCCTGCGTGTGATAGGGACGCACGGCACGTGACGCGCCCGTGTTGGCCATCATCGCCAGCTTCGTGAGACTCGTCTTGTCGAGCGCGACGTTCGTCGCGATGATCGTCAGCGTCGTGGCCCTGAAAGGCTCATCGTCGAGCCGGTGGTCCGCGCGGGAGCGCCGGTCGAGGTCGGCGAGCAGCATCGCGCCGCTGTCGGCAAACGTCCCATCGTCCCGGCGGGCGCCGGCGATGATGCGGCCCGTGCGCCAGTCGAGGACGTCCCCGGCAGCGTTCACGACGGAAAGCGCGGCGACGACCACCTCACCCGCACGAACGGCGACCGTGCCCACGCCACCCTTCATGCCGCCGATGCCGCGCGACCTGAACATCTTTCCGACCGTCGCCCCCGCACCCACGCCGACACTCCCTTCCTCCACCGGTCCGGTCGATGCTGCCTCGCATGCCCGGAGAGCCATTTCGGCGTCGGGACGGATGCGCGCGTCTCCGAGCGACAGGTCGTCGATGATCGCACCGACCACGATGGGAATGCGGACGTTGGGGATGCCCCAGTCGTAGCCGCGACCGCTGCGCTCGAGGAACGCCACCACGCCTGCCACGGCGCCAAGGCCCATGGGCCCACCGCCGGCCAGCAGGATGCCGTGAATGCGTTCGAGTGGGCTGACAGGTTGCAGCATCACGCCCATCGCTTCCCCCGGGGCCGAGCCGTCGTAGTCCGCGCCTGCCGTGACGGGCTCGTCGAAGAGGATGACGGTACAGCCCGTGGGACGACGCGTGTCAGTGGCGTGTCCCACGCGAATGCCAGTGACGTCGGTGAGCGATCCGGCGTCCCGGTCAGGCCCGGCAGATGCGTCAGCAGGTACCTGCGCGTCGATCCTGGCTGACGTGGCCGTCGAGGTGCACAAGGCCGCCAGCGAAGCGGCAGCCGTCCGGCCGAAGGCGCGTCGTGTGGGATGAGTCATCATGCCTCGCCATGTGCCACCGAGAAGGTCACGTCCTCGAACGACTTATCACAGCAGGCCGAGCCCGCGCGCATCGGTGACGGATGCGTCGAACGCGCTGGTGCCGATCCCACGAAGCAACGCACGCGCGGATGGCGCGATGTCGTGCAGTGGCCCTTCGGTACGTGGCCCCCCGGCGTCCGACCACTCGAGGTTGCCGCCGGCCGTGAAGAGTGGGCGGCCCGTCAGTTGGAGGAGGCGGGCAAGGGTGACGATCACTTCCGGCGCCCGCACGGCCGCGGCACCTGCGGCCTGGGCAACGCCGGCCGCGACGAGCAGGTTGAGGTACCCATGACTGCCCTCGACGGCGAGTGCACGCTGCAGGCCGGCCGTCGCCTTCATCGAGATGCCGCGCTGCACGCAACCGGCGAGCATGCGCGCCACGTACTCAGCGGAAGGCGGCGCTGTGTCGTCCACGGGGGCTGCGCGCAGCTTCGCGCGGAGGCCCGCAATGGCAATCGCGTCGAGCAACGGGTCGAGGTCGCCCGTGGGCTCGCAATAGACATCCCATCCATCGACCGCGAGCACGCGCACGCGGCGCACTTCGAACCGCGTGGCCACTCGCACCTCGAACGACTCGACGACGAGACGATGGCCGTCGGCCCTGTGGCGCGCCCTGAAGTCGGCGAGCGTCTGGCGGTCTTCCTCGACGTTGCCGCTGCCGAGCACGCTGAGGCCCCATCGACGCTGGAACACGTCGGGCGGCTGGTCCGCCACCAGCGGCTCGAGGGCCTCCAGCGCGCCGATCGGCACGACGAGCCGGCCCAGCATCCAGGCGGTCGGTCCGCGCCGGTAGTCGGCATGGCGCGCGACGACGTCGGGCAGGACGAGGTCGGCGGGCGGAAAGAATCCCGTGTCGTCGAACAGACCGTCGAGCAGCAGTCGGGCGCCGTTCAC
>CAYMAG010000239.1:0-1784 GCA_964388335.1 uncultured Vicinamibacteraceae bacterium | reverse complement strand
GAAAGAATCCCGTGTCGTCGAACAGACCGTCGAGCAGCAGTCGGGCGCCGTTCACTCCCCTACCCTATCACTGGGGCGCTGGGGGTCAGGTCTGATCGTGCACACGCGAGGTGCCAGGTCTCGAGGTGGGGTGGGGTCAGGTCTGGAAATGCGCGCGCCGGGGGGCTGACCCCTCGCGCGCGCATTTCCAGACCTGACCCCACCCCACCCCTCGCGTGTGCACGATCAGACCTGACCCCCTATACTCAGCGGCAGTGTCGACGGTTTCCGAGGCCATCACCCGCGCACGCATCCTGATTGTCGACGATCAGGCGGCCAACATCCGGGTGCTCGAGCGGTTGCTGACGTCCGCCGGGTACGACCGCATACACGCCACGACGCGTCCCGAAGAGGCGGCCGCGCTCGTCGAGCACGTCAGCCCGGATCTGATCCTGCTCGACCTGCACATGCCCGGCCTGGATGGTTTCGGTGTGCTCGACGCCTTGCGTCCCCGCCTCGCCGCCGAACGCTACCTGCCGGTGCTCGTCGTCACGGCCGACATGGAGGTCGACGTCCGACAGCGCGCCTTGGGCGCCGGCGCCAGGGACTTTCTCAACAAGCCGTTCGACGCGGTCGAAGCGCTGCTGCGCATCCGCCACCTGTTGACGACGCGCTTCCTCTACCTGCAGCTCGACACGTACAACCGTGGACTCGAGGCCACGGTACGTGAACGTACGCGCAAGCTCGAGATTGCCCGACTCGACATCCTCGACCGGCTCGCGTTGGCGGCCGAGTTCCGTGACGACAACACGGGCGAACACACGCGCCGCGTGGGCCGTGTCGCCGGGGCGATCGCCAGCACGCTGGGGCTGCCCGATGGCGACGTCCAGCTGATCGAGCGGGCCGCCCCGCTGCACGACGTCGGGAAGATCGGCATCCGCGACGCCATCCTGCTGAAGCCCGGACCGTTGACGTCCGCCGAGTTCGACGAGATGAAGCGTCACACCGTCATCGGCGCCGAGATCCTGTCGGGCAGTGCGGGGCCGCTGCTGCGTACCGCGGAAGCCATCGCGCTGTCGCACCATGAGCGGTGGGACGGACGCGGGTATCCGCATCAGCTGCAGGGCGACGACATTCCGCTCTCGGCGCGCATCACGCATATCGCGGACGTATTCGACGCGATGCAGCATCCGCGCCCGCAGGGCCGTGCCGTGAGCCTGGACGACACGGTGACGTACATCCGCGACGAGGCCGGACGTGCGTTCGATCCCGAGGCCGTGCGCGCATTTCTGAGCGTGGCGCCGTCGCTGCGGTAGCCATCGTGCATGTGGGGCTGATGGGTGGGGCGGCTGGCGGTCGGGGCCGTGGCTCCGCATTCGCATCGGCCCGCCTTCGGCAAGGGTTCGGCGAACCTCGCTCACCCTCGTCACGCTCCGGCGGACTGCGCGCGTGGCGTGAACCCGACGCCCCGAGAATGAGTCGCCGCGGCCGTGACCGCCAGCCGCCCCACTCATCCAGGCGCTCACGCCCGCGCCGTTCCCCAGCCGCAGCCTGGCGCTTCCTCAGTGCTTCACGCACGAGCATTCATTGGTGCGGCCACGCTGCTTGTCCGCCTTTGCCCGAACCCCCGGTTCCCGGCCGCAGCCCAGGCGTTCCCTTGCGGGTTCACGCGGAGGCGCGGAGCCCGTCGGTTTCCGTTGTGCTCTCGATACCAGTCCTGCGCCAGGGAGGGACGTGGACAGCATGAACGGAATCGCGTCAGCCGTCGACACTTCGGCCGAGACGAGCGCGGCCAGGCCGAGCGC
>CAYMAG010000238.1:0-3936 GCA_964388335.1 uncultured Vicinamibacteraceae bacterium | reverse complement strand
CCTTGCCTGTGCCGGTCTCGCCGAGGATGAGGATCGGGAGGTCGGTCTTGGCTGCCACCTGTGCAGTCCGCAGAAGTGCTTGCATCTCGTCAGAGATGAACAAGCCGTGAGTACCCTCAGAGGCAATGTCGCCGTCCCAGAAATGTCCCAGTTGCTCAGCCTGCTTCGATGACTCCTGGACTTTGAGCGAATTCTCGATGAGTAATAAGAGTGAGTCAACAATCTGCTTGGCCCTAGGAGTCTCCTGCGGATAGACCAAGACCGACACGGACTTCCCGTGCCAACTACCAGCACTTAGGACGCGAGGCCCGTGGCCTTGAACGTTGTTCTCGGCAACAGCGGCATCTTTGACAACTCTCGTGGTTCCAAGCCTCTGCTGAGCGAGAAACCTTGATAACTCCGTCGCCAGGATCGCCGGATACGCAGCCAGGCGTCCGATGAAGTCGACGGCAGAGGCAATTTCTCTCTGGCCGGCATGTCGAACCCGCATACTTTGCTGTGACGCTCTGGGACGCAACGCCCTTCTAATCTCGGCAGTTCTGCGTGCTTCAAGCCGCAACCCGCACTTCCGGAACACGCGTTCGGCTCGACTGAACTGATGTCTCGCGAGTCTTCGTGCGCCCTCGTGCGATGCAACAATCGCTTTGACGCGCTCTGAGGCTGCTAGAATGTCGGCAGAAGGGTCCGCCTCAAGATAGGGCCTGAATCGTTCAAGGACCATCCAAGCTTGACTTGGCTCAGGCCCCAACGCCGTCATCTCAGCCTTGAGTATTGCCAGTCTGGCTGTGTTGCTTGTATTCGCGCGCGCTATCGACCTTTCGATCCCCTTGTCGAGCGCTTCGTTGGCCGCGGTGTGTTCTCCTTGATGGAGTAGGAGCCTTACATATGTCGGAACTGCCTCAACATTTATCCAGCTATAGTCAGCAGATTCCTCCATGAAGACTGCGAAATCTCTGACCTCTGCAGCATGCTCGCCCAATACTTCGAGTTCGAGGCAAGATGCGACCAAAGTCTCTAGCACGGCCAGGCGCAGCAGACTGTGTGGGGGAACGTGTACCAGAACTCCAGTTGCGTTCTTCCTGGACGTCTCAAGATCGTCAGCTCGAAGCTGCAACTGTGCCAAGTTAGCGCGGCACAGTAGAACCAGGCGCTCGCTACCTGCCTCCTCGGCTGCGTGAAGGGCAGCCATGGCGGCTTCCACGGCGGCGTTGTTGTCCGCGACGAGTGCCTGAGTTGAAGACAGCGCTAAGTTGGCTCGAGCCAATAGGCCCATGTGCGGCTCTTGCGCCAACGACTCAAGAGCGATGTTAAGGTGTCGGCGGGCAGACATGTACCGGCTGGCTTGGGCGTCCGCTTGTCCGACACGGGAGTGCAGTTCAGCAACGAGACGTGCACTGCCCCGTCGGAGTACATACTTCTTGGCCGTAGATAGAACAGGGGCTGCAGTGGCTGGACCAAAGAGGTTCGAATACAGCGAGTAGAGGGCGAGAGCAGCCTGCCCCGCCTCCTCCATCGAGCCTTGGCTTTCTGCGATGGAGATTGCTTCTTTCAGACATTCGGTCGCGCGCGTCGCCGATCCAAGGTTGAGATGTATGGCGGAAAGCACTCGTAGCGCGGCGGCGCGGCGGATCGCTGGTGTCTTCTCCGAGGCCAACAACCGGTCGAGCACGAGGCGGGCAGCGTCGGACTCGCCCGTCTCGTCAAGCGCCTCCGCAAACAAGACGGTAAGCGAGGGGTCTGATGGTTCAGTCGACTGCAGCGCGAGGAGACCCGCCCGAAAGCGGCCTTCCTTGAACACACGTTCGACATCCTTCAGCCCGGTGATGAGCATCTCGGCTTTGGGCGAGATTATAAGCGCTCGCTGAAAGAACCGCGAAGCTTGTGGCAATCGGTCCTCGGCACTCTTTAGACATCACTGGTCCCCTCCCCGTTGCCGGCGGCGCTAAGCGACTGGCCTGCGTTTCGATGGACGGTCACCAGCGCCGACCTGAGCGCTCCGCACTCCGAACTCAGAGCCAAGGACTTTCGCCATGTCTCGTAACCGGCGAATACGTGACCGCAATTGTGAGACACAGTAAGCTCGCTAGCTTAGCTTGTTCCCCCAAACCAGCGAGTTCCCCCACACAAGACTGTTGCCCCAGACGAGCGAGTTCCCCCATACCAAGGAGTTCCCCCACACGAGAGAGTTCCCCCACACGAGCGAAGACGCGCCCACGTTGGGGTTCCACATCACCTCGCTGCGCTCCACCAGCTCGCCCGCAATCTGCGTCGGCGCCTGCCCCTCGTACCCCGCACCCGCCGCCAGCACCGCCGCCGCCGCGTTCACCGCGCCCGCGCCCACCTCCGCAATCCCCGCGCCCTCGACCTGCTGCGCCGTCAGCTGCAGCAGCGCCTTCACCTCGTGCGGACGCAGCGACGGATTCGCCTCGAGCACCAGCGCCGCCGCCCCCGTCACCATCGCCGCCGCCTGGCTCGTCCCCGACAACACCTGGTAGTACCCCGCGCCCGCGCCCGCCGTCTCCGCGCCCTCACGCCCGCTCAGCAGGCTGCGGTGCGCCATCGCCGACAGCACCCGCCGCCCGGGCGCCGCCACGTCGGGCTTCAGGAACCCATCGATCGCCGTCAGCCCGCGCGAACTCCAGTCGGCCGGACGATCGTCGCTGCGCTCGGGCGTGCCCATCGTGTCGAGCGCCCCCACCGTGATCGCCGACGGCGCGTTGCCCGGCGACGTGATGCCGTCACGCACCCGCGTGCCGTCGGGCAGCGTGCCCCAGTTGCCCGCCGACGTCACCACCACCAGGCCCGCCGCCACCGCCCGCTCCACCGCCTGCACCAGCGGATCGTCCTGCCAGCTCTCGAGCACCGCCTTGCCGAGCGACAGGTTGACGAGCCGCAGCCCGTACGCCTCGCGGTTCGCAATCGTCCAGTCGATCGCCGCGATCACCGTGCTGGTCTCGCCGCTGCCCGTCTCGTCGAGCACGCGCAGGCTGACGATGTGCGCGCCCGGCGCCACGCCGCTGAACCGCCCCCTGCCCCGCACGACGTCACCCGCGATGATGCCCGCCACGTGCGTGCCGTGCCCGTAGGCGTCCTCTACACGAGTACGCGCCGCCACGAAATCGACTGACGCCACGACCCGACGCGCCAACGCCTCGTGGCGCGCCACCACGCCCGAGTCGATGACCGCGATGCCGATGCCGCGCCCGCTCACACTCTTCACCCCCAACAGCCCCGCCCACGCCTGATCAGCGCCCAGCGTCACCACCTCTGTCGCCATGTTGGCGAACACGGGCGCATCTTCTGCGACCACGGTGATGGCTGGATCGGTGCTGAGCGCCGCGAGCGATGCAGAATCTGCCACGTCAATCACGACACCCGACGACAACACCTTGCGCACCCTCAGCCCATGCCGTGCCGCCGCCGCACGCATCTGCGCCGGCGAGCCCGTCAGAATCACCGGCTTGCCTCGCCCCTCCGACACCGACCTGGCCAGCCCGCGTGACAGCCGCGCCCGGTGCTCCGGTTGCGCCTCCGCGGACGAGGGCAGCGCGAGCAGCAGGAAGGCGATGGACACCCAGACGACGGTTCGGGCGATGGTCGACCGCGAGGCGAGCGCGCGGAGGGTCAGCGAGGGGGAGGCGGCGTTGGTCATAGGGGAGGGATCCTGACGTGCAACGGGTGACGGTCGAAGGCGGCGTGGATGGATGTCCTGCTCGGAGGTGTACTGTGGACGCGTCCGAATGGGAGAAGAGTCATCCATCCGGAAAACTACTGATACACGGTGCGTGCCAAGTGGCAAATTTTGCCACCCTGACGGGAATCCGTGCCAGTAGAGTACCTAATCAGAGTGGAGAAATTACAGGACCGTACTAGGATGTGCGGTTTCAGGTCGGGCGCACCGTCGGAGAAGCGACGCGTGTTCCCCGTCGGTCAATC
>CAYMAG010000237.1:0-4005 GCA_964388335.1 uncultured Vicinamibacteraceae bacterium | reverse complement strand
CGCTGCCGCTCACGGCCGTCCGCCGCGCTCCGGCGCCCGGCCGAGGACGAATCGTGGGGCGCACGCTCCTCCTCAGTCAGGGACTTGCTTCGTCGGTCGGCACGCCCTGCGCGCTGCCGCTCACGACCGTCCGCCGCGCTCCGGCGCCCGGCCGAGGACGAATCGTGCGAGGCGCACCATCCTCCTCAGTCTGGGACTCTTCACAGCCGCGCGGCAGAGAACCGCGTGCGATAGCCATGCTGCAGATCGAACGTGTGCGTGGCGCGCGTGACGAGATACTGTCCGGCGTGCAAGGGCCCGATGCCCTCGAGATCCACGACCCGTCCCGGCTGGATCTCCCGCCGGCCTCGCATCACGACGTCCGCCTCCGTCGTCGCCCGGGTCGTCGTCGGCGTCAGGGTGAGACGCGCGTTGCACGTGATGATGTCCCTGCCGGCGGTGAGCGGTACCGGGTCGATCGCGCGCGTTCGCCGGTCGTGCACGTACAGCGTCGACCCCGCGAGCCAGACGTCTGCGCCGCTCGCCTGCGCCTCGCGCACGACGAGCGCCATGTCCGTTTCCCCGGTCTGGCGAATGGTGCCGACCTGGTCGCGCGCCAGCGTGACGTCCGGTTGCAGACCGTGCTCGTCGGCGATGGCCGCGAACACGTCCGCGCGCGACATGTGCTCGAACACCCGCGTCTTCGGGATGGCGCGCAGCGCGCCGCGTGACTCGCCCGATACGCTCAGCTCAGGAAGGCGGTCGCCTTCCACACGCCCTTCCAACCCGGTCACGTGGCCATCGAACAACGCCACCATGTCGTCGGACCAACCGACCTCGATCGCGAACGCGACCTGCAGGTCGAGCAGCGACCGGTCCACGTGCAGCCAACCCGTGCCCTGGGCCGTGGCCCCCCAGTTGACGAACGAGGCCGAGCACGTCGCCCGCCCACCCGACGCGTCCTCGATGCGGAAGGCCATGAGCGTCGCGGACAGGGCGGGCTGGGGGATGCCCTTCACGCGCACGGCACGCGTATCGGCGACCGGTGTGGGGAACGAGGACGGCATCTCGGGCACCTCGGCGCTCGCGCGCGTGGCTGTGCAGGCGCGCGCCGGATTCATGGGAGACTGACGCCATGACTCCGCACGCCCGTGTGAAAGGGACCAGCGCTGCCATCCTGGCGGTGACGCTGTGGTCCGCGGCGGCCTGTCAGCAGGCCCCTTCCGCTTCCACAGCCGAGGCCGCGCCGGCGCCGGGCGTCGCAGGACGCGCCTGGGTGTCGAACGACGTGGCGGACGCCCCGGGCACGGTCCGTGTCTTCCTGTCCGACGGCACGCTCATCATGGACTCGTGCGTCGAGGGCTACCGCCTGACGACCTGGCGGGCGACCGGACCCTCCAGCGTCGAGTGGGACGAAGACACCGCCCGCATCGAGGCCGAGATTCTTGAGGCGTCGGCTGACGCGCTGCGCCTGCGGCTGACGCTGCGCGGAGGAGAGGCCCGTGACGAAACGTATCGTCCCGCCACGGTGCCGTTCGTCTGCCCCGACCTGCCGCGCCAGCTCGCCGATATCGGCGCCGGGCTGGGCGGTGCGATCGCGTCGTGCCAGTGATCGCTGCCGGCGTCAGCGCGGCTGAGCGACGTAGCGCAGATACGGCTTCAGCGTCCGCCAGCCGTCCGGATACTTTTCCTTCGCTTCGGCATCCGACACCGCCGGCACGATGATCACGTCGTCGCCCTGCTTCCAGTTCGCCGGCGTGGCCACCTTGTGCTTCGCCGTGAGCTGCAGCGAGTCGATCACGCGCAGCACCTCGTCGAAGTTGCGGCCGGCCGTCATCGGATACGACAGCATCAGCTTGATCTTCTTGTCTGGCCCGATCACGTACACGTTGCGCACGGTCTGGTTGTCCATCGCCGTCCGCCCGTCGCAGCTGTCGCCGGCCTCGGCGGGCAGCATGCCGAACAGCTTGGCGACGACGAGATCCGAGTCGGCGATCATCGGGTAGTTGGGCGCGGTGCCCTGCGTCTCGGCGATGTCCTGCGACCAGCGGTGGTGGCTGTCGACCGGATCGACGCTCAGCCCGATGATCTTCACGTTGCGTGCGTCGAACTCGGGCTTCACGCGGGCCATGTAGCCGAGTTCAGTGGTGCAGACCGGGGTGAAATCCTTCGGGTGCGAGAAGAGGACGCCCCACGAATCGCCCAGCCACTCGTGGAACTGGATCGGCCCGTCGGTGGTCATGGCGTGGAAGTCGGGGGCATCACTTCCAATGGCTAGAGGTCCGCTCATAAGTACCTGTCTCCCTTCATGATGTGCCGTCGCGGCGGAGGGGCAGCGCATCGCGACACCAGCGTGCTGCAGAACTCAAATTTCTACCACATCCAGCCGGCCGATGCACTGGCCCCCACGCGTCGGGGAGAAGCCGCCGCTATCATGCACGCGTGGACGCGAACGACATCCCACTCATGCGGCGGGCCCTTGCCCTGGCGAGGCGTGCGGCCGAGGGGGGCGAGGTGCCGGTCGGCGCCGTGGTCGTGCTGGATGGCCGGATCGTGGGCCAGGGCTTCAACCGGCCCATCCGCGCCCACGATCCGACGGCGCATGCCGAAGTGGTGGCCCTGCGGTCGGCTGCGGCGCAGCTGGGCAACTACCGGCTGGCGGGGGCCACGCTCTACGTCACGATCGAGCCGTGCGCCATGTGCGCGGGAGCGCTCGTGCACGCCCGCATCGCCAGGCTCGTGTTCGGCGCGCGTGAGCCCCGGGCAGGCGCCGTCGTCAGCACGATGCGGCTGCTCGACCAGCCGCATCTCAACCACCGCGTCGAGGTCGTGGAGGGTGTGCTGGCGGACGAATCGGCGACGATGCTGCGGGCGTTCTTCGCCGAGCGGCGCGGGTAGACGAACGGGGGCGCCGTGGGGCGCTGTGGGGTCAGGTCTGTCCGTGCACACGCGAGGTGCCCTGTCAGGACGCGACACGACGCGACACGACGCGACGTGCAGCGTCTGCGCGCGCGCCGCCTACGTCCCGCGCTTGTACGTGATGGCCAGGCCCGCGCCGCGGTCGTCGACGGTCGTTTCGCCGTTTGGCACTGTCGCCAGAAACGCGAGGTACTCACGCGACCCGGCGGCACCGCGCCTGTCGCTGCTCGAGATGTTGTGCGTCGTGTAGCAGCCGCCGACGACGAGCTTCGGGAAGACGGCCTTGAAGTAGTTCGGATACCAGTCCTTGTCGGCGTCGCTGAACACGAAGTCGAAGGGCCCCTCGAGGGCGGGGACGATGGCGTGGGCGTCGCCGAGGCGAGCGTCGATGAAGGCGGACAGCCCCGCGGCCTCGAAGTTGGCGAGGGCTTCGCGGTGGCGTGTCTCGTCGAGTTCGACGGTGATGAGCGTGCCGCCGGTCTTGCTGAGGGCCCAGGCGATCCAGATGCCGGAGTGTCCGGTGGACGTCCCGATCTCGAGCGCGCGGGTGTAGCCGTGCTTGACGATGAGGTCGTGGAGGAGCTGGCCGTCCTGCGGAGGGACGTTGAGGTCGCGCCAGCGTCCGGCGCGTTCGTCGAGGAAGCGCTTGACGCGGGCGTCGAGCGCGGCCTGGTCGTGGGCCTGCGCCTGCAGGGCGTGCAGCGAGCCGAGCACGATGACGGCGGCGAAGGCGGCGGTCGCGAAGCGGAGCAGCGTGGTCATGGTGAACCTCCGGGTGAGCGTTGAGGCCATGGTGGCACCTGTGGAGGAGGGAGTGTGTGAAAAGAGCGTGAAAAGGGAGAAGGAAGGAAGGAACGAAGGAGGGAAGGAACGAAGGAGGGAAGGAACGAAGGAACGAAGGAAGCGAGGAGGGAAGGAAGGAAGGAACGGAAGAACGGAGGAACGGAGGGTGGCGCGGGTTGGGCGTCTGCGCGTCTGCGTCTGAGGCTTCAGGAAGGACCGGGTGCCGTGCTACGATCTTGGTCTACCTCTGAGCGGAGAGGTACCGAAGTGGTCATAACGGGGGCGCCTCGAAAGCGTCTAGTCGGGAAACCGGCACGTGGGTTC
>CAYMAG010000236.1:0-4071 GCA_964388335.1 uncultured Vicinamibacteraceae bacterium | reverse complement strand
GAAGTAGGCCGCGAACACGTCGGCGAGCGAGGCTCCGTATGCGCGCCAGTGCGCGGACGAGGTGTGATCGTTCAGACCCTCGATCCAGTTCGCGTTGAGTTCGTGCACCAGCGCGTCGATGCCGTAGCGTTCCAGCCAGCCATCGCCCAGCGTCCCGCTGTTGCGGAACGCGCCGTCGGTGTGTCCCTCGGTGAACCAGGTGTGCGCGCGCAGGAGCGCTTCCAGTCGCGCCATCCGTTCGAGGTAGCGGGGCAGCTGCGGCACGGGGGGACGGCTGATGTGCAGCAGGCCGCGGCCGTCGTTGTGCAACTCGATCGCGAGGTGAGGCGCGCGTCCCGCGGCGATCATGCCTTCCAGCCAGCGCTCCAGCGCGGCG
The DNA here is from genome assembly GCA_964388335.1 of uncultured Vicinamibacteraceae bacterium. GTDB lineage: Bacteria > Acidobacteriota > Vicinamibacteria > Vicinamibacterales > Vicinamibacteraceae > JAEZDP01. Next base: position 3,695 of record CAYMAG010000236.1, on the reverse strand, counting down.
TTCTCCGGCGCCAGCGCGGCATCGACCGGCGCGTTCCAGTTGCGGTTCAGGTCCTTGCCGAGCAGGTTGAAGCGCGTCCGTCCGAGCGCGACGCCGTCCTTGTTCGCCATCGGCAGCAGGTACACCACGTAGCGGTCGAGCAGCGCGCGCGTTTCGGCATCGTCGCGAACCAAACGCTCGATCAGGCCGTGCATCACCCAGCTGCTGCCGGCTTCCCACGGGTGCGCCCGGGCGCGCAGGAACACGCGGGAGGGCGCGGCGTCCCGGCCGATGCGGACGATCTCGAGCGGGCGTCCGGCGACGGTCTCCCCGATCGTGGTGATGCCAACGCGCGGGTCGGTGCGGATGGAGTCGAGCAGGCGGTCGAGGTCGGACAGGCGATACGGTTCCATGCGTGCCACGTGGAGCGTGTCTCCCGGCATCGTCAGCGTGACGCGCACGCGGTCGTCCGGCAGCGCGTCGGTCGGCACGGTGGTCCACGCGCGGCCATCCGCCGACGTGGCCACGGTCTTCAACTCGCCGGCCACCGACCCATGACGACCGTTCCACACGTTGTCGAGATTGCGGAACTCCAGCGTGATGCGCGCGCCTGGCGTACCGACGAGACGGAAGTGGATGTGACCGGCGGCACGATTCGGCGCGTTGCGTTCGTGGTCGTAGAGCAGGTGCACGTGGTACACCCCGTCGGCGTCGCGCTCATACCACAGGGGCGACGCGTTCTCGATGCTCGTGTCGATGAACGCGAGTCCGTCGGGCGCAGGTGATGCGGGCACGTGCTGTGCGCGCGCCGCAGGCAGCCACAGCGCGAGCAGCGCGACGGTCAGGACGATTCGGGCAGGCACGACGCATCGTGGCCGACAACCTCGTCCGGCCGCAACTCCTGCGTCGTCTCATCGCGACTCGCGGCAATCGCTACGAGCAGTGCGGCGACGACGAGCATGTAGTAGTTGAGGAAGGCCTTCTTGCCGAACGCGGTGAGCAGCAGACACGTGAGCGCGAGGCCGGCAGCGAAGCCGGCCGGCGTGCGCGGCGCCCGCCACCACGCCAGCGCGATGCCGGCGATTCCGGCGGTCAGCGACACCATGGTGGCGCCGTGCTTGTCGAGCGCCCAGCCTTCGGCCACGAACCACCGGGCGAAGCTCAGCGAGTCGAGCCGGAACGGCTCGCGCAACTGCAGCAGGATGGCCGACCGGTAGAAGGCATCGGCGTCGAGCAGGGCGAGCGGCAGCGTCACGGCGGCGGCGATGCCGACGGCCTTCGCGCAGAACGTGAGGGTGTCGCGCGCGCCACGTGGCGACGCCATCAGCCAGGGGGCGAAGAGCACCGCGAGCGCCATGTGCTGCTTCGAGGCCATGAGCAACCCGAGCGGCAGCCAGGCAAGCGCCGGACGTCGCAGTGCTGTCGCGACCGTCGCAGCCAGCAGCACGATTGGGAACGGCTCGGTCCAGCCCTGTTCGATGTGGAAGGGCAGGCGAGGGGCGAGCAGCAGCACGGCGGCGCAGAGCAGCCCGACGCCGTCACGACGCACCCACACGAGGAGTCCGGCGGCGATCACCAGCGCCAGCACCTCGCTGTAGCGCAGGTCGCCGAGCAGGGCATGACCGGGCCACGCCATCGCCAGGCTCAAGGGCGGATAGGGGAATCCGAACAGGACCTTTCCGCCGTCACGCATCTCGGGGCTGTAGAAGGCCTCGTTCCCCTGGTACATGTCGTCGAACGTGATGCCGTACGGGCTCTCACCGCGCGCCAGGGCCGCAAATGCGTCGACGTGGACGGGCATGACGTCGATGTGCGGCGTCGGCGACTCGCGCACGGTCCACACGCCGATCCAGAGGCCACCCGCCAGCACGATCAGGGCCGCGACGGCTCGTGACCACCGTCCGCGCACGCCGCAGCCGACGAGCGCCGCCAGCGCCATCCCGGCGACGACCAGGAGGAGCGCCGGATGCTCCCACGGCCGCGGATCGGCCATGTAGCGCGCGACCGGTTTCGTCACGAGGGCCCCAGCGCTCAGCATCACCCCGACCACCAGAATCGTCGACAGGGACGGCTCTCCGAGCCGGGCGCCGAAGCCTTGCCGAAGGTGGCCAGGCCACGGGCATCCCGCCACGCCGAGCAGGGCGGCGATCAATACGAACCCCAGCCACGCAAGGGCGGGCTCGTAGTAGAAGCCGTCGGAGAGCTGCAGGGTGAGGCTGAGGCCGATCGCCGCGACGGCGAGCCATGTCGTCGTCAAGGCGCGCACGCCGTAGCGTGCCGCAGGAGGCCCATGAGGCGCAAGTTGCGCAGGGTCACACTGGTAGGGGTCACATCCTGCATTCGTACGTTTCGCGCGATCTGACCCCTCGCGCCGACGTGACTCAACGGTAGAGGTGCCGGATGTGTCGGAGTATAGTCGTCCGGTCGTCCCGACAGTCATGACCATGGATCTCCGCCGCGTCACCCGGACCTTCCGACGCCGCATCATCTGCATCGTGGCGCTCGTCGCCACGCTCTCCGCCTGCTCGGGCACGCCCGCAGCCGACCCATCGGACCCGGGCCTCGATGCCGTCGTCGACGGCTACATGTCGGCGCGCGGCATCGTCGGGATGGGCGTCGGCATCGTCGTCAACGGCAAGGTCGCATACCTGGCTGGCTACGGGCTCGCCGACCGTGACGCCAAGGTGCCCGTCCGCCCGCGCGAGACCCGTTTCCGGTGGGCTTCCATCTCCAAGACCCTCACCGCCGTCGCGGCCCTGACGCTGGCCGAGGTCGGCGCGCTCGACCTCGATGCACCGGTCGCGGACGTCTACCCCGCGTACGTCCCACCGTCAGGCGCCCGCACGCCTTTCGGCATCGTCATGGCCATTCCGCCGGGATGGGGCGTCACGTCGCGCAACCTCCTGGACCATCGGTCGGGCGTGCGCCACTACTCCAACGGTTCGCCGGACATCGACGTCACGCCCCCGGTCTCTCAGCGAAACGACCCGGCCGTCAACACGGGGTTCGAGTGGGCGCTGTCGCGTTGGGCGATCGAGCCGCTGTTGTTCCTGCCGAACACGGGCTTCGCGTACTCGACGCCGGCCTTCAACCTGCTCGGCGCAGTCGTTGGCGCGGCGCAGAACGCGCGGTCCGGACTGGCGCAGTCGGTGGAGCAGGGGTATCTCGATCGCGTGCTCGGGCTGCTGCAAGGCACGCCGGCCCAGGGCATCCGGCGCGACTACCAGTGGATCGACATCCCCAACCGCTCGCGCGGCTACGTCGCCAACCCCGTCACGCTGGCCATCTCGAACGACGGGGACAGCGACGTGAGCTGGAAGCTGCCGTCCGGCGGCTTCATCTCGACGACGAGAGAGCTGGCGGAGTACTGCCGCCTGCTGACGGGCACGACGCTCCTCGGACCGGCCACCGCGGCAGACGTCTTCTCGCTGGGCCCGCTCGGCACACCGCGCTACCGCCTGGGCTTCTTCATCGACAGTCGCTACGATCGCGTGCGGGTGTCGCACTCCGGCGCGCAGCAGAAGGTGCGATCGCACCTCGCGTTCTATCCGGCCGAGCGCCTCGGGTTCGTCGTCTTCAGCAACACGAGGACCGGGCAGGACGACGAGCCGTTCTGGGTGCAGTGGATCAACGGTCCGAATCCTCCGGCCATCTTCCTGCCGGACCTGGTGGACCAGCTCGAAGACGTCATTCGCGGACGCCTCGCAGCCGGGCAG
>CAYMAG010000235.1:0-4099 GCA_964388335.1 uncultured Vicinamibacteraceae bacterium | reverse complement strand
GACACGGCGACTGAGGGGGCACGCGCGGCGCCCGTGCGTCGCGAGCCGCACGGGGCGGTGCGAAATCGGGCCGGGCAAGCGCGGCCCCCACGCTTCAGGATGCCGGAAGAATCCGGCCCCCACACACCTATTCCGCACGGAGGACGGTTGCGGGGTCCGTCCGCGCTGCACGCAGCGCCGGCTGCACGGTCGCTGCAAGTGCGACGATGACGACGATGCCCCCGACGGCGAGTAGCGTCGGGACGTCGAACGGCGAGACCTCGTAGAGCAGATCGCCCAGAAGCGCGCTCGTGAGCATCGCACCGCCGAGGCCCAGCTCCGTTCGTGTCGGCGGCATGATATCGAAGATCTATATCGAACTACTATACGCGCGTCAAGACCGCACGGCTCACGCTCTCGGCAGGAATCCAGATGTGGCGTGGATCTGTGTGCGTTCGATGCGGCCGGCGACGGCGCTGCCGCGCACGAGCTTGCGGGCCGCGTCATACTGGAACCAGCGCCTCCTACGCATCGACTTCTACCGGCCCGCCGAACAGCCATGAGCGCCTCCGGCCACGACCATCACCACGGGTCCCCCGACCGAACTCCCCGCGCGACCGGGAAGGCTGCTGCCGGCCGTACGCGCGGTGCAGGTACCGCGGAGCTGTCGCACGACGCACGCCACGCATCGGATGCAGCTGACGCGCATGGCGCACACGACGCCCACAGCGGGCACGACCGGCACGAGGGCCACAGCGTGGCGATGTTCCGCGATCGCTTCTGGATCACGCTGGCGCTCAGCATCCCCGCGCTCGTGTGGAGCGAGATGATCCAGATGTGGCTCGGGTTCTCTGCGCCGACGTTCCCGGGATCGGCGTACGTTCCTGGAATCTTCGGAACGGCTGTCTATGCGTATGGCGGCTCGGTGTTCCTTGCCGGCGCCGCCCGCGAGTTGCGCGATCGCCTTCCCGGAATGATGACGCTGATCTCGCTCGCCATCACGGTGGCCTTCGTCTTCAGTCTTGCGGTGACACTCGGCTATCCCGGCGAGGACCTCTGGTGGGAACTCGCATCGCTCGTGGCCATCATGCTGCTCGGTCACTGGATCGAGATGCGGTCCACCTCACAGGCGAGCGGCGCACTGCGCGAACTCGCCCGCCTGCTCCCGCAGACGGCGCAGCGAGTCGACCGCGATCGGATCGAGGAGGTGCCCATTGCTGACCTGCGCGAAGGCGACCTGGTGCTCGTCAGGCCTGGCGCCAGCGTGCCCGCCGATGGCAACGTGCGTCGCGGACGCAGCGACGTGAACGAGGCGATGGTCACCGGTGAGTCCGTGCCGGTCGCCAAGCGTGAAGGCGACACGGTCATCGCCGGCACCGTGAATGGCAACGGCGCGCTCACGATCGCCGTCACAGGCACCGGCGATGAGACGTCGCTGGCTGGCATCATGCGGCTCGTGGAGCAGGCGCAGACGTCGCGCTCCCGCGCACAGGCGCTGGCCGATCGTGCTGCGCTCCTGCTGACGGTCGTTGCCGTTGTCGCAGGCGGTATCACTGTCGTCGCGTGGCTGGCCCTCGGCGCATCGGCGGCGTTCGCCATCGAACGGCTCGTCGCGGTGCTGGTCGTCGCGTGCCCACACGCGCTTGGTCTGGCCATTCCGCTCGTCATCGCCATCTCCACGACGCTCGGTGCGCGGTCGGGACTGCTCGTCCGCAATCAGCGTGGCCTCGAAGAAGCGCGCCGCCTCACCACGGTGGTGTTCGACAAGACCGGCACGCTCACGCGCGGCGAGTTTCGCGTCGTCGACAGCGTCACCAACGGCAGCTTGAGCGAGGATGAGGCGCTTCGACTTGCCGCGGGCGTGGAGCGCCAGTCGGAGCACACCATCGCGCAGGGCATCGTCACGAGCGCGGAGGAACATGGCCTGTCGGTGCCGGATGCAGCACACTTCGACGCGGTGCCGGGTCACGGCGTCAAGGCCAGCGTCGAGGGCCGTGCGTTCCACATGGGCGGCCCGGCCATGCTGCGTATGCTCGGCGTGTCGCCGGCGGGCGCCGTCCACGACGCCGCCGAACGTGCAGCGTCTCGCGGCCAGGCCGTCGTGTACCTGATCGCGTCCACAGACGCTGTCGCCGCGTTCGCCGTTGCAGACGCCGTGCGGCCGGAGTCGAAGGAAGCCGTGGAGCGGCTCCACCAGCAGGACATCGACGTGGTGATGCTGACTGGTGACGCGAAGGCCGTGGCCGAGGCGGTCGCGGCCGATCTCGGCATCGACACGGTCCTCGCCGAGGTGCTGCCGGAGGAGAAGGTGGACAAGGTCAATGAGCTGAAGCGCGCCGGCAGACGCGTGGCGATGGTCGGCGACGGCATCAATGACGCTCCCGCCCTGCTCACCGCCGACGTCGGCATTGCCATTGGCGCAGGCACTGATGTTGCCGTGGAAGCCGGCGACGTGGTGCTCGTGCGCAGCGACCCGCGGGACGTGCCGCGCATCATCGCGTTGAGCCGCGCAAGCTACCGCAAGATGCTGCAGAACCTGTGGTGGGCCGCCGGCTACAACATCGTCGCGATTCCGCTGGCGGCGGGTGTGCTGGCGTCATGGGGCATCCTGCTCCCGCCGGCGCTGGCGGCCGTCCTCATGTCCGCCAGTACCGTCATCGTCGCCATCAACGCGCAGATGCTGCGCCGCGTCAGACTGTAGCGGCTGCCGAGTTCCCGGGCGCGCGCCGCCTCCTGCCCTACCCACACTTTCCGTTCGAGCGCGCGATTCACTCGAGGAATGGCGGACTCGAGAGTCGAGACTCGGAGCGGCTTGGCCTGGCGTCATGAGTCCCTGTCGGCGTGCTCGCGGTGCCATCGACACGAGGCTGCGGGGATAGCGGGCCGCGCGCCAGACGACACGACGTGACCTTCCGAGCGGTCGGAGCAGGAGGCCGGGACGCAGCACATGCCGACGCGGACTTGACGTCGGTACGTCTGTCGGGCAATGTAGTGACATTGCCTATTTTCTGGAGCCGGACGCGACTGGCTTCAGCTGCGAGAGGAGCACAGTCGTGGGCCTGGCGATGTCGGCGGCAGAGGCGAATCGGAACTTCTCGACGGTGCTCCGGCAGGTACGCGGCGGACGCAGCTACGTCATCACGTCGCACGGCCGCCCGGTGGCGCGCATCGTTCCCATCGAGGCCGGGGGCCACGTGAGGAGCGTCGCGCGGGCGACGTTGTTCCGACATCTGAGAGCGTCGCCCGTCCGGAAGATCGGGGCGTGGAGTCGCGACGATCTCTACGAGGACTCCTGATGACTGTCGCGCTCGACACCAACGTGCTCGCCTACGCGGAGGGCTTGAACGACGCGGCAAAGAAGGACACCGCCCTCGCCCTGCTGGAGGCGCTGCCGCCAGAGTCGACGCTCATCCCGATTCAAGCGCTCGGCGAGCTGTTCCACGTGCTCGTGCGCAAAGCGCGCCGGCCGCGAGCGGCGGCGCGCGCTGCGATCCTGCGCTGGGGCGACGCGTTCCCGTTGATCGAATCATCCGGCGATGTGCTGCTGGTGGCCGCGGATCTGGCGCACGCCCACAAGCTGGGGATCTGGGACGCTATGATCCTGTCGGCGGCGGCCGACGCGCGGTGCCGGCTGCTGCTCTCCGAGGATCTGCAGGACGGATTCACGTGGGGCGGTGTTACCGTGACCAATCCGTTCCAGCCAAAGCGACATCCGCTGCTCGCCGCACTGCTCGAGGGCGACACGATGCCAGACGCCGTTGCGTCCTCCGGTGCGCAGAAGCCTCGACGAACGCGCCGCACCACCGAGCGACCATCGCGCAGCCGCGCCATGCACTGAGGGAGGAGGCGAGGACAGCGACCCTCGTCACCGACCACGCGGACGGCCAAGCAGCGCGGTCCACCCGGCGGATGAAGCCGGACGGTCCTGCGGGCGGAGACGCCCAGCCCGAGCAACCCGCCGTGCTCGTGACGTCAGTGCCGCCAACGCCGGTCACAAGCTATCGGTGCGATTCCAGCTTGATCCGCACCGGTACACCGCTGGCGTGGACACTCAGAAACTGCCGCCGACGGGCTGGTGGCTGTCCGTCTTGGACCTCGAGAGACGCGTCACTCGCGCGTG
>CAYMAG010000234.1:1890-4105 GCA_964388335.1 uncultured Vicinamibacteraceae bacterium | reverse complement strand
GTCGGACTACGGCTCATCCGAGACGAAGGAAGGGTTCGACATCCTTTACGCGTACTCGCCGCTGCACAACCTGACGAAGGGCACGGCGTACCCGGCGACGATGATCACCACGGCCGATCACGACGATCGCGTCGTGCCCGCGCACAGCTTCAAGTTCGCGGCCGCGCTGCAGGCGGCACACGACGGTGACGCACCCGTGCTCATCCGCATCGACACCAGGGCGGGACACGGGGCGGGCAAGCCGACGAGCAAGCAGATCGAGGAAGCCGCGGACAGATTGGCGTTTCTGGTGGCGAACCTGGAGTGAGGCTTCGGGCTTCGGGCTTCAGGCTGCTACCTCAGCGCGTCACGGGTGAGCGCCTGCGCCGCGAGCACCATGCTCTTGAGCCCGAGCCCCTTGCCCATCGAGATGTTCTGCCGGAACACTTTCTCGACGATGCCGGGATCGAGGGCGAGGAGGTCGTCGGGCGGCTGCCCCTCGTAGACCTGCTTGAGAATCACGGCCAGCGCCTTCGCCGAGATGCCGCTGCGGTTCTCGACCGCGAAGTCGAGCGCGAGCGTCCGCTCGGGCGTGAGGCGCACCCACACGTACGCCTCCGACTCGCACTGCGGCACCTGGTGACTCTTGGGGAAAGGCCGCGCCGAGATGTCGGGCGGCACTTCCTGGAAGCGGTCCGCGAAGCTGATCAGCAGTTCGGCACGTGCCGAAGGCTCCGCGAACATGTCGAGTGTCTCGTACAGATCCGCGAGGCGCTGTTCGGTGGTCTCGGCCACGGTTACGACGGACCCGGCCCCTTCTCGACGGGGACGCCGACGAGGTTGCCCCACTCCGTCCAGCTGCCGTCGTAGTTGCGGATGTTCTCGAAGCCGAGCAGGTACTTCAGCGTGAACCAGGTGTGGCTGCTGCGCTCGCCGATGCGGCAGTAGGCGATTGTCTCCTGCGACGGGTCGAGCTGCTGCTGCTCGACGTAGAGCGCCTTCAACTCGTCTGCGCTCTTGAACGTCCCGTCGTCCGGATTGACGGCCTTGGCCCACGGCACGTTCTTCGCGCCCGGGATGTGCCCGCCACGCAATGCGCCTTCGTTCGGATACTCGGGCATGTGCAGCTTCGCGCCGGTGTACTCGTCGGGCGAGCGTACGTCCACCAGTTGTCCGCCGGCTTCCGCATGCGTCAGCACGTGGTCACGGAACGCGCGGAACGGTGCGTCGTTGCGGGGCCCGGCGGCCGTGTAGGAGGTCGACGCGTACTGCGGAACCTCACGGGTGAACTCCCGGCCTTCCTTCTCCCACTTCACGCGGCCGCCATCGAGGATGCGTGCGTTGGTGTGGCCGAAGAGGTGGAACACCCAGAAGGAATAGCAGGCCCACCAGTTGTTGCGATCGCCGTAGAAGACGACCGTCGTCTCGGGCGTGATGCCGAGCCGCGACATCAGCTGCTCGAACGCTTCGGTCGAGATGTAGTCGCGCCTGAGCTGGTCGTTGAGGTCTGTCGTCCAGTCGATCTGGACCGCCCCCGGGATGTGTCCGGACGGGTAGACCAGCGGGTCTTCGTTCGACTCCACGAGTCGCACGGTCGGGTCCTGCAGGTGGTCGGCCACCCAGTCGGTCGTCACGAGCGCATCGGGATGCGCGTAGCCCTTGTCGTTGCTCATCGGTTCGTTCTCCTCAACCTCGCATGATACAACCCGGGTCGCGGGCGCCTACTCCAGTCGCAGCCCGATCCCCGCGATCCTGCCGTCCGGAGTGAGGGTGAACGTGCAGCGCAGACCGATCTGATCGAAGCCCGCACGGTACGTGCGCACGCGCCCCTTGTCGGTCGTCGACTCATCCATCAGTTCGAACGCGCGCAGCGGCCCATAGGCGCCGATGCGATAGACGCCTTCCTTGATGCGGTCACATCCACGGCACCGGCGGGGCAGGAACGCTGGCACGCGCCTGTGGTAGCGTGCCTCCATCATGCTCACCTGCCTGCGCCTGAAGAACCTCAGGGATGGTGAGACCCCGGTGCCTCCCACGCACAGGTCTGCCGACTTCGCCAGTGGCCGGTCCGAAGGAACTCGCGACGCCAGTCGTGCCTGGGCGCCATCCCCTACCCAGGGCCGAGGCGCGAGGCGGTAAGCTGGTCGCACGTCATGGCGTACTCGCAGCAGGAACTGGAGGCGATGCTCGCGGATCTGGAGTCGGATCTCGTTGAGCGTAAGGAATCGTTCAAGGG
>CAYMAG010000234.1:0-1790 GCA_964388335.1 uncultured Vicinamibacteraceae bacterium | reverse complement strand
CGGGATCTCCCGTTCGATGCGCATCCGGTGCCGACCGCAAGGCTCGCCGATCTGAACCGGCGACAGTTCGAGGAGTCGTATCTGCCTTCGGCGTTCGCGCCAGACGTGCTCGAGGCCAACGATCGGACCTATGAGCAGCGGCTGGCCGCGACGAAGATGATCGCGCAGGCCGACGACCCGAGACCGACGGTCCTCGGCCTGCTCGTCCTTGGCATTCGCCCGAGGGACTTCCTCCCTGCAGCGTACATTCAGTTCCTTCGCATCGCGGGCACCGACCATGCTGACGATGTCGTGGACGCGCAGCAGATTGACGGAACCGTCGCGGACGTGCTGACGCGCATCGACGACAAGCTGGCGTCTCACAATCGGATGGCGGTTGACCTCACGAGCGCGTCTCTGGAGCGACGTACAGCGCTCTACCCGATGGTGGCCCTCCAGCAGATCGTCAGGAACGCCGTCATGCACCGCACGTACGAAGCGACCAACGCCCCCGTCCACGTGTACTGGTTCGACGATCGGATCGAAGTGACGAGCCCTGGTGGACCGTTTGGCGCGGTGACCGAAGCCACGTTTGGCCAGCCAGGCGCCGTGGACTACCGCAATCCCAATCTGGCTGAAGCGTTGCGCGTGATGGGATTCGTGCAGCGGTTCGGCGTGGGCATCGCGACGGCGCGCAGGGAGCTGGAGAAGAACGGCAATCCGCCGCTGACATACGAAGTCGGGCCAACCAGGGTGTCCTTCCGGTTGGGAGCGCATCCGTGAGCCGCCCTGTTCTCACGCTCTTCAACAACAAGGGCGGAGTCGGGAAGACATCGCTCGTCTACCACCTGGCGTGGATGCTCGCCGGAATGGGCAAGCGCGTGCTCGCGTGTGATCTCGACCCGCAGGCGAACCTGACGGCGGCCTTCCTGGAGGAGGAAACGCTGGAGCAGCTCTGGGACAACGACGGCTCGACGGCTCCGCGCACCATCTACCAGTGTATTCGGCCCCTGATGGAAGTCGGCGACCTCCGTGAGCCTGTTCTGCAGTCGATCACCCCGCGGCTGGCGCTGCTCCCTGGTGACCTGGCGTTGTCGAGCTTCGAAGACACGCTGTCGGGAGAATGGCCGGAGAGCCTCGGCAGCGGAACCCTCTACCGGCCATTCCGCATCCTGTCGGCATTCTGGCAGGTGGCCCAGCTCGGCGCGAAGAACCACGCCGCTGACCTCATCATCGTGGACATCGGCCCCAACCTCGGAGCCATCAATCGCTCGACCCTTATCGCCTCGGACGCCGTGCTTGTGCCCCTGGGGGCCGATCTGTTCTCGCTCCAGGGCCTCCGGAACCTCGGACCGACGCTCCGCCGCTGGCGGGCAGACTGGAAGAAGCGGCTGGACAACTGGAACCAGCCAGACTTCGAGCTGCCGTCGGGCAGGATGCAGCCCATCGGCTACGTGGTGCAGCAGCACGGTGTGCGACTCAGCCGCCCGGTCAAGGCGTACGACCGATGGGTGAACCGCATTCCGACCGAGTACCGCACCAGCGTGCTCGCAGAACCGGCCGCACCGGTCGACCTACGTGTGGACGATGATCCGCACTGCCTCGCCAGGGTCAAGCACTATCGCAGCCTGATCCCCCTCGGGCAGGAGGCGCGCAAGCCGATCTTTCACCTGACCGTGGCCGATGGCGCCATCGGCAATCACGCGCTTGCCGTGAGGGACGCGTACGGCGATTTCGAGCGTCTGGCGCAACGCGTGCTCGGGCAACTGGAGCAGCCATGACGGCGATGAGAGCGACGCGTGGCCGGGGCG
>CAYMAG010000233.1:0-4119 GCA_964388335.1 uncultured Vicinamibacteraceae bacterium | reverse complement strand
GGCGCGTCGGGCGCGGTCCACAGCACCGACCAGCGCGCCGTGTACGCCTCCGCAAGCGCCGTCCCTTCCTTGCGCTGGTTCGCGTACTGCACGTCGCCCTGCGTCTCCACCTTCACGCGCGCGTCATCACCCGGCGTCACCGCCAGCGCCCCAGCCTGCGCACCATCGTCCTTGAAGCGCGCCGTGAGCTGGAAACCCGCCAGCTTCATGTCGGGCCGCCGCAGCGTCACGGTGAGACGATACGCCTCGCCCGCGACGAACCGCTCCGGCACGCCGGCAATCGCGACACGCTCGGGGCCCGAGTCGACCTCGCCATGGAAGTGGCACGCGTGGCACGACTGCTCGTTGAATCCCCCCGAGAATCCCGGAGGCGCGCCTTCCGCATACGCAGACGCAGCCCCGGCCCGCGCGTGCCCGGCCACCACACCGGGCATCGCCACCGCCCCGCTCGACCGCGCGACGACCACGAGCATCGTCGTCGCGGCGAGCGTCAGGAACACCGCGGCGTCGGCGCGCCGGCTCACGACGTCGTCTTGCCCGTGACGATGCGGCCGATCCTGTTCGCGTCGGTACCGAACCAGAGCGTGCCGGTCGCCGGGTCGTAGTCCATGTGGCGGATGGTGCCGCTCACCGGGATGCTGGCGAAGAACTGCTCGGTCTTCGGGTCGAACCCGACGAGACGCTTCTCGGGGCCGGTCTCCGAGAACCACAGACGTCCCTGCCCGTCCTTCGTGAGCGCGTACGGCCGCGCGCCGGCGCCGCCGGGCGCCTGCCACTCTCGCGTCTGGCCCGTGGCCGAGTCGATGCGAATGAGGAAGCCGCGTGCTTCGTCGCCCGTCCAGACCGCGCCGTCCGACGTCACCTCGATGCGCCGCGAGCGCGCCTTGGGATCGCCCTGCTCGAAGCGTGTCACCTCCATCGTGGACGGATCGACCTTCGCCACCATGTTCGTGCGCAGCAACGCCACCCAGGGCGTCCCCTTGCCGTCGAGGACGATGCCGTACGGATTGGACGGCTGTTCGTACGGCGTGACGAGATCCACCTTGCCGCTGGCCATGTGCAGCCGTCCGACGCGGTTCGAGCCCTGCGACGTGAACCAGATGTGGCCCGCGTCGTCGAACACCATCGTGTGCGGGTCGCGTGCCTCGCCCGTCATGAAGGTCTTGATCTCGCCGGAGGCCGGGTCGATGCGGCCGATGCGGCCGTTGCGGTTGCCCGCGTACCAGGCGATGCCGGTCTCGTCCACCACGACCGTGTGCGGGTGGGTGCCCTCCTCGATCGTGTACTGCTTGAACTGCTCCGTCTTCGGATCGAACGTCGCGACGTAGTTGCCGGCCTGGCCGACGAACCACACCTTGCCATCGGGCGCCACCGAGGGGTCGCGCGGGCGGCCGCCCCACTCGACGTCCCATTCCTTCAGGTCGTGGTTGCCCGATTGCGCGGCAACCGGTGAGGACCACGCCGTGAGGACGGCGAGCGCGGCGATTGAAAGCAGTCGTGTCATCGAAACACCCTCCTTCGCGTGGAACCGTGTGCGTCTGTGCATTCTATCGACCTACGACGCGCGCCGATACCCCGTTGACCCCGGCCGGCGCCCCGGACGTAGAATCGCGGGAACATGCGTGCCGCGCCCCAGCTCGACGGTCGACCCGAAGTCGTGGTGGACGTCGACGTGCGCGACGGGCTGTTCTCGATCCTGCTGCGCAACATCGGCCCACGGCCGGCGCTGGCCGTGAAGACGACGTTCGGGAAGCCGTTCACCGGGCTCGGCGGGCGCAAGGCCATCACGACGTTGCGCGTGTTCAGGAACGTGGCCTTCATGGCGCCGGGCAAGGTCTTCGAGCAGTTCGTCGACCCGCTGGCGGCATACGCGGCGCGGAAGCAGCCAATGCTACTCAGGGCGACCGTCAGCTACCGCGATCGCAGCGGTTACAGATACGAAGAGACAATGACGCACGACCTGCGCGTCTACCTGGAGCTGGGACAGGCGCGAGTCGCCGACTGACACGAAAGGACACTTCATGGCCCAACGAGACGATCCCTACGGCGCGTTCAACTTCCTGGTGGAGATCGACGGCTTGGCGGTTGCCGGCTTCAGCGAGTGTTCCGGGCTCGGCGTCGAGACGGCGGTCATCGAGTATCGCGAGGGCAGCGACAAGGGCGGCGTCCGCAAGCTTCCGGGTCTCACGCGGTTCAGCAACATCACGCTGAAGCGAGGCCTCACCACCAGCCGCGAACTCTGGCAATGGCACCGCACGGTGGTCACTGGCAACGTCGAGCGGCGCACCTTCCGCATCGTCGTGCTCGACGAGGCACGCAACCCGGCCGCCAGCTACCGGGTCATCGAGGCCTGGCCGGTGAAATACGAGGGACCGCGTCTCAAGGCCACCGGCAACGACGTGGCGATCGAGACGCTCGAGATCGCGCACGAGAGCCTGGAACTGGAATAGGCCGAACGTGACCTTCGGCTGCGCCAGTGCCGACTCGATATACGGGACACTGGACCACGTCGTGCACGACTGTCCGTAGAACATCGACAACGGCGCCGGTTCGGTGACCGGCCCTCCGAACGTTCCCCAGCAGTGTGGAGACGTTCACCGATATCGGCGCCGGACGGCTCGGCCGCTGGGTTCTCGGCACCTTCGCGGGCTGGACCGCCGGCTTCTTCCTCGCCATCCTCTTCATCGTCGTGGTCGACTCGCTCGGCATCCTGCAGGTGCAGTCACCATTGGCCATCGGCATGGGCGTCGGCGTAGGGCTCGCGCAGGCACGGTTGCTCGCCCCGTTGGTTGGCCGTCGCTCCACGTGGGTCCTGTCGACAGCCCTCGGACTCGCTGCGCCGTTCCTGGTGGGTGACCTCACACAGTTGCTCGACCGCCCTGTTCCGTTCAACCTCGCCGCCTACGTGGTCATCGGCGGCATCGTCGCCGGCGTGATGCAGTGGCGTCTGCTGCGCCGCGTCTCGCCGCACGCTGGATGGTGGCTCGCCGCCACGCCGATCGGGTGGCTGATGGCCAGCAGCACGGTGCTCATTGCCGATGGCCGGCTTCCACGCATCCCGGGCATCGCCGGCGCACTGATGTTCATCGCCGTGGTGCTCAGCGGCGGCGTGCTGCTCGGCCTCTGCACGGCGCCAGCGGCGCGGCGGATGACGGGGCGGTCCTCGGTCTGACGGTCAGCCTTCCAGAATCTCCCGCAACACCCTGATCCCGTACGCGCAGTCGGCCAGCCGCTGCTGCTGGTCGCCCACCTCGCGCTCGATGACGAGCGGCCCGGCGTAACCCACCTTCTTCAGCGTTTCGACGAACAGCTTCATGTTCACGTCGCCCTGGCCGAGCGGCACTTCCTGACCCCATTCGCCGGGCGTCGTCGGACGGAACGCGTCCTTGCAGTGGACCGTCGCGATGTCGGGCCCGAGAATCTCGACGGCGCGAATCGGGTCGCCCATGTCGTAGAGCAGCATGTTCGCGGGATCGAAGTTCACCTTGACGTTGTCGCACTGCAGGTCGTCGAGCGTGCGGCGCAGCAGGTCGGCGGTCTCCTGTCCGGTCTCGAGCCCGAGTGTCACGCCGTGCGCCTTCGCGAGCGCCGCGGCCTGGCCGAGCGTGTCGAGAAACGCCGTGCGTCCTTCATCCTCCGGCTCGGGGATGAACCCGCCGTGCAGCATCAACCGATCGACGCCCAGCGCGTTGGTTCGCGTCAGCGCCCACTTCAGCGTCTCGAGCCGCGCGGCGCGCGTCTCCGGGCTGCCGAAACCGCCCGTCTCCTTGATGGTCTGCGGCGTCGTGTAGTCCTCGCCCGGGAAACCGAGCATCGCCGCGTGGATGTCGAAGCCCGCGGCGCTGGCCGCGGCCGGCATGTCGTCGCCCTCGTCCCACGACGCGTGATGCGGGTCGCCGCAGGCAATCTGAATGACGTTGACGCCGAGCTGGTCGAGAAAGGCGCGCAGCTCGGGCACGCTCTTCACCTGCAACGACCAGCTGCACACACCAATGGCATAGGGTTGGATCGTCATCGATACCTCACAAGAACTGGGGCGTGGTGACTAGTGGATGCCGGACTCACCAGACAGTTGTTTGGCGAGGTCGCCCATCACGGCCTTCGCGTCGCCGAACAGCA
>CAYMAG010000232.1:3024-4212 GCA_964388335.1 uncultured Vicinamibacteraceae bacterium | reverse complement strand
CGACGCCAGCGTCATCATCACGTGCCCGGGGCGTAACTTCGTCACCCTCAAGCTCACCACCGAAGACGGGCTGACGGGGCTCGGCGACGCCACGCTCAATGGGCGTGAGCTTGCGGTGGCGAGCTACCTGAACGACCACGTGCTCCCCACGTTGATCGGGCGCGACGCGCGTCGCATCGAAGACACCTGGCATTTTCTCTACAAGGGCGCCTACTGGCGGCGCGGCCCCGTGACGATGAGCGCCATCGCTGCCGTCGACACGGCGCTGTGGGACATCAAGGCCAAGGCGGCGAACCTGCCCCTGTATCAGCTGCTCGGTGGCGCCTCACGCGAGGCCGTGCTGGTGTACGCACATGCCAATGGCGCCGACGTCGAGGGGGCGGTTCGAGCGGTCGCGCATCATCTCGACCTGGGCTACACGGCGATCAGGGTGCAGAGTGGGATTCCCGGGCTCGCCAGCACCTACGGCGTCAGTCGTGGCCCCGGTCCCTATGAACCAGCCGAGAAGGGGGGCGTGTCGGAGAGTCGGTGGAGCAGCGATGCCTACATCGGCTTCGTGCCGAAGCTGTTCGAGCGTATCCGCGCGGAGTTCGGCGACGAAATCCACCTGCTGCACGACGTCCATCACCGGCTGACGCCGATCGAGGCCGCACGCGTGGGCAAGGCGCTCGAGCCGCATCGCCTGTTCTGGATGGAGGACCCCACGCCGGCCGAACTGCAGGAGAGCTTCCGTCTGATCCGGCGGCACACCGTCACCCCCATCGCCGTCGGCGAGGTGTTCAACACGATCTTCGATTGCCAGCAGCTCATTCAGGAGCAGCTCATCGACTACGTGCGGGCGACGGTCGTCCACGCCGGAGGCATCACCCACCTGCGGAAGATCGCCGCGCTGGCCGAGCTGTACCAGGTGCGCACGGGCTGCCATGGCGCCACCGATCTGAGCCCGGTGTGCATGGCCGCGGCGCTGCACTTCGACCTGAGCGTCCACAACTTCGGCATCCAGGAGCACATGCCGCACACCGACGAGACCGACCAGGTGTTTCCGCACGAGTACACGTTCCGGGACGGCTTCATGCATCCGGGCGATGCGCCCGGCCTGGGGGTGGACATCGACGAGGATCTCGCCGAGCGCTACCCGTACGATCCCGCGTACCTTCCGGTCAACCGGACCCTGGACGGCACGATGCA
>CAYMAG010000232.1:0-2924 GCA_964388335.1 uncultured Vicinamibacteraceae bacterium | reverse complement strand
ACGAAGGAACGAAGGAACCAAGGAAGGAAGGAAGGAAGGAAGGAGCCAAGGAGCGAAGGAAACAAGGAACGAAGGAACGAGGGACGAAGGAACGGAAACACCGCGGGGAACCCGACATGTCCGACATGACACGACGAGAACTCGGCACGCTGGCGATGGGCACGGCGGGCGCACTCGCGCTCGGCGCCGCGCCAGCGAGGGCGGCACAGCTCAAGGGGCGGCTCGAGCAGTCCGTCTGCCGCTGGTGCTACGGCAAGATCCCGCTGCCGGAGTTCTTCAAGGCAGTCGCCGACATCGGCCTGCGTGCGGTCGACCTGCTCAGTGTGCAGGACTGGACGATCGCGAAGCGCGATTTCGGGCTCGTGTGCTCGATGGGCCAGGCACCGGGCAACTCCATTCCCGACGGCCTGAACGACCCGAAGCATCACGCCGCGATCATCGACGGGCTCGCGAAGACCCTGCCGGCGGCTGCGCGGGACGGCGTGCCCAACGTCATCACGTTCTTCGGCAATCGCCGCGGCATGCCGCTCGAACAGGGCATCGCCAACAGCGTGCCGTGCCTTCAGCGGATTGCGAAGATGGCCGAAGCCGAAGGCGTGACGGTCTGCGTCGAGTTGCTCAACAGCAAGGTCGATCACAAGGACTACATCGGCGACCACACGGCGTACGGGGTGGAGATCCTGAAGCGGGTGGGGTCGCCGCGCATCAAGCTGCTCTACGACATCTACCACATGCAGATCATGGAAGGGGACGTCATTCGCACCATTCGCGACAACTGGGACTACATCGGCCACTTCCACACCGGTGGCGTGCCCGGTCGCAACGAACTCGACGACACGCAGGAACTGCAGTGGGCGAGCATCGCCCGCGCCATCGCCGACAAGGGCTACGCGGGCTACTTCGCGCACGAATTCATCCCCACGCGCGACCCGTTCACGTCGCTGCGTGAGGCCGTCGCCCTCTGCGACGTGTAAGCCCGCCTCGGCGAGGCGGGCCTACCTATCTACTTGAGTTTCTTGTCGAACTTCCGGACGTAGCGGGCGAGCGCCTCGATCTCCTCGGGCGTGAACTGCGTCTTGAACGGCATCATGGCCGTGCCAGGCACGCCATTCGAGATGGTCGCGACCATCTCCTTGACCGTCGTCCCGTGCTTCCACACGCCGTCGGCGAAGCTCATGTCCGGCAGGGGCGAGTTGCCGTCCATGGCGTGGCAGATCGAGCACTTCGTCTTGTAGGTCTCGGCGGCCTTTTCATCGGCGGCCTTGGTGTCGGCCGCGGCGGCCTTCGCGCCCTGGGGTGTGCCGGCCAGGATAGCGGCCCCCGAACCCACAGCGGCGACGGTGGCCAGCAGCACCACCCGCAGTCCGTTGCTCACGCTCATCTCGTCTGATCCTCGTCGGTGCCGTTGTCTGCGGGCGAGCTGTGATGCTCGCCCGCCCTGTGTCGTTCGACGTGCGGTCCTACGACCCGGCCGTCCACGTCCTGTAGTACGTCTCCATCTGCTCCGCGGTCGGATCGGCATCGAGCAGCAGGATGCGATACGTGAACGTGGCGCTCTGCCCGGCGGGAATCGAGAAGTTCAGCGTGTCCTTGCCACCGCTGAGTTCCTTCTGGCCGAGCGGGTTGGCCGCGTACAGCCCGTAGCCGCGGGCATGCCAGTACGTGGGATGCCCCGGATTCTTCGGGTGATCGAGGATGGCGACGGTCAGCGGTTTGCCGTCCAGGGTGCCCGTGAGCTTCGTCCACGTGCCGCGCGTGCCCCACACCTCGCCGCCGACCTTGCCCTCGCTCGAGAGGTACTTGCCGTTGATGCCCGACGTGTCCATGTCGCGCATCCGCGTCACGGCGCCGGTCGCGTCGCGGAACTCGCCCGACTTCTCAGCGGGATCCTCGAGCGCGCGGATGACGCGGAGGCCCAGCATGCCCTCCTTGTTGTCGTTCATCACGACGTCACCCGCGCCTGCGGCGGCCGTGAGCACGGCGGTGCGATCGATCATCCGCACCCCGGGCGCCGCCCGGAACACGAACGTCGTCGTCTCGTTCAGCTGCGTCTTGCCGTCGGCCGAGACCCAGTCGGCCGTGACCTCCAGGCGACCCTCACCCGGTCCGCCCGACGAGGACGTGATGCCCTTGTGGACGATCGATCCCATCTTTGCCACGCGGTCGCCCTTGATCGCGTCGGAGTTGTTCCAGAAGTCGAAGCCGTTGACGTCGCCGTAGTTGAACCAGAGGCCGACGTGGTGCGGATGGTCCTGCCGCTCGTTGTCGAGCGGCGGGAAGCCTCGCGTGATGACCGTGCCCGCGGCGGTCCGGATCGGGTACAGCGTGGGCTTCTTCAGGGTGTCGGGCCAGGCGTACGAGGTGAACGGCTGGCCGTCCACCGTGACGTCGACGCGCTTGTCGGCTTCCCTGACGTCGACGGCGATGGCGGGCCCGGTCCGGGCGGTGGACGTCACGGCCTCAGCGTCGTCGCTGGCTTCGGGCGCGGCGCATGCGGTGAGTGACGCGGCGAGCGCCGTGGTCGAGACGATGGCGAGTGAGTACTTAGCGAAGGGACGCACTGGTAGATCCTCCTGCGCCCACCACGATCTCCTGGCGGGCGTCGTCGAACGTGACGCGTTGTCCGGTCTGGATGGCGGCGATCGTCATGCACAGCGCCACCGAGTGGTTGTAACCGGCCTCGACATCCGCATTCGGCGTCTTGCGCGAGCGCACGCACTCCATCCAGTTCTTCATGTTCGCCGACGTGGCGTCGTCGCCACCCGTGTCGGCCCCTGTTTCCATCTTCGCCGCTTCAGCGAGCGACATCGACGGCAGCAGGTTCTCCTGCATACCCATGGCCTTGGCGCTGTTGGCGCGCAAGCCGCCGGTGTCGGTGACGGTGTTCTTGTCGAGGTCGAGCATGCCGCCGTTCGAGTAGTAGT
>CAYMAG010000231.1:0-4214 GCA_964388335.1 uncultured Vicinamibacteraceae bacterium | reverse complement strand
CCCCGGTCGATCCGCCTCAGGCTGACGCGCGCGCAGTTGCCCGATCTGGAGTGACACCAGGGTGGCGGAGCGGCGGAGCTCCGCCCCAGGCGTGCGCGCCACGGACGAAGGTGCCGCCAGGCCGACCAGGCCACGTCCGACGTGTACGTCGGCGTGGACTCGAGGGTCGCGCGGCGCATCCCAAAGCCCATCTGGCCGGTGGTCCGACGAAAGCTCGACGTCTTGCACCGGGCCAGGTCGCCAGGCGATCTGCGGCTGCCCAGCGGTAACCGTCCGAGGCGCTCAGGGGCGATCGTGCGGGCCAGTGGAGCATGCGCGTGAACGACCAGTACCGGATCACGTTCAGATTCGAGGACGGCCATGCCTACGAGGTCTCGTGCGAGGACTACCATTGACGCCCCGGCGTCGGTGCTGACACTGAAGCGCCCCCCGACGCATCCGGGCGACGTGCTGCTGGAGGAGTACCTGAAGCCTGCGGGACTCTCGCAGGTCGAGGCGGCACGCAGGATGAACATCCCGCTGAACCGACTCAACGAGGTCATCCGAGGCAAGCGCGGCGTCAGCGCCGACACAGCGCTGCGCCTGGCCACGCTCCTTCGAGACCTCGGCGGAACTGTGGCTCGGTCTTCAGAACGACTGGGACCTGTGGCACGCTGCGCGGGCATTGCGCAAGGCGGGCTGACAGGCAGTTCCCGAAGCGCGAGCGCAAGGCGTGACCCCAGCTTCGGGCGCATCAGATGAGATCCCAGCCGCTACCGTCCAGGGGCGGGCGCGGCGTAGCCTTGCCGAAGGCATCAGGCATCAGGCACGGCGGCCAGGGTGTGGAGGAGGGCTCGGCTCCCACGGGTCATGCACGAGTCCTTTCGCAACCGAATGCTCACGGGTTCCGTCAGAGGGCCATCGCAACACTACCGAACGGAGGGGACCTTGGCCTGCAGTTCCACGAACCAGTTGGTGATGAGGCCGACGTGCGTGACCGGCGGCGGGGCTTGGCGCGGCCCGTGTTGCACAGCGTAAAACTGCCGGCCGTACGGTGAGATGTCGAAGCACCGGACGGGCACGCAGGAGATGTTCAGGTCGGCTGGAGTGAATCGGAACAGCGTCCTGGGCCGTCCGACGCGCAGTGACGACCGGGTATCAATATCGGCGACTGAGATCGATGGCGGCCCCGCCTCATCTGGAGGACCGACGAAGAACAGCTCCCGGCCACCTGGATGCCACGCCGGACTCACCCCACCGTCGATGGACACCTGGTGCGGCGCGCCTGGGCCAGGGTACGGCCGGACGTACACCTCGAATCGCCCGCTCACGTCCGACCCGTATGCCAGCCACCGCCCATCGGGCGAGAACTCCGGCCACCATTCCCTGTGCGGCGTCTCACCCAGCGGTTGTGCGGCCACGTGCCCATCGGCAGCCGACACGACGACGATGTCTTCGCCCGCCCGCCGTACCGCCGCCAGGTGACGACCGTCCGGCGTCCACGACGACGGGAAGTAGTCGCCGCGCAGCAGCACCTCCGGCGGAACCGAGCCGTCCGCAGGCTGCAGCGCGATCGACGGAACGCCGGCCTTGGTCCACGCAAACGCGAGTCGTCGGCCATCCGGCGACCAGCGAGGCCACATGACCTCTCCGCCTTCAGTGAGTAGCGAGAGCACGCCGCGGTCAGCGGCATACAGCCAGAGACCTTGCTCGATGACTCCGCGGATGATCAGCGCGACGTGTCGGCCATCGGGCGAGAGGCGAATCGACCCCCGGTAGGGGCGCAACGGAGCCGGAAGGGGCGCCACCTGGCCGGTCCGATCCAGCGACACGAGATTCGCTTCGGGGTCTGGCGCGACGGGTCCGGAGATCACGGCCATCGTGCCTGTCGCGGAGATGGCGAACTGTCCGGCGCCCGTGATGTCGTTTGCGTTGCTGGCGGTCAGGGCCTGGACGACCCGGTCGAGCACGGCCACGGCCGGCCCCCGGACCTCCAGGTGCTCGGCATCGAATGGCGTGGCAAACAGGGTGCCGCGCCGCAGGAACACGAGATGTCCGGTGCGGACGTACCGCGCATCGGCCGCGTCCTGCACGAGGCGCTTGCGCTCACCGGTCGCCAGCACGTGGGCGACGACGTGGTCGTCATCCCACGTGAAGGCGCGCTTCCGAACGGTGTAGAGAAGGCCGTTCCCGCCGGGGAGTGGCCAGGGAAGCACATGGCGGAGTTCGCCGTCGCCCAGTGTCGTCACCGCCGTGACCGCCCCTTCCGGTGCGACCTGCCAGATTCGGCCGTCGTCGACGCGGTCGAAGAACAGGCGGCCGACGCTGTCCCAGGTCAACCCGGCGACGGGCACGCCGAGGCCCGTCACCAGGTCCATCGCTGGCCCTCCGTCGAACGGCACCTTGCGGAGCGTTCGCGCGGCCCAGAACGCGACCCAGCGGCCGTCGGCTGAGACAGCGACTGCCCGGGCCCCTTCGGTGTTGGCAAGCGGGCGCGCCTCGGCCTCGTCGAGCCGCCGCACGTAGAGTTGCTGCCTGCCGCCTTGCTGACCGACGTACACGAGCGCCCTGCCGTCCGGTGTCCAGGCAAACGCCGTGCGCACGCCAGCGGGCGTCTGGACGAGAGGGGACACGCCTCCTGAGTGCAGTTCCTCCGCGGGGTGGACGTCCAGGCTGAGCCGCGTCACGGAAACACCGGGCGCGGCCGGACGCGCCAGCCACATGCCGGCGATGCCGACCGTCACGCCGGCCAGGGCGGCCGCAGCCAGCAGGCCCACTCGGGCTCCGTAGCGCCGCGGGGCGGCCTCGGTGCCGCTCGTCTGGCCGATCCACCGCAAGCCGCCGGCCACGTCGTGGGCGCCGTCCTCCCGGTCGTCGGGCTGCCTGACGAGGGCGTCCTCGAGGACGAACTTCGCGTCCGCCGTGTCATGCAGCCGCTGCCGCGGATCCTTCCGGAGACAACGCTGCGCCAGCGCCCGCACGGCGGCCGGTGTCGCGGCAGGGAGTCGATCCCAATCCGGCTCGCGTTCGAGGACGGCCGCCAGGATGTCGGGCACCGTCGTACCGCCGAACGCCCGCCGCCCTCCAAGCAACTCGAACAGGACGCAGCCGAACGCCCAGACGTCGGCGCGTTTGTCGACGACCTGCCCCCGCGCCTGCTCGGGACTCATGTACGCCGGGGTGCCGACCACACTCCCGGGCGCGGTCACCTGCGTGAGCAGCGTCGGCGGCAGCGGGCCGTCGTCGTCGGTCGATGCGGCGAGGACCTTGGCCACCCCGAAGTCCAGGATCTTCACGACACCGTCAGGCGTCACCTGGATGTTGGCCGGCTTCAGGTCGCGGTGGACGATCCCCCGCTCGTGCGCAGCCGCCAGCCCATCGGCGATCTGCCGCGCCAGATCCAGCGCCTCGCGCAGCGGAGGCGCCCCTCGCAGCAACCGCTCGGCCAGCGTCTCGCCCGGCACGAGTTCCATCACGAGCGCGCGCACGTCGCTCGCCTCCTCGATGCCGTAGATCTGCGCGATGTGCGGATGATTGAGCGCCGCCAGGGTCTTCGCCTCACGGGTGAACCGCATCACGCGGTCGGCATCCACGGCCAGTGCCGGCGGCAGGACCTTCAGGGCGACGTCGCGCTCGAGGCGCGTATCGCGCGCGCGATAGACCTCACCCATGCCCCCCGCGCCGAGGGGCTCCATGACTTCATACGGCCCGATGCGCGACGACGGTGTCAACACGTGCGATCCACCGCGATCAGATGGTCGGCACTACGGTGGCCGTTCCCGCGATCGGCGTGCTCTCGACGAACCGCACGGGCCGCGACCAGTTCCTGCCGCGACAGCACGCGCCCGCCGCTGCGCACGAGGATCAAGAGCAGTTCGAACGCCTTGGGCGTGAGCGCAATCGGCTGCCCGTCGCGCGTGACCACGTGCCGCCCGACGTCGACGCGGATCGGGCCGAACGTGTAGACCTCGCCGGCGGGCGGTCGCACGACCGCCTCCTTCGACAGGCTCCGCACCTCCTGCGCCATGTCCGCTCCTTCGAACGTCGTGCCGCGCAAGGCGCGCGACGCACGCCAGAGGATGTGTGGTGCGGTCGTATTGTACTCAGCTTTGCGGCATCGAACGCAGCCGTCGCCAACCGTCACGCGCCGAACGCCGCAGCGGTCTTCGTCAGCCACGCCAGGTCGCGCTGCCAGCTCTTGCGGGCCGCCGCGTCACGTGCGAAGACGTCCTTCG
>CAYMAG010000230.1:1369-4243 GCA_964388335.1 uncultured Vicinamibacteraceae bacterium | reverse complement strand
GGTTAGCCGTTCATGTCGGATCGCTGCGCCCTGCAGGCCGGCACCAGCGCCATCGCGCGAGGACGTGGGTGACGCGAAGGGCGGATGCCGGGCGTCTGGACTACCCGTCCGCGGCCGCCGGCTTCACCTCGTCCTTGAAGAACAGCGCGAAGAGCACCAGCACGACGCCTGCCATGATGGCCGGCGCCATCCAGATGGCCTGCCAGTTCTTGACCGTCTCCACCGTGTAGATATCGACGATCCGGCCTGACAGCCACGAGCCGATGAACATGCCGACGCCGAGCGTGACGAACGCGATGAACCCCTGCGCGGCCCCCCGCAGGTGGCCGGGCGCCTTCTGGTCCACGTAGATCTGCCCGGTCACGAAGAAGAAGTCGTAGCAGATGCCGTGGAGCGCGATGCCGAGGTACAGCGTCCAGACGAGCGGGCCTGCGTTGCCATAGGCGAACAGCAGGTACCGCACCACCCAGGCTCCCATGCCGATCAGCAACATCTTCTTCACGCCGAGCCGAACGAAGAAGAACGGCATCAGCAGCATGAAGCCAATCTCGGACATCTGCCCGATGGTCATCTTCGCGTTGACGTTGGTCATGCCCGCCTCGCTCAGGAAGGCATTGGTGAACGCGTAATAGAACTGCAACGGAATGCAGATGAGGAACGACCCGATGACGAAGATGAGGAACGAGCGCTCCTTCATCAGCGCGAGGGCGTCGAGCCCGAGCACGTCACGTGCCGTGATGGCCGAACCCTTCTGCGTCGGCGGCGTGTGCGGCAGCGCGAAGCAGAACAGCCCCAGCGCGAACGAGGCAATGGCCGCCACGTGGAACATGCCGGCCGACTTGCCGTAGCCGAGGACGTCGATCAGGAAGCCCACGGCAATCCATCCGATCGTGCCGAGCACACGGATGGCTGGGAACTCCTTGCCGGGATTCTCCATCTGGTGGAACGACAGCGAGTTCGCCAGGGCGAGCGTCGGCATGTAGCAGAGCGTGTACGCGATCAGCACCGGGTAGAACTGGCCGAACTCGGTCAGGCTCGCCACCCACAGCAGCAGTGCTCCCCCGGCGAGGTGCAGCACCGCCATGATGCGTTCGGTCGGGAAGAACCGGTCGGCCACCATGCCGACGAAGAACGGCGAGACCATGGCCGCCAGGGCGGTCGCGCCGTAGGCCAGACCGATCTGCTGTCCGTCGAATTGCAGGACTTCGTTGAGGTACGTGCCCATGGCGACGTACCACGCTCCCCACACCACGTACGTGAGGAACATCATGATGGAGAGCCGGAGACGGACGGATGCGTTCATGTGGGTTGCCGGGAAGGACGTGCGTGAACGGTGTGAAGAGGGCCCGCCACCTCGGCGAGGCGGGGGTCTGCCAGGCCGGGGGAATCGCAGGCTCGGCGAGCCGGGGCCTACCTGATCTCCTTGATCGTGATGTTGCGGAACTCGACGAGATCGCCGTGATCCTGGAGGACGATGTGCCCGCGTGCGGCCTTGCCGTACATCGGCCACTCGGCGAACTTGCTGGCGGCAACGCGCTTCTTCCAGTCGTCGCTGTGCAACTCGTAAGAGACCACTTTCTCGCCGTTCAGCCAGTGCTCGACCAGGTTGCCAGTGACGACGATGCGGGCGTTGTTCCATTGCCCCGCCGGGTTGCCGCTGTCGGTGGCTGGCGGGTGCAATGCGTAGTTCGCGCCGGCGTACCGGTCGCGTCCGTTCTTCGCGTCGGCATGCCGCTCGTTGTCGAGAATCTGATACTCGGGGCCGCTGTAGTAGGGGCGGTCGCCATCCGTCGTCACGCGGTACATGATGCCGCTGTTGCCGCCGACCGCGATTCGGTAGTCGAGATCGAGGATGAAGTCGGCGAACTGCCGCGTCGTCATCAGGTCGCCGCCCGCGCCCGTCCGCGCCAGCACGCCATCGCTGACCTCCCAGCCGGTGGGAGGCGTCTCGCTCTTGAAGGCGCGCCAGCCCTCGAGGGACGTGCCGTTGAACAGCGGCGTCCACCCGTCCTGCTTCTCGCCGCTCGACAACCCGGGCTGCTTCTTCATCGCCCAGCGAATGCCCTCGACGAGGTGCGTCTGGAACCGCGGATCATCCCACACCTCCTGGCGGTGGCCGAAGGCCGTGTAGAAGCTGCGGCCTTCACCGTAGGTGTTGGTCCACGACAGGCCGAAGTCGCGGTCCGTCCGGTTGACGCCCTTCTTCGTGAGGTCCACCGTGTCGGGATCGAGCTTGACGAGCACGTGCACGTTGTCACGCGACCAGTTGCGATGCTGGTAGATCTCGTCGGTGATGCGGAAGCGCTCGGGCAGGTGCCTGGTCGACGCATGCGTTCGGTCTTCGACGATCACCCCGACCTCCTCGTGCCAGGGGTGGTTGTCGAAGTAGCCGCCCATGATCTCGCCGTACTCCGGCCACTTGTAGAACGTGTCGGTGGCGCTGTGCACACCGACAATCCCGCCGCCCCCACGGATGTACGCGAGCAGATCCTGCTTCTGCTGGTCCGAGATGGGCAATTCACCCGTGGTGTAGAAGACCACGGCCGCGTAGTCCTTCAGCGTCGACGCGGTCAGCAGGCTCACGTCCTTGGTGACCATGACGTCCCAGCCCTGGTCGTCGCCGAGCTTCTGCAGCACCGTCTCGGAGTGCGGAAGAACGTCGTGCTTGAAGCCGGCCGTGTGCGTCAGGTAGAGAACTCGCGGCCGCGTCTGCGCCGCGAGGCGGGCCACGACCACCCCGCGCTCGTTGACCAGATTGCCGTCCTGGTCGAACTGGCACGCGGGAACGGCGGCCACGGTGGCCAGCATCGACAGCGCGGCGAACCAGCGGAATGTGCGTCTGAACATTGGCGGCTCCTGTTTCAGAGACGACTC
>CAYMAG010000230.1:0-1269 GCA_964388335.1 uncultured Vicinamibacteraceae bacterium | reverse complement strand
TCTTGCCCGGCATCGGCACGGGCGGCGTGGGAATCGGCCCCATCGCCAGCGTCGGCGGCACCAGATCCTCGGTCGAGTTCAGGGCATCGTCCCACGTGACGGCCTTGCCCGTGTACGCCGACATGCGGCCCATGATGGCGGTCAACGTCGATTCGGCCACCTGCTTCAGTTCGTTGACCTTCTCGCCCCTGCGGATGTGCGCGATGAGGTCGATGTGCTCCTGCACGTACGGGCTGATGGGGTCGCGCTCACCCTTCCACGTCGTGGCCCCGCGAATCTCGTAGCGGTCCACTTGACTGGTGCCCTTCGTCCCGACGAGCGCCTCGCTCACGCTGTTGGCGCAGCCGTCGATCTGCCGGCACATGCTCATCATGTGCGTGCCGTCAGCGTACTCGTAGTCGATGGCGAAGTGGTCGAAGATGTGGCCGTAGGCGGTGTCGGTTCGCACCTGGCGTCCGCCCATGCCGACCGCGCTCACCGGGTGCGCCTGTTTCGCCCAGTTGATGACGTCGAGGTTGTGGATGTGCTGTTCGACGATGTGGTCGCCCGAGAGCCAGGTGAAGTAGAGCCAGTTGCGCAGCTGCCACTCCATGTCGGTCCATTCGGGCTGCCGGTCACGCTTCCAGAGGAACCCCTGGTTCCAGTAGCAGCGCGCGCCGACGAGGTCGCCGATGGCGCCATCGTGAATGCGCTTCATCGTGTCGATGTAGCCGTGCTGGTGCCGGCGCTGCGTCCCGCCGATGATGCAGAGCCCCTTGGCGGTCGCGACATCGGCCAGCGCCATCACCTTCCGGATGCCCGGGCCGTCCACGGCCAGCGGCTTCTCGGTGAACACGTGTTTGCCGGCGTTGATGGCCGCCTCGAGGTGCTGCGGACGGAATCCGGGAGGCGTGGCGAGGATGATGTAGTTGACGTCGGCCGCGATGACCTTCTGGTAGGCGTCGAAGCCGCTGAAGGCGTGGTCGTCGCGCACGATCGCCGCGGCGCCGTACTGTTCAGCCAGGCGTTTGCGGCTCGCGTCCACGCGATCGGCGAACACGTCGCCGATGGCCACGAGCCGGATGCCGCCCTGCTCATGGCCCTTGAAGACATCGGCGACGGCGCCCGTGCCGCGCCCGCCGGCACCGATGAGGCCGATGCGAATCTCGTCGCTGCCCTGGGCATACGCGCCAGGGATCAGTCCCCAGCCGGCGACGCCCGTGCCGACGGCGGCGGCCGTTGTCGTCTTCAGGAAATCACGTCGGGAAGTCGGTTGGTCAGTCATGTCGG
>CAYMAG010000229.1:0-4273 GCA_964388335.1 uncultured Vicinamibacteraceae bacterium | reverse complement strand
ACGAGCGGATCGACGCGGCTCGCGCGGAGGGCCGGCAGGCACGCTGCCATCAGTCCGACCACCAGAAACAGCACCGCCACGGCGACGAACGTCGGCGGGTCGAGCGGCCTGAGATCAAAGAGCATGCTTTCCAGGTATCTGGTGAGACCGGCGGCGACCAGCATCCCCGTCGCCGCACCGATGCCGGTCAACGTCAGGCTCTGGCGAAGGACGGCCGCGAGCACCTGTGAGGGCGCCGCGCCAATCGCGATGCGGATGCCAATCTCCCTGGTCCGCTGCGTCACCGCGTGCGACATGACTCCGTAGACGCCGACAATCGCGAGCACGAGCGCCACGATGGCAAAGGCACCCAGCACGAACGTATTGAATCGGGGCCGGGCCACCGACGCCGACACCAGTTCGGACATCGTCTGCTGGTTGAGGTCCACACCCAGCTGCGGATTCACGTCACGCACGACCGAGCGAATCAGCGACGCGAGGGCGCCCTGCGCCGCCGCGCTTCGCACGACGAAATGCGGTCTCACCGCATCCGTGAGGCCGAAGCGCGTCAAGTCCACGTAGTACTCGGCTCGCACGCCTGCCGTGAGGGCGCCGTGTCTGACGTCATTCACCACGCCGACAATCTGGTACCGCGGCTGGTCACCCACCAGTTCGCCGAGCGGGTTGGCGCCGGCGAAGTAGCGCCGGACGAACTCCTGGTTCACGACGAGTTCGGGATACGCGGCGCGACCGGGCTCCGAGAACGAGCGGCCTCCGACAAGCCGCATCCCCATGGCTTCGAAGTACTGGCCGGTCACCAGACGCATGAACATCGGTTCGGATCCTGCCGTGACCGGCAGACCGCCCAGGGACGTGTGAAACGCGCTGGCTCCTCCGGTCGGCAGCACGTCGGTGGCAGCGACAGCCTGGATCGACGGATCGGCGTCAAGTCTGGACAGCACGTCCTCATAGAGCCGTGTCGGATCGGTGACCTGCCCCGACGGCCACACGATTTGAAACGTCATCACGTCTCCAGCGTCGTAGCCCGGATTGACGTTCACCAGGCCAACAAAACTGCGGACGAGTAAGCCCGCACCGACGCAGAGCACGACCGCCAGCGCAACCTCGGCGGCGACAACCATCGTGCGGGAACTCATCCGGTTGAACCCCGACCTGATGCTCGTACGGACTCGAGAGCCGATGTTCACACCCACGCCATCAGTGCGCGTCGACCGCCACGCGGAGCCGAGGGCAAGCACAGCTCCGAAGGTCGTCGATGCGACGATCGCGATCATCAGTATGAATACGCGGACGGCGATCTCGTCGACGCGAGGAGTGTCCGGCGGCACGACCAGGACCGCCAGTCGAACCAACCCATACGCGACGGCACTACCGAGTACCCCGCCGGCAGCCGCCAGTACCGCGCCGTCGATCAGAAACGGCCGCAGTATCTGCTGACGCGTGGCGCCCAGCGCGGTCCGAACGGCCACATCGACGCGCGTCGAGTCAACGCGCTCGAGGAAGAGGGTGATGAGGTTGGCGCTGGCGATGAGCAGCAGCACGAGTGCCGCAAATGCGAGCATCTGCAGCATCGGTCGAAGCGGAGCCACCACTTCGTCCTTTATTGACAGGACGTCAGCTCGCCGCTCGAGGCTCGGAGGGAAACCGGTCTGCTCTGGATTGCGACCGCTTTCCGCCGCCAGCTCAAGACCGAGGGTCCGGAGGACAGCGTCGGTCTCTCTACTTGCCGCCTCGATCGACACACCATCCCTCAATCTCGCGAAGACGCCATCGGCGTACGCACTGTCTGGTGAGTCGGATCGAGGTTCAGATGGCGGTGGGACTGGTGCGGATGTGAGCGGAATCCAGAAGTCGGTTTCTGCATCCGGAAACGCGAATCCCGGCGACATGATCCCGACCACCGTGTACAGTCGGCCGTCGATCGTCGTCGACGATCCGAGCACGTCGGGATCCCGCAGATACTGAGCGCGCCATGAACGATCGCTGAGGACGATGAGCTGGTGTCGCTCCGGTCGTTCATCGCCTGGAGCGAACACGTGTCCGAGCTGTGGCTGCGCGCCGAGCATCGAGAACAGCACCGGCGATATCCGTGTTCCGTACAGTTCCGCTGCGCCGAACTGACCGGCGACCGTCATGGTCAGACGGCGCCGTGTGACGTTGGAGAAGGAGTCGACTGTGCCGACACTGGAGAACGAGCGGCTTCGTTCGCTCAGGCCAAGAATGAACGGACGGGCCATGCTCGGCGATCGGACGGTGGCGCCACCTTCCTGGCGGTAGCTGATCACCTGGACGACCCGCTCCGAATCCGGATAGGGCAGCGGGCGCAGAAGGATCGAGTCGACGATGGTGGCTATCGCAGTCGCGGCTCCGACCCCGATCGCCACTGTCAGGACGGCGGCGAGCGTGAATGCACCATTCTTGGTGAGGGTTCGAATCGAGATGCGAACATCGCTCAATGTGCCCACGCAATCGGTGCCCACGCAATCGCCTCCGGCAGGATTAGACACCGTCTTGCCGCTGATGGTGCGATGCATGGTGGACGCGGCGTGACGCACCCGCGAGCGTTGACCGTCGGCGGGTATGCACATACCATACTGCCATGGCTGCTACGGTCATCCGGACGACATACGCCCTCGACGAGGACACCGTCCGACGTCTCGAGGGACTCGCCCGACAGTGGAACGTCTCGAAGTCGGAAGCGCTGCGTCGCGCCATCCGGGCGGCGACCGCTGCGCCGGCAGCGGACGAGCGTGTCAAGGCACTCGACGAGCTGCAGGCGTCGATGGGACTGACGCGAAGTCGGGCGCAGACGTGGGTGCGAACGGTGAGGGCGGAACGGCGCCGCAGCACGGCACGCCGCGTCGCGACGTCATGAGCGCCGATCCCACGGTGGTCGCGGGCGTGCACGCGCCCGATGACGCCGGCGCGTCACAGGTGCACCTCGCCACGAGCTTCCTCATCAACGCACTCGTCGCGGGGACGTGGGAGGACCGGCGGCTGCGGCAGTGGCTGCAAGAGGGGCAGGTGATCGCGGTGAGTAGCGTGACGTGGGCGGAGTTCCTCTGTGGACCCGTGTCCGTCGACGACCGTCGACGCGCCAGGACCGTCGTGGGCGTGCCGCGTCCCCTCGGGGAAGAGGAGGCGGCACGGGCTGCCGAGCTGTTCAACCTGAGTGGGCAGCGACGCGGCACATTGCCGGACGCGCTGATCGCGGCCGCGGCGTTGGCGGAAGGTGCTGGCCTCGCCACGAGCAACGGCGCGGATTTCCGGAGATTCGAGCGAGCGGGCCTCACGGTAATCGCCGAGTGATGTCTGCCTCACCTGCGGGCACCAGACAGCGCACGTGAACCCTGGTCAGGAGGTGCAGGTGTCGGCGGCCACGACGAGGGTTGTTCCTCCTGGGTCGAGAGGAAGTAGCGCGATGCGCAAGGTCAGATGTGACGTCTGGGATGCCGCACGCTTCTTGCGGGACGAAGAGGATATCGCCGCGTACCTCGAGGCGTGCGCCGAAGAAGCTGGCGACGACCCCGCCTTCCTCTTGCAGGCCCTCGGCGCGGTGGCACGCGCTCGCAGCATGAGCGCGCTCGCCCAGCAGACGGTGTTGACGCGGGCGGCGCTGTATCAGGCGCTGTCGGCTACCGGCAATCCGACCTTCGCAACCGTCACCAAAGTGGCGGCAGGCCTGGGGATGCGTGTCCAGTTTGCGGCGAAGCGGCGGGCACCGCAGCCGACAGGCCACCACACCAGCACGACCACGATCGAGCGGAAGACGACGGGCACGCGAGGCGCGAAGGGCGGCCGGCGACGGAAACCGCACCCGTCGGTGTAGACCAGGCGGAGACCAGCTGTGGGCGACGCCACGGGCACACGAGGCTCGCCCACGCTGCAGGAACTCCGAGAGGTACTCGCCTTGGCGGACGCGTGCGCCGTGGACCTGATGCTCGAGCGCGGGGTCGACATCCTCCGCGGCGAAGACACCGAGCCCTTTCACGCCGCGCTGCGGCAACTCGCGAGCCGACTGGATGATCACTTCGGCACGCGAAGCGTAGGAGACCGCGGAGTTCGCCTTCTCAGTGGAGTGGCGGCCTTGACGCGCTCCTGCTCGGTGAACTGCCGCAGGCCCGTGACGCTCCTCGGACGCTGCTTGTCGAGCCGCTCCGCTTCACGCCGGCGGTGACGGATCGACGCCGCGGCTACCCGTTCGACGGCGCCATTGCCCTCGACCGGCTGGTCTCCGCGCTGGTGGATGTGCCAACTGGGGTGGCGTCCCCAA
>CAYMAG010000228.1:0-4309 GCA_964388335.1 uncultured Vicinamibacteraceae bacterium | reverse complement strand
TCACCAGGCCACGAGGGACAGCAGCCAGAGCAGCCCGAGCACGGGGAGCATCGCGATGAAGACGAGCAGGATCAGCACACCGTACACGAACAGGACGTCGGCGCGCCGGGGTGGAACGCCAGGTTCGGCGTGTCGCTCGAGCAACGCCATGTTCCGGACGTTGGCCTTCCACCCGATGTCGATGATGTTGCCCAGCACCGGCACGACGCCCAGCATGGCGTCGAGCCCCGCGTTGATGAGCATGCGTCCGATCACCACGCGTGGCACGCGCATGTGGAGGGCCTGCAACAGCAGCAGGGCGGCGAAGACGGGGCTGCTCAGGTCACCGATGCCCGGGATGAGCCCGACGATCGGATCCCAGCCGAAGCGCACGTTGGTGCCGGGAATCCTGAAGGCGGAATCGAGCAGGTAGCTCCATCTGCGCAGTTGCTCGAACCGGCGCGGGGCAGTCGTCACGGGATCATCATGCCTCACGCACCGGACGCGCGGCTTGAGGGCCGCGGACTTCTGCTGTACGTTCCCACGCATGACACGCACCGCGGTTGTCGCTCTGACCTTCGCCTGTGGCCTCGTCGGCACCGTCTCGGCACAGCGACCGCCGGCGGTGGACGAGACCGATCTCGGGCCCGCCGTGTTCGTGGGCGAGACCATCATCAAGGGCTACGACCCCACGCCGGCACTGGTGACGAAAGTCACACTCGTGCCGCGCCCGAAGTTCCCCGTCACCGACATCCACGCGCACTGGTCGCTGCAGCTCGATCCGGCGGAGTTGCTCGTCGCGATGGACGACCTCGGGGTGGAGCGCGCGGTCAACCTGAGCGGCGGCTTCGGTCCACAACTCGATCGCATGCTGGAGAGATTCCACGCGGCGGCGCCGGGGCGGCTGGTCGTCTTCGCCAGCCTCGACACGAAGCAGATCGATGCGCCCGATTTCGGCCAGCGCATGGCGACGATGATCCGGACGGCGCACGCGAAGGGGCTCGGCGGGCTGAAGATCTTCAAGAGCCTCGGCCTCACCATCAAGGACGCGTCGGGCCGTGTCGTGCCCATCGACGATCCGCGGTTCGATCCCATCTGGGCGACGTGCGGCGAACTCGGCATTCCGGTGCTCATCCACTCGGCCGACCCGATCGCGTTCTTCGACCCGATCGACGAGACGAACGAGCGCTGGGTGCAGCTGCATCGTCATCCGGATTGGAGCTTCCACGGCCCGCAGTTTCCGTCGTTCGCCGCGGTCATCCGCCAGCACGACGCGATGATCGCGCGCCATCCGAAGACGCGGTTCATCAGCGCGCACATGGGTAGCCAGGCCGAAGATCTGGCGTCGCTCGGCGAACGCCTCGCGCGGCTTCCCAACCTCGTGGTGGACCTGTCGGGACGCGTGGCGGAACTCGGGCGGCAACCGTACGCGGCGCGCCGTTTCCTGCTGCAGTGGCAGGACCGCGTGCTGTTCGGCACGGACCGTTATCCGGGGCGTCCGGACCAGCCGCGCAACCGCATCTACTACCGCTTTCTCGAGACGGACGACGAATATTTCAAGTACTACGACCATCCGTTTCCGCCGACCGGCGAGTGGCGCATTTACGGCGTCCATCTGCCGGACGAGGTGTTGCGGAAGATCTACCAGACCAACGCCGACCGCGCGCTCGGCAGCCGTGTGGCCGGCGCCAGGTAGCCTCCGCCCGACCTGGCTGCGCTGCGAACAGTTCGGCGGCCCTCTGGATGCGGACGGCCTCCGGCGAGTGCGATAGACTGCCGATCTGCCTGAGAGAGTCCGCCCTCGCCCTTCGGGCTTCGGCGTGACGAGGAGGTTGGTCGTGGCTGTCGGACATCACGGAGGTCCCAGGAGGGGGCCACGTTTCCGCGTGGCGGTGTTGGCCGCCACGGTTGCGGCGTCGTGTGCGCTGGCTCTGCCGCGGATGATGCCGGCCGTCCACGCCCAGGACCCCGCGCCTCAGACCCCCGCACCTCAGGCCCCTCCGCCAGCCGACGCCTCGCAGGAACCCGAGCGCCCGACGTTCCGCCTCGAGGCCAACTACGTCCGCGTCGACGCCTACCCGACAGCCGGCGGGCAGGCCGTAGCGGATCTGGGGCCGGACGACTTCGAGGTGCTCGAAGACGGCAAGCCGCAGCAGGTCGAACAGTTCGAGCGCGTCGAACTGAGCACGCTCACCGCGCGCGAAGAGCGGCGCGATCCGACGAGTGTGGCCGATGGCCGCGAGCAGGCCGGCGATCCCCGTCGACGCGTCTTCATCATCTACCTCGACACGCACCACACGACCTACACGGGCTCGCACCGCGCGCGGAAGCCGCTCGTGAACATGCTCGAGCGGCTGATAGGCCCGGAGGACCTCTTCGCCGTCATCACGCCCACCATGTCGCCGCGCGATATCGTCTTCGCCCGGCGGACCGAACTGCTCGACCAGGCGCTCTACAGCAACTGGACATGGGGCCAGCGCGACGCCTGGGTCCGTACCGACCCGGAGGAGCAGCAGCTCGAGATGTGCTACCCGGACTTCGGGACGCGCATGCAGGGAAGCGCGCGCGGCGCGCCCACGATGGGCGAGGCTGGGTATCCCGGTGTCGCGGCACAGCTGATTCGCCGGAAGCGCGAGGAAGAAGTCGTGGCGTCGCTCGAGAGTCTCGTCGCCTATCTGGGTGTGGTCCGCGAGGAGCGCAAGGCCGTGATCATGGTGACGCAGGGCTGGCAGTTGTATCGGCCGAAACCCGAACTCACCGCGCGGCGTGAAGAAGACGGCGTGCCCGGACCGGGCGGGCTCGGTACCGGGCCTGACGGGCGCATCACCACCAACCGGGCCGCTGCCGGCATGAGCAATCGTGGAATGATGTCGCCCATCGAGTGTGCCGAGCGTGCCGGACGGTACGCCAGTCTCGACAACTTCCAGCGCTTCACCGCGGTGATGGAGCGCGCCAACCGGTTCAACGTGTCGTTCTATCCGTTCGACACGCGCGGGCTCGCCGTCGGCGACACGACGATGGGCGACCGCGACGAGCGCATCGTCAACGACCCGGGGGAGGGGTTCAACCGCACCCTCGACCCCGTGGAACGCGCCCGCCGCAATGCCGATCCGATGAGCATGGATCAGGCGACACTGACGGCGCGCCTCGACTCGATGCGCATGCTCGCGACCAACACCGATGGCATCGCCATCGTGAACACCAACGACCTGAACGCCGGCGCGCAGCGGATCGTCGACGACCTCTCGACGTACTACCTGCTCGGCTACTACTCGTCGAACCGCGATCTCGACGGCAAGTGGCGCCGGATCACCGTCCGCGTGAAGCGCCCCGGCGTCGAGGTGCGCGCGCGGCGCGGCTATCGGGCGCTGCGGCCGGAAGACATGCTGACCGCCACGGCGGACGCGGCCGCCGACGCGGCCGGCGGCGCGGGTGAGTCGGCTGAGGCCGCCGAGGCCAGTGCGGTCGACGCGGCGATCGGGTCACTCGCCGGCGCGCGTGACGGGCTGCCGATGTACAGCCGGGCGGCCTGGATGTTCGGGCCGTCCGGCGGCACGGTCTGGGTAGCGGCCGAGGTGGACGCGGCTGCCGCGAAGGACGCCGGCCTGGCCACCGGAGGGACGCTGACGGTCACGCTGGCGACCGCCGAGGGCGCGGCGCTCGGTGACGTCGAGACGCCGGTCGCGGCCGGTGCACGCATGGCGGCCCTGCACGTACCCGTCGCGGGTGTGGCGCCAGGCAGCGAGATCGTCGTCCGCCTCCGGATGCGCGGCGCCGACGGGGCCCTGCCGCTGAGCGACGTCGTGCGCGTACCGGTGCCGCAGGAGCTGGCGATGACGGTCGGCGCGGCGAGGCTGCAGCGCTCGGGGCCGTCCACCGGACGCCGGTACGCACCGGCTGCCGACCCACGGTTCCGTCGAACCGACCGGATTCGCGTCGACCTGCCGGTGTCGCCTGGAGCGACCGAGGTCTCGGCCGAACTCCTCGATCGGACGGGCGCGACGCTGACCGCCATCCCCGTGAAGGCCGCGCTCGCACCGCCCGATGCGGAGACCGACACCTCGTGGGCGACCGCCGATCTCACGCTGGCGCCCCTGTCGGCCGGCGACTACGTCATTCGCCTGATCGTCACGCACCCCACGGGAACGGCGCGCTCCCTCACCGGGTTCCGCATCGTGCAGTGAACGGGCCGGCGTCTCGGGCCGCCGCGTGCGCGACGCCGGTGGCTCGGCCGCCCCACGACGAGTGCGATAGACTGCCGATCTGCCTGAGAGAGTCCGCCTTCGCCTTGCGGCTTCGGCGTGACGAGGAGGTTGGCTGTGACTGTCGG
>CAYMAG010000227.1:0-4383 GCA_964388335.1 uncultured Vicinamibacteraceae bacterium | reverse complement strand
CGTCCAACCCAGGATTGTGTCGCGGCTGCGCGCGACACAATCCTTTATTCGTTAGACGTCACGGCTCGGCCCGTCGGCTACCCGGCGCGACGCTTGGCCAACAACTCGCGAACAGCGGGCACCAACTCGACAGGCACTTCCATCGCAGTGTGCGTTGTCGACTCGTAGGCAGCCTCGTCTTCGGCGACGGCCTCCTCGTCGGACTGTCGTTCGTAGTGGGTTAGCACGCGCTTCACCCGCGCCTCATCCCAACCGTCAGGGTATGTCGTTTGCTTCATCACTTCTTCCGTCTGCGCCGCAACGCCCTCAACGCTTTCGGGCCGAGGCCGTACGCCGTGATCACGAACAGCGAACCCGGCACGGGATCAGGGACATAAATGACTTTCAGATACCGACCGCCTTCCGTCTGCCCCAGCGCGACCCGCGACCCTTCGGTGCCCGGCCGGTCCTCGATAGGGCGGCTGATCACGTCTTCGACCTCAGCCTCGGTCACGTCGTGGCCGTAGATGTGCGGCTGCCCACTCGAGGGATCGATGAAGAACCGCAGCTCCACGACTGATTGTAGCGCCCTGAACCCCTTGTGACCGAGGCCTCGGACGCGGCGGCAATCGACACCGGCCGTGGAGCCCTGGCCCCACGGCGTTGCGTCTCGTGACGTCTAACGGTCGCGAATGAGCCGCGCGCCGTCGGCGTTCAGCGGCGCGTCGGCTCCATTCGATTGTTAGCCTGCTTGTCGTTTGCGGCCACGGCCCATGCTCGTGCTCGCGTCGCAAGCTCCGCGCTGACATCAGGCCAGTCGTGAAGCGTTGCAGGGTCGAAATCCGCGTCGTTCGGCCACACCAGTGTGCCCACTTCGGTGTCGAGTCTGACGCGGTTGAACGTCGCCACATCCCGCAGAGGGCCGAACAGCGGCCCCTGCAATACTGGCTTGAAGTCAATACATTGCTCGGTGCCGTCGCCGAACACCACGTGGACCGTGTACGGGCCGACGATGCTGAAATGCGTCACTCGATGAATGGGATGCGACATCACTCTACCTCAGTGGATCGATCTTGACGGGCGGCTGGCCAGGTTGCAAGAGCTCCCAAGCGCGCTGCAACTCATCGCGGTGGATCTCCACCCAGGCCTCGACGAGACGTCGTTGCGGTTTCGGCAAACTGCCGCAGGCAGTCAATCGTGTCGATCGAGAATACGGCCGCATGCTCCTGGTAGAACGCGTGAAAGTGTGCTCGGTGGTGCTGCCCACCGGTTTCAACGAACATGCGGATGATGATCCCGAAGAAGCGTGAGAGTTCAGGCATCTGTCAGCGCTGGATCCGTCGTGTTCGTGCCTTGCGTGCTGGACAGTTGGATTTCAGCCGCGGGGGCTCATCATGGCGCCAGCCGCCGACGGCTGCAAATCTGTGTTAGGGATCCTCTCGACACGTCTATGGAGGATCGGGGACATCACGGCGCGATGCGCCCTTCTGCGTCCGCTGGGTCCGCCGGTTCCTGGATGCGTCCGGCGTCCAACGACGCGCTCGCCGACCGTGTCCGCACGTTCTGCGAGGATCTGGAGCGGCAGCCGAGCTGTCAGGACTGGCAGGTCCGCCAGGCCGAGCACGCCCTGCGCATCTACTTTGCCAACTTCCTGAAGCGGACCGACTGGCACACGCAGCCCTCCAGCGCCGTCGTCACTGAGGGCGGCCTTGGCCAGGTACTTGGCAGCGTAGGTCTACGCCACAAGTAGTTGAGTGTGCTACGAATGCAGCGCTCGATGCACAAGTCCCGCGCGCTATGGCGGAGCACAACCGCCCGCCGGCGCGTCACGCGAAGGCGGAAGAGCCGGCCTCCAGCGGATGGAGGCCGGACCTTCGGGTCAGGCGATCCCGAACCGTCGATGAATCCGCCGATCCTTCGATTCCCGGATCGTCAACAATTCCCGGATCTCCGGATCGTCAATAGCGAGTGGCCAGAGCATTGGTACCCCCGGCCCAGGTGACGCCGGCGGCGGAGTTGTACATCGCGCGCTCGACGACAATCTGCGCGGGGGTCGCGCCCGTGGACTCGACAATGGCGCCAAAGCGCCGGTTGTCGGCCTGCGGGAAGTCGTTGGCGATCCAGGCGTTGGTGCGCGAGTTGGGCGCCAGTTCGTAGGTCCGCGCCGCCGAGGTGCCGTCTTCGAACAGCAGCGTCACCGTCGCGCTCCCCGCAAACGGGGAGGTGTTGGCGATCAGGATGAAGGTCGCGGTCGCGCGCGGCCCGCCGACCTCGCCCTCGGCCAGCGCCCAGCGCGTGCCGGTCGTCGTGCTGCCCGCCGAGTTGTGCGCCTCGTGCCAGGTGGTGGAGTTGCCTGGCCACCACATGGCCCGCTCCACGATGATGGGCACATCGTTGGTGGCGACCACCGTCGTCGACACGTTCACGTTGGCCAGCGGCAAGCCGGCCACGCCCTCGAACTGCTCTTCGTCCACCCAGATGTTGGTCCGCGCGTTGGGCGGGGCCACAAGGGTGCGGCTGTAGGTGGTGCCGTTGTCGAGGAGGTACGTGACGGTCACCTCGGCCGGCTCGTCGTTGGGGTTGGCGATCAGCACGAACAGCTCGAAGAGGTCGCCGGTCGCGCCTTCGGCCAGGAACCACTCGAGCGCCGGCGCCGTGACGCCCGCGCTCGCATGGCCGGCGTTGAACGTGCGGCCCTGCGTGGAGAGGTACATCGCGCGCTCGACGATGATGGGCGTGCCATCGATCGACTCGATCACCGCACTGATCTCCGCCGAGGCCAGCGCCTGCCCGAGCCCCTCGAACTGCTCGACGTTGACCCAGATGTTGCTGCGCGACGTCGCGGGTACCGTGTAGGTCTTCTCGAGCGGTTCGCCGGCGCCCCGCAGGTAGCGCACGCGGACGTCGACGTCATGGTCGGACGGGTTCTGCAGGAGGTAGAAGAGGCTGAACTGGCCGACCGTGGCGCCTTCGGCGAGATACCAGATGGGTGAAGGCGCCGCGACGGCAGTCTCGGCATGCGAGCCGTAACCGGTCCCCACGTCCCAGCTCATCGTGCGGTCCACGACGAGGAGGCGCTCGCTCTCGACCAGCGTGGAGAACTCCGCCTGCTCGAGCCCGGGCACGGTCTTGGGGTCGAGCGTCACCCGCGTGCGCGCCGGCACGTTGACCGCGTGCGTGATGACCTGTCCGGTGACGAGCGTGAAGGTCAGCTCGGCGGTCGTGGCGACGTCGCCCGGGTTGAGCAGCGCCAACTGCGTGTCGAAGAACGTCGCGGAGGTCGCCCCCTCGGCCAAGTAGCCCGTGTACACTGGGTTGAGCCGAACGGCGTGGCACCCGACGTCCGGGTGGCAGGCCTGTCCGGCAATCTGCCCGGCGTCGTTGATGTCCTGTGCCTTGGTCACGGTCCAACCAGTGCTGGCGGAGTCGAGTAGCCCGGTGAGGTCGTACATGGTGCCGAGCTGCCACAGGAAGCCACGTGTCGCATCGGTGGCCACGTCGAAGTACTCGCCGACGATCACCCCCTGCTCGTTGATCCCATAGGCGACGCTGTTGCCTCCGGCTCCCAGCGTGCCCAGGTTGGTCATCGTGATGTTGCCCGCCTCGTCGCGTTCCCACAGACGCGCGCGCTCGTTGACCGGTCCGGTGCTGGTGCCGACGATCTGCCCCTTGTTGTTGATCGCGGTCGCGTAGCTGAAGTCCGCACCTGAGCCGAGATTGACGATGTTGCCGTTCTCCCACACCGTCGCGCGCGCGGACCCGTCCCCAACGAGGTGACTCCAACCCACGACCTGGCCGTGGTCGTTGATGTCGAGGGCCGAGCCGCCGTTGCCGCCAAGCGTGCCGAGGTCCTGGAGCGGTCCTGCGCCCGGCCACAGAAACGCCCGGCCAGTGAAGGGGGGCCCGCTGACGCCCACGACGTGGCCGCCTGCGTTGATGCCTAAGGCCTGAGACTGCGTATGCGCAGGCAGCGTGCCCAGCACCACCGGGCCGACGCCCCTGGTCCACCGGACTGCGATCACATTGCCGCCGCCGGGCCGTTTCCAACCCGCCGACTGGTTCGTGGCGTTGTTTGCGAACGCCCGGCTCGCCGGGCTTAGGAGCGTTCCCCCGCTCAGGGGGAATATGCTAATCCCATCCGCCTCGAAGCCCCAGAAGTTGAACTCGCCGGTGGGGGAGCTGGCCCCGACCACCACGCCGGCGTCGTTGATCGACGCGCCCTCGCTCACGCGCCGCTCATCGAGCGCACCGAGGTCCTTGACCACGTACCGCGGCTGTGCCGTCGCGGCTGGCGCCGCCGCCAGCCAACATCCAGCCACCACCGCCGCCATCCACACGACGCCATCGGCGTGTCGTCCACATCGTCGGGTCCGCGAGCGTGTCATTCCGGTCACCTCTCGTTAG
>CAYMAG010000226.1:0-4412 GCA_964388335.1 uncultured Vicinamibacteraceae bacterium | reverse complement strand
TCGCGACGGCCACGGCGGCCGGCCGCAGCACCTCGTCGCCCATCAGGTAGCCAGGCCGAATCACGCCGGCGACGGTGCCGTCGGCAAAGGCGTCGGATACCGGCAGCGTGGTCAGGGCCTCGTGCCGCGTCGGGTCGAACGGCTGGCCCAGCGGGTCCACGCGCGTGATGTTGTACGTGCCGAGCTTGTGCAGGAACTTCGTGCGCACCAGCTCGATGCCTTGCAGCAGTTGCGGGTCGTGGCCTGCCTGGCGCGCCGCCGTGATGGCCAGATCGAGGTCGTCGACGACTTCGAGCAGATCGATGAACACCGCCCGCCGCGTCAGCTCGGCGTCGCGTGCCACGTCCTTGCGCATGCGCGCCCGCACATCGTCGAACTCGTGCTGCGCCTGCTTGAACTGCGAGATGTACTCCTGCAGCAGGTTGTTCTTCTCGGCGAGCTGCTGCTCGAGTTCCTGGACGTACGTCGGCTTGTCGGGCGCCCAGTCACCTTCGGTGACGGGCGTGCCATCTTCTGCGGTGGGACGCGCCCACCAGCGGCGGTCTACGACCTTCACGGATTCTTCGGACATATCGGGTTACAGGCTACGGGCTACGGTCACTGGCTACTGAGGCTACAGGCTACGGGCTACGGGCTACAGGCTACAGGCTACAGGGGAGAGACCACGGCTGCAGGCGTCCCGCCTGCCCGCGGCTGATCGCCCGGCGAACATCGGTGCATCGGGCCTGGAGCCTTAAGCCTGAAGCCTGAAGCCTGAAGCCTGAAGCATGAAGCATGAGACATGACCCTACGCGTCCGCGGGCTCCGAAATCGGCACCGCCGGCGCCGGCGTACTGACGATGTCGAAGACGAGCGCGTCGTCGGCCAGCCGGATGTTCACGGTGCCGCCGTACTCCAGGCGTCCGAACAGGATCTCGTCGGTCAGCGGATCCCGCACGTCCGACTGGATCACGCGCGCCAAGGGCCGCGCGCCGTAGATCGGGTCGTAGCCCTTCGTGGCCAGCCACACCCGTGCCTCGGGCTCGAGCGTG
Source organism: uncultured Vicinamibacteraceae bacterium (assembly GCA_964388335.1). GTDB lineage: Bacteria > Acidobacteriota > Vicinamibacteria > Vicinamibacterales > Vicinamibacteraceae > JAEZDP01. The sequence continues at coordinate 3,381 of CAYMAG010000226.1, read as the reverse complement.
ATGGCGACGCGGCGTTCGGCGAGCTGCGCCTCGAGCTGCAGGATGAACTTCTCGACGATGGTCTCGACCACCTGTGGCGCGAGCGAGTCGAAGCCGACGATGGCGTCGAGACGGTTGCGGAACTCTGGGCTGAAGATGCGCTCCAGCGCCTGCCTGGCGCGGCCCTGGGTCGACTTGCTCGTCATCGCGGACGAGAATCCGACCTGCGTCTGGCTCATCTCGCGTGACCCGGCGTTGGACGTCATGATGACGATCACCTGCCGGAAGTCGGCCTTGCGGCCGTTGTTGTCGGTGAGCGTGGCGTGGTCCATCACCTGCAGCAGGATGTTGAAGATGTCGGGATGCGCCTTCTCGATCTCGTCGAGCAGCAGCACCGCGTACGGGTCTTTGCGGACGGCGTCGACGAGCAGGCCGCCCTGCTCGAATCCGACGTAGCCGGGAGGCGCGCCGATGAGCCGCGCGACCGCGTGCTTCTCCATGTACTCCGACATGTCGAAACGCACGAAGGCGTTGCCGAGGTGGATGGCCAGCTGCCTGGCCAGCTCGGTCTTGCCCACGCCGGTCGGCCCGGTGAACAGGAACGAGCCTGCCGGCTTGTCGGGTTGTCCGAGCCCGGCGCGTGCGCGCTTGATGGCGAGCGAGACGGCCTTCACGGCGGTGTCCTGCCCGAAGACGACGCGCTGCAGCTGCTCTTCGAGCGTGCGGAGGCGCTCCTTGTCCGAGGCGACCGCCTGTTTGTCGGGAATGCGTGCCATGCGTGCAATCACGCGCTCCACCTCCGTGACGTCGACGACCTGGCGCGGCCCCTCGACGGCCGGCACGCCTTCGTCGACGTCGCCGGCCTCCGACGGGGCAGCCGGCTCGGCTTGCGTGAGCCGCAGGACGGCCCCAGCCTCGTCGAGCACGTCGATCGCGCTGTCGGGCAGCCGGTAGTCGCGCAGGTGACGGGCCGCGAGCTTGACGGCCGCCTCGACCGCGGCGTCGGTGTAGGTGACGTTGTGGTGGTCTTCGTAGCGGCTGCGCAGGCCCTTGAGAATCGTGACCGTCTCGTCGGTCGACGGCTCGCCGACGACGATCTTCTGCAGCCGCCGCGCGAGTGCCCGGTCTTTCTCGATCTGCTTGAACTCTTCGAACGTCGTTGCCCCGATCACGCGGATGTCGCCAGCGCTCAGCACCGGCTTGATCAGCGTGGCCAGGTCCATCGTCCCGCCGGTCGTGGCGCCCGCGCCCACCATGCTGTGCATCTCGTCGATGAACAGGATCGGCTTCGGCCGCTTGGCCAGCGCCGAGACCACGGCCTTGAACCGCTCTTCGAAGTCGCCGCGGAAGCGCGTGCCGGCAAGAAGGGCCGTCGCGTCGAGCGTGTACACCTCCGCGTCCTTGAGGACGGCGGGGACATCGTCCTGCAGCAGCCGCTGCGCGAGCCCCTCGGCGAGCGCGGTCTTGCCGACGCCGGGCTCGCCCACGAACATCGGGTTGTTCTTGCGGCGACGGCAGAGGATCTCCAGCGTGCGCTGCACCTCGGTCGTCCGTCCGATCAGCGGGTCGAGACCGCCCGACCGGGCCTTCGCCGTCAGGCTCACCGTGTAGGCGTCGAGCGGAGTCCGCGACGTCGACGTGCCTTCCTCGCCCTGGCCAGCGGTGGCACCGCCGCGGTCGTCCTCGGCGGGCTCGTCGGCGTTCGGCACTTTCGAGATGCCGTGGCTGATGTAGTTCAGCACGTCGAGGCGGGTGATGCCCTGGCCTTCGAGCAGTTGCGCCGCATGCGAACGGTTCTGCTGCAGCAGGGCGGCCAGCAGGTCGCCGGCCTGCACTTCGCTCTTGCCGGCACTCTGGACGTGCAGGACGGCCGTCTGCAGCGCGCGCCTGAAGGCGAGCGTCTGCTCGGGTTCCTTCTGGGCGCCCCGTGGGAACTGCTCGATGCTCTGCTGGAGGAAGCGATCCAGGTCGGCCCGCACCTTCGGCAGGTCGGCCCCGCACGCCAGGAGGATTCGCTCCGCCTCCGTGTCGTGCGCCAGGACGTACAGCAGGTGCTCGAGGGTCAGATGCGTGTGACGACGAGAGGTCGCCTCGCGATAGGCTACGCCGAGCAGCAACTCGACCGACGCGCTGAACATGTCTGGTCCTATTCCTCTTCCATGGCTGCCCGCAAGGGGAAGCCGTGCTGGCCTGCGAGATCGTGGACCGCGGCCACCTTGGTCTCGGCCACTTCGAACGTGTACACGCCGCACAGGCCGCGGCCCTGCGTATGCACCTGCATCATGATGCGGAACGACTCGGCGGGCGACTTGTGGAAAATCGTCTCGAGAATCTCCACGACGAAGTCCATGGTGGTGTAATCGTCATTCAGGAGCAGCACCTTGTAGCGTGTCGGGTTCTGTGTCCGCTGGTCGGTGTGCTCGAGGACGAGGTCGCCCGTCTGCTTGTGCGTATCGCTCATCTACCACTTGGCCCAGGCATGGCCGCACCTTCGTCGGCGGCTGCGGCTGGTCTCTCCAGTATACGACCGGGCCTCCCATAGAATCGTGTCATGGTGCAGACCCTCAGCCCAGGTCTCCGGTTCGTCGACATCCGCTTTCAGGGCGTGTCGGGCGTGATCGCGACTGCGGTCCTCGAGGGCCCGCGGGGCATCGCCCTGATCGATCCCGGGCCATCGAGCTGCCTGCCCGCGCTCGAGTCGACGCTGGCCGAGGGCGGGCGTTCGCTCGCTGAGGTTCAGGCAATTCTGCTCACCCACATTCACCTGGACCACGCCGGCGCCACCGGCACCATCGTGGGGCGGGTGCCCGGGGTTCGGGTGTACGTCCACGAGCGCGGTGCGCGGCACCTGATCGATCCGGAGAAGCTGCTGCAGAGCGCGACCCAGCTCTACGGTGACCGGATGGACAGCCTGTGGGGGGCTGTCGAGGCCGTCCCTGCCGCCGCCGTCACGCCGCTGGCGGGCGGAGAGTCGCTGGACGTGGCCGGCCGGTCCCTCGACGTCGCCTACACCCCCGGGCACGCCCAGCATCACGTGGCGTACTTCGATACGGCGTCACGCCTGGCGTTCGTTGGCGACGTGGGCGGGTGCCGCACCCCCGGCATGTCGACGGTGATGCCGCCGACGCCGCCGCCCGACATCGACCTCGAGGCGTGGCGCGAGAGCGTGGCGCGCATCCTCGCGTGGCAGCCCGAGGGCCTGTTCCTGACCCATTTCGCCCTGCACCAGTCACCCGCCGCACACCTCTCGCTGATGCTCGAGCGCCTCGAACGGCTGGCGGAACTCTCCCGGCAGCTGCTGCACGACCCGACCGTGCCCGACGAGGAGCGCGAGGTCCGCTTCAGGGACGATGCGCGGCGCCTGCTGCGGCGAGAGATGTCGGACGAGGACCTGCGGCGCCT
>CAYMAG010000225.1:0-4469 GCA_964388335.1 uncultured Vicinamibacteraceae bacterium | reverse complement strand
ACACGGGCACCGTGCGCAGGTCGAGGCAGACGACGTCCTCTTCGATCCGAGCGATGACCGGTGTCGTGCCACACCGCAGCCTGGCCAGCAGCGCGTTCGGCCCGTCGGGTGACGACAACGCGACGAGTGTCGTCGGCAAGGTGTCGCCGGGCGTGGTGCCTCCGCCGATGGTGGAGCGCCCCTCGCGGCATGTGGCGTGCAGCCCCGCGTCGGTCAGACGCGCGGTCAACGTTGCGGCTCGCTGCGAGAGCGTCTCGCGCGTCACCGCGAGCATGGCCATCACGGGGACGTCTTCGTGCGCCCGGCCGCGGCGATACGACTGCAGCGTGGCCTCGAGCGCCGCGTACGTCATCTTGTCCACGCGCACGGCACGCATCAGTGGATGCTTACGGACTTCGCCGATCAGCGCGCGCCGTCCGACGATGACGCCGCACTGCGGCCCACCGAGCAGCTTGTCGCCGCTGAACGCGACGAGATCGACACCGGCGGCCACGCTCTCGCGCACGGACGGCTCGCGCGACAGCACGCGCCGCGCCTCCTCGGGGAATGCGTCCGCCGGGAATACATCGAACCCGAGCCACCCGCTGCCCTGGTCTTCCAGCAGCGGCACCTGGAATCGTGTGGCGATGGCGGCGAGCGCAGCGGCCTCCGGGCGCTCGGTGAAGCCGATCATCCTGAAGTTGGACGGATGCACGCGCAGAAGCGCCGCCGTCCGCCCCGAGATGGCTGCGGCGTAGTCCGCGACGCGCGTGCGGTTGGTCGTGCCCACCTCGCGAAGCAGCGCGCCGGACGCGCGCATGACGTCGGGTATGCGGAACCCTCCGCCAATCTCCACCAGCTCCCCTCGCGAGATGATGACCTCGCGACCGTTCGCCAGCGACGCGAGCGCCACGGTCATCGCCGCCGCGGTGTTGTTGGTGACGACAGCGGCCTCGGCGCCGGTGAGTTCGCAGAGCCAGCGTTCGGCATGCACGTGCCGCGACCCGCGTGCCCCCGTCTCGAGATCGAACTCCAGCGTCGAGTAGCCGCGGGCCACGCCGGCGACGGCATCGAGGGCCGGGGCGCTCAGCGGGGCCCGTCCGAGGTTCGTGTGAATGACCACGCCGGTCGCGTTGATGACCCGCTGCAGCCGCGAACGCGCAGCAGCGGCGAGGCGTCGTGCCGCACCGTCCAGAATCGCCTCAGCCACGGCCGTGACACCCGTCGGCGCCGCCGCGTCATCGGCCAGCAGCCGCTCGCGGAGATCGCCCGACGCCTCGCGCACGGCCTCGACGGTCGCCCGCATGCCGTGGGCGTCCACGAGCGCGCGTGCCGCGTCCATCGCCAGCAGCGCATCGACCGCCGGGATCATTCGTGCCCGCGACATGGCCCGCGATGCTACCATTTCCCAGGCGTCCCGCCCTCGTCCATGAGCCATCCAGCCGACCCCGCCGATCGATTGCCGAACTACCGCCCGCGCGAGCGTTTCTGGCCGTACGCCGACCTTGCCGAGCAGCCGACCGACGAGGAACTCATCGCGCTCGACCCGGATCTGCGCGTCGCGCTGTATGGTCCCGAAGAACTGCCCTTCTCGTACACGCTGGTCTTTCCGAAGGTCGACGCGCCTGATTTCGCGCGTGCCATTGAACTTGCGCGCGCCAGTGCCGAATACCGGGAGGTCGGGGCAGGCGAGGCGTTCCGGATACGCGCACGCTTCCTGCCCTCCGATGTGGAACGCCTCCGCGACCTCTTCGCCATCGTCGGGCGGTACGAGGGGTGCGAGGTACTCGTCGACGACCGCCCGCTGCCGTACGCGCGGGAGTTGTGGCTGCCGTTGACCTGGTTCCTGCTGCCGCGCTGACCCGTTCGCGCGCAGCCGTGCGGAGCGTCTCGTGTCAGAACTGAGTCCAGCCGACCGCGAACTGCAGGGCCTCGCGGCCGACCTGCACGCGCTCGAAGCCGAATACACGACCTACTTCGCCGGCCGCAGCGCGCGCCCGCCGGTCGAGAGTCGTCGCCGGTTCGACCAGGCCATCAAGCGCCTCGAGCGCACGGCCTGCGACACACCCGCACTGCGGTTCCACTTCGCGTCCCTGCAGGCGCGATACTCGGCCTTCGCCGACCTCTGGGACCGTGCGCTGCGTGCCCGGGAGGAGGGACGTCCGACGCCATTCAACCGTCAGGCGCCGTCGGTTGCGGGCGAGGATGGGGATGAGCCTCAGGCCGAACAGCACGCCCGACCCGTCGTGCTGCTCACGGCCGCGTTCTCCGACCCCGTCGGCCAGCTCGATCGGCTGCGAGACCTGTACGACGTGCTCATGGATGCCCGCCGTGAGACCGGCCATGATGCCGTGCCCTTCCACCGTTTCGCCGATCTCGTGAAGCGTCAGGTGTCTGAGCTGCGCGAGCGGCACCACCGCGAGGAGGTGTCGTTCCGGGTCGTGAAGGAGGATGGCAGGGTGACGTTCAAGGTGCGTCCGGGCGGGACGCCGAAGGAGGAGTGAGGCGACGGGAGGAATCGCCTCGGTGTGCGTCACCCCACGGGCGTGACGTTGCCAGCCTGAGGACCCTTCGGCCCCTCGACAATCTCGAACTCGACGGGCTGGCCCTCGTCCAGCGTCCGGAACCCCGACGCCTGAATGGCCGAGAAATGCACGAAGACGTCCGCGCCGGAGCCACGCTCGATGAAGCCGTAGCCCTTGGCGTTGTTGAACCACTTGACCTTCCCTGCGATCCGTTCCATCGTACCGACCTGCCTTGCTTCGCTGCGCAGTGTGCCTGCACGGCAGCACGTGACGCCGACCCCCTACGGCTCGACGCACCAGGACAGCACGGCGTGCCCGCACGTGACAGACACGCCCGGCGCCCGGCGCCGCAAGGATAGACCATTTCACATGCCTTCAGCACTCCTGAGCGTTTCCGACAAGTCGGGCCTTGCCTCGTTCGCGCGCCGCCTCGCGGCCCTGGGTTTCGACCTCGTCTCCACCGGCGGCACGGCACGCGCCATCGAAGCGGAAGGGCTGGCCGTGCGTCAGGTCGCCGACGTCACGGGCTTCCCCGAGATGCTCGATGGGCGCGTCAAGACCCTGCACCCACGCGTCCACGGCGGCATCCTCGCCCGGCGCGGACGGCAGGACGACCTCGACGCCCTCGCGGCCCACGGCATCGGCCTGATCGACCTCGTCGTCGTCAACCTGTACCCGTTTGCGGCCGCCGCCGCCAACCCCGACACCTCGTTCGACGCTCTGATCGAGGAAATCGACATCGGCGGTCCCAGCATGGTGCGCGCCGCGGCGAAGAACTTCCGGGACGTGCTCGTGGTCGTCGACCCGTCCGACTACGACCGCGTGGCGCAGGCGCTCGACGCGGACGGGCCGCCGTCGCTCGCCCTGCGGTTCGACCTGGCGCGCAAGGCCATCGCGCACACCGCGGCATACGACCGGACGATCACGGACGCCCTCGCGCAGGTCGCGGTGGATGGCGACCACGCGGCGCGCATTCCGGCCGCCGACAGGCCGCTCTTCGCGCCGACCGCCAGCATCGATCTCGCTCGTGTGCGGACTCTCCGCTATGGCGAGAACCCACACCTCGCCGCCGCCTGGTACGCGGATGCCACGTCGACAGGGTTCGGCGCGGCGACCCTCCATCAGGGCAAGGAACTCAGCTTCACGAACCTGCTCGACCTCGACGCCGCCGCGCGCATCGTCCTGGAGTTCGACGAGCCGGCGGCCAGCGTCATCAAGCACACCAACCCCTGCGGTGTGGCGACCGGCGCCGACGCGGCGGCAGCCTACGTGCAGGCGCGCGACGCCGATCCGGTGTCGGCGTTCGGCGGCATCATCGGGCTGAACCGGACGCTCGACGCCGCAGTCGCGGAGGCGATCACCGCGACGTTCATCGAAGCGGTCGTCGCGCCGTCGGTCACCGACGACGCCCTGGCGATCCTGGCGAGGAAGACCAATCTGCGGGTGCTCACTACCGACTTCAGCGCGCTGGCGGGCCACGCGGGCGTCGAGTGGCGCTCCATCCTCGGTGCGATGCTGGCCCAGCAGCGCGACCGCGTCGACGAAGCGCGGACGCCCTGGACCGACGCCTCCGGCGATCGTCGCGTCGTGACCGAACGCCAGCCGTCGCCGGACGAGTGGCAGGCCCTGCGCTTCGCCTGGCGCGTGTGCGCCCACGTCAAGTCGAACACGATCCTCTTCGCGAACGCCGAACGCACGCTCGGCATCGGGGCGGGGCAGATGAGTCGCGTGGACGCCGTCAAGGTGGCGACCATGAAGGCGGGGGAGGGGCGGCTGCGCGGATCGGTGGTGGCCTCCGATGCCTTCTTTCCGTTCCGCGACGGTCTGGATGCCGTGGCGGCGGCCGGTGCGACGGCGGTCGTGCAGCCTGGGGGATCAGTACGCGACCAGGAGGTCATCGACGCGGCCAACGAACACGGCATGGCCATGGTGTTCACGGGGCGCCGGCATTTCAGGCACTGAGGA
>CAYMAG010000224.1:0-4473 GCA_964388335.1 uncultured Vicinamibacteraceae bacterium | reverse complement strand
CCGCCGCAGCTGGCGCTCGACGCGCGCGAGGTCCGCGTCCGTGGGACGGTAGTCCTCATCGCGGCTGGGCCGCGCCAGCAGGCGATGCCCGCGCAGGCGCGTCGCCGCCTTCGCTGCGCAGCGCCTGCAGCGCACGGCGTGGCGGGAGCACGGGGCCTGGCAGTCCTGACAGCGGGGGCGCGTGCGACGCCGGGACATCGGGCGGTTTCCTGCCGGCGCGGCCTCGACGTCGTCGACGTAGGCGAACGCGATGCGCACGACCTCACTGGTCGGCTGGACGCCCCGGTGGGTGCGGCAGAAGAACGCGACGAAGTCGTGTGGCGCGAGATCGCCGAAGCCCTCCGCGCGGACGTCGTCCGGCGTGATCGTCGCGAGCGTCTCGAGACGGACGTCCAGGATGCGCAACACGGCGAGGCGCCGCACGTGTTCCCCGCGCTTGAGCCCCTGGGCCTGTTCGACGGCCTGGACGAGTTGTCCCGGGCGCAGCGCCATCCAACTGTACCCGGCGCGACGGGTGACCGTCTTCGAGCGGTCGAGCACCTGCGGCGTCGTAAGCGAGAAGGCCATCTGTCTCACGCGTCACCTCGCGCACGGTCCGCCCGCCGATCAGCCTTCCGCCACAGATGGCTGATGCGCCGCCGCTCCGTCCGTGTCAGGCATGCGCGCACCTCAGCGGGATACTGACGCACGCGGAGGTCCTCGGGCCACTCGGCCATGTCATCGCCCTTGCGGGCGCGGAGGCGGACACGCACGGGATCGCCCTGCCATCCCTCCGACGTTCGGTCCTCGTACCGCGTCTCAGGCGTCCACGCATCGCCGGGATCGCCCTCGAATCCCGCATCGTTGCGGTCGATCACGTGCTGGCCGAGCTGCTTCACGAAGCAGGGCACGCCCGCGGCCGCACACTGCTGCACGATCGAGCGCACCCAGGCCACGTCGCAGGGCCGCGCGCCGGGCCCGCTCTCACCGCCGCAGATTACCCACCCCAGTCCAGATCGCCCGCCGTGGGTGAACCTCATCTCGCGCGTGCCGGCGTGCGTCCGGAAGTCGCCCGTCGGCTGCAGATCCGTGTACAGGTAGTCGAGCAGCGAGAGGCGACCAAGCAACGGTTCGGCCGAGATGAACCGCAACGAGGCCGGCGTGGCGAGCAGCAGCGGGATTCGCTCGTCGGCCGTCGCCTGGTTCTCGACGCTCACGCCGAGTGCGACATGCGTCGGCGGCCACAGGTCCGGCGCCGGGCCGGCGACCCAAGCATCCCGAACGCGCAGGTCGCGCTGCATGATGCACATACTGCCGCCGATCTCCACATGGTCTGTCATGAGCGCCAGGACGGCCGCGTCGATCCGGCGTGGCGTCTCCGGGTCGGCCATGTAGCGCTGCATCCCCTCGGGGCGCTTCGTCAGCACCTGGAACTGGTGATGTCGTGCCACGTGCATCACCGCGAAGACGGTATCGATCACGTCGAGCGGCACGTTCGCATGAAACAGATCGCTCATCGAATTCACGAAGATCCGACGCGGCCGACGCCAGCGAACCGGATCGATCATGTGTGCAGGCACGACGCGAATCTGGCTGTTCCAGCGGCCGTTGGTGGTCAGTCCTTCGTACGGCAGCCCCGGCCCGCTAAAGCGGTGCGCGATCGTCTCGGCGTAGCAGTGCACGCACCCGGCGCTGACGCGTGTGCAGCCCCTGACCGGGTTCCAGGTCTCGTCCGTCCACTGAATGCCAGTGCTCACGCGGCCCTCCGCGTCTGGCCGAGGACGTGCGCGACCGGCGCCTGCCAGAGCGCCGCGGCCTGATGGACTTCAACCGCGTTGCCCACCATCGCCTTGGCCGCGGTGTCGCCAACACCGGCGAAGTACCCCGCCGGAAAGCCCATCGCGGCTGACAACTCACGCAGCACGAGCATGCGCAGCGTGAGGTCACCGCCCTCCGATCGGACGAGGCCGAAGCGGTCGCGCGTCGTGATGGTGCGTACGGGCACCGTGACAGGAGAGACGTTCACGCCCGAGGAGTAGTACGTGATCAGAAACGGCTGCACGAGCGAGATGGCGCCCGATGTGGCGATGGTCGGCAGGGGCTCGGTCGTCAGCCGCGCGACCGCGCCGGACTGTTGCCCCAGCACGAACGGGCGCCCGCTGTAGCGCCGCACCCCCTCGGCGATGCGCGTCATCGTGGCCGTGGCCAGCGGCTTGGGACGCGCATACACGCTGCGGCCGGGGAGCTGCCAGTCGATGATGTCGGCCGCAGCGCGCCACGGCTGCAGGTCGGCGAAGAGCGGCGCCGTCCCGGCCGCCGCGTGTGTCGGCGTCGGCCACGGAATCGGCCCACGCGAGCGCGCCCCGTCGAAGCGCGCGACGACGAACAGCCGCGGCCGGGAGGTGTAGGCGCCGTAGTCGGCCGCGTTCAGCACGCGCCTGTCGACGGTGTAGCCCAGCGAGTGCAGCGCCGCGAGCCAGGCGCGGAAGGTCTCCCCGGCACGCGACGCGAGCCGCCGGCCATGGCGGCCGAGTGGTCCCCACCGCTGGAACCGCGGGACGTTCTCGACGATCACCCACGCCGACCGCGTCGCCTCGGCCCAGCGGATGACGCTCCAGGCCGTCGTCCGATCCTCGTCATCGATCGTCTTGTCGCCCTTCGCGGGGGAGTGATTCACGCAGCTCGGCGACGCCCAGAGCAGGTCAAGGTCACCGCCCACGACACGACGCGGGACGACGCTATCGATAGGCTCGCAGATGTGACGCGCCCGGGGGTGATTGGCGGCGTGGGTCTCGAGGGCGGCCCGACAATGATTGACCGCGGTGAGGTCGACGCGCGCGCCAGCGGCCTCGACCACGCGCAGGAGGCCCGTACTCGAGCCGCCAGCGCCGGCAAAGAGATCCGCTACCCGCAGCACGCTCACAAGGCACGCTCCGGCGCCAGCGCGTCACGGAGCGCACGCTCCGCGGACCCGAGTGCCGCTGAGGCGCGGACCTCCACCTCTGACGCGTACGCCCACTCCGCATCGGGATAGCGCTTGTCCGAGGTGGCCTCCGCGATCCGCATGTCGTGCCAGCGGTGCCGAGCGTCGTGCACGCGCTGGAGCGCGACGAACAACTCTGCCGCCAACCCACGGATCGCATCGCGCTCCCGTTCGGCCGACTCCCGCCGCGCGCGCTCCGCGACGAGTTGGCGTTCGAGGTCCGTGAGCGCGCGGGCCAGGAGCGGCGGGGTGACGCCAGGGGTGGTCATGACGCCGCCGTCTCCGCCATCTCCGTCGGCTCCGCGGCCACCAGGTCGCGACACTGCGCCCACGTCGTGCACGTCGGGGCGTGCGCACACAGCCAGCCACCGGGCGGGCCGAGGGGGTCCTTGACCGGGACGCCCACGCGGCCCCGCCGCCCCGCGTCGTCGATGGCCTGCTGGCCGTCCGTCCGGTTGTCGTAGGCCCCGGCCAGGATGCGGTCGGCGTACTGGATCGCTGAAAAGAAATTCATCGGCGGCAGGTCCTTCCGCCCGGCGAGGTAATCGCTCGCCGCGACGCGCTGGATGAACGCCTCGACGCGGTCGAGCCCGAGGCGCTGGACGAACTCCGCGATGGCGCGCCGGCCCGGCGGCTGGATGTCCGCCCAGACGGCCGGCGAGGCGTCGGGGAGCCACGTGACCCAGAGCGCGTGGGCCTCCTGCGCCGCGAGCATGACGCGTCCTGGAGGACCAAGCGACGACGACGACGTCCCCGCCTCGCGCGCGCCCGGATCTCCCCCGACGACGAAGTCGTCGTCGAGATGATCAAGATCAACTGCAGATGCAGATGCAGATGCAGGCTTCGGCGCGGCTTCGGCGTTTGCTTCGGCGTTTGCTTCGGGGTTGCTTCGAACCGCTGCTTCGAGTTTGCTTCGAAGCAGCGGTTCGGCGTCCGCTTCGGTTCGTGCTTCGTGAGGTGCTTCGGGTTTGCTTCGAAGCGCTGCTTCGGGGTTTGCTTCGGCGTTTGCTTCGGGGTTTGCTTCGGGGTTGCTTCGGGGCTGCGCGCTGCCGTGCTTCGCCGCTCTGGCCTTCGCGGACGCCTGCCCCCCTCGGCGACCGGCGTCGACCCGGGCCGTGGTGAAGTCCGCGCTCTCGCGGCGCACCTCCTCGAGTCGGGCGTTGTGTAACGTCCCGTCTCGCACGACCCACTTCGGCGCGAGCTTGGGCCAGATCCGTCGCCACTCGCCACGCTCGACCCCGAGCTGCTGACGCAGTTCGTCTGGATCGGCAGGCAGACCCTCGTCGAGCCAGGCGAAGCAAATCATGTCCCAGTACACGCCGCGGGCGGCGGGACTGAGTCGTCGCGTCGCGACGATCCATTCCTTGGCGTAGCACAAGAACGCGGGGCGGTCTTCAGGCACAGTCCACAGTCCTCGTCTCTCATGGGCCGATGAATGCATGGCCGTCTCTCCGGCCTGTCACGCCTCGCAGGGGCACGCCCCCTGCCTCTCGCTGGCGTTCTCGGCCTCC
>CAYMAG010000223.1:0-4519 GCA_964388335.1 uncultured Vicinamibacteraceae bacterium | reverse complement strand
CTAGATACGGCTGACCTGGCGTCCTCCGACGCGCCCGGAAGCATGTACGGTCCGCAGGTACGCTTCTTGCTTGACTGTAATCTTGGCCTCGGGACTGCAATTCCGGCACAATAGGCCGATTGCCTGTTGGGCCGGCGGCCCTCGGCCTGACCAGACACACGCATACTCGTGGCCGAATCATCTCAGTCGGAGCGCTGGCTTCACCTCTACGTCGGCGGCGTCATCGTCGCCGGGACGGTGCTTCTCGCGCTCCATGTGCACGAGCTGCAGCAGCGGCCCTGGGCGTTCCTTGGCCTGCTCGCCCTGGCGTCCCTCCTGTCGGCCCTCAAGATACACGTGCCGCTCGCGCGCGGCTGGGCCACGATGTCGACGTCGTTCGCGGCGTTGCTCATCGCGTTGCTGACACTCGGCTTCGGATCGGCCCTCGCCATCGCCGCCGTGTCGGGGTGGGTGCAGTCGGCCTTCCACAGCAAGACCCGTTCACCGCTGTATCGCCACGTCTTCAACAGCGCCATGTTGGCACTATCCGTGGGAGCGGCAGGCGGCGCGTTCATGTACCTCGGCGGCAGGCCGGGCGTCGTCGGCGATGCCTTCAAGATCGGCCCGCTGCTCGGGGCGACCAGCTTCTACTTCCTGACCAACTCGCTCATCGTCTCGACGGCCGTCGCGCTGTCGACGAGCCAGCGGCTGTGGAAGTGCTGGCACGACAACTTCCTGTGGACCGGCCCCGGCTACTTCCTCACCGCCGGCATGGTCGCGCTCGGCACGCTGATCATTCAGAGCGAGAACACCCACCCCGCCATCGTCCTGTTCGTGCTGGTGCCGGTGGCGTTCATCTACCACTCGTACAAGGTGTACTTCGGGCGCCTGCACGAAGAGCAGCTGCGCGTGCAGGCGATGGCGGATCTGCATGCCGCAGCGCGCGAGGACCTCGCCGCCGAGAAGGAACGACTGGCGGTCACGCTGCGCAGTATCGGCGACGCGGTCATTGCCACGGACCTGCAGGGCCGCGTGACGATGCTCAACAACGTCGCGGAGGTGCTGACCGGCAGAACGCACGCCGCCGCCGTGGGCCGCGCGGTGGACGACGTGCTCTGCCTCTGGGACAGCGAAGGCTCGCGCGTGCACGACGTGCCGCTCGACCGCATTCTCTCGGACGGCCGGGTGCCGGACGAGGCACAACAAGCGTCGCTGATGACCCGCGCGGGACACCGGCTGTCGGTGCAGTTGTCGGGAGCGCCCATGTCGGACGGCGAGGGCCAGCGCCTGGGCGTCGTGCTGGTGGTGCGCGACGTCACCGAGAGCGTGCGCCTGACCCAGGAGCGTCTGCGCGCGAGCAAGCTCGAGTCGCTGGGCGTGCTTGCCGGCGGCATCGCGCACGACTTCAACAACGTGCTGACGGCGGTCGTCGGCAACATCGCGCTCGCGCGCAGTGACGAGACCATCTCTCGGGAGACGGCCACCTGGCTCGAAGAAGCGGAGCGCGCCTGCCTGCGGGCACGCACGCTCACCCACCAGTTGCTGACGTTCTCACGCGGCGGCGACCCGGTGAAGCGTCCGATGCACCTGGGCCAGCTCGTCGACACCACGGTACGGTTCGCCGTCAGCGGGTCGAACGTACGAGGCTCGGTGAACCTGCCACCCGATTTGTGGACGGTGGAAGCGGATGAAGGCCAGGTCGAGCAGGTGGTGCACAACATCGTCCTCAACGCCAAGCAGGCCATGGCGCGCGGCGGACAGGTGGACGTGTCATGTCGCAACGTCCGGTTCCGCCTGCCACACGAGGCGCCCGGTGAAGAGCGGCAGTTCGTCCGCATCAGCATCCAGGACCACGGTCCGGGTATCGCCGCCGAGCACGTCGAGCGCATCTTCGATCCGTACTTCACGACCAAGTCGTCGGGCACGGGCCTGGGCCTCGCGGTGTCGCACACCGTTGTCCAGAACCATGGCGGATTCATCAAGGTCGAGTCGGAGCCGGGACGCGGCGCCACCTTTCACATCTACCTGCCGAGGTCGACACGGCGCGTGGCGATCACGGCAGCCGTGCCGTCACAGGCGATCCCCCGCGGGACGGGCCGCGTGCTGGTCATGGACGACGAACGTGCCATCGCCACGGTCACGGCCTCCATGCTGCGGTCGCTGGGCTACCAGGCCGACACCGTGTCGGATGGGGAGATGGCGGTGGAACGCTACGCGGCGGCGCTCGAGGCAGGGACGCCCTACGATGCCCTGGTGATGGACCTCACCGTGCCGGGAGGCATGGGCGGCGCCGAAGCGCTGGCGCTCCTCCGTGAATTCGACCCCGGCGTGTGCGCCATCGTCATGAGCGGGTACGCGGACACTGGCCTGCTCGCGGACTATCAACACGCCGGCTTCTCGGGTCGCCTCGCCAAGCCCTTCTCGCTCAGGGACCTCGCCGCCACCGTCCACGCGTTGCTCGTCGACGTGCGTCCACGCAGCGGCGTGACGCGGGCATGACGGGGGGGCATGCTTCATGCTTCATGCTTCATGCTTCATGCTTCATGCTTCATGCTTCATGCTTCATGACTCATGCTTCATGACTCATGCTTCATGCCTGAAGCCCGAAGCCTGATACCTGCAGCCTGCAGCCTGAAGCCTCGACTATCGCGGCGTGAGGTCGCGCACCCAGATGTCCTTGAACTTCATGTTGCCCTCGCCGCCCGAGTGCAGCTGCAGCGCGATCGCGCCGTCGAACGACTTCGGGCTGGGGTCGGTGAAGTCGACCATCACCACGCCGTTGAGTCGCGAGATGTAGCGGTTGCCGCGCACCTCGAGGACGTACTCGTTCCAGTCGCTCGGGCGCACCACTGACTCGTTCTCGGGCGCGGGCCAGACGATCCAGCCGCGGCCGTCGCCGTAGATGCCGCCCGTGTGACGCATCATCACGCAGTCGACCTCGAACTGGAGGCCCTGGCTGACGTCGGCGGTGCCCGGCTTGAAGTCGGTGTGGAAGAACACGCCGCTGTTGCCCGTGCCTTCGCACTTGAAGCGCAGGGCAAGCGAGAAGTCCTTGAAGTTCCTGTCGGTCTTCAGGTAGCCGTAGCCCTTGGTGACGGCCTCGCCGTGGAGTTCGCCGTTCTCGACGACCCACTTCTCGTTGCCGACGTTGGTCCAGCCCGAGAGGTCCTTGCCGTTGAAGAGCTGCACCCAGTCTTCGCCGCCGTAGCGGGGACGATCCGGGCGCTGGGCCGAGGCCGGCCAGGCCGTTGCGAGGGACACGAGGGCGACGAGGGAGAGGACACGAATCATGCGCATCCGCAGAGTGTAGCGCAGCCATGACGGCCGGAGCCCTCGATCCGTCCCCCGATCCGCGATCTCCCCGATCCCCCGGTCCCCGATCCCCCGATCCCCGATCCGCGATCCGCGATCCCCGGTCCGCGATCCCCGATCTACCGATCCGCGATCTACCATAACGCCGTACGTGGTTGCCACCTTCATCGTCTACGACGAACTCGACCGGTGCCCTTACCTGCCCGGGAACGTGGCACGGCTGCCGCTGCGGGTGCCCGCGCGCCCGCTGACGGCAGTGGAAGTGGACGCGGCGCTGGAGGCCGGCGATCGGCGGCAGGGCGTGTTTCTGTACCGTCCGATGTGCCCGGCATGTCAGGCGTGCGAGGCCATCCGCCTGCCCGTGTCCGAGTTCCTGCCGTCGGCGACGCACCGCCGCCTCCTGCGCCGTGGCGACCGGTTCTTTCGAGTCGAGACCGGCCCCCCGATCGCGGATCTTGCCCGCGCGACGCTGTACATGCGGCACAAGTGGGGGCGCGGACTCACGACCGACGATGACACCGACGAGACGCCGGACGTGGAGACGTACGCGGCGTTTCTCGTCGAGACCTGCTGTCCGTCGCTCGAGTTCACGGTGTGGGATGGCGACCGGCTCGTCGCCGTGGCGGTGGCCGATCGCGGAGCCGACACGTTGTCGGCGGTCTACTGCTGCTTCGACCCTGCGTATGCGCGGCACAGCGTCGGCACGTACGTGATCCTGAAGCAGTGGGAATACTGCGTCACGCAGCGGCTGTCGCACCTGTACCTCGGCCTGTACGTGGAGGGGTCGCGCCACCTCGAGTACAAGGCGACGTTCCTGCCGCACGAGCGACGCATCGGCGGGGCGTGGACGCGGTTCGACCGGCAGGACTCACCGCAGAACTCCGAGCGCTGATCGCGCGATCGCAGCCGAGCCTGCGATCGGCGCCCGCCGATCGACGTGGTGTCAGGTCAGCCGCGCCACCAGGCGTGCAGCCGCGACGCCGGTCAGGACACGGTACGCAGGCGACCGCGCCTGTCGGTACGACTCGCTGTGGTGCACGGCGGGATAGCCCCGCGGTTCCGTTGCGGCGTCGAGCCGCTCCCAGTCGGCGCGGGTGACGTGTCCGTACGTCGCACCGTGGAGCGCATCGCCCAGCGCGTGCCAGGCGGCGGCGAATGCCGACGGCTCTGCCGTCCACTCGGCGGCGCTGTCCAGGAAGGCGCGCAGCAACGCGTCGGACGTCCCTCC
>CAYMAG010000222.1:0-4557 GCA_964388335.1 uncultured Vicinamibacteraceae bacterium | reverse complement strand
CTCCAGCACCGCGCCTTCCGGGGCGAACTGTAGCCATGCCTCTCGCCCCGCGATTCAGCATCACCAACGCGATTGCCGCCTCGCTGACGGCGATTGAACGGGCGCGGGGGTTCCTGGAGGCGGCGACCCTGTCGGACCAGTGGATCGAGCGCATGAGCCAGCGCGCCCTGCTGCTCGAGGCGCACCACACGACGCACATCGAGGGCACGCAGCTCACGCTCGAAGAATCCACGCGCCTGTGGGCAGGTGAAGAGGTCGAGGGCGCCGACCGCGATGACGTGCGCGAGTTGTTGAACTATCGGGACGCGTTCAATCTGGTGGCGAAGTATCTCGGGAGCGGCGAGCCGATCACCGAAGCGCTGATCCGCGAGATCCACAAGCGGCTGGTCGACGGGGTCCGCGGCGGCGCGGCGCAGCCGGGGCGATACCGCACCATCCAGAACTACGTGGCGAACAGCCGCACGCGCGAGGTCATCTACACGCCGCCGCCTCCCGAGGACGTGGCGCCACTGATGCGTGAGCTGGTCGAGTGGCTGGGGGCCGAATCGGACGTCCACCCCGTGCTCGTGGCGGGCGTGGCCCAGTTCCAGCTCGTGCACGTCCACCCGTTCGTCGACGGCAACGGCCGGACGTCTCGTCTGCTCTCGACGCTGTGCCTGTATCGAACGGGCTACGACTTCAAGCGCCTGTTCACGCTGAGCGAGTTCTACGACCGCGACCGCAGCGCCTTCTATGCCGCGCTCCAGGGCGTGCGCGAGCAGGGCATGGACCTGACGGGATGGTTGGAGTTCTTCGTCCACGGGTTGGCCGTGCAGATGGGCGAGGTCAAGGCGCGCGGGGAGCGGGTGATCCGGCGCGATGTGATCGCCCGCAAGCACGCGCTGAACGACCGGCAGGCTCTGGCCATCGAGCACCTGTTGCAGACCGGGCGCATGGACATCCGCGACTACGAGGCGCTGTGCCGCGGCGTCAGCCGCCGTACCTTGCAGCGCGATCTGTCCGCCCTGGAAGACCGGGGCCTGGTGAGGCACGAGGGCGAGACCAACAAGCTCGTGTACCTGCCGGGGGTCAATCTGTGACAGACCGGCGGCACAGCTTGCGACGAACTCGCGACACGGCTTGCGACAAACTCGCGACACGACTTGCGACATCCGGCCGCATCGGTCAGCACGAGTTCGGCGGCGTACCCGTACACGTACGCCACGGATCGCGCCACCGGCGGGAAGCCGTGCCATGAGCCAGTTCACCTTGCTCCAGCGCGAATGGCCGGCGGTGTTCGACGCCGCGGCGCGGGCCGAGGCGGCCGTGCACACCGACCCGCGCACGGCCTGCTTCTACGCCAGGCGCACGCTGGAACTGGCCGTGAGCTGGGCCTACAAGCACGATCCGACGCTCAGGCTCCCCTACCAGGACAACCTCTCCGCCCTCATCCACGAGCCGAGCTTCAAGCAGGCGGCCGGCGACGCGGTGTTCAGCAAGGCGCGCGTGATCAACACGCTCGGCAACCGCGCGGTGCACAGCCATCGCACCGTGCCGGAGGCCGACGCGCTGGCGGCGGTCCGCGAGTTGTTCCACGTCGCCTACTGGTTTGCACGCACCTACGCCCGCGACGAGCGACCAGCACCGGGACTCGCGTTCGACGCAGCCGTGCTGCCCCGACCGGCGGCCATGCCTCAACGCACAGCCGAGCAGCTGCGCACGCTCGAGGACGGCCTTCGCGAGCGCGACGAGAAGCTGGCGGCACTGCTGGCGGACAAGGACGCGCTGGACGAGGAGTTGAAGCGCCTGCGTGCCGAGGTGGCAGAGGCGCGCCGCGAGGCGGCCGCGCAGCCCGATACGCACGACTACTCCGAGACGCAGACCCGCGACTACTTCATCGACCTGCTGCTGAAAGAGGCCGGCTGGGCGCTCGACCAGGCCCGCGATCGCGAGTACGAGGTCAGCGGGATGCCAACCACGCAGACAGGGGGCTCGGGCAAGGGCTACGTGGACTACGTGCTCTGGGGCGACGACGGCAAGCCGGTGGGGCTGGTGGAGGCGAAGCGGACGCGACGCGACGCGCGGGTGGGGCAGCAGCAGGCGAAGCTCTACGCCGATTGCCTCGAGCGGAAGTACGGGCAGCGGCCGATCATCTTCTACTCGAACGGCTACGAGCACTGGATCTGGGACGACGCCCGTTACCCGCCGCGCGCGGTGCAGGGGTTCTACAAGAAGGCGGAGCTGGAACTCCTCATCCAGCGACGCGAGACGCGTCGCACGCTCGCCGAGGCGCCGATCAGCCCGGCGATCGTCGAGCGTCACTACCAGACACGAGCCATCCGCCGTGCCGCCGAGGCCTTCGAGCGCGACCACGACCGCAAGGCGTTGCTCGTCATGGCCACCGGCGCCGGCAAGACGCGTACGGTCATCGCGCTCGCCGATCTGCTGATGCGCTGCAACTGGGCCAAGCGCGTGCTGTTCCTCGCCGATCGCGTGGCGCTGGTGAACCAGGCGGTCAATGCCTTCAAGCATCACCTGCCCGATGCGCCACCCGTGAACCTCGTCACCGAGAAGCACGCCGAGGGGCGCGTCTACGTCTCCACGTATCCGACGCTGATGGGGCTGATCGACGAGGCGAGCGACGGCCAGCGGCGCTTCGGCGTGGGACACTTCGACCTGGTCGTCATCGACGAGGCGCACCGGTCGGTGTTCCAGAAGTACCGCGCCATCTTCGACTACTTCGATTCGCTGCTGGTCGGCCTGACGGCCACGCCGAAGGACGATGTCGACCGCAACACCTACGGCCTCTTCGACCTCGAGGACGGCGTGCCGACCGACGCCTATTCCATCGATGACGCGGTGCGCGACGGCTTCCTCGTGCCGCCGAAGGCCGTGTCGGTGCCGCTCAAGTTCCAGCGTGAGGGCATCAGGTACGACGAACTCCCCGACGAAGACAAGGACCAGTGGGATGCGCTGGAATGGGACGACGATGGGACGGTGCCAGACCGGGTCGAGGCCGAGGCCGTCAACACGTGGCTGTTCAACAAGGACACCGTGGACAAGGTGCTGGCGCACCTGATGACGCGCGGCCAGACGGTGGCCGGCGGCGACCGCCTGGGCAAGACGATCCTCTTCGCGAGGAACCAGGCCCACGCGGAGTTCATCGCCGAACGCTTCAACGCAAACTGCCCGCACTATCGCGGTGAGTTCGCACGCGTCATCACCTTCAAGACCGAGTACGCGCAGAGCCTGATCGACGACTTCTCGCAGAAGGAGAAGGCCCCTCACATCGCAATCTCCGTGGACATGCTCGACACCGGCATCGACGTGCCGGAAATCGTGAATCTCGTCTTCTTCAAGCTGGTGCGCTCGAAGACCAGGTTCTGGCAGATGGTGGGGCGCGGCACGCGGCTGTGTCCCGGCCTCTTCGGTCCTGGCCAGCACAAGGAGCAGTTCTTCATCTTCGACTACTGCCAGAACCTCGAGTACTTCGGCCAGCAGATCGCCGGGACCGATGGGGCGGCTGGCGCCTCACTTGCCGCGCGGCTGTTCGACGCGCGCCTGGAACTGATTGGCACATTGGACCGTGTCACGACTCCAGCCGGTGGCGGCGAGGCGAGGGAGAGAGGCCCGGTCTACGGCGACCCGCGCACGGACGAAGAGGTACGCCGCACCATTGCCGATCTGCTGCAGCGCGAAGTCGCCGCGATGAACCTCGACAACTTCGTCGTCCGTCCGCACCGCCGCCTGGTCGAGAGGTACGCCAGGCCCGAGTCGTGGGTAGACGTTCCGGCAGAAGCGCTGACCGAGCTGTCGCACGAGGTGGCCGGCCTGCCCACCGAACTCGACCCCGAGAACGAAGAAGCGAAGCGCTTCGACCTGCTCGCGCTGAGCCTCCAGCTGAGCGTCCTCCGCCACGAACCCGGCTTCAATCGACTGCGCGATCGCATCAAGGCACTGGCCGGACTGCTCGAAGAGAAGTCGGCCATCCCGATGGTGCGCGATCAGATGCTCCTGATCCAGGCCGTTCAATCGGACGAGTGGTGGCAGGACGTGACGGTTCCGATGCTGGAGGTCATGCGCCGGCGTCTGCGCGGCCTCATCCAGTTCATCGACAAGAGGCAGCGCAAGCCGGTCTTCACGGATTTCGACGACCTCATGGGCGCGGGGGTGGACGTCGAGTTGCCAGGCTTCACGCCGGGCACTGACTACGAGAAGTTCCGGGCGAAGGCACGCGCCTTCCTGCGCGCGCACATGGATCACGTCGCCATCGACAAGCTGAGAACCAACACGCCGCTGACAACGACCGATCTCGCCGAGCTGGAGCGAATGCTGGTGGAGAGTGGCCTCGGCGGGCCGGACGACGTGCGTCGAGCGGCCGCGGAAGCGGACGGCCTCGGACTGTTCGTGAGGTCGCTCGTCGGCATGGACCGCACCGCCGCCAAGAACGCCCTGGCAGCCTTCCTTTCGGGAACCTCGCACTCGGCCAATCAGATCGAGTTCATCAACCTCATCGTCGATCACCTGACCGAGCACGGTGTCGTCTCACCCGGGCGGCTCTACGAATCGCCGTTCACC
>CAYMAG010000221.1:0-4602 GCA_964388335.1 uncultured Vicinamibacteraceae bacterium | reverse complement strand
CGCTCGTGGTGTACGCGCTGATGTAGCGTCGCGTGGCCCTCGGCGCGATCCGGGTAGCCGGATGCGCGCGAACAGGCGGCCGGCAAGGCCATGCATCCAGCTCTCCGTCCCGGTTCCTCGACGAACCGTCCCGATGACGACGCATCTTGTCAAGACCTTTGCTTGACATTCGTGGCGAACGGCCCCAACCTGTGGCCGTTCTTTCGGAGGGGGTGCCCTTCGCGCCCCGCCCTTCGACCGCGCTGCGCCCGCAGCCCGTGACGAAGGTTTCGCCGCCGACGGACTGCGCGTTCCCACGTTGCGTGCAGGGCGTCGGCCTGCAGTTGTTGCCGGTTGGAGGAGGTGGAATGTGAGGGAACGCATGTTCAGGCTCGTCTCGAGCCTGCTGGCGGCAGCCATCGTACTGACGGCGGGATACGTCGCGGATGCCCAGACGGGTACGGCCGCCCTCCACGGAACAGTGACAGACGACCAGAGGGCGGCGGTGCCAGGTGCCGTCGTGGTCATCACGGGACGAGCCACGGGTCTCACGCGTGAAACCATCAGCGCCGCCGACGGTGGCTACCAGATCCTGTCGCTGCCCCCGGGCGAGTACGACATTCGCGTCGAGCTTCCCGGCTTCAAGATCAGTACGGTCGAGGGCGTGCGGCTGAGCGTCGACTCGACGCAGCGCCTCGATGTCGTCCTCCAGGTCGGCGGGCTCGAAGAGACGGTGCAGGTCATGGCCGAGGCCCCCATCATCAACGCGACCGACGCCAGCCTCGGCAACGTGATCAGCGAGTCGCAGATCAAGGCGCTGCCGCTCGAAGCCCGCAATCCGGTCGGTCTGCTGTCGCTGCAGACCGGCGTCGTCTACATTCCCCGCAACAACCCTGAAACCACGGTGGACCCGCGCTACGGCGCGGTGAGCGGCGCGCGCGCCGACCAGGGCAACGTCACACTCGACGGCATCGACGTGAACGACGGCCAGAACCAGAGCGCGTTCACCTCGGTGCTCCGTCCGACGCTCGAGTCGGTGCAGGAGTTCCGGGTCACGACCAGCAGCTACGGTGCGGAAGGCGGCCGCTCCTCGGGTCCCCAGGTCTCGCTCGTCACCAAAGGCGGTACGAACCAACTGCGCGGCGCGGGCTACTACGTCAGCCGTGACACCAGGTTCTCGTCGAACGAATACTTCAACAAGCTCACGCAGTTGAACGAAGGTCGCGAGAGCACGCCTCCGCGGCTCGACAAGAACATCTTCGGCGGGTCGGTCGGCGGGCCCATCGCCCGTGACCGGCTGTTCTACTTCTTCAACTACGAGGGTCTGCGCGAAGAGCGCGAGTCGGTGGTCGAGCGCGCCGTTCCCTCGGCGAGCATGCGCGACGGCGTGCTCGTGTATCCCTGTGAGATCGCGGGCGCATGCCCGGGCGGTGCCGTGCGCGGGTTCGCCAACACGCACAGCATTCCAGCGGGTTTCTACGGATTGAGCCCCGCCGAGCTGTCGCGCGTCGATCCGACCGGAGTCGGCGCGAATCTGCCCGCGTCGCAGTACTGGCAGCAGTTCCCCCTGCCCAACTTCGACGGCCGCGACGGTCGCAACATCATGGGCTATCGATTCGCGGCGCCGCTCGAGAACCAGTTCAACACCTATATCGGGCGAGGGGACTACCGCGTCAACTCGGCGCAGAGCCTGTTCATGCGCTACAACAAGCAGAGTGACGCGATCGTCGCCGTGCCGCAGTTCCCCGGCCTGTCAGCCAACTCGACGCGCGAAGTCGGCAACTGGGGTTTCGCCGCGGGACATGACTGGGTGATCGGGCCCAGAGTGATCAACACCCTGCGCGTGGGCTACACCAAGGTGGACGACGCCACGATCGGCCTGCAGCAGACCAGTCAGGCCAGCTTCCGGTTCATGGACAACCACGAGGCGCTGTCGAGCACGTTCGGCCGCGAACTCGGTACGCTGAACGTGACCAACGATCTGTCGTGGGTCAGGAACCGGCACACGCTGAAGGTCGGCACCAACCTGCGCTGGCTGCGCAACGATACGTTCACCAACGCCAGTTCCTTCTACTCGGCGGTGGCGAACGGGTCGTGGGCGTCAGGCGTCGGCCGCCGGTACATGCCGGGCGGTGCCTGCCCGGCGCCGGCCGACTGCTCGGGGCTGCCGGCCGTGGCGACGGGGGGACAGGCGACCTACGCCGACTCGTTCATCAACATGATCGGCGCCCTGACCCAGACCACGGCCCGCTACAACTACACCGTGGGCGGTCAGGTACTCTCCGAGGGCACGCCCCTGCCGCGGCTGTACGTGGCCAACGAGTACGAGTTCTACGTGCAGGATCAGTGGCGGGTGACCGACAACTTCACCGTGACCGGTGGCCTGCGCTACAGCATGTTCCCGCCGGTGTACGAAGGCCGCGGCCAGATGGTCGTGCCCGATGTGAACATGGGTCGCTTCTTCGATCAGCGCGCCGCGAACATGCGGGCGGGAATCCCGTCGAGCGCCGACCAGGAGGTCGCCTTCGTGGCGGGCGGCCCCGAGAACAACGGCCCCGACTGGTACGAGTACGACAAGAACAACTTCGCGCCCCGCGCCAGCTTCGCCTGGTCGCTCACGCCGAAGACGGTCCTGCGCGGTGGCTACTTCCTCGTGTACGACCGGATCGGCTCGGGTCTCGCGACGCAGTTCAACAACGTCGGGTCGTTCGGTCTGTCGTCGAACCTGAGCAGTCCCTTCGGCGTCAACAACGAGACGAACCCGGACATCAGGTTCACCGACATCAACGTGATTCCGGCGACGTACCCGGGCGCGCCTCCGGCATCGTTCCCGGCGACGCCACCGTTGGAGGCCGGCGTCATCACCTCGGCCATCGACCAGAACCTGCGGACGCCGTACTCGCACGCGTACAACCTCACGTTTTCGCGTGACCTCGGGCGCAACTACTCGATCGATGTGGCGTACGTCGGACGGCAGGGACGGAACCTGATGATCCGCCGCGACCTGGCCATGCCGATGGACTTCGTCGACCCGGAGTCCGGTCAGAGCTACTTCGCGGCGGTCCAGGCCGGCATTCTTGCCGCGCAGGCCAACGGCCTCGAGAACCTTGCGCCCCTTCCGTTCTGGGAGAACGTCTTCCCCGATGCGGCGGGCGGCGGCCAGTCGGCCACCCAGGTGATGGTGGGAGAGTTCGTTGCCAACGGTCCCGACTACATCACCGCGCTGTGGGCCGCCGACCAGTTCTGCTCCCCTGCGTGCAGCAAGTACGGCGCGTTCACCTTCTTCAACCGCCAGTACGACTCGCTGGCGGCCCAGAGTTCGCTGGCGCAGTCGGGCTACAACTCGTTGCAGTTGTCGCTGCGCCGCCGTTTCTCGTCGGGCTATCAGTACGACTTCAACTACACCTACGCCGTAGCCAAGGACCACGGATCGTCACTCGAGCGCGGCTCGACGTACGGCAACTTCGCGGCCGGCGGCTACTCGGGCTTCCTGATCAACTCGTGGGAGCCCAACCTGCAGTACTCGTACGCCGACTTCGACGTCCGCCACCAGATCAACGTCAACGGTCTGGCGGAACTGCCATTCGGCCAGGGCAAGCGGTTCGCCACCAATGCGGGTCCGGCGCTGAACGCCATCATCGGGGGCTGGTCGACGTCGGGCATCTTCCGCTGGACGAGCGGCTTCCCGTTCAACGTCTACAACTGCCGCTCGTGCTGGACGACGAACTGGAACCTGCAGGGCAACGCGGTGCTGGTCGACCCCAACCGCCTGCCACCCACGCAGACGACGCGCGACATCGTCGGCGGTCAGCCCAGCCCGTTCGAGAATCCGACCGATGCGCTGACGTACTTCCGTCGCGCGACTCCCGGTGAAGTGGGCGAACGCAACCTGCTGCGCGGTGACGGCTACTTCGGCATAGACATGAGCCTCGGCAAGTCGTTCGACATGCCGTTCGGACACCGGCTGCAGTTCCGGTGGGACGTCTTCAACCTCACCAACACGGTGCGCTTCGACGTGGCGTCGCTCGACATGTTCCCGGACATCGCGTCGTCGTTCGGCCGATACAACGGGACGCTCGCCGGTTGCGACGGCGCGGCGAACCGCTGTATGCAGCTCAACCTGCGGTACGAGTTCTAGCGGGCCTCCGGCCCAGCGAGGGCCTCGGCCCGCAACGGTCACTCGCCACGCCGAAACTTGACTCGAAGAGCCAAGTTTCGGCGTGTCAAGGGTTCTAACGGGTCTGGGGCGAGGGACGGGCCGGCCGGACGAGGGAGGCTTCCTTGTCACCAGCGACCAGCGGCCGCGCGCGCCGCCTCGCCTGCTTCACGGGCTCGCTGTGGCGCCGGTGCTCGCCTCGTCCGCCGTGGACGGCACCGACGCAGCGTCGCGGGCACCGGCACGGTGAATGCGGACCAGAGGACGCCGCCCGTCGAATCATTTCGATCCGCCCAATCTCGCGCCTCGCGACCGGATCGTGCTGGTCATGTGGACGTGCAGGTTCCGCTTCTGGACCGGCCCCAGGTGTGCCGGGGCTCCGCGAACAGCAAAGACGCGGTAGGCTGGAAGCCTGGGAGGTGATGATGCGATCGATACTGACAGGAGCCATTCTCGTGCCGCTGGTG
>CAYMAG010000220.1:0-4643 GCA_964388335.1 uncultured Vicinamibacteraceae bacterium | reverse complement strand
GCTGATCGTGAAGAGCGTGGCGCCCGTCATCTCGGCCAGTTCCTGACGCGTGATGGGGTGCGCGATTCGCAGCGTGCGGCCGACGGGCTGCGCCAGCATCAGCAGTGTCGCGGCCAGGCGTTGGGGAACGCGGGTGGTCTGCAACTGCTGGACGCGCAGCAGCGCATCCCGCATGTGGCGGGTGATCGCCGCCATGATGTTCATCCTGAGCTGCGGCACCTCGTCCACCAGCCGCCGCATGACTTCGCGCGACCAGCCCATGACAGTGACCGATTCCACCGCCTGCGCGGTCACCGGATACGTTTGCTGATCGAGCACGACCACGCCGCCGTATGGTTCGCCCGGCCCCACGAAGCGCACGACCACTTCGTTGCCTGCAGCAGTGACCTGGGTCAGCTTGAGATAGCCCGACCCGACCACGTAGAAGGTGCGCGCCGGGTCGCCCTGCCGCTCGAGAATCGCGCGGCGTCCGAGTGTGCGCGTCGTGCCTGCGGCAAGCACGGCCTGCCGCTGCTCGGACGTGAGTTCCTTGAAGATGCGTGACTGTCCAGCCCAGCCCTCTGCGGGCTCGTCCATGCGACCGCTCCGGAATCAGCAGAAAATCGACTGCACGCGCCGCACGCCGGCGACGAGGGCAGCCACGTCGTCCGGCCCATTGTAGAGGGCGAACGACGCGCGGGCGGTGGCGGGCAGGCCGAAGCGGTCCATGACGGGCTGCGCGCAGTGCTGTCCGGTGCGGATGGCCACGCCCTCGCGGTCGAGGATCGTACCGATGTCGTGCGGGTGCACGCCGTCCAGCACGAACGACAGGACGCCGGCCTTGTCTGGTGCCCGGCCGATGATGCGCAGGCCGTGGATCGACTGCAGTTCGTGCTCGGCCTGTTCGAGCAGGGCGTGCTCGTGCGCCGCGATCTCGTCCAGATCGAACCGGTTCAGGAAGTCGACGGCAGCGCCCAGGCCCACCACGCCGGCGATGTTCGGCGTGCCGGCTTCGAAACGGTTGGGTACGTCGGCGTACTCGGTGTGCGCGAAGGTCACCGAGGCGATCATGTCGCCGCCCCCCATCCATGGGGGCATGCTCTCGAGCAGCTCGAGGCGCCCGTAGAGCGCACCCGTCCCCGTCGGACCGTACATCTTGTGACCCGAGAAGGTGAAGAAGTCACAGCCGAGCGCCTGGACGTCGACGGGCATGTGCGGCACGCTCTGCGCGCCGTCGACCAGCGTCGTGATGCCCCTGGCACGGGCCGAGGCGACCATGTCACGCACCGGGTTGATGGTGCCGAGCGCGTTCGAGACGTGGATGAGGCTCACCAGCCGGGTGCGGGGTCCGAGCAGCGACTCGTAGCCCTCGAGGTCCAGCACGCCATCGTCGTCCATCGGCACCACGTCCAGCTCGGCGCCGGTGGCCTGACACACCATCTGCCACGGGACGATGTTGGAGTGGTGCTCCATGTGCGACACGACGATGCGGTCGCCCGGCTGGAGACGTGGGCGCGCGAAGCTCCAGGCGACGACGTTGATCGCCTCGGTGCAGCCCCGCGTGAACACCACCTCGCGTTCGTCGGCCGCGCCGATGAAGCGCTGGATCTTGCGTCGCGTCTCGTCGTACAGCTTCGTCGACCGCTCGCTCAGCTGGTGCGTCGCGCGGTGGATGTTGGCGTTGTCCTCACGATAGAAGCGCGTGAGGGCGTCGATGACTTCACGCGGCTTCTGCGTCGTGTTGGCGTTGTCGAGATAAACGAGCGGCTTGCCGTGCACCAGCTGCGCAAGGATGGGGAACTCCGCACGGGTGGACGAGTAGTCATGCTTCATGCTTGATGCTTCATGACTCGGGGCTTCAGGCTTCGGGACTCGGGCTTCGGGCTTCGGGACTCATGCTTCATGCCTCGGGCTTCGTGCCTCGTGACTCGACTCGCGAAAGCCGCGCACCGCACGCATGAAGCATTCAGACATGAAGCATGCGGCATGAGGCATGCCCCTACCTGTCCTTGATGGGCAATCGGGCCAGCAGCACCTGCTCGAGGGCGCGGCGGACCGGCTCGATCCTGATGCGATCGACGATGTCCTCGGCGAACGCGTGAACGAGCAGCGACCGGGCGTCGTCCTTCGCGATGCCGCGGGCTCGCAGGTAGAACAGCGCGTCTTCGGAAAGCTGCCCGACCGTTGCGCCGTGCGTGCACTTGACGTCGTCGGCGAAGATCTCGAGCTGCGGCTTCGTGTCGATCGTGGCGTCGTCCGACAGCAGGATGACCTGGTTGGTCTGCTTCGCGTCGGTCTTCTGCGCGTCCTCGCGAACGAAGATCTTGCCGTTGAACACGCCGCGTCCGCGATCGTCGAGCACGCCCTTGTAGATCTCGTAGCTGTGGCAGTGCGGCTTTGCGTGATCGATGGCCGTGTGGTTGTCGACCAGGCGATCGCCATCGACGAGGTACAGGCCGTTGACCGTGCACTCGATGCCTTCGCCGTCGAGCGTGGCGTTGATGTCGTTGCGCGTGAGCTTGCCGCCGAGCGTGATGTTGTGCGTCGCCACGTCGGCGGCTCTCGCGAGGTGGAGGTGCATGCTGGCGACGTGATGCGACTTCGTGCTGTCACGCTGCACCTTGTAGTGGTCGACATGACCGCCCTCGTCCACGATCACCTCGGTGACGGCGTTGACGAAGTAGGTCGTGTCAGCTGCTCCGGCGAACGTCTCGACGAGCGCCGCCCTGGCGTGGCGTCCTACCACGACGAGCGTGCGGGGATGCCCCGCTCCCGTGCCCGAGGAGTAGTACAGCACATGGATCGGCGTCAGGACCTCGACGTCCTTGTCGACGATGAGGACGGCGCCATCGGTGTTCCACGCCTCGTTCAGCGCGGTGAAGCCTCGCTGGCGGAACTGCACGGCACGACCCTGCCAGCCTTCGACCAGTGACGGCTCCGACTGCAGCAACTCACCGAGGGAGGTGAGGCGCGCGCCCGCGGGCAGCGCGCGCTGATCGGACAGGGCCGGCGCGAACCGGCCGTTCACGAACACGAGCTGCGGGCCATCGAAGCCGGCGAACAGGAAGGGCTCGATCTCGGCCGGCGCCACCTCGACGTGCGGGGCGAGCGCGTAGCCGGCATCGGCGATGGCCGACACGGGCGTGTAGAGCCACTCTTCGTCACGCGTGTTCGGCAGCCCTTCCGCGCGGAACTGCTCGAGCGCACGGGTGCGCAGGTCACCTCGCCACGCGGGCTCGGCGCGGCGGCTGTCGATGAACTCGTCGATGCCTGTCAGCAGGCTGTCCTGCATGTCTATGGTGGTCATGTCGGCTATACCGTCGCGCCTGCCGCAGCCGGCTCGATCCAGCTGTAGCCCTTCTCTTCGAGTTCGAGCGCGAGTTCCTTGCCGCCGCTCTTCACGATGCGGCCCTCCGACAGCACGTGCACGAAGTCGGGGACGATGTAGTTCAGCAGACGCTGGTAGTGCGTGACGACGATGATGGCGCGATCCGGAGAGCGCAGGCCGTTGACGCCGTTGGCCACCACCTTGAGCGCGTCGATGTCGAGACCGGAGTCGGTTTCGTCGAGCACGCACAGTGCCGGCTGCAGCACGGCCATCTGGAAGATCTCGTTGCGCTTCTTCTCGCCGCCCGAGAAGCCCTCGTTGACCGCCCGCTGCATGAAGCTCGGGTCCATGTCGAGCAGCTTCATCTTGTCCTTGATCAGCTTCATGAACTCGATGGCGTCGAGTTCCTGCTCACCCCGGTACTTGCGCACCGCGTTGAGCGCCGCCTTCAGGAAGTAGCTGTTGTTCACGCCCGGAATCTCGACCGGGTACTGGAACGCGAGGAACACGCCCTCGCAGGCGCGCTCTTCGGGATCCATCTCGAGCAGGTCCCTGCCGTTGTACGTCACGCTGCCCTCGGTGACCTCGTAGGCGTCGCGGCCGGCGATGACGCTGGCGAGCGTGCTCTTGCCGGAGCCGTTGGGCCCCATGATGGCGTGCACCTCGCCGGGCTTGATGGACAGCGTGATGCCCCGAAGGATGTCCTTCTCTTCGGTGCGGGCGTGAAGGTTCGTGATCTCGAGCATGATGTGTGTCGTGTAATTGAACGGTGACGGAATCAGCCGACACTGCCTTCGAGGCTGATGCCGAGCAGTTTCTGGGCTTCGACGGCGAACTCCATCGGAAGTTCGCGGAACACTTCCTTGCAGAAGCCGTTGACGATGATGTTGACGGCGTCCTCGGTCGAGAGACCGCGCTGCCGGCAGTAGAAGATCTGGTCTTCGCCGATCTTCGACGTCGAGGCTTCGTGCTCGACGGTGGAGGTGGTGTTCTTCACCTCGATGTACGGGAACGTGTGCGCGCCGCAGCGGTCGCCGATGAGCAGCGAGTCGCACTGCGAGTAGTTGCGCGAGCCGGACGCGCCCTTCGCGATCTTCACGAGGCCGCGGTAGGTGTTCTGGCCCTTGCCGGCCGAGATGCCCTTGCTGACGATGGTGCTCTTCGTGTTCCTGCCGAGGTGCACCATCTTCGTGCCGGTGTCGGCCTGCTGGCGGTTGTTGGTGACGGCCACCGAGTAGAACTCGCCGACCGAGTTGTCGCCCTGCAGGATGCAGCTCGGGTACTTCCAGGTGATGGCCGAGCCGGTCTCCACCTGCGTCCAGGTGATCTTGGCGTT
>CAYMAG010000219.1:0-4697 GCA_964388335.1 uncultured Vicinamibacteraceae bacterium | reverse complement strand
GCTAGAGGTCGTACTTCTTCGCGTAAGTAGCGAGAGCTTCGAAAGCTCATGCCGAGCAGTTCGGCAGCGCGCACCTTGACGCCATCGGCACGACGCAGGGCCTCGCGCCGAGCGGCGCCATCAGCCAGGCCGGGCCGGCGGCCGGACCGAACTGCAGCACGAAGAGCACCGCCACACCTGCGGTTACGTCAGCTTCGAGATGAGGTCGAAGATGGGCAGGTACATCGAGATGACGATGCCGCCGACGATGACGCCCAGAAACGAGATCATCACGGGCTCGAGCAGGGTCAGCAATCCTGCCACCGCGGTGTCGACTTCGTCCTCGTAGAAGTCGGCGATCTTGGCCAGCATCATGTCCATGGCACCGGTTGCCTCGCCCACCCCAATCATCTGGGTGACCATGGGCGGGAAGACCCCCGTGTCAGACAGCGGCTTCGACACCGTTTCACCGCGTTCGATGCTCACGCGCGTGACGACGATGGCGTCTTCGATGATGACGTTGCCGGCAGTCCTGGCGGTGATGTCGAGGCCGTCGAGCAGCGGCACACCAGACGAGATGAGCGTGGACAACGTCCGGCAGAACCGCGCCACGGCGACCTTGCGCAGAATGATGCCGAGGATGGGCATCTTCAGGAGCAGGCCGTCGATCACGTGGCGTCCCCGGTCGTTCT
This sequence comes from uncultured Vicinamibacteraceae bacterium, assembly GCA_964388335.1. GTDB lineage: Bacteria > Acidobacteriota > Vicinamibacteria > Vicinamibacterales > Vicinamibacteraceae > JAEZDP01. The sequence continues at coordinate 4,026 of CAYMAG010000219.1, read as the reverse complement.
TGTAGAACGCGCGGAATGCCGCGACCAGTCCACCGAGCGCCAGCAGGATGAGGGGCCCGTAGGTGACCAGCCCGTTGCTCATCGCGATCACGATGCGCGTGGGCAGCGGCAGCGTGGCCCCGAGCCCGGCGAACATCTGGGCGAACGTCGGAATCACCTTCCAGAGGATCACGGCAACCACGATGGCGGCGATGATCAGGACGGCGACTGGATAGATCATCGCCGACTTGACCTGCGCCGTCAGCTTGACCGACTTCTCGATGTAGGTGGCGAGGCGCTTCAGAATCGTATCGAGAATGCCGCCCGCCTCGCCTGCCGCCACCATGTTCGTGAACAGGCCGTCGAACGTGCGCGGATGCTTGCGCATCGCATCGGCGAGCGTCATGCCGCTCTCCACGTCCTCGCGTGTCTTCAGAATCGTGGCGGCGAAGCCCTTGTGAGGCTCCTGGTTGCCCAGGATGTCGAGACACTGGACGAGCGGCAGGCCCGCGTCGATCATCACGCTGAACTGGCGCGTGAACACGGCCAGGCTCTTGGCGGGCACCTTGCCGCCCATCCTGGCCCCGCGCACCGCCTTCACCTTCACGGGGTCAACCCTGGTGACGAGGATCTGCTCCCGTCGCAGTGCCGCAACGACCGCCGCGACCGACTCGGCCTGACGCTGGCCCTTGATGGCCTCGCCCGTACGTGTGCGTCCGGTGAACGCGAATGCCTGCATCTCTCACCTCAGGTTGTGCTCATCGACGTGATGGAACCGGGGTTCCGCGGCTGAGTCCGGCGCCGGCGACCACGCCGGTACCGCGCTGAATCATTTCCTGCAGTTCGTCCCGCATCGACGAGGCCGCCAGCGCGGTCTCGAGTGTGATCTGGCGCGCCAGATACAGCGATGCCAGCGACTGGTTCATCGTCTGCATGCCGATGCGCTCCTGCCCGGCCTGCATCGTCGAGTAGATCTGGTGAACCTTGTCCTCGCGGATCAGGTTACGGATGGCTGGTGTCGGCACGAGGATCTCGAGGGCGACCACGCGACCGGGGACGTTCGCCCGCCGCAGGAGGGACTGGCAGACGATGCCCTCGAGCACCAGACTGAGCTGCGTCCTGATCTGCGACTGCTGGTGCGCGGGAAACACGTCGATGATGCGGTTGATGGTCTGCGCGGCGGAGTTCGTGTGCAGGGTCGCGAAGGTGAGATGCCCCGTCTCCGCGATACGCAGCGCCGACTCGATGGTCTCGAGATCGCGCATCTCTCCGACGAGCACCACGTCGGGGTCTTCACGCAGCGCCGCGCGCAACGCGATGGCGAAGCCTTGCGTGTCGCTGTGAATCTCGCGCTGGTTGACGACGCAGCCCTTGTGGTTGTGGATGTACTCGATCGGGTCTTCGATCGTCAGGATGTGCTCGTTGCGGTCGGCGTTGATGCGATCGATGACCGCGGCCAGCGTGGTCGACTTGCCGCTGCCGGTCGGCCCCGTGACGAGAATGAGCCCGCGTGGCTTCTCGGCGAGCTTGTTGAGAATCGGTGGGAGACCCAACTCCTGCAACGTCGGAATGCGCTCGGGGATCAGGCGGAACACGGCGGCGACCGCGCCGCGCTGGTTGAAGACGTTGCAGCGAAAGCGGCCAACCCCGCGGATGCCGAACGAGAAGTCGAGTTCCTGCGACTCCTCGAACCGCTTCTTCTGCGCGTCCGTGCAGACGCTGTAGGCCAGTTGCTTCGTCTCGGGCGCCGTCAGCACGGGCAGCTTCAGCGGCTGGAGCTTGCCGTGCACGCGAACGACCGGCGGGGCGTTCGTCGTCAGGTGCAGATCGGAGCCCTGCAGGTCGACCGTCGTCTCGAGCAGTTCGGGAAGGGTGGCCATGTCGTCTCGCCCGCAGAATCGGCACGTGCCGTGCTCGACGTGAGCGGGCACCGCACAGGGCTGCGGTGCAACTGCCGGGCCAGTAGAGCGCGTGAGGGACGCACGAGGCGGATCGTCACGTGAACCCCTTTCGGGGCAGGCACTTGTCGCGAGATTCGCCGGGACTGCGGGGCGACCGCTCTCCGCGCAGAGTGCGCGGACGGCAATCCGCCGGCGAGGCAAGGATGACAGTTCTGCTACTTGACGGTCTCGCGCGTGACTTCCTCGACGGTCGTGACGCCCTGCCGGATCTTCAGCAAGCCACTCTCCCGCAAGGTGACCATGCCTTCCTCCCCACCCTTGCGGCGCAGGTCGATGGCCGAGGCCCCGACGAGAATCAGTTCGCGCACGGCGTCGGTGACTTCGAGAACCTCGTACAGGCCGACGCGTCCCTTGTAGCCCGTCTGATTACAGCCCTCACAGCCTTCGCCACGCATCGGCACGACCTGACTGGCCTCCTCGGGCGAATAGCCGATCTCCACGAGGGCCGGGATGGGCATGGGGTGGGGCGCGGCGCACCTGGCGCAGACACGCCGCACGAGGCGCTGGGCACAGATCAGATTCACCGAACTGGCGACGAGAAACGGCTCGATGCCCATGTTCATCAGGCGGCTGACCGTACTCGGCGCGTCGTTGGTGTGCAGCGTCGACAGCACCATGTGGCCGGTCAGTGCCGCCTTGACGGCAATTTCGGCGGTCTCGAAGTCACGGATCTCGCCCACCAGGATGATGTTCGGGTCCTGACGCAGGAACGAGCGCAGCGCGGCCGCAAAGGAGAGGCCGATGCTCTCGCGCACGTTGACCTGATTGACGCCGGGGAGGTTGAACTCGACCGGGTCTTCGGCCGTCATGATGTTGGTTTCGGTCGTATTCAGCTGTGACAGGGCCGAGTACAGCGTGTTGGTCTTGCCGCTGCCGGTCGGGCCGGTGACGAGCACCATGCCCCACGGGCGGCTGATGGCGTTGCGGAACTTCGTCAGCGCATTCTGTTCGAACCCGAGGCGGGTCATGTCGAGCATGAGCTTTTCGCGGTCGAGCAGGCGCATGACGACCTTTTCGCCGAAGAGCGTCGGCAGGCACGACACGCGGAAATCGATCTCCTTGCTCTTGGCGCCGTCGTTGAAGCGAATCTTGATGCGCCCGTCCTGTGGCAGGCGCTTTTCGGCGATGTCGAGTTTCGCCATGATCTTCAGGCGCGAGATGATGGCGTCGCGGAATTTCATCGGCGGCTGCATGACGGTGTACAGGATGCCGTCGATGCGGAAGCGGATGCGGAAGTCACGTTCGTAGGGCTCGACGTGAATGTCGCTGGCGCCCCGCTGGATGCTCGACATCAGTACCAGGCTCACCAGGCGGATGATTGGGGCCTCGCCCGTCTGCCTTTCGAGCGCGGCGACGTCGATCTCCTCGAGCACCTCGACATCGTCTCCGGAGTTCTGGCTGGCGTCCTCGAGCGCCCTGGTGACGAGGTCGAGCGACGCCACCGACGCCGCACCCTTCGCGGGGGCTGCGTAGTACTTCACGATCGCGTCGGCGACGCCTTGTTCCGAGGCCACCACCGGCTCGACGTTGTAGCCCGTCATGAACTTGATGTCGTCCATGGCGAACACGTTGGTGGGGTCGGTCATCGCCAGCGTGAGCGACGCGCCCGCGCGACTGAGCGGGATGACCTGATACTTCTGCGCGGTCTCGGCCGGAATCAGCTTGATGACGGTCGGCTCGATCTCGAACCTGGCAAGATCGATGGCCGGAACGCCGTACTGGCGGCTCAGGAGCGCAGTGATCTCCTCGTCGCGCACGAACCCCAGCTTGACCAGGTTCATGGCCAGCTTGCCGCCGTTGGCCTTCTGATAGGTCAGGGCCTCCTGCAGCTGGGTGGGCGTGATCTTGTTCTCCTTGAGCAGGAGTTCGCCGATTCTGACTGCCATGATTCCCGTAGGTTGGACCCGTGCTGCCCCCGACTGCCCCGCCATATCATGTCGCGCACAGGGTCAATCGGCACGCGCGACCAGATGTTCGCCCGCTAGCACCCTTGACACGCCGAAACTTGGCTCATTGAGTCAAGCGTTCGGCGAGGCAAGCGACCGTTGCGGGCCGAGGCCCTCGCTGGGCCGGAGGCCCGCTAGAA
>CAYMAG010000218.1:0-4730 GCA_964388335.1 uncultured Vicinamibacteraceae bacterium | reverse complement strand
CGCGCACGCGGTCTGGCGCCTCACGCGCGTGCAGCTCGGCCATGCGCCAGTTGTTGACGTACTGGCCGCCCCGCATCGTGTCGGAGAAATGCACCTTCCAGCTGTCACGTTCGTCGACGTTGGCCAGGGCGGCGGCGATGCCCCCTTCGGCCATCACGGTGTGCGCCTTGCCCAGCAGCGACTTGCAGATCAGGCCAACCGACGCGCCGGACGCCGATGCCTCGATGGCGGCCCGCAACCCCGCGCCTCCCGCGCCGATGACCAGGACGTCGTAGTCGTGGTGTTCGTAGCCGGCCACGTCAGAAGATCCTCACGTCGGTCCAGATGCCCATCGAGCACAGCCGGACGTACAGGTCACTGAACGCCACGGACACGAGACTGCACCAGGCCCAGATCATGTGCCTGCGGTTCAGGCAGCCGACGCAGCGGTACGAGCGGTGCCGCACGGGGTGTTTCGAGATCTCGTCGATGCCGCCGCCGACCAGATGACGCAGCGAATGGCACCCGAGCGTGTACCCGCCGAGCAGTGTCAGGTTGGCGGCGAGTACCAGGGTGCCCACGCCGACGCCGAAAGTCGTCCCGCCGGACGCCGGATCGGGGAACCACAGCGCCGTCCAGACGTCGTGCAGCAGGATGAGGAGGAACCCGAGCGCGACGTAGAGGAAGTACCGGTGCGCGTTCTGCAGGATCAGCGGGAAGCTGCGCTCACCCCAGTACGAGGACCGCGGCTCTCCGACCGTACACGACGGCGGATCCGCCCAGAACGCCTTGTAGTACGCCCCGCGGTAGTAGTAGCAGGTCACGCGGAACAGCCCGGGGAACGGCAGGATGAGCAGGGCCGGCGAGAACGGGAGCCACGCGGGCCACGCGGCGGGTTTCGGACCGAAGACGGCGTGTGGTGAGCTGCCGAACAGTTCGGGCGAGTAGAAGGGCGACAGGTACGGGCCATGCGCATAGTGCGCGTTCTGGAACGCCGCCCACGTCGAGTAGACGAGGAAGGCCGACAGCGCGAGAAACACGCCCAGGGGGGCAACCCACCAGGCATCGCGACGTGACGTCTCGCCGAATCGGCGAACGGGAATCGTGACGGTACCGCTGGACATGGCCGGGACGCTCCAGCGCGGGCCCGCGCGTCACGCGGCGTCGGGCCTTCGCGCAATCTGCCGTACTCGTTGAAAAGTCGCGGTAACCATACTACGAGTTCACGAGGCGCCGAATCCATCCTTCCGTACGCGCATTTCAATTTTCCGAATTCTGCGCGGACGGGGCGACGGGCCGGCGCCCGACGCGTCCGCACGAGTCGCACGAATTCCATAAGGATCGGCTTACGACGGGGCCATGACGCCGCCGTGAACGGCGAGTGACGGGGAGGCGAAGACTTGGCATGGTGTTCGCTGGCAGAGCCTGACGGGAGTCTTTCTCAAGGGGGGAACTCATGATGCGATTCGTAGCGACAGCCGCGGCGCGGTCGATGGCGCTGCTCGTGCTGTGTCTCATGCCAGGTCTGGCGCTGGCTCAAAGCGGCCTCGCGACCATCACGGGCATCGTCGCGGACGACACCGGCGGCGCGATGCCCGGCGTGACCGTCACGGCGACGAACACGAGCACGAACGTCCCCTACACCGGCGTGACCAACGCGGCCGGTGTCTACACGATGACGAGCGTACCGATCGGCGAGTACGTCGTGAGGGCGGAACTGCAGGGCTTCAAGTCCAGCCAGTCCACCATCACGGTGTCGGCCTCGCAGACGGCCCGCGTCGACTTCTCGATGGAGATTGGCGATCTGCAGGAGAGCGTCGAGGTGACCGCCACGGCGGCCGTGCTGCAGACGGAGAACGCGGTCGTCGGCACCCAGCTCGATCGCAACCAGGTCGAGAAGCTGCCCGTGCAGGGCCGCAACCTCTCGACGGCGACGCTGTACACGGCCGGTGTGACGTCACCGAACCCCGCGTCCTTCAACAGCCTCAAGAACACCGGCGGCGGCCGTCCCTACGTCAACGGCCAGCGCGAGCAGGGCAACAACTTCATGCTCGACGGCGTGGACATGAACGACGCCATCGACAACCTGATTGCCTACCAGCCGAGTCCGGACGCCGTCGAACAGGTGCGCGTCGAGACCAACAACTACTCGCCCGAACAGGGCAACGTGGCCGGTGCCATCGTCAACATGGTGCTGAAGTCGGGCACCAACCAGGTCTCGGGCAACGCGTTCTACTACTGGCGTGACAACGAGCTTGCCGCCACGCCGTGGGCGACCAACCGCGCGGGCGGACGCAAGTCGGAGTACTCGCGCGACATCTTCGGCGGCACCGTCGGCGGTCCGCTCATCCGCAACAAGGTGTTCTGGTTCGCCGACTACCAGGGCGGCCGCGGCGAGACGCCTCCGGCCGACTCGTTCGCCACGGTCATTCCCAATGAGTGGCGCAACGGCGATCTCAGCAGCCTGCTTGCGAGCAACCTGATCGCGCGTGACCCGCTCACGGGACAGCCGTTCCCGAACAACCAGATTCCCGTCGACCGGTTCGGCCCCGTCGCGCGAAACCTCCTGGCCAACGAGGCCTTGTACCCGCGGGCGAACGTGGCGCGCCCGCTGTCGGACTTCCGCCTCAACTACCTCGGTCAGGCGTCCTCGGAGGAGACGACCAACCAGTTCGACGTGAAGGTCGACGTCAACGCGTCGCAGAACGACAAGTTCTACGTGCGCTACTCACGCCAGACCCACGAGTCGCTGCCGGGTACGACATCGATGCCTCTGATCTACGGCAACCTCTCCGAGAACCCGTTCTGGAGCTGGGGCGCCAACTGGAACCGCATCATCGGGCGCACCCTCGTGAACGACCTGCTCGTCGGCTACAACGACAACTCGTTCAACGGCACGCCGGCCGACATCCGTGGCCTGGGGCCGCTGAACAACACGCTCGGTATCGGTGGCCCGCAGCCCATCCCCGGTTTGTCGAGCATCGTGATGGGCAACAACCTCTCGAACATCGGCACGACCGCCATCGGCAGCAACACCAACAACGGCGTGTTCCAGATCAACGAGCGTCTGACCTGGCTCGCCGGCCGCCACACGGTGAAGTTCGGAGGGTCGTGGAACCGGTACGTCATGAACCGATACTACTCGGGCAACAACGGGCAGCTCGGTTCAATCGGCTACTCCGGCCAGTTCACCGGTGTGGCGTTCGCCGACTTCCTGCTGGACCAGGTCTCCAGCAAGGGCCGCGGCTCGCTGACGGACCCCTGGACGCACCTCCAGAGTCGCACCGCGTTCTACGTGGCCGACGACTACAAGGCCACCGACGACCTGACGCTGAACCTCGGCCTGCGCTGGGGCTTCACCTCACCACTCGTCGAGGAGAACGACCGCCAGGCCAACTTCAGCCTGACGAACCTCGAGCAGCAGCTGGCGGGACAGAATGGCAACAGCCGGGCGCTCTACGAGCCCTACTACAACGGCTGGGAGCCGCGCCTCGGGTTCGCGTATCGCAAGGGCGAGCGCTGGGTGTTCCGTGGCGGCTACGGGATCACGCAGTACATGGAAGGCACCGGCGCAAACCTGCGTCTGCCGCTGAATCCGCCGTTCTTCTTCGAGTCGCAGGTCGCCTACGACAGCACGACGGGAGCCGGCACGGCCACCACGGGCTTCGAAGGGCTGGTGGCACTCGACCAGGTTTCGGGTCAGCCCCGCGCCTGGGACCCCAACCTGCGACCGCAGTTCACGCAGCAGTGGAACCTGTTCGCCGAGTACCTGCTCGGATCGCGGTCGTCGATCAACATCGGGTACGTCGGCAACAAGTCGAAGTACCTGGTGACGCCGATCGAAGGCAACCAGCCCCTCCCGGGCGTCGGTGATCCGTCGACGTGGGCGCCACTCGATCAGCGGCGGCCGCTCTACCAGTTCAACCCGCTGGTGACCAACATCAGCACCACGGCGTCGCGCGGACGCGCCGACTACAACGCGCTGCAGGCCAGCTTCAAGCAGCGCGCGCTGAACGGCCTCGACTTCCTCTTCAACTACACGCTGTCGAAGGCCAACTCGAACAACCTCGGCTACTACGGGTCGGGCGGTGTCGCGTCCGAAGGCGCTTATCCGGTCAACAGCAACGACATCGAGGCCAACTACGGTCCGGCGTTCTTCGACGCACGGCACATCATCTCGCTGTCGGGCAGCTACGAGCTGCCGTTCGGACACGATCGGCAGTACGGCGCGAACTGGAACCGTGGGGTCGACGCGATTCTCGGCGGCTGGGGCGCGAGCTTCGGCCTCACCACGCACAGCGGGTACCCCATCACCGTGCAGGACAGCGTGCGCCGGTCGCTGCAGTCGACCCGCTCGGCCGAGTGGCCGAACCGCATCGGGAGCGGCGAAGTGTCCAACCCCACGATCGAGCGCTGGATCGACATCAGCGCATTCGAGCCGGCGGCGCTCGGCACGTTCGGCAACGCGGGCGTCGGCATCCTCCGTGCCCCGAGCTACTGGAACCTGGACATGTCGCTCACCAAGCGTTTCACGACGGTGGGCCGCCAGTACCTGATGATTCGCGGTGAGGCGTACAACTTCCTCAACCACCCGAACTTCGGCCCGCCCGACCGCAACATCCGCAGCCAGAACTTCGGCACGATCATCAGCACGATCGGCGATGCCCGCGTCGTGCAGCTCGTCGCGAAGTACTACTTCTAGCGGGCCTCCGGCCCAGCGAGGGCCTCGGCCCGCAACGGTCACTCGCCAC
>CAYMAG010000217.1:0-4908 GCA_964388335.1 uncultured Vicinamibacteraceae bacterium | reverse complement strand
TCTTTCGGCGGGACGAACCGGAACCGCCAGTCCTCGTCGCTGCTGGCGGTCGTGATCTCGACCTGGCCGCGCGGCTCGATCCCGAGATACGACGCGGGTTGCGTCGAGGCCATGGCGGCGGCTTCGGCCAGGGGGATGTCGGTCATCCGTACCGTCAGGACGACGGCCCGGTCGAGCTTCAGCGATGACCCGGCCAGCGTGGCAGACCCCGGCGCTGCGACGCGGCCGGTGGGCGACAGTTCGACGTCGAGATCGCCGATGCGATACGGTCCGGGCGGGCAGCCGGCCGCCATCATCGCGTCGGTGACGAGCATGCACCGCGCCGGCGTCTTGGCACGCACCATCACCTTCACGGTCGCGGCGGGCAGATGGTGCCCGTCCACGATCAGCGACGCATGCAGCCCGTCGTCTGCCAGCTGGTCCCAGATGACGTTCGGATGGCGCGGAAGGATGGCGGGGCATCCGTTGCCGAGGTGAGTGGAGAGGGTTGCGCCGGCCGACACGGCGTCGGCGAGCTGCGCGGTCGACGCGTTGGTGTGGCCGATGGCGACGCGGATTCCCCGGCCGGCCAGCACCTCGGTGAGGGCAAGCGTCCCGGGCACTTCCGGCGCGAGCGTCACGAGGCGGATCGTGCCCTCGGCGGCGTCCTGACGGCGATCGAAGTCGTCGAGCGTCGCGGCACGCACCTGTGCGAGGGGATGCGCGCCACGAAAGCCGTTCTCGGGCGAGATGTACGGGCCCTCCATGTGGATGCCGGCAATCGTCGCGTGCCTGGTGGCCAGGATGGTGCGCGCGCACGTGGCGAAGTGCTCGGTCGACGACGTGATGATGGTGGGCAGGCAGAGGCCGACACCGGTCGCTTCCATCGCATCGAGGGCGCGCGAGATGTCCTCCGCCGCCGCCGTCGCGGCGTTGAAGTCGACACCGGCGAACCCGTTGATCTGCAGGTCGATCAGCGCGGGGCCGACGTACTCAGGCATGTCCCTCCACGTGGCGGACTCTGCCCAGTTCGCCAATCAGCACCACGACGGCACCGAACGCGACGAGGTAGGCGACCGAGCACACGAGGAACAGCGGCACGTAGCCCGCCGTGTCCACGACGCGGCCGATGATGAGCTGCGTGACGAAGCCGACCGCGCCGCCAAGACACCCGCCGAATCCGGTGACGGTTCCGACGGCTCGCGTGGGGAACACCTCGGCCGGCAGAATCACGTTGCCCCATGCGCCGTGACAGAACATCACGCCCGTGATGCAGGCGAAGGCCAGCACCGTGTTCTCGGTGCGCGTGATCCCGAGGAAGAGCGCGCACGCCGTCACCGAGACGAGGAACGTGGTCACCTTCCTGGCGCGGTTGACGGTCCAGCCCTGGTGTGTCACGAGGTAACGCGGGATGCCGCCCGAAGCGATGTTGCCCACGGCGAGGGCCGCGAACGGCATCCACCCGACGGCGGCGAACTCGGCGAGGGTGATGCCCCGCACCTCCTGCAGGTACTTCGGCACCCAGAACATGAGGAAGTACGTGATGGGATCGGTGAGCGCCCTCGCGGCCACGCAGCCCCAGGTCTCCGGCATCCTGAGCAGCGCCATGAGCGGCGGGCTCTTCTGCTGGTCGGCAACCGTGCGGTCGGCCAGAATCAGGTCACGCTCTTCCGGCGAGATGCGCTTGTGGTCTTCGGGCTTCTGGTACAGGAAGTACCAGAACGGCAGCCAGAGCACGGCCATCCCCCCGGTGAAGACGAAGGCCCATCGCCAGCCGAAGTAGAGGCCGAGCGCTCCGACGATGGGGACCGCGAGCGTGGAGCCCAGCGCCGTGCCGGCGTTGAAGATGCCCACGGCCAGGGCGCGTTCCTTCATGGGGAACCACTCGGATGCGGCCTTCACGCCGCCCGGAATCACGGCAGCCTCAGTCGTGCCAAGCAGGAAGCGCGCCAACTGGAACTGGAACACCGACCGCGCAAGGCCGTGCAGCATGGCCGCGACCGACCACGCCGATACGAAGAACAGAAAGCCCTTGCGCGTACCGATGACGTCGATGATGCGGCCGCTGACCGCGTACATCACCGTGTAACTGAGCAGGAAGGCCGACGTGATCTGGCCATACTGCGTGTCCGTGAAGCCGATGTCCGCCTGGATCATCGGCGCCAGCACCGACAGGGTCTGGCGGTCGAGGTAGTTCAGCTCTGCCGCAAAGCAGAGCAGGATCGCGACACGCCAGCGCAGGAATTTGAGGGGAGGGCGGGCATCGAGCATGGGCGGCAGCGCGTCAGTCTGCCACCCAGGGTGTCGTTGCTGGCGACAGCCGGGCAGCGGAGAACCGGTCGAGGTACATGGTCACCTGCGGGTGCGTCTGCAGGATGGAGGCGGGCACTTCGGGCGTGACCGGCCCTTCGAGCGATGCCTGCACGGCGTCGGCCTTTCGTGCGTCGGGCACGATACAGAGGATCTCGCGGCTTGCGAGAATCTGACGGACCGACATCGACAGCGCCTGCGTCGGCACGGCGTCGAGGTCGGGGAACCAGCCCTCGCCCACCTGCTGGCGGCGGCACGCTTCGTCGAGCGTCACCACGAGGTATGGGTCGGTCGTCTCGAAGTCCGCCGGGGGGTCGTTGAACGCCAGATGCCCGTTCTCACCGATGCCGCAGAACGCGATGTCGATGGGGGCAGCGGCAATGGCCTGCCCTGCCTCGCGTCGCACCACCTCGGGGTCGGCCTCGCCGTCCAGCAGGTGCGCCGTGCCGATGGGCACCCTGGCCAGGAGACGATCCAGCAGGTACCGGCGGAAGCTCGCCGGGTGCGTGACGGGCAGCCCGAGGTACTCATCGAGGTGGAAGAAGTCAATCCTGTCCCAGGGGACGTCGGCACGTGCGGTCAGTGCGTCGAGGAACTCGAACTGTGACGCCCCGGTGGCGCCGATGACGCGGGCCCGACCGCGTGCCGAGACGGCGGCGCCGATGACCTTCGCGGCCTGTTCGGCGGCCGCCTCGCCCAGTCGTTGCTTGGATTCGAACACGTGGATCTGCATGAGTGGGCCGAAGGGTAGCACAGGGTTCTGTTACGATGATCGTTTGATGTCCACGCCATCCCCCTCGCCTATTCGTGACATCGTCGTTCGGGGCGTTCGCACCCACAACCTGAAGAACGTGGACGTCACGCTGCCGGCGCGCAGGCTCATCGTCATCACGGGCGTGAGCGGGTCGGGCAAGTCGTCACTCGCGTTCGACACGATCTACGCCGAAGGCCAGCGCCGGTACGTGGAGTCGTTGTCGGCCTACGCGCGCCAGTTCCTCGAGCGAATGGAACGCCCGGACGTCGACGTCATCACCGGCATCTGCCCGGCGATCGCGATCCGGCAGAAGAACACCGTGCGCAATCCGCGCAGCACGGTGGGCACGACGACCGAGATCCACGACTACCTGCGATTGCTCTTCGCCCGGGTGGGGCGCACCCTGTGCCGGCAGTGCGGTCGCGATGTCACGCGCGAGACCGCCGAGGTGGTGGCCACGCGTCTCTCGGCGCTGCCCGAAGGGACGAGGCTGCTGCTCGGGTTCGAGATGCCCGTCGTCAGCGTGGACGATCGCGACGACGACAACGGGCGGGACGAGGAGGACGGCGAGGCGCACGGGGGCGACGCGCAGCGGGCGCTCGACGCCACCCTCGAGACCTTGAGACGTCGGGGGTTCACGCGACTGCTCGTCGACGGTGCGGCCGTCTCACTGTCCGACCTCGACCACTCGGCCCTGCGCGACCGCAGTGTGCTCGACGTCGTCGTGGACCGCATCCGCGTCACACCCGACGTGTCGGCGCGCCTGACCGACTCGCTCGAGGTGGCGTACCTGGAAGGCGGTGGTGCCGCCTTCGCGCTGCAACTGCCCGACGGCGCGGGCGAGGCGGTGCGGCACGTGTTCAGTGAGCGGTTCGAGTGCCGCGCCTGCGGCATCGGCTACGAAGTGCCGCAGCCCCGCCTGTTCTCCTTCAACAACCCGTTCGGGGCATGTCCCACCTGCCATGGCTTCGGCAACGTGATGGAACTCGACCTCGGGCTGGTCGTGCCGGACCCGATGAAGTCGTTGGCGCAGGGCGCCATCGAGCCGTGGACACGACCCCAGTACCGCGGGTACCAGGCGCAGGTGAAGCGCCTCGGGCGCGACGGCCTGGTCCGGCTCGACGTGCCCTGGAGCGATCTCACCGACGCCGAGCGAACGCTGATGATCGAGGGCCACGGCGCCTTCGAGGGCATCCACGGATTCTTCCGCTGGCTCGAGCGCAAGAAGTACAAGGTGCACGTGCGCGTGTTCCTCAGCCGGTATCGCGGCTACCAGACGTGTCCGGAGTGTGCCGGCGCGCGTCTGCGCCGGGAGGCTCGCGACGTCCAGGTGCAGGGGCTGACGATTGACGTCGTCTGCGGCATGACGGTCCGCGACGCGCGGGTTCTCTTCGACGAGATGACGCTGACCGAACGCGAGGAAGCCATCGCCGACAAGGTGCTGCGTGAGATCCGCAAGCGGCTGACCTTCCTGAGCAACGTCGGGCTCGACTACCTGTCGCTCGATCGCCTGTCGTCGACGCTGTCTGGCGGCGAGGCCCAGCGGATTGCCCTCGCGACGTCGCTCGGGTCTGCACTGGTCGGCACGTTGTACGTGCTCGACGAGCCGTCCATCGGGTTGCACCCGCGCGACAACCTGCGCCTCATCGGCATCCTGCGGCAGTTGCGCGACCAGGGCAACACGGTGCTGGTCGTCGAACACGACTCCGACATGATCGCGGTCGCCGACGAGATCATCGACATGGGCCTTGGCGCGGGTGACCTTGGCGGACGCGTCGTGTACGCGGGCTCGCTGGAGGGACTGCGGGCCGATCCGCGGTCGCTCACGGGAAAATACCTGCGCGACGACCTCGCGATTCCGGTGC
>CAYMAG010000216.1:0-4960 GCA_964388335.1 uncultured Vicinamibacteraceae bacterium | reverse complement strand
TCCACGGCGGAACTCGTCAGGTACGCCATCGAGCATCGCCTGTTCGTGGATTGAGGGACGCCCTTCCGTACGTTTTCACCGGCCAGCTCGGTAGTTTTCCGGAGCGGCCGACCGCAGTTCATCTCTCCCTCGTTGGTGCCCCCTCCAATAGACTGCCGTCGACGCTGGGCGGAGCGCCTCGGTCTCCATCCGAACACGCTGCGGGTTTCCCACCTTCCTTTCATGGAGTCGTTCCATGGTGACGTCGACGCAGCGCCCACGCCTGTTGATTGCCGACCACCACTCGGACACGTCGCGCCTCCTGCGGGGTCTGCTCGAGTCGAAGTACGACGTCATCGCCGACGTTCGGGACGGGTACGCCCTCGTTCGAGCGGTCGAGAGCCTGTCGCCGGACCTGATCGTCAGCGACATCTCGATGCCCGGTCTCGACGGCATTGCGGCTGCCGCCGCGATCCTCCGTCGACACCCCGCGGCACGGATCGTCTTCGTGACGGTCAATGACGATGTTTGTCTGATGGAGCGGGGCCTGGCAGCCGGTGCCATGGGATACGTGCTGAAGGTCTCTGCAGGCGACGAGCTGCTCCCGGCCGTGTGCGCGGCACTGCGCGGCGAACGCTTCGTGAGTGAGTCGCTGCGATGCCCTCGACACTGAGGGAGTGCGCACGCGTGTGAGGTGAGGCCGCGAGTGGCACGATTCCGCGTCGGTCGGCGCTCGGCAGATCAGCCTGACGAGACGCGGCGGCGCGTCACCGCCGCGGAGGACGGGACGTTGACCAGCACACGCGTTCCCTCGCCGGGTCGCGTGACCACGCGGACGTCGCCCGCGATGAGTCGCACACGTTCCCCCATGCTTCGCAGCCCAAGACCGCCTCCAGTCCGATCGCTCGCGATGAACCCGATGCCGTCGTCGTCGACGCGCAGTTCGGTGCCCTCGCTCGTGGCCGTGAGCTGCACACGGATGGTGCGTGCATGGGCGTGCCGGACGGCGTTGGTGAGAGCTTCCTGCGCCACTCGAAACAAGCCGAGCTGCACCTCCGACGGCAGCGAATCGAGGCCATCCGAGGCGCTGAAGCTCACGTCGAGGTGATGCTGCTCGGCAACGTCTGCGCAGTGACGCCGCAAAGCGGCCGCCAGGCCGGCGTGGTCCAGGACACTGGGATGCAGTCCGTGCGAGAGCGTCCGGATGGCATGAGCGAGCGCCATGGTTCGTTCCTGGAGCGACGAGATGGTCTCGCCGACGGCCGCTGTGCAGTCTCTCGTGCCCACCTGGTCCTTGAGAGCACTCAGCACGATGCCCAGACCGGCAACCTGCTGACACACGTCGTCGTGCAGGTCCCGCGCGATGCGGGCGCGCTCCTCCTCCAGCACCGTGAGCAGGCGGCCGGCAAGATCCTGATTGCGCTGCTCGATCCGTCTGCGATCGGTGATGTCGATCGCTGACCCGATGTAGCCGGCGAACCGACCCTCGCCATCGCTGCGCGGTACGCCGATGTGCCACACCCAGCGGTACTCCCCGTCGGCGCGGGCCAGCCGGTATTCCAGGCCGACCGGCTCGCGAGCATCGAACGCTTTGACGTAGGCGCCAACAATGGACTCGCGCTCTTCCGGATGCACGCCGTCCGCCCAGCCGAATCCCGCTTCCTGTTCCAGCGTCCGGCCCCGGAAGAGGAGCCATGGCTGGTTGAAGAAGTCGCACGCCTTGTCGGTCCCTGATCGCCAGATCAGGACGGGCGCGGTGTCGGCCACCAGGCGGAAGTGCCCCTCGCTCTCGCGCAGCGCCGACTCCGTGCGCCGGCGCCTGGCCCGCTGCAGCACCAACCCCGCGATCAGCGCGCTCTGAACGAGCGTCACGCTCGATGCACCGACGACGTACCAGCGGTACTGGTCCCACAGGGTCACTTCGCGAAACCGGACCTCGCTCCCGGGCGGCAGGAGGCTCTCATCGATGTTCCAGCGCCGCAGCTGGCGCCAGTCGAAGATGGGCACCTGGGTGCTCTCGGTCGAGGGAACGGACCGCGACGACTCCGAAGAGAGCCTGACCGCCAGCCTGGCCAGACTTGCGGCCTCCTCCTCCAGCCGGATGACCATCCCTCCGAGGGCGCCTGAACCGACCAGGTGGTCGCTCGTGACGTAGACCGGCGCTGGGGCAACCCGCGCCACCTCACGCGCCGCCTCGGCGCGGGAAATCGGTCTGCCCCCCGGCCCCTTGTCATGGCGCAGGAAGACGATGATTCCGTCCCGAGGCAACCCCCGCACCCGCGCGAGCAACTCGTCGAGCGGCAGGCTGGGGAGAAAGATCGTGGGGATGCGCAGCCCCAGCGCCTGCACTTGTCGCTCGGCCTGGTCGTGGACGGCATCGCTCCCGCTGTCGCCGGGTGCGCTGTCGATGATGGCGACCTGACGCGCCCGCGGATTCAGGGCGAGGGCGAGGGCGACGGACTGGCGGACGAAGTTGCCCGTGTAGATCACGGCGATGCGCTCGTGAATCGACTCCGGCTCGGCTTCCAGCAGCGCCGCAACCGGCACCGTCGGGAACAGCGGGTCGCGTTCGTCGGCGACGAACGCCATCGCCTGGCCGTACGCGACGGCCACGGCCGTGATGGTCGTGGCGGCGTATTTCTCGCGCAGGTACTCGCGTGTCCTCCGCGCAAACGCCCCACGTCCGAAGCTGGCGGGATCGAGTGTCTCGACGTACAGGTCGACGTCGTCGCCACCGGCCTCACGCACGGCGCGCGCGAAGGCGGTGTCGAACGGAAGCCGGCCCGGCGCGTCCTGGTCGTAGGTGTGCAGCACGAGGATCGCCTTCGTGTCCTGGCCGGCACCGGGGGCGGCCATGGTCCCTGCGACCATCGTGGTGATGAGGATCGTGGCGGCCTTCACGTCACATGAGATCCTTCTTCAGTACCCGCCACGTCGGTAGCTCCATTGGCCCTGCCCACACGGATGACGTGACGTGCCCGTGACGTCACCCGCGTCGCCGTGATGACCTGCGTCGCGAGAACTCCGCTGCTCGGAGCCGCTCACCTCCGCCCCGACGTGGATTATAGGCATGCGGTGGCGCTCAGCCCGCAGTGCGGACTGTGTCATGGCGGCGTCGGGCGAGGACCGGGCGCGCGAGACTCATCGATCGCGTCGACGTCGTTCCGGCACGATGGTCTCGCCGCGCGCCAGCATCTCGACCAGCGCAGCGATCTTCCTCGCGCGCCCGGCCGGCGTCTTCATGGCATTGGTCCTGAACGCCAGCGCGAAGAGGTTCATCCGCCCGAGCGTACGGAAGGTCTCGCGTGCCCGCGGGTTCGCGTCGATGGCCGCTCGGAGATCGTCGGGAATGGACGCCTCACTCGCGCTGCGTATGGGGGCATACGCCGCGTCCCAGCGGCCGTCAGCCTTCGCCGCGTCCACCTGTCGCTGGCCGTGCGGCGTCATCCGGCCTGCCGCGGTCAGACGTGCGACGTGCCCGCGGTTGATCTGGCTCCAGACACTGCGCGGCTGCCGCGGGGTGTAGCGCTGGAGAAACGACCGTTCGTCGAACGCCTTCCGTATGCCGTCGATCCAGCCCCAGCACAGGGCCACGTCGAGTGCCTGTGCCGCGGTCACCGTCGGCAGCCCCGAGCCCTTCTTGTGGATCTTCAACCAGAGTTCGGTCTCACGGGCATGGTGCTGCCGCATCCACGCCTCGAAATCGGCCGCCGTGCGGAAGCTTCTGATCCTTCCTGGGTCTGGAACGATGGGTGCCATGGCATCACTCGCGGGCGATCACGGCTGCCCGCCGGCCGTCCGCCATGGCCCTGGCGTCCCCGCCGGGCGCTCAGGTTCCAATGGGCGGGAGGATGCGACGCGGAAATCTCCAACCCGTGGGAGCCTGCCGTCACGGCGGCGGTCCAATCGTGCGTAGCCGTTTCTTCCCGAAGTTACTGAGTGCAAAGTACTTATAACATGTGACCGCCAGACTGGCTGGCCTCGGCACGAAACCTGAAGGGTCAGCACGACATGGTGCACCTCCGATCTCGGGTCGTCCGGCACAGAATGTCGCTGTCTCGTGCGTTTCATCGTCTCGTCGTCTGCGCGTGTCTCGTCGTCCCATTCGCCGGACCCGCTCTGGCGCAAAGCACGACTCCCGCCGGAGGCAGCCAATCCGGTGACTGGAAGTTCAGCGTCTATCCCATCCTCGCCTGGGTGCCGACGACCATCGACCTCGACCTCAGTGTGCCCATCGAAGGCGGGGACGGCAGCATCGAGCGGGGCAGGATCGTCGACTCGCGGTTCGATGGCGCGTTCCTCGGCGGGTTCTCGGCGACCAACGGCACCTGGCGCGTGGACGCCGACCTGGTGTGGGCGGCCGTCGGCGGCGACCGGCCCGATTCGCCGCGCCTCAGCGTGGACGTCGACCTGATCTACGGGCACGCCAACATCGGCAGGCGCATCTACAAGGAGCTGTTCGTGACGACCGGTGTCCGGCGTCTTGCCCTGAAGTACGACATCGAGGTCAACGACCTGGACAACTTCTCCAGGAAGCCCGGCCTGTGGGATCCGCTGGTCGGGGTCGCGTGGCATCACGTGGGCGACCGACTGGAGGTCCACGGCCTGCTGGAGGGCGGCGGATTCGGCGTCGGGAGCGAACGGGAGTTCGCCGCTTCCCTGCGAATGGATTGGAAACCGTTCAGGCACTTCGGGCTGACGGCCGGCTACAACTACCTGACGTTGGAGTTCGAGGACGAAGTGACGAGCCGCAGAACCTTCGAGGCGACGCAGACGCTGGGCGGACCGGTGGTGGGCATCGGCTTCTACTTCTGACGGCACGTGCATCGGGATGCCGCCCCACCTCCCTCGCGCTACGGTTGCCCGCCCGAGGGTGCCGTCGTGGTTCGTGGCACCCGCAGTTCGTACCCCGGCCTCTCCGGGGCCGGAGGCGTCTGCTCGAGGCGCTGCAGCACTTCCTGGATGGCCCGCTGCAACTGCG
>CAYMAG010000215.1:0-4977 GCA_964388335.1 uncultured Vicinamibacteraceae bacterium | reverse complement strand
GCCACGACAACCGGATGGACAAGATCTGGTGGAACGAGCAGTGGATGGGGTGGCCCATCGGCCCGCAGTACGCCGCCGCGTCGAACGTGGACCACGCACATCGCCTGCAGGGACGACTGATGCTCGTCGTCGGCGAACTCGATACCAATGTCGACCCCGCGTCCACGCTGCAGGTGGTGGCCGCCCTGATCAAGGCCGACAAGACGTTCGACCTGCTCGTGGTGCCCGGCGGCGACCACGGTGCCGGACGCCGCGGCGCACTGACCGCCTACGGCCAGCGTAAGCAGTTCGACTTCTTCGTGCAGCACCTCAGGGGTGAGACGCCGCCCGCCTGGAACCGCGGTCATCATTGACCGAGGGCTGTCGCATCGATGACAGGCGTGCGCCTGTCGTCGCTGAAAGGTGCTCCGTCCCGAGCACGCGCGACCCGGATCGAGGAGCCGCTTGGCAAGGTGGTGGTGAATGCGCTGCGCCAGAGGGTCGCGTGAAGAGTAGTCGCCGTACAGAAACGCCAGGATCGCGGAGACGAGCGCATCTCGGTTCGACACGTTCATTCTCGGGGATGGACCAGTCGTCGGGACGATCCGGGAGCGCGCTATCCGATGATTTCCCCGGCGTGCAGACGTCGAAGGAAATGCTCGACGGGCAGCACACGTGTGCCGTCGACGTCCAATTCCTGATGCCCGCGGTAGACGATGTAGCTCCGGGCGGTACCACCTGCGAGGAAGGCATCAATGCCCTTCTTGTACTCGCGACGATAGCGGCGTCCGTGCTTGACCTCGATGGCCACCACCCGTGTGCCGTGCCACCAGACGAAGTCGACTTCGCTGCCGCTCGGCGTCGCCCAGTAGGCCAGCGACCCCTTCACACCAGCGTAGTGCAGGTAGCTCTGGATCTCGTGCAGCACGAGGTGTTCGAGAAGCACGCCGTCCCAGTCGGCTGGCCGCGGCTGATCGAATCCACCTGCCGCTGCGTGAAGCACGCCGGCATCGAACCAGTAGAACTTCGGGAGTGCGACCTCCTTGACCTTCGCGCGCGGACGGTAGGCAGGAAGCCAGTGTCCGATCAGCGTGTCGACGAGGATCTCGAAGTAGCCGCGCGTTGCCTCTCTCGACACAGCGGCGTCACGCGCGATGCCCGAGACGTTCGTCGTCTGTCCCGCGGCCAGCGTTGCCACCTCGAGGAAACGGCTGAAACTGCCGATGTTTCGGACGAGACCCTCGGCCTTGACTTCTTCACTCAGGTAGGTCGTCACGTAAGCGCGCAGAAACGCCTCGCGCGTTTCGTCGTCGCTGGCCGTGACGCTCATCGGCATGGACCCGTAGCGGAGGAGCTGGTCCGTGGGCACCGAGAAGTTCATCTCGCTGCTCGTCAGTGGAAAGAGCTTCCGCAGAATGGCGCGCCCCGCCAGGAGATTGGCAGCCCCTCGCTTCAGCTTTCGGGCTGAAGAACCGGTGAGCGCAAATCGCTTGTATCCCTTCTCCTCCATCAGGAAGTGGACTTCGTCGAGGAGCCGCGGGACGCGCTGCACCTCGTCGACAACGATCCACTGACTGGCCGGCCGCGCGAGCACCTCCGCACGGAACAGCGCCGGATCGCGCTCGTAGCGCAACATCGCGTCCGCCGGCAGCAGGTTCACGACATGGGCATCGGCGAAGTGGTCACGGATCCAGGTGCTCTTGCCCGTGCCTCTCGGGCCGAACAGGAAGAATGCCGAGCCGGGACGCTGGAGTGAACGTGGAAGCATCAGAACCGAATTTACCGCAAAGTTGGTTGTGATGCCAGCAGGATAGGCGCCGAATCGCGCGCGGGGCCCCTACTCGTTCCGCAGCACCGCAGCCGGCTGCACGGCGACGGCACGGCGTGCCGGCAGGAGGCATGCGGCCAGGGCGACACGCCGGGCCGGGCGTCGTCCTCGTTGAAGTCGCGGCCCAGCACCGGTGCCATGCCCAGCACACCGAAGTAGGTCCATGACACTTGGCGGCCGCGCAACACGTCGGCGCCGGATGTCGTGCTGTGGACCATCGTGCGGTTGGTGAAGCCAGCAACCCGATCGAAGTGCGTCTGCTGCGTCTCGAGCGCCAGGTAGTCGGCCACCGAGAACCTGAACATGAACGGCGGCGCATCGAGGTAGATCCACACCAGCCGGGCCGGCTCGGCATACGGCAGCGGCCGGAGGATGGCGGCGTCGATCGCACTGACCACCACCGTCGTCGCACCGATGCCGAGACCTACGGTGGCGACGATGGTGAGGGCCAGCACCGGTGCCTGCAGCAGGCTGCGTATGGCGACCCGGACGTCTCGCACGATCTCCTCGACAAACAGCCCACGGTGCACGACTGCCTCCTTGTGCTCGTTCTGCTGACGGCAGTACGCGCGTGTGCCCTCGATGTCGCCGAACCGCCGACGGGCTTCACGATGCGCCTGGTCGCTCGACAGACCCTCGGCGCGGCGCGCGTCTGCGCGCATCTGCAGGTGCACGCGAATCTCCTCGTCGATCTCGGCGCGCACCGTGCGGGGCGTGCGGCGCAGAAACCAGAACGGCGGGCGGCGCTGGCGGAGTGTCATGGCGTGCGCCCGGGCGTCACACGCCCTGCAGGATGACCTCGACGGCGCGGGCGTATCGCCGCCAGCTTGCGGTCTGCTCGCGCAGGTGCTTTCGGCCCGCCGGCGTCAACGTGTAGAAGCGGGCGCGCCTGTTGTTCTCCGACGTCCGCCACTCGGCGTCCACGAGCCCGCGCCGATCGAGCCGATGCAGCGCCTGGTAAAGCGCCGCGTCCTCGATGGCCAGATCGCCACTCGTCCGCTCGTGTACCAGCGTGGCGATGCCGTAGCCGTGCATCGGGCCAGCTGCGAGCGTGCGAAGGACGAGCAGATCGAGCGTGCCCTGGACGAGCGGTAACGATGGCGGTGGCATACCTCACGTCTCTCCCCGTAGACGATGTGGTAAGAGTAGCACGTCCCTCTCCGATTCCCTCGTGCCGATCTCCGCGCGGCTCACATCTCTTCAAGGAGCCAGCGGGCCGCGGCTGCCCACACGAGGGCGCCGGGCAGCGGCCGGCTTGGCGGCACGGCGTCGAGCGTCACCAGGAACGGGCGCGCGTCCGGATGTATGGCTGCGGCAGCCTCGAGCGCTCGCCGCTCGCGCTCCCATGTCTCGTCGCCCTCACTCTCGAGACACACCTGCACCAGCAGCGGCGCGTCACCTGCGCGGTGGGCGATGAAGTCCACTTCGAATCCGTCTGCCGTCCGCACGTAAGCCACGTCGAATCCACGACGCTCCAGTTCGATGAGGACCGCGGTCTCGAGCGCTCGGCCGTGGTGCGTCCGCCCACTCCGCTCGAACAGCGCGATGAGCCCCGGATCGACGGGATACGCTTTGCGGGGGTTGACCATGCGCTGCCGCTCCGAGGCGCTGTGCATCGCCACGGTGCGCACGAGGAAGGTGTCTTCGAGATGCGCGAGGTAGTCGTGCAGCGTGTCTTTGCCGACGGCTGTTCCCTGCGACCGCAACGTGTCGTAGTGCTTCTTCACCGAGAAGGTCCCGCCTGGATGCGCGAGGAGCTGCCGCTGGATCCAGCGCAGTGCCACTGGATTGCTGACGGCGTGGCGCTCGATGACATCGCGCAGCACGACGACGTCTACGTAGCCGCTGAGCAGTGCGGCGCGGTCGCGCGGATCGGCGCCCTGCGCCTCGGGGAACCCTCCCTCCGTCAGATAGCGCCGAAGCCGCTGGTCCAGCGCAGCGCGATCCGCCGCGCTCAGGTGTTCGACGGACCCTGAAGGCTCCACACCAGCGTGACGCAGCGCCTCGCGGAAGCTGAACGGATGCACCAGGACGTCCATGGCGCGTCCGCGCAGGCTGGTGGCCACCTCGCGCGAGAGCAGCTTGGCCGATGAACCCGAGACGAAGATCTCGACGCCGCCCGCATCCATGAGCCGGCGGACCAGACCCTCCCAGCCGGGCACGGTCTGCACCTCATCCAGGTAGAACGTCACGCCGTCCGCCCCGCGCAGTCCGGGGAACCGCCGCGCGTGCTCCTCGACGAGCCAGCCGAGGTCGGCCACCGCCAGGCCCGCCAGCCGCTCGTCTTCGAGCGAGACAAGCACCTGCGACTCCGCGGCGCGCCCCTGCGCGAGCCGATCCGCTCTGCACTGGCTCAGAAACGAGGTCTTTCCACCACGTCGCACGCCGATGACGGCGAATGCCTTGCCGGGGATGCCTGGCAGCCGGACGTCGCGGCGCGTGTGGACCGGCCGAGCCGTCGTCAGGGACTCGTCGAGCTTGAGGCGCAGCAGGTCGCGCGAAATCGTCATTAACAGCGTGACATTATACGTGGCAGTTGTCATTGCGATAATGACATATCCGCGAAGTCGCTGGCGGACGATCTTCCATCCTTCACCCGGATCTCGTCGCGTTCCTGAACGAACTCGTCGCCACCGCACCCGACGCGCAACCGGGATCCGCTCCTCGCCGACCACG
The DNA here is from genome assembly GCA_964388335.1 of uncultured Vicinamibacteraceae bacterium. GTDB lineage: Bacteria > Acidobacteriota > Vicinamibacteria > Vicinamibacterales > Vicinamibacteraceae > JAEZDP01. The sequence goes on along the minus strand of CAYMAG010000215.1, from coordinate 494 downwards.
CCCATCGACCGGTCGGTCCGCGGCACGCGCGAGTGACGCGTCTCTCGAGGTCCAAGACGGACAGCCACCAGCCCGTCGACGGCAGTTTCTGAGTGTCCACGCCAGCGGTGTACCGGTGCGGATGACGCTGGAATCGCACCGATAGCTTGTGACCGGCGTTGGCGGTACTGACGTCACGAGCACGGCGGGTTGCTCGGGCTGGGCGCTCCGCCCGCAGGACCGTCCAGCTTCATCCGCCGGGTGGACCGCGCAGTGTGGCCGTCCGCGTGGTCGGTGACGAGGGGCGCTGTCCTCGCCTCCTCCCTCAGTGCATGGCGCGGCTGCCCTACGGCACCTTCGGCGTGCGGCGCGTTCGTCGAGGCTGTCGCGCACCGGAGGACGCCACGGCGTGTGGCATCGTGTCGCCCTCGAGCAGTGCGGCGAGCAGCGGATGTCGCTGTGGCTGGAACGGATTGGTCACGGTAACACCGCCCCACGTGAATCCGTCCTGCAGA
>CAYMAG010000214.1:0-5008 GCA_964388335.1 uncultured Vicinamibacteraceae bacterium | reverse complement strand
GCCCGTTATGCCCCACATCCTCGTCGTCGAGGACGACCCCGACATCGCCGACCTCCTGCGGCATTATCTTGAACGTGCCGAGTACGACGTCGACGTGATCGGTCACGGCGCCGAGGCCCTGCCGCGCGTGCGCGCGAACCGCCCCGATCTGATCATCCTCGACCGCATGCTGCCGGGCATGGACGGGCTGGAAATCTGCCGGCACCTGCGGGCCGACGATGCCACCAGTGACCTGCCGATCATCATGGTGACGGCCCGTGCCGAAGAGACGGATCGCATCGTGGGACTCGAACTCGGCGCCGACGACTACATCACCAAGCCGTTCAGCGCGAAGGAAGTGGTTGCCCGCGTGAACGCCCTGCTGCGGCGGACCACACGCAAGGGGCAGCATGGGCCCGCGCCGCTGCTCTTCGGGACGATTCGCATGGACCTCGAACGCCACATCGTCACCGATGACGGCGAGCCGGTGCGGCTCACGGCCAAGGAGTTCCTGCTGCTCCGCTACTTCTTCGAACACCGCGGGCGCGTGCTCTCGCGAGACCTCATGCTCACCGACGTGTGGGGATACCAGTACACGGGCGGGTCACGCACCGTGGACGTCCACGTGCGTCGCCTCCGCGAGAAGCTGCCGGCGCTGGTGGACGCGATCGAAACCGTCAAGCAGTTCGGCTACAAGCTCGGCTAGCCACGTCATCCGGCCGTGCGCATCTCGACCTTCGCCCTGCTCACCGCCCTCCAGACGGCCGTGTTCACGCCTCTGTTCACGCTGGCTGTGGCATGGGTCGGTCCCGCGACTCTCACCCTGACGTCTGGCGTGGTGCTGCGCATTGCCGTCGTCGGTCTCCTGGCGGCCGTCGTCTCGTCGGTCGTCACGATGTGGGTTGCCGCGACCGTGGTGGACGAGCGCGTGGGCGATCTCGTCGCAGCCATCAGGGAACTGGCAGGCAGCGAGCCTCGACAGCGGCTGCCGGAGGGCCGTGGAGATGCACTCGGGCGTGTCGCGAGGGCCGTCAATGCCGCTGGAGAAGCCCTCGATGTACGGCTCCTGGAACTGACGCGCGATCGCGCCCGCCTGGAGGCCGTACTCGGCGGCATGGTCGAGGGCGTGCTGGTGGTGAACGAGTTGGGTCAGGTGCAGATCGCCAACGACGCCGCGCGGCGGTTGCTGCGGCTCGAGGTGTCGCCGATTGGACGCCGCTACGTCGAGCTGATTCGGCATCCCGACATCGCGCAGCAGATTACGCTGGCATTGTCGGGCGTCACACCGGGCGGCCTCGAGCTGGCGCTCGGCCGGGAACCCTGGCAGACGTTCGTCGCGCGGTGCTCACCCGCCATCACGCCCGCGAGCCGAGGCGCGGTGCTCGTCCTGCACGACATCACCGACCTGCGGCGGGCGGACCGCGTCCGGCGCGACTTCGTCGCCAACGTCTCGCACGAGTTGCGTACGCCGCTCACGGCCATTCGCGGCTACGTGGAAGCCTTGATGGACGGTCCCGGCGATGCGGCCGATACCAGAAGGTTCCTCGAGATCATCGCGCGGCATTCAGCCCGCATGGAACGCCTGGTGAAGGACCTGCTCCGTCTTGCCCGACTCGATGCCGGCCAGGAGTCGCTGGAACTGGCGGAGTGCTCCGTCGACGGCCTCTTCACCGGCGTGGTCGCCGACCTGCAGCCCGCGCTCGACCAGCGGAAGCAGTCGGTCGAGGTCACCGTGGCGGCAGACGCCGGGGTCGTGCGGTGCGATCCGGCCAAGATCCACGACGTGCTGCGCAATCTCGTCGAGAACGCGTCGGCGTACACGCCGGAAGGCAGCCGCATTCTGCTCGGTGCCCAGGCCAACGGGCCGCACGTGCGCCTGACGGTGGCCGACACCGGCCTCGGCATTCCCGAGGCGGAACTGACACGGGTGTTCGAGCGCTTCTATCGCGTGGACAAGGCGCGTTCGCGCGAGTCAGGCGGCACGGGCCTGGGCTTGTCGATCGTGCGCCACCTGGTGGAGTTGCACGGTGGCAGCGTGGCCGTCGCCAACCGTCCGGAAGGCGGCGCCCAGTTCACGATCACCCTGCCGCGATAGCGGCTTGGGGGCAAATGCCGTCTACAGCTGGGTCCGTCGGGTCACCAGGTCCGCCAGCAACCCCATCAACGCAATCTGCAGGGCGGCCAGAATGAGAATCGCCGCACCCGTCCCGAAGGCGCCCGTCCGCGCCACGTCCACGATCGCCTTGCCGGTCCCCACCACCAGCAGGACGCCGGCCGTCGGCAGGAAGACGTTCAGCGGCTTGAACGTGACGATCATCCGCAGGATGAGCAGCAGGAAGCCGGCCGAATCGCGTACGGGGCGAATCGAGGAGGCCCCGGTGCGCCGGTAGTAGTCGATCGGGACGTACTCGACACGGTAGCCGTTGATGTGTGAGGCCAGCGTGATGGTCGAGGTGAACGAGAAGCCGTCGGGGAACAGTCCGTCGAAGCGCTCTGCGAGTTCACGGCGGAACACCCGCAGTCCGGAGTTGAGGTCGGGAATACGATGGCCGCTCAACACGTTGGCCACGCGAGTCAGCAGCCACTTCATCGGGCGGCGCAGTACCGGCACGCGGACGACGCTGCCCGTGCGCGCGCCCACCACCATGTCGGCGTGCTCCAGGCGATCGAGCAGTTCAGGAAGGCGATCGATGGGATACGTGCCGTCCGCATCGACAATCGCGACGATGGGGTGCGTGCTCGCGCGGAGCCCCGTCTTCAAGGCGGCGCCGTACCCTCGGTTGGCCGGGTGGCGCACGACGGTCGCCCGCGCGGTCTGCAGCCGGGCAGGTGTGGCGTCGGTCGATCCGTCATCCACCACGACCAGCTCGTGGGCACGACCGCTCGCTGTCAACACGTCGTGCAGCCGCGCCAGCGTGTCGGCGATGGCCGCTTCTTCGTTGTACACGGGCACGAGCACCGAGACGGGAGTCACGGCGGCATTATGGGGCATGGGTCATGATTCATGATTCATGCTTCATGCTTCATGCCTCATGCCTCATGCTTCATGCTTCATGCTTCATGCTTCATGCCTCGGGCTTCAGGCTTCAGGCCTCAGTTCAGGCCACGGCGTCACGGCGCGACGTTCGCGCGCCAGCGAACGAGCGTCATGAGGCCCCAGAGCTTGAAGGCGTGATTCGCGCGGCCCTCGATGTGCTCGTGCACGAGTCGTGAAACCGCGGGAGCCTGCAGCATGGGCAGCGCCTCGAGCGCCGAGGGCGCGAGCGTCTCGTCCACGAGGTCGCGCAGCGGGCCGCGAAACCACGCGGCCAGCGGGGCATGGAAGCCTGCCTTGCGGCGACGAACGATCGCGGCGGGGACGTGGCCCCGCATCGCGTCCTTGAAGATGCGCTTGGTGTCGAGGCCCGTGACCTTCCAGCCCGGCGGCAGGCGCGCGCCCAACTCGACGAGCCGATAGTCGAGCCACGGTGTGCGGGCCTCCAGCCCGACGGCCATCGTCATCCGGTCGACTTTCGGCAGGATCGAGTCGGCGAGGAACGTCTTCACGTCCACGTAGAACATCCGGTCGAGCAGAGCGGTGGCACCAGACGCGAGATAGGCGTCGAGGAACGGCTGGTCCGTCCGCGTCTCGGCCTGCACGAGGTGCCAGACGTCCTGCCCGAGCAGTGCCTCGCGCTCGGCGTCGGAGCAGACGAGGCGCCAGCGCGCATGCGCTTCCTCCGGCGGACGGCCCGCCGCGGCCACGAACGCCCGCACGGCATAGTCGAAGCTCAGCTTGCGCTGACTGCCCGGCAGGCGAGCGACGAGACGCGCGATGATGCCGTCCCGGAACCAGGACGGAAGGTGCCGCCAGACCCGTGCCGCCTGGTCAGCCTGGTAGACGGGATAGCCCCCGAACACTTCGTCACCACCATCGCCGGAGAGCACCACGGTCACCTCGCGGCGCGCCGCCTCCGACAACCGCAGCATGGGCACCATCGAAATGTCGGCCGTCGGGTTGTCGGCGTGCCAGACCACACGGTCCAACGTTGCGCGCACGTCGTCGGCCGTGCAGACGACCTCGTGGTGCTGCAGGTCGTAGTGGCGTGCCACGAGGCCTGCGAACGGCCCTTCGTCGAACGATGCCTCGCCGAAGCGCACGCTGAAGGTGTGCAGCGGCCCCGGGTGGTGCGGGCGCATGTGATGGACGATGGCAGACGAGTCGAGACCACCGCTGAGGAAGGCGCCGAGCGGCACGTCGGATACGAGGCGCGCGCGGACGGCATCGTGACAGAGCGCCTGAATGCGCTCGATCGCATCCACGCGATCGGTCAACGGCTGCTCACCGAAACGGACGTCCCAGTAGGGCGCGAGATGCGCCGTCCCGGCCGTGACGACCAGCGCGTGGCCTGGCGGTATCGACTCGATGCCGCGCCAGATCGTGCGCGGCCCCGGCACGTAGTTGAACGCGAGGAAGGCATCGACGGCGGTGACGTCGAGCGTGCGCGGCGTCTCCGGCCAGGCCAGCAGCGCCTTCAGTTCCGATCCGAACACGACCTGTGAGGCCGACCGGTGGACGTAGAGCGGTTTGACGCCGAGTCGGTCGCGCACGAGCACCAGCGTGCGCGAACCGACGTCCCAGAGCGCGAACGCGAACATGCCGTTGAAGCGCGACCACGCCGCGTGACCCCACTGCTCCCAGGCGTGGACGATGACCTCGGTATCGGTGGCCGAGCGGAAGGCATGACCGAGCGCCTGAAGCTCCCGGCGCAGCTCGATGAAATTGTAGATCTCGCCGTTGTAGCAGACCTGGACCGAACCGTCCTCGTTGGACATCGGCTGGCGGCCGGCATCGGACAGATCCAGGACACTCAAGCGACGGTGAGCGAAGCCAACCGATCCGTCAGCCCACATGCCGACCGCGTCCGGACCACGGTGCCGCACGGCGTCGGCCATCGGTGGCAGCCGGGCGGGATCCACGGGGCGCCCGTCTCGATTGAACACGCCGGCGATGCCGCACATGGTTGCTGTCGATCGTCCCTTCGCCGTC
>CAYMAG010000213.1:0-5011 GCA_964388335.1 uncultured Vicinamibacteraceae bacterium | reverse complement strand
ACGATGCGCGGCGCCTGCTGCGGCGAGAGATGTCGGACGAGGACCTGCGGCGCCTCGAACTGGCGGTGCCGCTCGACATGTGCTGGCGCGGGTTGGCGAGGTATTGGAGGAAGAGAGGGTAGGAAGGGACGAAGGAAGAAGGAACGAAGGAACAAAGGAAGGAAGGAAGGAAGGAAGGAAGGAAGGAGGGGCTGCCTCCGAACGCACGTGCGATATCGAAAAGCTATTGAAAGTTCGCTGGATCCAACAGCCGTCGAACCGCCGCGACACGGTCGGCCCGGAAGCCTCCGCGTCGAGCGTGCTCGCGGATCAGCGATTCATCCGGGGCATAGTAGATGCAGTAGATCTTTTCGTCGGTCACGAAGCTGTGCACCCACTGAATCTCCGGCCCCAACTCGCGGAGGACCTCCAGGGACTTCAACGAGTCTTCTCGAATCTGCGCATCCGAGAGGGCCGTACCGGGGTCCAAGTCGCGTTCGATGACAAACTTCGGCATTCTGACCTCCGACTGTCAGCAAAGACCGGGTGACAGTGCGGCGACGAGTCGTCGAATTGTGCCCGGGGCTTCAACGACTCGTCAACTCGGACGTGGCGTCCATCCCCGACGCCGCGCGTCGGATCCTACAAACCCTCGATCCTCCAGACGTCCCCGCCGTACGTCACGACGTAGGCGGTGTTGCCGAGGAACTCGAAGGAGGTCGGCTGATTCAGCCCCTCGAGCAACACCGCGAAGTGTCCCACGTTGTCGATGGCGACGAGCGAGCCAGTGTTCGGGAGTGCAGGAGCGCCCTCGGGCTCACCCACAGGAAAGGTCCCCTGTGACAGCCCGTAGAGACGTTGCCCCCTGCCGAACTCAACGTCGACGAGGAGAGGTGCGCCGGACGCCACTTCCGTGAACCTCGGCCAACCTCGCGGCGATGTCCGGAACGATACCACTCTGCCGTCCTGAGGCAGGTGAGGAACGGGGCCGGCCAGGGCCACGTACACCGTGTTCCCGGAGTGGGAGAGCCCGGTGGGAACGACGTTGCCCATCCCAAGCGACTCCTCGATCCGCCCATCGCGGCTGACCTCCAGCACGCGATTGAGGTGTCCATCGGTGACCAGGAACTTGCCCTGGTACGTCTCGAGCGCGTACTGCGCTCCGCTCGGCACGAAGTACTCGAACGGCAAGGTCGGCGGATTCTGCAGCGAGTACTCGCCGATGTCGGCGACGACGGTGAAGCTGTCGGGGCCGTCGACGCGGTAGAGGCCGACCACGTCGCTGCCGCCGACGTCAGGGCCGACGAGCGTGACCAGGACGTACGCGGTCTTGCCGATGAACGCGACATCGACGGCGCCACCGAAGGGGAAGCCTGGCATCCTCTTGGGCAGACCGCTCGCGAACGTGGTGGTGTTCCCGGTCCGCGGATCGATGCGGGTGATCCTGCCCGCATGCGCCTCGGTGACGTACAGGGCACCGCCCGGCCCGATGCTGCTGCCAGAACCGCCGTCCAGGCCGGACACGAGCAGATCGGCCGTAGGTGTGTGGCGTGAACCCTTCCACGCGTCCACGCCGCCCCTGCCCAGGATGCAACTCGAGACGAGGCAGATCACCACAACTGTTCTCTTCATCACTCCCCCCTTCACCGGAATTTCTCCGAATCCCCGGTGCTCGCCCGGATGCCGCCGCGGGTGACGCGCGCGCCATGCTCCCGGCTCGCGCGCCACACAGGCGTAGAATGTCGACTCACGCCCTTGTCATCGGGACCGGCCGGCGGGCGCTGGTCGCGCGGTGTCCGGGCGCTGGTAACGACTGCACGGCACTCTGCGCCGATGCAGAGCGGGTGGGAAGTGTCTTGACGTGACGTCACGGTTAACGCCGGGAGTCTTGCGACGACGTGAAACCTGACTCCAGAGTCAGTGCCTCTGATTGAGGGCGCTCGGTGGCCACCAACGACAGCGCAGCACGCGGGCAACGATTCGAGTCGACCTGGCCGTCTGAGGCGGTGTCCAACTCATCCGTCCGTATCGAGCTGAAGCAGGTGCTCGCCAGTCGCACCTTTGCGAACGCCCCCAGTCTCACCCGTTTGCTCGAGTACGTCGTGGAACAGACGCTCGACGGGCATGGCGACCGGTTGAAGGAGTATTCGCTCGGCGTTGATGTGTTCCGACGGGGACCCTCGTTCGATCCCCGCACAGAGACGATCGTGCGAGTGCAGGCACGACGGCTGCGCGACAAGCTCAACGACTACTTCGCCAACGAGGGTCGGTCGGATCCACTGGTCATCGAACTCCCCAAGGGCCACTACGTTCCGGCCTTTCGCCCTCGCGTCACCCCCAACCTCCCACCTCCTCACGGGATGTTGGAGGCGCCCAGCCCAACCGACAGCCCGTTCACGACGGCCTCGTCGGGCGTTCCTGCCGCGTTCCGGCTGCCGGCGCCTCGAACCTCGTTCGTGGGGCGTGCGCGCGAACTCGCGGCCATTGGAGCCCTATTGCATCGGGACGATGTGCGGCTGGTCACGCTGACCGGTGTCGGCGGAAGTGGCAAGACCAGACTGGCGGTGCAGGCAGCCGCCCAGGCCTGGGACGGCTTTCACGGTGGCGTGTTGTTCGTCGGACTGACCGGACTCAGCGAGGCGGTGGGAGTGGCGCCGATGCTGGCGCAAGCGTTCCGCCTGCGCCAGACGGACGCCCGCCCGCTCGTGGAGGCGCTGCAGGACCACGTACACGCCGCGGTACGCGAGCCAACGCTGCTTGTCGTCGACAATTTCGAGCATCTGTTGCCTGCAGCGGCGGTGCTCTCGGCTCTGCTGGACGCCAGTCTGCAACTGAAGATGCTCGTGACGAGCCGAGAACGCCTCCGTCTGTACGGCGAGCATTGCCTGGAGGTGCCGCCACTGCCGTTGCCGGACCGGACGCACATCGCCTCGTTGTCGAGGCTCGCGCAGAATCCGGCCGTGGCTTTGTTCGCCATTCGAGCCACAGCCGTTCAACACGACTTCGAACTGACCATCGACAATGCACCTGCGGTGGCAGGCATCTGCCATCGCCTCGAGGGTCTGCCACTCGGGATCGAGCTGGCGGCGGCACAGGTGCGGACGTTCTCGCCGGCGGCCATGGTGACCCGTCTGGAACAGCGATTGTTGAACGTCCCGGCAGGCGGCTACCGCGACGTCCCACTGCGTCAGCAGACGCTCCGCGACACGCTCGACTGGAGCTACGAACTGCTCACGGCGGACCAGCAGCAGTTGTTCCGTCGCCTGGCCGTCTTCGCCGGCGGATGCACGGTGGGTGGAGTGGAGGCCGTATGCAACGCGTTCGCTGATCTGGGGTGCGAGGTGGATGACGGCCTCTCGGTGTTGGTCGACAAGTGCCTCCTGCAGCGATTCCCTCGAGGCGATGATGAGCCACGTTTCGGGATGATCGAGATCGTCCGCGAGTACGGCCTGGAGCGGCTGGCTGCCAGCGGTGAGCAGGAGCCGGTCAGGAGAGCGCACGCCGCGTACTGCCTCGTGCTGGCAGAGGAGGGAGACGCGGCGGCTGGACCTGCCGAGCGGAGCGAGTGGTTCAGGACATGCGAGGTCGAGCAGCACAACTTCCGCACGGCCCTCGATTACGTCATCGACCGTGAACTCGCGGAGTGGGCGCAGCGTCTGGCCGTGGCACTCCACGCGTTCTGGGACCGACAGCACGCCCTGGCCGAGGCGCGTGCCCGATTCGCAGCGATCCTGACGCTGGGTGGGCCGGAGGCACGACGGAGTCCAGCGTGGGCGAAGGCCGCCTGTTACGCCGCCGGTCTCGCGTCCGTTCAGGCCGGCTACGATGCCATGTTCGGGCTGCATCGCGGTGCGCTTGAGGTGTACCGCGAATTGGGCGATGCGAGAGGAATGATCACGGCACTCACGGGCATGGGCTACGCAGAGCGGGGCCGCGGCGACAAGTCCGCTGCCCTGCGCTACTGCGAGCAGGCGCTGGAGGCGTCGAAGGGGCTTGGTGACGGGTGGCGAACGGCCGCCGCGATGAGCAATCTGGCGAGCGCGCTCGATGCGATGGGCGATCACGCCCGGGCCTGCGCACTGCTGCACGAGGCCGAAGGTCTGTTCCGCGCGCTTGGTGACCGAAGTGGTGTCGCCTGGTCACTCAACCATCGCGGCAACATTGCGCGCGAGCGCGGCGCTCTCGTCGAGGCGAGGCGGGCGTACCTGGAGGGGCTCGATACGTTCCGTCAGTTGTCCGATGAGTGGGGCACCGCACGATCCTGCGCGGATCTCGGCTATCTCGCGTGTGAGCAGCACGACTATGCAGCCGCATACGACTGGCTCTGCGACGCCCTCCGGATCTGCAGGACCCTCGAGCACGGCCGGGGGGTGATTCATGTACTCGAGGGCTTTGCGGTCCTGGCCGCCCGCCAGGGACACGCCGAGCGCGCGCTCACGCTCGGCGGCGCGGCGGCGGCGTTGCGGAGGGCGGTGAGCGCGCCGCCCATCGGACGTGTCCACGCCCAGGTCGACGAGGCGCTCGACCGGGCCTGGAACCAGCAGGACGCGGCACAATCGCGAGGCTGGTGGGCTGCCGGCACGCTGCTCCCGCTCGAGGAGGTGATTCAGCTGGCTGTAGAGGGCGGCCCCGGGTCTCGGGCTCCCCATCGCCTCGAGGCGAGAGCGGCGAGATGAAGCAGGGGTACGTGTCGCGCGACTCTCCGGCAGCCGTGTTCCCAACGTCCCTGCGTCGGTCGTGACTCCCGGCACTCTTGTGGTGACGCTGCGCGCGACCTCTCCTGGACTTCGGGCCGTAGAGCGACGTCTTGAAGTTGTCGTGCGTGAGTAGAGGCAGACTACACACTCCCAGGCCGCGAGACTCCAGACTCGTGAAGTGTGCGCGCGTCGGCGGCCTCGAGCGGGACGGGCCTGCGGAGGAGACGCGCTGGTGGCGGCCGCTCAGCGTCTGATCTGACCGTGTTCTATCCAGACCCGCCCGTCGCTGCGGATCCGCACCGTCGCGCCATCGACGCCCGGTGCGCTGATCTCGT
>CAYMAG010000212.1:0-5017 GCA_964388335.1 uncultured Vicinamibacteraceae bacterium | reverse complement strand
ACGAAGGACGAAGGACGAAGGACGACAGCGCGGCCCCGGTAGGCCCCGCCTCGCCGAGGCGGGGAGACGAGACTTGCAGTCGGTCGTGGACGATGGCATCGTCGTCGCTGGCACGAACCGTGCTCTGAGTGAGGGTCCTCAGGAGGACCACGCCCAATGACACGCCCAAATCTCGAAGAACGGCTCGCTCGCGTCGAAATCCACGTCAAAAACATCGATCTGCGCCTGGAGCGCGTCGAGCAGATTCTGCCAACCCTGGCGACGAAGGACGACCTGCGCGGCGTCCCCACGGTCGACGATCCGAAGGGATTCCTCACCAAAGACGATGCGAAGGCCTTTCTCACCAAGGAGGATGCGAAAGCCTTCCTCACGAAGGAAGATGCGAAGGCCTTCCTGACCAAGGAGGATGGCAAGGCGTTCGCGACGAAGGACGACCTGAAGGGCATGCCCACGGTGGACGACCCGAAGGGATTCGTCACGACCGCCGACCTGGAGGCGTTCGGCGAGCGCGAGTCCGCGGCCATGCGGGCGTTCGTGATGGAGGTCGTCCAGAAATCGAGCGCGGACCTTCGCAATGACATGCGGGTCCTGTTCGAGGAGCAGCGGACCTGGTTCCTGGCGCTCACCGACAAGCTCGAGGGGGTGCGCGAATACGTCCTGCAGGCAGAGGCGGAGTCGCGTGCCCGCGATGCGGAGCTGGACCACCGGCTCGTGCGCCTCGAGCGCGGGTGATCCTGGCGTCCCCGGGTGGCGGACGCCGCTCGGCGGAGGCGTCCGTCGCCGGATATACTGGCCTGTCGCTTGCCTACGCCCGCGGTCACGCCTCCATCCGACACGCCCGAGATGCCCCTGCCTCCCACCTACGGAGGCGTCGGGCAGCGCCTCGGCGTGGCGCTCCAGTCACGCAACTTCAGGCTGCTCTGGGGTGGCGCGTTTCTCTCCACGGTCGGTACGTGGATGCAGAAGGTGGCGCAGAACTGGCTGGTGCTGTCGCTCACCGGATCGGCCTTGTACCTCGGCCTCGACGCCTTCCTCGGCGAGTTGCCCCTGCTCCTGTTCACGCTGATCGGCGGGGTCGTGGCCGATCGGTACGACCGCCGGCGTCTGCTCATCGGGTCGCAGGTACTGCAGATGATCTCGGCGGCCGCGCTGTTCGTCCTCGTCGTGACGGGCACGGTGCACGTGTGGCACGTCCTGGTGCTGTCGTTCGCCACCGGCTGCGCCCAGGCCTTCGGTGGCCCGGCGAACCAGTCGCTGCTGCCGTCGCTCGTCCCGAAGCGTGACCTGCCGAACGCGATCGCGCTCAACTCGATTCAGTTCAACCTCTCGCGTCTCATCGGCCCCGTGCTGGCCGGAGTGGTGCTGGCGGCATACGGCACGGCCGTCTGTTTCGGGGTGAACGCCCTGTCTTATCTCGCCGTGGTTGCCGCGTTGCTGGCGATGTCTGTCCCGCACGTGCGGCCCGCCGGAAGACACTCGCTCGGGTACGAGCTGCGGGGTGGCCTGAGCCACGTCCGCCACGACCGCACGCTGCGATCGCTCATCGTGGTGGCGTTCCTGTCGACCTTTCTCGGCCTGCCGCTGCAGACGTTCCTGCCGGTCATCGCGCAACAGACCTTCGGTGAGGGCGTCGGACTCTACAGCTCGATGATGGCGTGGTCCGGTGGCGGCGCCGTGCTCGGCGCGCTGATCGTCGCGTGGATGGGACGCTACCCCGGCATGGGGCGAATGGTGCTCGTGCTCCAGGCCGTCTTCGCTCTGCTCATCGTCGGGGTTGCGTGGTCGCGGTCGTTGCCGCTCACGTACCTGCTGCTGGTGTGCAGTGGCGTGGCCGGCATCATGACCACGTCGCTGCTCACCTCGCTCGTGCAGTTCGTGGCACCGGACCCGTTGCGGGGCCGTGTGATGAGCATCTACATGATGGCGTTCCGTGGCGGCATGCCCCTGGGCAGTCTGGTGAGCGGCGCGCTCATCTCCAGCCTCGGCATCACCACGGTGCTGACCATCAATGGCTCGCTCCTCTGCGGCGCCGCGGTCTGGTTCCTGGTGCGCCCTGGAGGTGTTCATGACGCATGACCGGCTGATTGGTTCGACACTGCTGGCCACGGCCTGTCTGCTGATGGCGGCGGGCGTCGCGCTTGGGGCCTTCGGAGCCCACACACTGCGCACGCGGCTGGCGCCAGACCTCCTCGTCGTCTACGAGACCGGCGTGCGCTACCACCTGATCCACGGGATCGCAGCCGTGCTCAGCGTGCTGCTGGCGCGTGGTGACGGAGGACGGCGGGCCGCAGGGGCCGGCTGGTTCTTCGTGTTCGGCATCGTCGTCTTCTCGGGCAGCCTGTACGTCCTGGCCCTCACGGGCCAGCGCTGGCTGGGGGCGGTAACGCCGCTCGGAGGCGCGGCGTGGATCGCCGGATGGCTGGTGCTGGCGGGCTCAGCGGTCACGCGACGGTAGCGTGATCACGGCTCGCGACACACCCACCACCCCGCCACTTCGCGACCCCCGTCGCAGGGCGTATCGCCGACGGTGATGGCGTGCCTGCCCGCCTGCATGGCCTCGCGCGCGTAGTCGCTGATGCGGATGGCGCTCGTGGGCGAGAGTCGTACGCGCTCCTGCGACAGGAAGTCCACGTGGTACGACACCCAGTAGGAGGCCCACCCCACCGAGTCGCCGTGAGCGGCAAGGTCGTCGGCCAGGATGCGGAACGGGTCGGGCGGCGGGGCCCGGCGGTACTCCTGCCAGAGCCACACGCTGCTCAACGTCATCGCCAGGGCCCACGCCACGGTGGCACCGGCCATCGCACCGGGCAGCCGCCTGCCACGGGCGGAGAGAAAAGCCAGGGAGACGAGCCCCACGGGAGCGAGGGCGAACATCAGGTGATAGCGAATCGTGATGACGTTTCGGACGTTGCATCCCGCCGCGACCCCGGCCAGCGACAACAGGCCCGTGAGGAGCAGGAACCACGCGAAGCGCGATGACCGTCCCAGAGGTTCCGCAGTGGAGAGGGTCCACCAGTCGCGCCACCGCGCGCCGACCAGAACCCCCGCCAGCCCGAGCGCGGCGACGAGGGGGGGCCAGGCGAACGTGACCCCCGAGGGCTGGCGGGCCACGATGAATTCGCCTGCCGGCTGCCGCCTGACACCAAAGAAGGTGGGAACGTTCTCGCGCAGGAGCCATGTCACGTTGCCGGCGACGTTGGCGGGCGTCAGGCACACGCTGCCGGCCAGCACGTCGACGTTGTCCACAGCCGCGTCGAGCGCGACCGGGGCGGTCCGTGGCCCGAACATCGAGGCCTGGCCGCGGAACAGCAACACGCCCTCGCACGCGCCGAGGAAGACGAGCCCCACGACGAGCCAGTGGGCGAGCCGGCGGCGGCTGAACAGGTCGCGCGTCCAGACTTCGAGGCCGAGAATCGCGAGTACCGCAAAGAGCGTGAACTCCCGCTGGAGGAATCCGAAGGCGAAGACGAGGCCGAAGATCACGGGCCGCTGCCTTGCCATCCAGAGCACGAGGGCATAGAAGAGGGGCTCAATCGTGCCGCCCTGCGCCTGCACCAGGCGACTCGCGGTCACCGGCGGCAGCGCGGCGAACAGCGACGTGGCGATGCCCGCCTGCCATGCCCGCAGTCCAACGTCGCGCACGAGCAGCCACACCAGCAGCCCGCCCGTCGCGATGTTGATGAGCAGGAGCGGCAGCTTCAGCGCCAGGACGGTCGGTCCGAGCAGCAGGAACACCGGCGCTGCCAGCCAGGCCTGCACGCCCATCATGTAGAGCTGCCCGTAGAAGAACAGGGGCCACGCCCGTCCCTCGCTGAGGTGCTTGGCCATGAGGCCGACGATCGCCTGGTCGGCATCGAAGTCGGCCTGCTCGTACTGGAGAAAGACGACCGAACGGAGGACAATCAGCGCGCCGATGCCGAGCAGCACCAGCCCCAGGGCGACACGAGACGAGGATGCGCGAGGCGTGGACACCGAGGTCGAAGGGAACCTGCCGGAGACATCGGCCGCAGCACGGACCCCGGGCATTGTACGCGGCGCCTCCAGCCGGCGTGCCGTGACGCCTCGGTCCTTCATGTGGCCCGGGCTGGCCGCCGCGCTCGTCGCGGCCGCGCATACGGCGACCGTCCGCCTCGACGCCTGGCTGCCGCTGCCCGCCTGGGCCAGCGGCGAGCCTGACGGTCTCGTCGCGCTGTCGACCGGCGCGGTGTGGCTTGCGACGATCGCCGAACTGCCAGCGTGGGGGCTCATGGGCCTGCCCTGGCCCGTGCGGCTCGTGCTGGTGGCACTGGCGGCCACGTCAGTCGCCACTTTCCTCGTGGCACGCGCCTCGGCTCGTCTCGGGCTGCCCGCGATCGTCGGTGGCCTGCTGGCGCTCGTCGCGGCGGGAGGCCCGCTCATGTGGGCACAGGCCACGACGCCTACGGGCACGTCACTGCTCACCGCCCTCTCCGCCTGTCTGCTGCTCCTGCTGACGCCTGGCCCGACGCGGAGGCGCACGCTCGTCGCCGCCCTGGTGATCGGACTCACGGGCCTCGTGCTGGCGTCTCTCGTGCCCTCGGGCGAGTGGGGCCGGGCAGGCGCCGCGGTCACGGTCATCGGCAAGGATCTGGGCCGGGCGGGGCTGGTGCTGAGCGCCCTCGGTCTGCTCAACCCACTGGCTGCCGGTCCCCTTGTCGCCGGAGTCCTGGCCCTGGGCGTGACCGCGCCACTCGGTACGGCGGCGCAAGCGGCCGCCGGCCTGCCCGCGGCGTGGGCGCTGGTCGCCTGCGGCATTGGAACGCTGCTCGAATGGCGGGGAGGGCCGTTCACGCGGGCGCGGCTGGCCTGGCTCACCATCGCGGTGTCGGTGTGGGCGGGCGTCCAGGCCGCCGGACGCCCGTGGGTGGCCCGCGCGGAATCCACCCGGATGAGTTCCTTCTGGGCAGGGTCCGTGGCTGAAGCCGTCGGCACATCGGCCATTGTCCAGGACGGCTCGGCCGCCACCACCGCCCTGCTGAACGCCTGGCTTCACGAGCAG
>CAYMAG010000211.1:0-5197 GCA_964388335.1 uncultured Vicinamibacteraceae bacterium | reverse complement strand
GACCTGACCGTAGCCGAAGCTGAGTCCCATGCACCCGAAGCCGAGCGCCGACACCTGTAAGCCACTGTTCCCGAGTGTGCGTGTGTCCATATTCATCCGTCCTGCGGTCAGCGTTCCTGCCGTGTCCAGCCCGGATCGTCCGGTCACGTCTCAAGATACGTGGCGCCCTCGGTCCTGACTTGCCCGATCCTCCCGAATCGCACCGTCAGGCGGGCGTGATTTCGTAGGTTTGAGCAAGGGCACCTTCTGCCTCGGCGCTACCATGGGGCTCATGGGAGTCACGCCTCGACACGCGCTCGCGCCCGCGGAGGGCCACGCTCGGGCTGGAGATGGCACGCGCATCCATCCCTCCCGGGCGGCCGCGTGAGGTGTCAACGGCGGGAGATCCATCTCTCGACGATCTCAGCCTGGCCGGGCCGGGCTCGATCGCGCTGCGTGGATTGGCGCGCCGCATCGCGCAACACGCACCGCGTGATGGCGTGTTCCCGCTACGTATTCCCGGCACGTACGCCCTCCGTCGTGGCCGGCCAACGTCCGAGCCCGTGCGTGCCACCCTTGGACCTTGTCTGTGCATCGTGGCGCAGGGGGCCAAGGTGATGATGCTGGGCAGCGACGTGCTCGAGTACGACGCCAATCGCATGCTGGTCTTCACGGTCGACCTCCCGGTCGCCGGCCAGCTGAGTCGGGCGTCCTGGCGCGAGCCGTTCCTCGGATTCCGTCTGGACCTGGATGCGGCGCGGGTCGCCGATCTCGCAGCGCGCGTGTATCCGCGCGGCATTCCCAGGGCAGAGACCGCTCGTGGCCTGTTCGTCGGGCACAGCAACGAGGCCATCGTCGACGCCGTGACCCGCCTGATGGACGTGATGGTGCAGCCGCAGGATGCCGACCTGCTCGGCCCGCTCATCATCGACGAGATCCTGATTCGCCTGCTCCGATCGCCCATCGGCGCACGCGTGGCGCAGATCGGAGAGCCGCGGTCGGGAGTGCACCGGGTCGGCCAGGCGGTCTCGTGGATGCGCGCGCATTTCGCGCAGCCTGTCACCGTGGAGGAGATGGCCGCGGCAGCCGGGATGAGCTCGTCCTCGTTCCACCAGCACTTCAAGGCGGTCACCTCGATGAGCCCGCTGCAGTACCAGAAGGTGCTGCGCCTCCACGAAGCTCGGCGGCTGATGTTGTTCCAGCAGATGGACGTCGGCGAGGCGGGCCTGCGGGTGGGGTACCTGAGTGCGTCGCAGTTCACACGCGAGTACGGCCGCTTGTTCGGAAGTGCGCCGACCAAGGACATCGCGAAGCTGCGTGCGGAGGGCTTCGGCCCGCGCACCAGCGACGAGCGTTAGGCATCGACGCGAGCGTTCGTGCCAGCACCAATCCGCAGGACTGCAACCGTGAAGGGGACAACCATGCGTGCCACGCGTGACGTCGAAGCCACCTCACTGTCGTGGCTGGTCAGAGTGGCGGTCTGCTCGTGCGTCGTCCTGACGGCCGCGGCGACCGTGGACATCACGGTACGTGCGCAAACGCCTCCGGTTGTGCGCGTGGAGGGTGGCGACGTGCAGGGCGTTGTGGCTGACGGTGTCGAGTCGTTCAAAGGCATCCCCTTTGCGGCACCGCCGGTGGACAACTTGCGCTGGCGGCCGCCGCAGAAGGCCTCGCCATGGACGGGCGTGAGGCAAGCGTCGGAGTTCGGCGCGGACTGCATGCAGGGACGGTTTGGCCCACCACCGCCGCCGGGCGCCGCTCCGGCCCGCGTACCTTCGGAAGACTGCCTGTACCTGAATGTATGGCGGCCCGCAGTGGCCACCGCGCGTCTGCCGGTGATGGTCTGGATTCACGGGGGCGGGTTCGTGGGCGGCTCGGGGGCGTCGCCGTTCACGTCGGGCGCGCCGCTGGCCAAGCAGGGCGTGGTGCTCGTCAGCATCAACTATCGACTGGGCCGCTTTGGCTTTTTCGCATTCCCGGCACTGAGCCGCGAGCGTCCCGCGGAACTGAAGGCCAACTACGCCTACATGGATCAGATCGCGGCCTTGCAGTGGGTGCAGCGCAACATCGCGGCGTTCGGTGGTGATCCGGGCAACGTCACGATCTTCGGGTTCTCGGCCGGCGGCGTGTCCGTGCACAGCCTCCTCGCGTCGCCGCTGGCCCGCGGGCTGTTTCACAAGGCCATCGCCCAGTCTGCCGGGTCGCGTGACAGCGTGTTGACGGCGCGGCCGATGCGCGAGGACGGTGCCGATCCGAACTACCCCGTATCCGCGGAGACCATCGGGATCACGTTCGCGCGGTCGATGGGCATCGATGGCACGGACCACGCCGCGCTGGCCAGCCTGCGCAGCCTCAGCGCGGAGCAGGTCCTCCGCGGTGCTCCGGCGGCGCCCGGTGCGAACACGCCGCAAGTCGAGACCACGCCGGTGCTCGATGGCCGGCTGATCACCGAAACCGCCGAGAGCGCCTACAAGGCCGGCAGACAGCCGAATGTGCCGCTCCTGGTGGGCAGCAACAGCGCCGATACCGCAGGGAACCGGATCCGGGCGACGACCAAGGACGAGTTGTTCGCGCGGTTCGGCGAGTCGAGTGCGCAGGCCAGGGCGGCGTATGACCCGGACGGGACCGCGGACCTGGCCACGCTGGTCGCCCGTGCCAACGACGACTTCGGTCAGGCCGAGCCCGCCCGCTTCGCCGCCAACGCATTCGCCGCGAACGGGTCACCGGTCTATCGGTATCGGTTCTCGTACGTCCAGGCCGCGATGCGCGAGCAGATGCGAGCGGGCGCTCCGCACGGCGGAGAGATCGCCTATGTGTTCGGTACGCTCACAGCACGCCCCGGGTCGACGCTGACGCCCGAGGATCAGGGCGTCTCGCGATTGGCACAGACCTACTGGGTCAACTTCGCCAGGGCCGGCGACCCGAACGGCGAGGGACTGCCGACGTGGCCACGTCATGATCCGAAGAAGGACGTCATCTTCGAGTTCCGCGCCGATGGCACGGCGGGGGCTGGACCCGATCCGCGGAAGGCGCGCCTGGACGTGACGCAGCGAGCCACCGAAGCAGGCAAGCGGTCTGATTTCTGATGCGGTGACGATGAAAGAGCGGAGGCATGACGAGTCCGGCTCGCGAGGTGGGTGTGCTCAACACGTCGGACGCCGGGAAGTCGTGCTGCGACTTCTCGCGTCCATCGCGTGCCTCCCTGTTGCCGAGGCCGCAGGGCAGGGACGCCGCGACGGTGAGGATCCGGCGCACACCGTCCTGATCGTCTACCTGTCTCGGACGAACAACACGAAAGCGGTCGCGACCTTCATTCACGAGAGGATGGGCGGCACGCTCGTGCCACTCGAGCTGTCGACGCCCTATCCGCGTGACTACGACGCCACGGTGCGACAGGTGGCTCGTGAGAATGAGACCGGGCATTTGCCGCCGCTGACGACGAGGATCGACCGCTTCGACCAGTACGGCATCGTCTTCCTCGGGTTTCCCACCTGGGGCATGCGGTTGCCGCCGCCGGTCAAGAGCTTCCTGCATACACACGACCTGGCAGGCAAGAGTGTCATCCCGTTCAACACCAACGCCGGCTATGGCGTAGGCAGCAGCTTCCAAACCGTGAAGGAGCTGTGCCCGCACAGCACGGTCCTCGAGGGCTACACCACGCGGGGTGGAGTGGAGCGAGATGGCGAGCTTCTCGCGATTCGTGGAGCGAGAGCGGAGACCGTACAGAGAGATGTCGACGATGTCGACGATTGGCTGACGAAGGTTGGTGTGCGCTTGCCATGGAGCCCACGCTGACCGTCGTGGCCTCCCATCCGTTAGTCACACAGGTCGCCTGGAGGATGTCACATGCTGAGACTGCCACTACTCGGAATCGCTCTCGCGCTGGTGCTTGCAACCGGCGTTGATGCCCAGACGGTCACCGCAGAGCAGGAGGTCATTCAGTTGTCGAGAGCGAAGTGGCACTGGATGGCGGACAAGGCGGTCGACAAGCTCGAGCCCCTGTTCCACGAGAGCGCACGGTTCGTGCACATGAGCGGCACCTGGAAGAAGGACCGGGAACTCGAGATCATCAGGACGGGAAGCATCTGGTACAAGCAGGCTGACGTCCACGATGTCGCCGCATCGGTGGTCAACGACACGGCTGTCGTCTGGAGCCGTATCACGTTGACGGCCGAGGTACGCGGCGCCGACGCGAAGAACGAGTTCACCGTGACCGAGGTCTTCCAGAAGGTGGGAAACGACTGGAAGCTGCTCGTGCTGACGTTCAGCAGCGTGCGACCTGAGCATCAAATCCAGAAGTAGGCCCCGCAGGGGCGAATCCATGAGCCTGGTTGATTCGCACCGCGTGTACTGGTGCCCGGAACCCGACGCCTGCCTTGCTGACCGTGTGCCGTGTCGCCGTCTCCAAAATGTCTCCATGGCCGCGGTCGATTCGTGTGGACTGGCGTGGACGGGAGTGAACGAACGGGAGGCGGGCAACCCACTGGGAACGAAGCGCTTGTGGCCAGCCGCGAACGCCGCCCCGCCTCAGCGAACGCTCTGACAGGCGAAGGCTGTCTCGTCGTGGCGGCGCCGAAGTCATCGTCAGTTCCGGAGGCGTCACGAAGGCGGACCTTTACATTGCACCTTCCGCATTCCCCGAGGTCCTCGCGATCGCAGAGAGTGCAACCTGCCATCGCCAGCCATCGATATTCCGCGAATGCGAGTGAGACGGATCCTGGCCCAGTTCCTGCCTCCCCTGCGGCATGGACCCGAAGCGCTTCGTCTACATCCTCCGCAGCGACAGCCATCCCGATCGCCACTACGTCGGCCTGACCAGTGACGCCGCACGCCGACTGCACTGGCACAACAGCGGCCCGTCAGGCGTGACCGTCCGTCATCGTCCCTGGTCGCTCGTCGTCGCGCTCGAGTTCGCGGATGCGAAGACGGCGGGGCGCTTCGAGCGCTATCTGAAGACGGGATCTGGCCGAGCCTTCGCGAAGCGGCACTTCGGCGCAACCAGCGATGTCGCGTGAGTTCTCGAGTCACACACACGTGCGTCACTCGGCGATACTCACGGACGATGAACCCCTCCCGTGGAGGGCCCGCTCGCGCTCGGCGACTGCGGTGCCGTAGGTGTATTCAACGCGCACCTGGCTCAGGCGCTCGAGCAACGCGATCTGAAACGGCTCGTCGAGTACGGTAACAACCGTCTCCCCGTTCTCGGATACCCGCACCG
>CAYMAG010000210.1:0-5299 GCA_964388335.1 uncultured Vicinamibacteraceae bacterium | reverse complement strand
CCGCGCCCGGCCGCCCACGTCACGCCGCCGCTGTCGTGATAGACGGCGCTCTCCACGGCGATGCCGGTCGGGTCGCCCAGTTGCTCGACGACGGCACCGAACGAGGCGTCGGCGGCTTCCGGATGCCACGTGCCGATGTCGATCGTGAATCGGCTCTGCGCACCGACCGCGTAGTCGGCAACGACCGGTGGACGCCCGTCGTTGAACAGGAGCGTCATGCGCACGGTCGTCGGCGTGTCCAGTGGATTGGCCACCAGGATCCACGGCTCGGCATTGTCCGGGCCGCCTGCCTGCAGTCCGCTGACGCCCCATTTCGGTGCGACGAACGTGGCCCCGAGGCCGGCATGGCCACCGCTCCAGGTGGCATCGAGTCCTGGCCACCACATCGCCCGCTCGGCGACGATCGGCGCCGTTGCCTCGACCCTCATCGCCACGGCGGTGTCGGCCAGCAGGGGATCCTCGTGGTCCACCCAGACCGTGCGCCGCGTCCCGGCCGGCACGTCGTGCACCCGTGAGACCACGTCGCCGTCGGGCAGCAGGTAGTGCACCGTGGCGGTGACGTCCTGTGCTGCCGGATTGGCCAGCAGCAGGAACAACTCGAAGTACGGGCCGGTCGCGCCCTCCGCGAAGTACCACGTGGTCGACGGCGCGGGGGCGGCGGTCACCGCAGCTCCGGCCTCGAACAGGCGCGGCTCCGACCGGTACATCGCGCGTTCGGCGACGATGGGAACACCGTCGGTAGTGATCTCGGCCGAGAGTTCCTGGTACACGAGGGCGGGATCGGCATGCACGCTGATGGTGTAGCGGCTGCGCGGCGCCACGATGTAGGTGCGGGTGATCGGAGCGACGCCCGACGCCTGGATCAGGTAACGGATCGTCACCGTCGCCGGCACGTCACCGGGGTTCTGCAGCAGGTAGAACAGCGAGAAGCGCGGCAGCGTCGCCCCTTCGGCGATGTACCACGACGTGCGGGGCGCGCCGACGCCGGTGCCGCGATGCGTGCCATAGCCCGAGCGATCCCAGTCCATCGAGCGGGCGGAGAAGATCTGCCGGTCGGCGCTGATGACCGTCGAGAAGGCCGTGGCTTCGAGGCCAGGCACGGTCGAGGCATCCAGATCGAGGTGCTGCCCGGCGGCCAGTGTCAGGGCGTGCGTGATCTCGGGACCGGCCGGCAGCTGGAAGCGGAACGACACGTCGGCCGGCACCTGCCACGGGTTGGTCAGCGAATACGTGGTCGTGAAGAACGCACCGGTCGACCCCTCGGAGTAGTACCGGCGGTACGGTTCGACGACGCCGACGAAATCGGCGCGCCCCTCGCCGATGAGCGAGGGGAACTCGCGAGCGACCGGCGTGAAGACGTAGCCGAAGAACGCGGCCGGCGCAACCGTGTACGCATGTCCCTGGGCCAGCCCGGGAAACGCGTACGTCCCGTCGCTGGACGTGGTCGTCTGCAGCACGATCGGCCCGGACAGTTCCATGGTGACGCCAGCCAACGGCGCACCGTCGCCGTCGGTGACGCGTCCGATGATCGATGCCGCCGTCAGCGGCGATGCGATCAACCAGAGCGTCGACGAGTCGTTGGTCGGATCGCGGTCGAGGAGCCCGGGAGCCGTGATCGACACCGTTGCCGTGTTGGGCAGCGATTCGGACACGTCGGCCGGGATCACCGTGTCGAGCCTCACCACGACTGTCTGCTGTGGCGCGAGCGCGGGCAGGCCGGTCGTCGTCAGCACGCCACCCGTGATGGCACAGCTGCCCGAAGGCGAGACGCTGCAGGTCCACGTGGCGCCGTGCAGTTGCATCGGCAGGGTGTCGCTGAGCGCATACCCGCCGGCCGGCACGGCGGCATCGCCATGGTTGGTCACGCGGAGCAGGTAGGTCAGCGGTTCGCCGGGGAGGAACGAGGAGACGGGCACGGCCGACTTGATGATCCCGAGGTCGGGCTGCGGCAGCCCGGGCGTCGTCACGACGACGCTGTTGTCTGCCGGGTTCGGATCGACCTCGCCGCGGGGCAGTGTCAGCGTCGCTTCGTTGCGGATGACGCCGGTCACGTCGACGCCGAGTGTGCCGGTGAGCACCACCTGCACACGTGCGCCGCTCACCGGCAGGTTGACGAGCACGTCGATGGCGCCGACACCGCTGGCCTTGCCGCACGTCGCCCCGCCTGCCACGCCCGTGCACGTCCAGGCGAAGCTTGCCAACGCAGGATGGAGCGCGTCCTGCAGCCTGACGTCCTCGACCCCGCTCGCGCCGGCGTTGATGGCCTCGATCGTGTACGTGAGCGCCTGCCCCGGCACGTACGGACTGGGGCTCGCGACCTTCGTGACACGCACATCGGCGCCGGACACGCTCGGATTGCTGTCGGTGCCTTCGTTGTTGCCGGGTGTGGGATCGACGGCGGTGGGTGGCGGCGACACCGTGGCCGTGTTCAGCAACGGGACGCCCGCCGTCTCCGGGGCCACCGCGCTGACGATGAACGTCGCGGAGGCGCCGGCCGGCAGCGACACCAGGGTGTCGATCTGACCTGTTCCGGCACTGACTCCGCATGTCCCTGCAGTGACCGCGCACGTCCATGTCACCGGCCCCAGGCCCGGCGGTGGCGCGTCGAACACCTGCGCACCCGCGACCGCGTCGGGGCCGTCGTTGTAGACGACGATGGTGGTCGTGAGCGGCTGTCCGGGCACGTACGGGTTGGGCGTGCTCACCTTGGTGATGCGCAGGTCCGCAACCGACGGCGCCGACGTGATGCTGGTCGAACTGTTGTTGCCGGGGACCGGATCGGTCACGTCAAGGGGAGGGCTGACGGTCGCGGTGTTGGAGAGCGCCGCGGCGGCATCGAGCGGAGCAGTCCCCGTGAACGTGAAGGTGACTTCCGTGCCGGTCGGGAGCGAGACGAGCGTATCGAGACTGCCGGTCCCGGACGGAGCGCCGCAGCTGGCGCCGCCCGTCCCGGCCGCGCAGGTCCATGCGAACGATCCCACGATCGACGGCGGCAGGACGTCCTGGACGCGCGCATCGGTCACGCCGTCCGGCCCGCGGTTGGTCACGCTCACCACGTAGGACATCGGCTGGCCGGGGACGAACGGATTCGGCTCACCCGACTTCGTGATGACCAGATCCGCCGAGGACACCTGTGGATTGGTGTCGGTGACGCTGTTGTTGCCCGGCACCGGGTCGGCCACGCCGACCGGCGGCGTCACCGTGACCGTGTTCTGGATCGGCGGCAACACATTGGCGCCGAGCACGCCGGTCAGCACGAACGTTGCGCTGGCTCCAACCGGCAGCGTCACGAGGACGTTGATGTTGCCCGTGCCGCTCGCGGTGGCGCAGCTGGCGCCGTTCGAGCCGGCGCAGGTCCAGTTGAACCCCGCCAGGGGCGCGGGAAGGATGTCCTGTACCCGAGCGCCGGAGACGTTGCTCGGGCCACGGTTGGTGACGACCATCGTGTACGTCAACGCCTGCCCGTCCAGGAATGGATTCGGCGAACTGCTCTTGGAGACGTACAGATCCGCACTGGGCGCGGCCGTGCTCGTGACGGTG
The DNA here is from genome assembly GCA_964388335.1 of uncultured Vicinamibacteraceae bacterium. Lineage (GTDB taxonomy): Bacteria > Acidobacteriota > Vicinamibacteria > Vicinamibacterales > Vicinamibacteraceae > JAEZDP01. Next base: position 1,759 of record CAYMAG010000210.1, on the reverse strand, counting down.
GCGCTGTTGTTGGCCGGGTTGACGTCGATCCAGCCGGCCGGTGGCTCCACGGTCGCGGTGTTGACCAGTGGTCCTGACTGTCCGGGGGGCACGTCCAGTGTCAGCGTGTAACGGATCGCGGCGCGCGGCATCAGGTCGATCGTGTCCTGCAGCGACCTGGTCGTACGGCTCGCGTGGCAGAGGGCAGGCGGCACCAGCACCGCACAGGACCACGTGCCCACCAGGCCGGCCGGCAGCACGTCGGTCACGCGCGCGAGATGCACGGGCAGCACGCCGTTGTTCAGGACATCGATCTGGTACGTGTAGGGAGCGCCCGGCGTGTAGGAGGGTGGCGCCGTTTTCGTGATGGCGAGGTCGGACTCCAGGCTCGCGGCCACCGTGGCCGTGTCGTTGGCGGCGTTGACGTCGGCCAGGGCCGGCGAGGGACTGATGCGCGCGGTGTTGACGAGCGGCGACGGGGCGAGGGCCGACACGGTGCCGGCCATCGTGTAGGTGACCGTGCCGCCGACCGGCAGGTTCGCCGTGGTGTCGAGGGGACCGGCGCCGGCGGCCGTCGCGCAGATGCCGCCGTTCGACCCCTCGCACACCCACGACAGTCCGGTCACGCCGGGCGCGCCGGCATCCACGATCCTGGCGGCGTCGTCGTTGTTGGGGCCGGCATTGGTGGCGGTGATGCGGTAGACGACCGCATTGCCCGTGAAGTCCACCAGAGACTTGGTGATGCCCAGATCGAGTGGCTGCGTGACCCGCAGGAGCCGCAGTTCGTGGTTGTTCGTGCTGCCGCCGGTGGAGCCCGAGACGCCGAACTTCAGTGTCGCCGGCGGGTTCGCGATCTCGAACGGGGCGATCACCTGCGTGATGGTCGCTCCCCGCTGCAGCCGGATGCTCATCCTGAACCCTGAACCGGTCGGGACGAGATCGATGAAGACCTTCCTGTAGTTGGCCGAGTTCGGAGCCGGACGTCCCGCCGTGGTGATGCCGGGCGAGAGCGATCCGGTCCCGTTCATGTACCCGTAGCCAGCCAGCCCGTTGCCCGGCCCTCGAATCGCGATCGCGTTGGGGGTGAAGCCCGGCCCGCCGGTCCGTCCCTCCGTACCATTCGAGTAGTTGCCCCAGAGATCGATGCCGACGCCGAAGTAGCCGTTCGGGACGCCGGCCAGGTCGACGCCGCCGCCACCGGCGCGGGTCTTCTGCGCGTAGCCGAGCGATCCGCCGGAGGCACCCGGTGCGAAGTCGGTGGTGGCGCCGTCGAACATGAAGAACGTCAGTCCGTCGGCGCCGCTGCCGCCCCACATCGCGTATTCGAACTCGATGCTGAGTCCTTGCGTGCTCGGCAGCGCGGTGTCGAACACCGCGACGCCGGCCTCGTTCAGGTTCGCCCCCGTGAGCCGGAGCCAGCCGCTGCCGACCGCGTCGATACCCGCGGCAGCGGTGAGCCTGGCCGTACCGCTGAGCGTCCATCCAGGAGCCGTGTCGCCCTGGAACGTCTCGGTAATCGGGAACTGCGCCCAGGCTGTCGGCGTCGTGCCGGCCAGTGCCGCGGCCAGCGACAGTCCCCGTACGAGGGCGAGTCGGTTCACCAGCGTGGTTTGTCGCAGCAGCATGTGAGGCTCCCCCAGCGCGAGACTACTCGAAAGACGGTCACCGGCAGAACTGCACGACGGTCGCATGTCGGCTGCCCCGGCATGCATGCTGTTCGGCTTCTGCGAGAACCCGGCCGAGTATGACAGCAGCCACGGGCCGGTCAAGCCGGGCGCGG
>CAYMAG010000209.1:1310-5360 GCA_964388335.1 uncultured Vicinamibacteraceae bacterium | reverse complement strand
ACAGGCTCCTCACCGCGTACGAGCGGACGCGCACCGCGACCGCCCGCTGCCAGTCCGCGACGGCGATGCCGTCGAGGTTGCCCCACACCCGGTAGGCGATCGCTTCCTTGAGCGTCCCGGGGATACCCTCAGCCGTCCACCCGGTGGCGCAGGTCACGACGTAGACCCCGCAGCCACCGACCCAGACCCGCGCGGGCCGGTAGTCGAGGTCGGCCCACCAGTCACTGGGCGGCAGCGGCACGTCGACGCCGTCGGCGCCCCGGCGGCTCACCGCCGTCACCGCGGTCACCGGGTGCACGGGCAGGTCGAGCCGTCCGCTCGGCGTCGCCGGCACCGTGCACCGATGGCGCCCCGGGATCAGCGCCAGGCCGTAGTGCTGCTCGATCCACTCCCGCGCCGCGATCGCGTTCGTCGTGATGCGGTCGGCCTCGTCGGCGAGGGCGATCCGCAACTCCTCCCGGATCTCGGCCTCGGAGATCGGCTCCGGCGGCGGGGGCTCGCCCTCGCCCGGCGGGAGCCGCACGGCCGTCGCGCGTTCGGTCACCATCGAGGGGGTTACCCCTCAGCGGCCGGCTTGGCGGCCGGCTTGGCGGCCCGCTTCTCAGTCCCGCCGCCCGCGTCGAGCTGGGCGCCAGGGTCCGGGGCTGGTTCGACGAGGTCCACTTCTCCGAACGCGGCCGGACGGTACACGGCCAGGGCCAGTCGCTCCTCGGCGAGCACGGTCACGCGGTTGTGGGTGAAATCGTCCTCGTGCGAGTTCGACATCGCGGTGCTCAGGCCGTCCTTGCTGAACACGATGGCCTCGCTGCCGAAGGCGCCGATCAACGCCCGGCCCTGGGTCATGCGCGTCGTGAGCGTGACCGGCAGCCCCCAGATCGCCCGGGCCTGCGGTGCGCCGAACGCGCCGGAGCCGAAGTACAGGCCGGCCGTCACGGCCTTCTGCGTCAGGATCCGGTGCCAGTCGCGGGGATGCATGATGATCCCCGTCGGCATCACGAACGACCCGACGGTGATCTCGGTGATCTGGTAGTGGATCGCGTCGAGCAACGAGTCCGTCGTGGGCGTGTAGAGCGGCGTCAGGCCATTCCGCTTGCGTAGCCCCAGCAGATTGGGGCCCAGCCCATCGCCGTTCAGGATTTGGTCGTCGACCTTCTCCGTGACGAACTGGCGCAGGCGCGCATCAATGGTGGAGGCCGTCGCGGCGTAGTCGCTCAGCATCTCGCTCGACACCTTGAGGTGGGTGCCGATCTTCTTCACATGCTCTTCGACGTCATCGAAGCGCAGCACGGACTCGGGCTTCAGGCCCGTCTCTTCGACGCCGGCCGCGTTGTTGGTCGCCACGGTCTCGACGACGTAGATGATGCGACCACTGTCGGTGGTCCCAGCCATGAGCAGCGCGCGCACGGTCGCCGGCTGCGTGAGGATGGGCACGATGCCCGGCCGGTAGTCGGGGACCACCAGCGCCGCGCCGCCGGCCGGCGCGGCCGTCTCGGTCAGCGTTTCGGCGGAGAACTGCATCACGGCCGAATGGAAGCGCCCGCGGAACGCGCCGTCGCGAATCGCGTCCCCGATGGCGCCGGCCATCATCAACTGCCCGATCGTGCGCGCGGCGATCCTGCGGCCCGCCTCGGCGACGGCCTCGGTGACGGCCCCCGTCGGCGTGTCGACGCTGTACCGATCGAGGCGTGCACGCAGGGACGTATCCTGCTTGGCGCCCTTCAACCGTGCCTCCAACTCGTCGGCCTTCGTGAGGTGCTCCTGCACCGAGGCCCGCTCCTCGTCGGTCATGACGCGCGCCTCACTCTCGGCCCGCGCCATGATCTCGGTGGCCTTGGCCACCGCGGCCTTCTTCTCGACTTCGATGTCTGCGAGCAACATGGGTGTCTCCCGCGGCTCGGTCAGCCGCACAGCGCCAGGAGGCGCGCCTTCAGCCGCAGGTCGGCGTCAGCCAACGCGCGGGGGGTGGTGGATGCCGACGCCAGCTGCGCGTCGAGGACGTCGCGCAGCCGCGCGATGCGGTCGATGAGCCCCGCCTTCAGGGCAGCCGTCGCGGGCAGCACGCGCCCCTCGCCGTAGCCCGCGCGGACGTCATCGACCGACACCTTACGGCCGCGGGCGACGCGGGCCGTGAACAGCGCGTACTGGGCGTCAACCCGGGCCTTCAGGGCCGCCTGATCAGCCTCGCTCAGCGGCGCGAAGGGATGGCCTTCGCCCTTGTGGGTGCCGGCGGTGATCAGCGTGGGCGTCAGGCCGGCCTGCACCAGGGCCTGGCTCTCGTCCCAGTGCACCGCGAGCACCCCGATGCTCCCGATGTCGGAGCCCGGCGTGGCCACGATCTCGGTGGCCTGGCTGCCGATCCAGTAGGCGGCCGAGGCCATGAGCCCGTCCGCGAGGGCGATGACCGGCTTCTTCTTCGCGGCCTCGGCGACAGCCTGGGCCGCGTCCTCGACGCCGTAGACCGTGCCGCCAGGGCTGTCGATGTGGAGCACGATGGTGCCGATGTCGGCGTCGGCCGCAAGGCCGCGCAGGTCCCCGGCCAGGCCCTCGTACGTCGCCCAGCCGAGCCAGTCGGTGATCGGACTGCCGCGCCGCGACAACGCGCCCATGACGGGCACCACGGCGACGCCCGCGGGTGCGCCGCGGCGCGCGCGGGCCTCCGCTGGGCGGGCCTCCAGCGTCGTCCCCGCGGCCCCGAGCGCCGCGACCTCGCGCATGGCCTGCGTATAGAGCGCGCGATAGGCCGGCAGGTGTTCCTCGGACAGGGCGAGCACGCGATCGGTGAGCAGCTGCACGCTCATGCCGCGGCCCGCCCCTCACCGGACGTCGTGCTCATGTTCAGCGGCGCGGCCACGCGGTCTGCGGCCGGATCGTCGAGGTGCGGCATGTTCTGGATCGCGCGCGCCTCGTTGACCGTCATCCACGGGCGCCCGACGGCGGTCTGGAAGGCGGCCGCCTGCTCCTCGAACGAGCCGCGCAGCTTTTCGGCCACGTTCAGTTCGAGGTAGTACGTCCCGATCTCATAGAATTCGCTGGCCAGACTGCTCGTGACCTCCTGCTCGAGCATCTGGATCGTCGGGCCGAGGCCGTCCTGATACAGGTGCTTGTGCTGCTCGCGCACGTTCGAAAACGTGGCGCGCCGCAGGAGACCCAGCATCGGGAGCGGCATGAAGTACGAGCGCGTGACTTCCTCGTCGTGGAGTTCCCGCGCTTCGTTCAGTTGTTGCTGTTCGGCCGAGTGGCCGGCCGCGTGGTACGTCATGCCCTCGTCGAGCACGGGCACCAGGCCGGCGCCATCAGGACCGCCGTACGTTTCGGTGAACGACTGGCGGAAGGTCTTGCGGGCGTCGGCATCCCACTCCGGCGCGTCGAGTGGGCGGTGCACGACGCCGGGGATACGGGCGCCCTGCTGCCAGTACGTCAGCCGGTAGTCCTGGAGGTACGCCTCCTCGAGGAGGCGCTTGCGCAGCGTCTCCAGGCGCGACAACCCGAGCACGCCGCCGTAGACGTTGGCCTCTCGGATGTGGACCACATCGGTCGCCGGAATGTCGTAGCGCCGGCCGTCGAATGCCAGCACGCTGTAGACCTCGGGGTACAGATCGCCGATGACCTGCACGCGCTGCGCCGGCACGCGCCACAACTCGACCGGCGGCGCCCCGGCGTCCTGGCCGCGCAGCTTCACGATGTAGCTGTTCCCGAACACGCCCCAGTCGATGAGGCTGTGCTCGATGAGCCGGTAGGTCGTCGTGTACGGATTGGGGCTGGCGATCAGGCGCGCGAGCGCCGACGTGGTGTCACGGCGGCGATCGATGTCGGAGACGCGCTCGTAGCCGTGGATGCCGAGCTGTGCGATGTTGCGCGCGATGAAGTCGACCACCGTCCGCACGGCGGGCTGCGTGCGGTAGATGGTCGCGTAGCTGCCGCCGTCGCGGGCGTAGCCCTGGGCGGCGACCGACATCGAGCCGGCAACGCGCCCCGTGGGGCCGTGCGCGACCACGGAGGTCAGACGACCGGTGGATTGGACGATCGGCATCGTGCAGGCTCATGCTGCAC
>CAYMAG010000209.1:0-1210 GCA_964388335.1 uncultured Vicinamibacteraceae bacterium | reverse complement strand
CGACGGGGCAGGCCCCACCACTCGTAGGCGAGCACGCCCCAGCCCACCAGCAGGACCGCCACCACGCCCCACGCGACATCAGCCAAGGCGCACCGCCTCCACCCGCGCGTCCGGGTCGCTGTACCGGCTCTTCTTCTTTACCGGCTGGAGCAGCGCCCGCGACATGGCCGTGATGCCCGCGGTCATCCCGTCGATGCGGCCCCGCGACGTCCGCTTGCAGGGCGCCACGTTCTCGTTGGCATCCCGCCGCGCCTTCATGTTGCCCGCGTTCCAGCGGAGCACCGGATTGTCGCTCGGATCGAGGTCATGCTCGAGCACGAGCGCCTGCGTGCGCTTCATTGGCTCGCTGAGCGTCTTCGGCCCCTGCCGCACCTCGACGACCCGCACCCCGTGATCGTCCTTCAAGGTCTGCACGAGTTCCCCCGCGCCCCACGGGTCGTAGCACACCTCCTGCAGGAGCGGCCACGTGGCCTTCTGCTCCACGATCCACTCGCGGACGACCCCGAGATGCACCACGTTGCCCTCGGTCCCCTCGACGTCGCCCTGCGCGACCCACGCCGGGAACGGCACGCGGTCGCGCCGGCGCCGCTCCTCGAGGTCGGCCTTCGGCACCCAGAACTTCGGACGCCACACGCACCGCCCATCGGGCAGGAGCCAGACGAGCACGCCGGCCGTCAGGTCGACGCGGCTGGAGAGATCGAGGCCGAGCCAGCACGGGACGGCACGCAGCACGTCGTCGGGGACGCGCGCCTGATCCATGCAGGCGTCCCACTCGGTCAGCGGGAGATAGCCATCGGCCGCGCCCACCTTCTGTCCGAGATACAAGCGGCGGAACTTGACCCACTCGTACGGATTCGCCCGCGCCTTCTTCGCCTCCTTGCGGAGGAAGTCGGGATTGACCGAGATGCCGTAGTTCGGGTTGGCCTTCCGCCAGGTGGCGTCGTCCTCCGGATCGTCCTCCGGATCGGCACAGGCGATGAACGCGAACCACTCCGGGATGTCCACCGTGCCGTCGAGCACCTGCGTGCTGATGCGCACCTGCTGATCGTAGACCGACTCCCCGCTCTCGCCGGCGGTCGTGATTTTGAAGTGCAGGGGCTGATCGAGCGTGCCCATGCCAGACTCGACGACTTCCATCATGTCGGGCGTCTTCTGCCGATGGATCTCGTCGGCGACGGCGACGTGCGGCCGCAGGCCGTCCTGGTTGTCG
>CAYMAG010000208.1:0-5381 GCA_964388335.1 uncultured Vicinamibacteraceae bacterium | reverse complement strand
GTGCCGCGGGGAGTCATGGATGCAGGGGAGGCGACGTGAGATATCTGCGTAGATTCGCGATCAACGCCGTGGTCGGTGGAGGCCTCGTCCTGCTGCCGTTGTACCTGGCCGTGCTGGTCCTCCTCAAGGGCATGCAGTCGGTGGTGGGCCTGGTGCGGCCGCTTGCGGCGTTGTTCCCGGAGACATGGCCCGCCGAAGACGCCCTGGCGCTGTTGGTGGTGGTGATTGCCTGCTTCGTCGTCGGCGCCCTTGTGACGACGCGGGCAGGACGAGTGGCCCGCGAGCGCCTGGAGACGTCGCTCTTCGGCAGACTCCCCGGCTACGCGATGTTTCGCGGCTTCACCCAGCGGCTGGCGGGAGGAGGCGAGGAGAACCTGTGGAAGCCGGTGCTCGCCGAAATCGAGGAGGCTCTCGTCCCGGCGTTCATCGTCGAGGAGATCGATGACGGGCGGTTCACGGTGTTCGTGCCGTCCGTGCCGACACCGTTTGCCGGGGCGGTCTACATTCTCCCGCGAGACCGCGTGCATCCCGTGAACGTCCCGTTCACGCAGGCCATCCAGTCGGTTTCCCGGTGGGGATCAGGGTCGAAGGATCTGGTGGCGGCCATGGCGAGCGCGGAGAAGTCTTCGAAAGGCAACGAGTCGACGGGGTCCTGACAGGTCAGGACGGCACCACGGCCGTCGCGCTGCGTCCGGGCCCGCACGTCGAATCTGCGCGTCGTGCCGCAGACGGCCTGCGGCGCGATCTTCGTTACGGACGAATGACTGAGCAGGGAGAACCCACCATGCCCTCCGCTGTCACCGCATCTTCGTACCGCGATCGGTTGAGCGGCCGTGGGCGTTCCCGTCGCGACAGGCCGGCGTCGTGGGCAGTCCTGACACGCCTCGTCAGCGTCGGCCTCGTCCTCCTGTGCTCGTGCGCGCTTGCCGTCGCCCAGATCAACACCGGGGAGATTGGCGGCATCGTGCGGGACAGCTCCGGCGGCGTGCTGCCCGGCGCGTCCATCACGGCACGCCACCCCGCCAGCGGCGCCAGTGTCGAGCGTGTCACGGATGCGGACGGCCGGTTCTTCCTGCCGGCGCTTCGCATCGGCCAGTGGGACATCACCGCAACGCTGCCCGGATTCGCTCCCCGGACGCACAGCATCGCGCTGGAGATTGGCAGAACGATCGGACTGGAGATCACGCTTGGCCTGGGTGCTCTGGCCGAGAGTGTCACCGTCGAGCCTCGCGCGACCCTGCTTCAGACGAGAACCGCCGAAATCAGCGACGTCATCGAGAACCGTGAGGTCGTCCAACTGCCGCTGAACGGACGCACCTTTCTCTCGCTCGCGCTGCTGAGCGACGCGGTCGTCATTCCACCCGGCGGCACGCGCGGGGAAGCCCTCCAGCAGGCCGGTCCGCTGCCCAACGTCGGAGGACAGCGATCGGGGCACAACATCTACCTGCTGGACGGCAGCAAGGTCACCGACGAACTGTTCAACAACCTGGTGGTGAACCCGTCGGTCGACTCGATCGAGGAGTTCAAGATCCAGAAGTCGCAGTATCCGGCCGAGTTCGGGGGGAAGGCGTCAGCGCTGATCAACGTCGTGACGAAGGCAGGCTCGAATCGCTTTCGGGGCAGCCTCTTCGAGTTCCATCGCAACGAGGCCTTCGACTCGGGCAACTACTTCCAACCGGTGGACCAGCCGAACCCGCCGCTGCGCCAGAACCAGTTCGGCGGCACGCTCGGCGGACCGATCGTCCAGAACCGGTCGTTCTTCTTCGGCAGCTACGAAGGCACGCGCATGCGGCGGTCGTTGACGCGGACGTTCTCCGTGCCGACAGCCGCGGTGCGCTCGGGCGACTTCTCGGGCCTCGGCACCGTCTGCGATCCGCTGACCATTGCGGGCACCGGCGTGTGTGCGCCGTTTGCCGACAACCAGATCCCGGCCGACCGCATCGATCCGATCGCCTCGGAGTTCCTCGCCAACGTCCCACTGCCATCGTCCGCTGCGGCGCTGCAGAACCTCACGGCCGCGGAGGAGTCGACGCGTGATCTGGATCAGTTCAGCGTGCGCCTCGACCACCGCCTCACACAGGCCGATCAGGTCCTGGCTCGCTTCAGCACGTTCGACGCCACCGACCTCCAGCCGTTCGGCACCAGCGTGCTCCAGGAGACGCTGGTGCCGGGCTTCGGGCGGTCGCTGACGACGAAGACGCGGAACCTCGTGGCCAGCCACACCCGCGTGTTCGGCACCTCGCTGCTCAACGAGGTCCGGTTCGGCTGGATGACGGTCTCGGGCGGCCAGCTCAGCGTCAATCGAGGCAACACGTTCGCCAGCCGTGTCGGCCTGCTCGGCGTGACGACCGACCCGCGAGACGTCGGCTTCCCCCAGATATCCACCGGTGGGCTGTACAACACGATGGGCGACCCGACGATTTTCACGACGCGCGACAACCAGCATTTCGAACTGTTCGACAACGTCACGATCGATCGTGGCGCGCACCACCTCAAGTTCGGCGGCTATTACTACCATCTGCAACTGCGACCCGTGCAACCCGACAACGCCCGCGGCGCGTTCACCTATACGGGACAGTTCACGGGCAATGCGTTCGGCGACTTCCTCCTGGGGTATCCGACGTCGGCGACGTCCGGCATTGGCCGTGGTGACGAGAACGGCCGCACCAACTGGATTCACCTGTACGCCCAGGACGACTGGCAGGCGCGCCGCAATCTGACCCTCAACGTCGGCCTGCGCTACGAGTACAACCAGCACATGTTCGACGTGAACAACCGGCTGTCGTCCATCGACCTGTCGGATCGAGGTCCCCGGTTCGTCATCGCCAGCGACGAGAGCAACGCGATCGACCCGAGCGGCGCAGCGCTGTTGCCGCTGATTCCCATTCCCTACGTGACGTCCGAACAGGCCGGGTGGGGTTCAGGACTCCTGAAGCCGAGTGCCGTGCGTCTGGCCCCGCGGTTGGGATTCGCGCTCAACCTGGACGACTCGCGTGCGGTGATTCGGGGCGGATACGGCATCTTTCTCAACCAGTGGGCGTACAGCGTGCAGACGGCATTCGCCCGCAACCTGCCGTTCTTCCACACCAAGCAGGTGGACGTCCCCATCCAGCAGGAGGTGCCGACGCTGCAGACACGCGACATCCTGACGAGCGACGCCACCGGGACGATTGCCGCGAGCATCATGGACTACGACTACCGCGTCGAATACAGCCAGACGTGGAGCGGCGGCATCCAGTACGAGGTGTTCCCCTCGACGCTGGCGGAAGTGTCGTACATGGGCACGTGGACGCTCGGTGCCGACAACGCGACCGTCCACAACGTGCCGGAGCCGGGTCCGGGGCCCGTGCAGGCGCGCCGGCCCATCCCGGAGTTGAGCCGCATCAACGCCATCCGGTTCGACGGCAAGTCGATCTATCACGGCGTGACGTTCAAGCTCGAACGCCGCCTGACCAACGACTACGCGTTCAACGTCAGCTACACCCTCTCGCAGTCGATCGACGACGCGTCGAGTCCAGGGGCGACGGAATCCGAGACGAACGTGCCGCAGAACGTCCGCAACATCTTCGACGAGACGGGTGAATGGGCGCCGTCCAGCTTCGACCATCGGCATCAGTTCATCGCCAGCGGCGTCTATCAGGTGCCCTTCTTCCGGGGCCAGGGTGGCATCGCGGAGGCCGTGCTGGGCGGATGGCGTGCCAACGCGATCGTCATTGCGCAGAGTGGCGCGCCGTTCACCGTGAACCTCAACGTCGATCGCGCGAACATCGGCGCCGGGCCGGCGCAGCGTCCCGATCAGCTTCGCAGCCCGAATCTGTCCGGCGACACGCGCACGCCCGAGCGCTGGTTCGACACGGCGGCGTTCGCCCTTCCGGCGCCGTTCACCTTCGGCACGGCGCCGCGCAACAGCGTGCTCGGTCCGGGGTTCGCGAGCATCGACTTCGCCCTGGCGAAGACCTGGAGGCTGGCCGGCACGGCGGTCCTCGAGTGCCGATGGGAGATCTTCAACCTGCTCAACAGGACGAACTTCGACCTTCCCAACCGCACCTTCGGCAACCCGAACTTCGGGCGCATCTTCAGCGCGAAGAACCCGCGGGAGATGCAGTTCGGCGTACGCGTCACGTTCTGACGGCCGCGTCAGTAGCTCCACCCGACCGACAGCACGACGCCGACGTCGTTCCGGTCTGCCTTCTCGGTGGGCGGGCGGCTGTCGTAGGTGTTGTACAGAGTCAGCGCGACGAAGAGATCCTTCCAGAGTTCACGCTTCGCGCTCGCGTCGAGCTGCAGGCGATGACGGCCGGCGTTGCTCAGGCTGGGGTAGTACTGGAGGTCGATGTCGATGGTGGTCTTCGGGCGATCGTAGGTGAAGAACGACCAGGAGAACAGGAACAGCGCTTCGAGGTTGCGGGTCGCGTCAGCATCGATCGCGCGTTCGTCGTTGACCGCCAGCCCGGCGCCCATGACCAACTGCGCACGGTTGCTGTTCACGAGCCGCGGGCCGATGGTGGCGCCGACCTGGGATCGCAGGTCGACGCCCAGGCTCTCGTTCCGCTCGAACCGCCCCGCCGCGGAGACGAACCACCGCTGCCAGCGATACCGGAGGTACGACATCTCCAGCGAGCCGCGGTCATCGTCGTCGTCGGTGTCGTCGTCGGTCCGGGTCTGGGTCAGCGACGCGGTGAAGCGCGCCCGCGACGCCGGTCGCTGGAAGACCGTGTCCGAGTTCACGTTCAGCTGCGCCACACCGCTCGACCGCGTGTAGCTGAAGCCGACGTCGACCGAGCCATCGAGCTTCCGCCAGAAGCTTCCGCCGATCGGGCGGATGATGGTGACGAGCGGCATCGACAAGGTGATCGTGCCCACGGGCCCCACCACCGCCAGCGTGCGGGGGGCGGCAGGACCGAGCGAGCCGAGGAAACGGCGTCCGTCGCCCAGCACCACCTCGACAACGCGCGACGCGATCACGTTCGCCAGTTTGTCCCACTCGAGATACAGCGTGCCGGCGTCGTCCGTGCTGAATTCGAGACGCCCGCGGTCGAGGCGCTCGACCTCTCCGGTGATGCGGTCGCCGTTGGCCAGCGTGACCACGTCGGTCTTCTGTGCGTGCACCGGGGTGCAGACGAGGCACACGAAGGCCATCGCCACGAGCGACCTGCGGAGCGCGATCGTCCGAACGGCCGTTCGCGTCGTCGGCTCCGTTCGCGTGACGATTCCGCGGACCATCACGTGGGGCAACCTGGCGAACGCACTCCGGCTCTACGTTCCCGTCTTCTTCGCCGCATCGCACAAACGCCGAGCAGGATGGTCCGGGAGTTGGCTGTCATCATCGGCTCCGCGATTGTACGAGACGTTACAGCGGCGGCGTCTGCCCGAGCCCGCAG
>CAYMAG010000207.1:0-5404 GCA_964388335.1 uncultured Vicinamibacteraceae bacterium | reverse complement strand
CTGGCGGCGGACGGCGGCGTCACGTTCGTCCGTCCCGATGGCCGCCGGCTCGACGCGGCACCCGGACCGCCGCGCGTGCTCGACCCATACACCGACCCACTGGCCCCGACCGCAGTGCGCCTGGCTGCGGAAGGACTGCGCATCGGGCCGCGCACCACGAACCCGAGCTGGGACGGCGCGTCGTTCGACGTTGGCTGGGCCGTCGACGTCCTGCGCACCAGCACTGTCGGGCACCCGAGACAGGCGTGGACGGCGTGACTGGCATCGCACTCGTGCTCGACGTGCGCTGGCCGCATCACGTGCGACGCGAATCTGCGCCCGGGACCACGATCGATACGTGATCGCGTACTGCAGCACGAGCGACGGGTTCACGCGGAGGCGCGGAGGAGCGGAGACGCTGAGCACGCCGGCTTCAACTGACGGTCAGACCGATCGGTCCGAGTGACGCGGCCGTGTCAGCCCTGGATTTCTCCGGCATGCACTCCGCCCGCGCTTCGTCGTCGCCGGCCGTGACGCTCATCGGCATCGATCCGTACCGCAGGCGCTGCGCCGCGGGGATGGAGACGTCCGTCTCGCGGTTCGTGAGCGGGAAGGGCGTTCGCACGACGGTGTGTCCGGCCAGCAGGTCGGCCGGGCCCCGCTTCAGCTTCCGCGCGGACGATCCCATCAGCGCGCACCCCTGCCGGCCGGTCGCCGTCTCGACGATCCAGCCCACGTGTCGCACGGCACGCTACCGCGTCCGGTGCGCGGCCAGTCGAAACTCGTACTGCACGAAGTGCGGATCGAACGCAAACGCGGTCTCGAGCCCGCGTGGCCGCTCGTGGTCGCAGCGTGCGAGAGGACCAGCACGCGTGGCGGGAACGGCCCGCATCAATCATGTCGAAGCGCGTCGAGCGGGTCGACGGTGCTTGCGCGTCTCGCCGGGACGTATGACGCGAGGACGGCCGTGGCGGCGAAGAGCAGGACGACCGCGACAAGCGTGGCGGGATCGCGTGGCGTGACGCCGTAGAGCATGCTCTCCAGGTATCGCGTGGTCGCGAGCGCTGCCGCGACACCGAGCGCCGTGCCGATGCCGACCAGCACGAGTCCCTGACGGACGACGAGCGCGAGGATGGCCGCGCGCTGCGCGCCGATCGCCATGCGGATGCCGATCTCCCGCGTCCGCTGTGCCACCGAGTAAGCGAGCACACCGTACACGCCGATGATGGCGAGGCACAGCGCGATCGCCGCGAACGTGCCGATGAGCACGGTGTTGACGCGGCGCGGCACGACGGTGCCGCTGACCACATCGTCCATGGGCAGGGCCGCGTAGAGTGGCAAGGTCGGATCGGTGGCGTGCACGGCGTCGCGGATGCGCGCGAGCAGCGGAGCGACGTCGTCGCTGGCTGCGCCTCTCGCCACCAGCGACAGGTAGCTCTGCGGCTGGTCCTGGATCGGGAGATAGATCTGCGCGCCGGCGTCCGCGTTCAGTTGAGAGATGCGTGCGTCACCGACGACACCCACGACGGTGCGCGCCGCCATGCGGCCGTAGACGACGCGCTTGCCGACAGGCTCTTCGCCAGGCCACAGCCGCTCGGCCGCAGTGCGGTTGACCACCGCAACGGGGAACGCGTTGCTGTCGGTCCACGCGACGTCACGGCCCTGCAGCAGCGGGATGCCCATCGTCTCGAAGTAGCCAGGGGAGACGACGAGATATGGCGCCCCGACCGGCGCCTCGGTGGGTGGCGTGTCGACGGTGTCAGCTCGTTGGACCCTCATCCTGATGCCCATTTCAGCCGCCATCGGCAGCGTGTTGATCGCCGCCGTCCCCCTGACGCCGGGCATCGCCTCGAGGTGCTCGAGCGTGCGCTCCACGAAGTCGGCAAGGGAGGCCCGTCCGCTGTATCGGGCTGGCGGAAGGCTCAGGCGAGCAGTCGCCACACGATCGGTTCGCATGCCGATGTCGGTCGAGAGCAGCGAGCGCAGGCTGGCCAGCATGAGCCCGGCACCGATGACGAGCAGGCACGCCAGCGCGACCTCCGCGACCACGAGGCCGCGCGTGAGGCGAGAGGACGTCGCCACCGAGCGTCCACCGGTGCTCTTGAGTGCCTCGTCCAGATCGACGCGCGAGGACGCGAGCGCCGGCCACACGCTGAAGACCAACGCCGTCGTGACGGCCACGCACAACGCGAAGGTGAGAACGCGCAGGTCGAGGCGCATCGGCGCCAAGCCCGTGAGCTGCCGCGGCACGAGCGCGTCGAGCAGCGACAGGCCGGCCCCGGCGACTACGACGCTGGCGATCGCGCCGATCAGCGCGAGCAGCAGGCCCTCGACGATCAGGCGCTGGACGAGCCGGCCGCGCGTGGCGCCAACGACCACGTGCGTGGCCATCTCGCGGCGCCGTGTCGCGGCGAGCGAGAGCAGCAGCGTCGCGACGTTGGCGCACGCCACGAGCAGCACGAGCACAGCGCTCGCAAGCAGCACGACAAACGTCCGGTGATCGCCCTCCGAGAGCCACTCCTGCAGCGGCATCACCAGCTCGGTGGCGGGCATCAGCTCGCGTTCCGCATCGGAGCCGGCAGGGGCATACGCGCGCCTGGCCACATCCAGCCGCTCGCGTGCCGAATCGATAGTGACGCCAGAGGCGAGTCGCGCGATGACGACATTCGGCAGAGTGTTGCGGAACGCTTCGTGGACCAGGTCGATGGGCACGGGCACGGGCAGTGGGACCCACACCTGGGCTCCTGACGGGAAGCGGAAGGCCTCGGGCATGACGCCGACGATCTCGTACGGGACGTCGTTGAGTGTCACCGTCGTCCCGAGGATGTCGGGTTCCTCGCCGAACTGGTTACGCCAGAGGCGCGCGGACAGCACGGCGACTCGCGGGCCGCCTGGGCTCGTCTCGCCAGGGGTGAACACGCGTCCAACGGCTGCGTCGTGGCCGAGCAGGGCGAAGAAACCGGTGGTCACGAACGTGACCTCGACGCGCAGGGGCTCGGCCCCGGTCCCGAGGTTCATTGCGCCAGCGGCGAAGGCGGCGTGTTGTGCAAAGGTGTCGGGCATGGCCACCAGGTCGGTGAAGTCCAGCCACGCCTTGTCCGATACGGCGTTGTGGTCGAAAGGCACACCGACGCTCAACGCTACGAGTTGTTGTGGCTGCCGAAAGGGCAAGGGACGGAGGAAGACCGCGTCGATGGCGCTGTAGACGGCAGTCGTCGCGCCGATGCCGAGTGCCAGCGCGAGCACCGCGAGCCCGGTCACGAACGGCGTGCGGCGTGCGAAGCGGATGGCGTGCCTGATGTCGGCCACCAGCGCCTCCCTCAACGCCGCCCGGGACGGACGCGCGCCGACGTGTCCGCCGTAGCCGACGGCGAAGGTGGAGCGGTCGGTGACCCCTCCGGCGAGCGGCCGGCTCGGAGAGCCGGCGCTGCCAGCGTGGGCCGCGTGTGTGCGACCGTTCAGATACGGTCGCGCGGGCGACGTCCACAGCGCGTGCCGGACGGCGGTAGCGCGTTCCCCGATGCCCGAGACCACGAGCGTGCCAAGGGCGAGCAGCGCGCGAACCGTTGCGCCACCGCCCGGCGCGCCGGCCGCGTGATGCACGGCGGCGCGCATCTCGTCGCCGAAGCGACGCCGGAAGTCTCGCGGATATGCAAGGAGGGCGAGCGTGATGAGCCAGTCCATGACTCGTGCGCGCGGCGTCACGGGCGCTGCCCAAGCAGTCGGCGGTGGCGCGCCGCATCGACCTGGCTGGAGAGCCGCTCCATCTCCGCCCGCGCGACGGCGACGCCTTGCCGCGTGAGCCGGTAGTAGCGCCGCCGCTGGTCGTCCTCGGCCGGACGTTCGGCGAGTTCCTCGATCAGCTCCTGCTCGAGCAGTCGCGCGAGCGCGCGGTACAGCGTGCCGGCCTGCAGCGTGACGGCGCCAGCCGCGCGGGCGTTGACGTCCTGCATGATGCGGTAGCCGTGCTGCTCGCCGTCGGCCAGCGCGAGGAGGATCTCGAAGGCCACGGGTGTGAGCGGGAGGAAGTGTTCGACGCGGAGTCGGTCCATGTCGAGAGACTATAGTCTCTGAGACTATATGCGTCAAGGCTCCAGTCGCGCGTCGTGCCAGGGCTGAACTCGTCCGCC
The DNA here is from genome assembly GCA_964388335.1 of uncultured Vicinamibacteraceae bacterium. Lineage (GTDB taxonomy): Bacteria > Acidobacteriota > Vicinamibacteria > Vicinamibacterales > Vicinamibacteraceae > JAEZDP01. Next base: position 1,295 of record CAYMAG010000207.1, on the reverse strand, counting down.
GTAGCCACCGACTCCTCCTCCCTTCGAGTCGTCATCGACCGCTGCCGAGGCATCCAGAAGCGCGCGAACGCGGCCGTGCCCTGACGAACGGAGAGCCCCACCGCTCTCCACAGCGAGGTGTCGCGCGACGCCGATGCGCGCCGCGTGGTCCCACACCGGCGTCTCCGGAGCCCACCAGGAGCCGCCTCGCCACATCCGTCTCGCGTTGACAGCCGTCTCGCCACCGTTTCGCCCCGAGTTTGACACGATACACGGGTATCGTGTATCTCTTGCGCCGTGATTCGGTCCTTCGCGGACGAGACGACGCGCGATCTCTTTGGCAACGTCAACAGCAAGTCCGCGCGGCGCATCCCGAACACCGCGTGGAAGGCCACCCAGCGGAAACTCAAACAGCTCGACCTGGTCACGAGGCTCGACGACCTCCGGATTCCGCCGCGCAACGACCTGCACGCGTTGGTGGGCGACCAGGCCGGCCGCCACGCCATCAAGGTGAATGACCAGTACCGAATCACGTGTCGATGGGAGGGACATGATGCCTGCGACGTCTGCTGCGAGGACTACCACCAAGCCGGCGAGCCTCCCGCGCGATTCCGCGGTGCTCGGCCCGATGATGCATCCTGGCGAAATGCTGCTCGAGGAGTTTTTGCGACCGCTCGGCCTGCAGCAGAGCGTCGTCGCCGACGAGCTGGGCATCAGCAGGAACCGGCTGAACGAGCTGATCCTGGGCAAGCGGTCGGTCACCGCTGACACCGCCATTCGTCTCGAGCGGCGATTCAAGATGCCTGCACGCTTCTGGCTCCATCTGCAAGCGGACTACGATCTGCAGACGGCGCTGAACGGGGCCAGGGCGGCGAAGCGTCGGGTGACGCGGCGCGCCTGAGTGCTGGTAACGCCAGTGGTCGACGCCAACGCTCGACACGGCGAAGCAGCGCCCGACGATTGCGATCGCGGGCGGCTGTGACGGATCCTGTGCGACATGCCGAAGCCGCCTGCCACGCCAGTCCAGAACACGAGCGCTGAACCAATCGAGGGGGGCACTACAAGCCTCACCGGATCGCCCCGACCGATGACCGCGAAGCAGGGGCAGTACCTCGCGTTCATCTACTACTACACCAGGATTCATCGCGTGCCGCCGTCGGAGGCCGACCTGCGACTGTACTTCGGCGTGACCCCGCCCGTGGTGCACCAGATGATCGTCACGCTGCACGAGCGTGGCTTCATCGACCGTGAGCCGGGCAGGCCCCGGTCGATCCGCCTCAGGCTGACGCGCGCGCAGTTGCCCGATCTGGAGTGAC
>CAYMAG010000206.1:3213-5443 GCA_964388335.1 uncultured Vicinamibacteraceae bacterium | reverse complement strand
ACGGCTGGACAGATCTCCAGCCCACCTGTGAGTTCCTGCTCGACTACGAAGACGAAGACGACGACGAGCCCGGCCGCTCGACCCGCCGCCGCAAACCCTGGCGCTACCACTGGCCAGACCATGTGAGAGACGAGATCCTTGCTCGCCTCCTGCAGCTAAATACCCTGAGATCGCAGGACGACAGCAACCGAGAAGAGCGCGGGAGCGAACCGCGATGAAGACGACTGGTCGAGGCAGGCCACTGACGTCACTGAAGGGCTTCATTGACCGCGTGCAACGGCTTGAACAGGTGCCCGGTTGTCAGTACTTTTATCGGGGGCACGCCCGCAAGGGGAAGTACGTGATCACGCCGTCCGTGTTCCGGACCGAGAAGGGGCAGGAGCACGAGGATCGTCTGTTCCGCGAGTTAATATCCACCAACCCGTCAGAGTTTCGTGACGACACATCCGCGCTGGAGCGTCTCGCCAGGATGCAACACCACTCGTGTCCGACGCGCCTGCTTGATATCACGACGAATCCTCTCGTTGCGTTGTATTTCGCCTGCAACGAGCACGGAGGTGAGCATGCAGAGGTTATCGCGTTCAGAGTCGACAGGGAGATCGTCAAGTTCTTCGACAGTGACACGGTCAGCTGCATCGCGAACATGGCCCGCATGTCCCTCGATGACAAGAAAGCATTGCTGTCCTCGTCTGTAGACGTCAACAACACTACGGCAGGTAGGCGCCTGTTGCACTTTGTGAAGGAGGAGAAGCCCTACTTTGAGCCGAAGATACTGCGAGAGGACTTAAGCAGGGTCGTTGTCGTCAGACCCACACTGAACAGTCGAAGGATTCTGGCTCAGTCCGGGGCCTTTCTGCTCTTCGGGCGTTTAGAGCCGATGGACCAGAGCGACGTGGATGGCATTGTGCTCGAGAGGATCAGCGTTGATGCCGCCTCGAAGAGCAAGATCGTTTCAAGTCTGGACGCCGTGGGGCTGAATGAGGGCTCCATGTATCTTGACATTGATAGCTACGCCCGACACATAAAGAGGTCCTATGGAATCGTGTGATGGCCTTTGTCGTGTCGCGAGTAAACCCTCGTCACGGGCGAGGGGCCGGCGATGACGGCTGAAGAGATGGCACGGGTCTATGGAGCGTTGAGATCCGAACTCGCCAATCTGTCCGTGCAGAACATTAGAAATGCTGCCGCCGCGGCGGGTATCGACGTATCGCGGATCCCTTCTACCAGTGAGGCGCGCACCGGCATGGGCAGCCGGAGCGAGGTACTCCCAGTCGTCGACAGGCTTTTTGGCGACATGAGCGACCCCGCCAAGGAGACTGCCCTGCGTGTCCTGGCGCAACGTCTCTCGCAAGGCGAGCGCGGGGCCGAATTGGCTGCGCTACTTGCCCAGCATGGATACGCCTTCGCCGAGTCTGTGTTCGTGCCGGTTGGCCTGATTGACCAGCGCGAAGCTGCGTTCCTTCCATCCTCATCCGCATCTGAGTTGGCCAGAGCCATGACTAGCTAGAATTGCGGAGGGCGACTACTCTGGTGCCATCACCAGCGCCTGCGGTGCGGTTGATCTGGCCACACAGGCTGTCTACGCCCGCCTTGGCCTTGGCGACCCCGGAAGAAGTTCGTTTCAGACAAAGGTGAACACTGGACTTCAGCACATGCGGGCGTTCGACGCTATGGCCGAGCAGTTTCGGTCGATGGGTGTCGAGGCTGCGGCCGCCAAAGAACTGGCCGAAGAGTTTCAACAGGCCACCAATCACGCCAGCCAGGCGCTGCAGGTGCTGCGGCGAGTAATGGGTGACGTCCACGGCTCACGGCCGGCGCTGCAAAGTGCGGCATACGATGCGATCAAGTGGGCCTCTGCGATCTGCGCGTTGCTCAACGAACCGAGGGGAGTCGGCGACGCGTGAGCGGCCATAGCCACGGCATAGATCGCGCCAGAGCGACAGATAGGCGGTCAGGAGCATCTGGCCGACCTGGCCGTCAGCCGGCATCCGTTCACGGAGTGGCTGCGGGGCATGACGAACGTGAGGCAGCGCGGGCGCCTGTACCCGTTCTATCCATGGCTCGTCCGGTCCTCGGACCGGCACGTTCCCGAGAAGACGCCTGCGAAAGATCCCGGGCTTGGTACGCGGCGCCGGGGTGCTGCTGGCCATGGTGAGCATGGGACAGAAGCTCGAGACTGCTGGCAAGCACGACGATGGCACGGAATTGTCGGACGCGACGTTCTGGTGGA
>CAYMAG010000206.1:0-3113 GCA_964388335.1 uncultured Vicinamibacteraceae bacterium | reverse complement strand
ACGTCGCGACGAGTGTGGTCGTGGGGTGGCTGGATCAGGATTGCTTACCAAGCGACGTGGCTGAAGGAGGACGCGCATGAAGAAGTGCCCTACTGCGCTGAGGAGCTTCAGGACGCCGCACTGGCCTGTCGCTGGTGCGGACGCGACCTCATCGGCGGCGGAGCCGTGTCTGATAAGCGCCTCCAACTGCGCCGAGAAGCGCTTGAACGGATCATCACCCAGCACGTTGGCATGGGCTACCTGTCCGTCCCTGTGGTGGCCAGCCTGTTCTTCGAGGACGTGACCGCCTGGCTCGAACTCCACGACATCCGGTTCACGCCGAACGTGAAGTTCACGGGGCGCAGCGGATACGACCACACCTTCGACTTCGTCGTGCCCGCGTCCCGCCGGGCTCCTGAGCGCCTGATCCGTGCGGTGAACCGTCCCGGCCGCGATCTGGCCGAGTCGCTGGCGTTCTCGTGGGTCGACACCCGGGAAGTCAGGCCGCCGGCATCGAAGTTCTACGCCTTCCTGAACGACGAGCACCGCGCTCCCACGCCAGCCATCGTCGACGCCCTCCGCAACTACGACATCGTCCCGGTGGTGTGGAGCACGCGCGAGGCTATGCGCCAGGAACTCGCCGCCTGACGCGTGAGTGGCGGTGGGAACGCCCTACGGCCACGCTGGATGGGAATCGCGCCAGCGTCGAGATCTCATGCTTCCTTTTGAAGCAAATATGTGTCGCTTTTCGCTTCGAAACATGCGCCGTAAGACGGTCGCAATCCACTGAAAAGGAAATACTTGACCGTCTCCGTTGGCACGGGGTGGGTGGGCCACACACCCCGGCCAGCTTGGCATCTGGCGGCCCGTGCTGCCATCACCTCTGCACTCCACGGCCAGACCGACGCCGGCCAGCTTCGCGCGCTGTCAACGCGGGTCTCGGCCGAACGACGCGTCAGGCCCAGAGTGATGCTAGAGTGGCCACTCGGCCGGCGGGGCGTGACTGAGGCAAGACCGGGACGCCGGTGACCACTCGGGAGGAGGCTCTGCCGAAGGACATTGTCGCAGTCCGCGCGCTATCCGTAGAGCCGGAAGTGACGCGGTGGCAGCCCGTCGACTTCCTCTGCGAAGGCGATGTGCACGTCCGCGCGAAGCTCGTACGCGTGGGTTCACCCGATACGGCTGCCGTGGCCGTCTCGGAGACCGTTGGCCACGCTGTCCTGGCGGCGATCGGTTTTGTGGTCGCTGAACCTCATGCGGTCACGCTCACACAGGCATTTGCCGACGATGTGACGGCGCAGTACGGGTTCTCACCGCCAGTGTCCGCCGGCAGGCATTGGGGTACCACGCTGCTCACCGACAGAGCCATGGCCGTGGAGTTCTCACGATACGACATGGCCGCCCTTCGCGATCGGGTCCAGATGGTCACGCTCTTCATTGCCGACGTGCTGCTGGCCAATCGCGACCGGACCACGTACGGGAACGTCCTCTTGTACCGAGGAGCGTCGACGGGAGGCCTCGACATCGTACCGATCGACCAGAGCGATTACTTCAACCATCCTCCGGTGCTTCGCTCGCCCGCAGAGCTGGAACGCTGTCGCGACACGCAGATTGGCATATGGCTTCCCGGCACCGAGGTCGTCGTCATGGAGATGGGCGCCACGGTGGTTCGTACGGAGATCGACCGTGTGCGGTCCCTGCGTGCTCCGATTCTCGACGCTGTCGGAGAGGTGCCCGACGAGTGGTACGCGCGCGCGGGGGCGGACCCGTCTGTGCTGCGCGATTTCCTCGCCTACAGGCTCGATCACCTCGACACGCTTGTGAACTACGCTTACTGGGACGGTCTGGCGGGGGCAACAGGAGGGGGCCATGTCATCGAGTTCTGAGGTCATCCGGCACGGCTACGCCACCATTCGAGCGGTGCTCGACGAGCGGCGGGGGCGTGCGGTGGTCATTGGTGTGGCCGCATGGGACGCCGATGCCAACTGGTTCAACGTGAGAACGCTCGCTCCCGCGGAGCGCGTGAGCCTCGTCACGCCGGACGTCCGCTCGTTTGCTGACATTGCACTTCGACAAATCCGTCGCTGGGCTGACCAAAGTGCTGTGCCGTACGCGCCAGCCCCGATGGCTCCCTGGACGAGTGGCTTCTGGCAGGCGGTCTCCCGTGTGATGACGACAGCCATTCGCGTGGATACGCCTCGGGCCATGGCGCCCATGCGTGATCGCGCCCTGGAGTTCGAGTCGCTCTTCGAGGCCGTGGTGCAACCCGCCGTGCCGGCACCGGAGAAGAAGAAGCGCATTGCTGGCTACGTCCGTGCGGCTCTGGGCTCGACGAGCGCCAAGCTGAAGCCGGGCGCCACGTTCCGCGCCTTCGGAGGCGTCGAGGAGCCGGTGCTCCGTGGCGCCGTCGGCGCATCCGGCGCCGTGCTGGTCGAGGGGGTGAATCTCGCTGGAGCACACGCCCGGCGCGATGCAGACGCCCTGGCGTCCCGACTGCTCCGGATCCGCGACGGGATGCTCGACAGTCATCTGTCAATGGTCGTGGGTTACGTGGCGTCGCCCGGCGGACTGAACGGCGAAGCCGACATGCGCGACTGGATTCGGGAGAAGGTCACCCCGGATGTCTACGACCTCGCATCCGAGGGCGAGCAGTTCAGGGACGCTGCAGAGTCTGGACTGCAGGCTGCAGGACTCGCGGTCTGACCCGCCGATGTGGCGTCTGGCGTGTCAGGACGAGCCGCCTGGTGGGAGTTGAGACAGTCGGCACCATGATGTGTGCGTACGGCGTCCCTTTCCACATCACCCACGGCCCACCGCCATGCGGATCGGTCGGCATCGACTCGAGCAGCTTCGTGTCGGACGACAACACCATGATGTGCGCCGGGGTCTCCACCCATTGGTTGGTCGCGGAACGCGCCGTCGCGTGGGGGTCAGTGTTGCTCGCCCCCTTGTCACCCTGCAGCATGTAGGCGATGCCGATGCCGCTGCTCTTCGGCGCACGCTTGTTGATCCAGGCATCCGCCCAGTCCTGCCAGTTCTTGTCGAGGCACATCACTTCGGGATGCGCCATGCACACCCAGTTGTTGCTGCCCTGCCGCACGGTGAGCCTTCCCATCAGCCCCGTGGTCCACCAC
>CAYMAG010000205.1:0-5450 GCA_964388335.1 uncultured Vicinamibacteraceae bacterium | reverse complement strand
CTCGCGCGTCACACGCTTCGAGGAAGAGACGGCCATCGTGGTCGAGCGCTACGACCGGCGCCTGACGACCAGCGGGCTCGTGCGCGTGCATCAGGAAGACATGTGTCAGGCCATGGGCATCGTACCGATGCGGAAATACGAGAACGAGGGTGGTCCCGGCGCAGTCGCCATCATCGATCTGCTGCGGACCCACTCGGGACGACCTGAGGAGGACGTCGCCACCTTCGTGGACTCGCTCATGCTCAACTGGCTGATCGCCGGCACGGACGCGCACGCCAAGAACTACTCCCTGCTCATCGGCGCAGGCGGCCGCGTTCGCCTCGCACCTCTCTATGACATGGCCAGCGCTCTGCCCTACGACGACATGGATATCCACAAGCTGAAGCTGGCGTTGCGCATCGGAAAGGACTATCGCCTGCGCGACATCGGGCTGAGGGAGTGGCTCGAGCTGGCGGCGCGCGCCCGCCTCGATGCTGAGGCCTTACAGGTTCGGCTTGCCCGGCTCGCGGAACAGGCGAGTGATGAAGCGTTGGCCGTGAAATCTGAGCTGAGCGGCCACGGTCTGAACCACAACGTGGTCGCACGGCTTGCCGATGGCATCGCCGGCAGAGCGCGCACATGCCTGGCGCATGTCCGCCGCGCCGCAGGATGAACTCATCCCCAAGCAGTCACCCGGGGTGGGCATGACTCGATGCGCAAAGGTTCAACGATCGCGAGGAGGAACGATGGACGTCCCGTCAGACGTCAGGGCGAGCCGTGTCCGGTACCGCATACTCGCGCTGGTGTTCATCGCGACGTGCATCAACTACGCCGACCGCGCGACGTTGTCGATTGCCGCCCCCTCGGCATCGCGGGAGCTGGGCCTCGACGCCGTGGCCATGGGCTACGTGTTCTCGGCCTTCGGCTGGGCCTATGTGATCGGCCAGATTCCGGGTGGCTGGCTGCTGGACCGCTTCGGGACCAGGCTCGTCTACGCGGCGAGTCTGCTGCTGTGGTCGATCTTCACGTTGCTGCAAGGCTTCGTCGGCCTCGCGGCTGCGTCCACCGCAATCGTCGCGCTGTTCGCGCTGCGCTTTCTCTTCGGCGTCGCCCAGGCGCCCTCGTTCCCCGGCAACGCACGTATCGTCGCCGCCTGGTTCCCCACCGCGGAGCGCGGCACGGCTGTGGCCGTGTTCAACTCCGCACAGTACTTCGCCACCGTCCTCTTCGCGCCGCTGATGGGCTGGCTGACGTACGCCTTCGGCTGGCGGTACGTGTTCTACGTCATGGGCGGCATCAGCCTCCTGTTCGTCCTCGTGTGGATGAAGGTCCTGCGCGACCCGGAGGATCACCCGTCGGTCACCGGCGGCGAGTTGGACCTCATGCGAACGGGCGGCGCGTTGCTCACCATGGGGAAGAGCGCCGCCGGCCCCGTCGGCGGCGAGCGCACGTGGGAGTACATCAGGCAATTGCTCACCAACCGCATGCTGCTCGGCGTCTACATCGCGCAGTACTGCATCACCGCGATGACCTACTTCTTCCTGACGTGGTTCCCGGTGTACCTGGTGCAGGGCCGCGGCATCTCGATTCTGAACGCGGGCTTCATCGCCACGCTGCCCGCCATCTGCGGGTTCATCGGCGGCGTGCTCGGCGGCATGTTCTCCGACCACCTGCTCAGGCGCGGCTGCTCGCTGACCGTCGCGCGAAAAACGCCCATCCTCCTGGGCATGCTGCTGTCGACGGTCATCGTCGCCTGCAACTACGTGGACGCCGAGTGGATGGTGGTGGCGTTCATGGCGCTGGCGTTCTTCGGTAAGGGCATCGGGTCGCTGGGCTGGGCGGTGGTGTCGGATACGTCGCCCAGGGAGATCGGCGGCCTCAGCGGCGGGCTGTTCAACACGTTCGGCAACGTCGCGGCAATCACCACGCCCATCATCATCGGCTACATCGTCGGCCACACGGGGTCGTTCAACGGCGCCCTCGCGTTCGTCGGCGCGAATGCGCTCGTGGCGGTCATCTCCTACGTGCTGATCGTGGGTGAGATCAAGCGCGTCGAACTCGAACCCGCCAGGCTTCACGGCTACCACGCCCATTGACCGGACGCGCCGTGCCTCATGTCGTGCCCACCGGAGCAACCGTCAGCCAGGGCGGCTACACTCCTGGGGTGTTGACCGTGCCGCTGCTCCTGCTCCTCGCGCTGCGGCTCACGTGGCAACTGCGCAAACCGTCGAGTCCGGGTCAGCTATGAACCTTTTCCACGTACGACAGCTTCGAGCCGAGGATGTACAGATTGCGCGCAGGCTTGCCGCCGAGCTACTCGGCGAGCCTTCCGTGGACGAGTCTGCCTTGATGGAGCTTCTGACGGACGACCGCGCGATCGTCCTCGCGGCGTTTGCAGATCAACACCCGGTCGGCTACCTGGTCGCATACCGTTTCCCAAGTCTCTCGGGCGAGAGGCTCGCCTACCTCTACGACATAGAGGTGAAGGAGGACGTTCGTCGCCGAGGAGCCGGAGCGCAGATGGTTTCTGCGCTCAAGACGATTTGCAGACAGCACGGAGTTGAGAGCATCTGGGTTGGCAGCAGCCTGGCCAATCAGGCAGCGTGTGCCCTTTGGCGCAAGACGGGCGGGGTTCGCGAGTCGGATCAATACGTCGAGTTCACCTATGAGTTGTAGCGCTTAGTACTGCGTTTCACAATTGCGGTGACGTATTCGGGCGTCGAGGCGCCCGGATCGCAAGGCGCGACGACCGAGAATATCGGGCAATATTCGAGGGAGGAGCAACGCAGCGAGCCAGGATGCATCGGCGGCCGATACGTTGCCGTGATTGTGAAACGCAGTACTTAGGTGGCTTCGAACACGACTGTGTCGGTACCCGTCAGGGTGTCTATCTGCACGCCGTAGCACCCTGGGCCGGGCACCCACATGGACGTCGGCCAGAACGACCAGAGCGCCGTAGCCGGCGCCTCCGGTACCCGGAGCTGGAGCCGATCGCGCGGATCGGTGTTCGTCGTGCCGAATCGCAGCGCCCGGCCGCTGGCGTCGAGCGCGTGCCCTCTGATGAGCACCGGCCCCGAATAGGACGGCACGCTTACCCACGGTGTCTTTGCGCGGTACGCGCCGGCGTCGCGGCCCACCGGCATGAGGGCGAACCGCGCGTCGTCATCCCGTGACGCTTTCCATGCCAGAGAGAGATAGACAGGACCGGATCCAAACCAGACACCCGCCGCGCCGAAGATATGCGGCTGTCTGGGCACCGTCTCTCGCGTCCCCACACTGACCGGGCACGCCTCGTCCGGGCCGAGCCGCGGCAGTTGGACGTGACGCTGCTCGAGACCCAGTGGCGCATCCTGCGCACGCATTCCCTGCTGTGACAGCACGACCGCGACGCAGCACGCGACAAGAGGAAGAACGCGCCGAGCCATGGTGAGACCTCCGTTCGCACAACCCCGGTTCAGCCGACCCACATCGTGGCTGCTCGACGATCATCGCAACGTAGCACGGGCATCTGACGCCCACAAGAATCACGCGAGCGGCATCACCAACGCTCGACGAGGGACCTCGCCCGCTACCTACTCCTGCTGACGCCGCACATGAGTGCGTGTAGTCAGTACAACTGCGCGGCGAGGGTTGACGCGCCTCAGCGGTCCACGGGACGCAGCGTCAGGTACCGCTGCTCTCCCTCGCTGATGGTGGCCAGCTCCGCACGCGGGGCCAGCGCGCGAAATGCGTCGACATCGGAGAGGAGACCCGGCTCGACGTCATCGGCAGCCAGCGCGATCGCATGGTAGGTGCCTGGCCTGAGCCCCGAGACGGTGTACACGCCCGTCTGATCGGTGCGTGCCCACCCCGCGGTGTGCGGCACGCGCTCGTCGTAGGTGTCGAGGTCTTCCGGAAACACGAGCACGATGTAGTCACCCGCCGATCGTTCGCCTGCCGCCGTCACGAGGCCGCCGATGCTGGCCGGCCGATCGTTCACGACGATCTCGAGGCTCGTCCACCGCTTGCCGTGGCCGAAGTCGAAGCCGCGCGACGCGTCCTCGCCGTTCACGCGCACGGATTTCACCCACCATCCCGGCGGCAGGCCCGCGAGCCTCATGAGATGCGCACCATGCAGGCCGGTCACGCGCACAGACCGGTCGTCCGCGACCTCGCCGGCGATCCGACTGAACGACCGGGCCGTCGCGTCGATCGGCTGAGGATACACATACAGCCGCTGCCCGCGAAGGGCTGATGCATCTCCTTCGACAACCACGCGCCCGGTCACCGACGATGGCGGTGCGGTCGTGATCGTCAGGCCGTCGATGTCTTCGTCGTCAACGACAATGGGCACGTACGCGGCTTCCATCTCGGCCACGCTGTCCGGGCCGCTGAGAGCCCGGCGCGACGAGGCGACGACCGTCAGCCTGTAGGCGCCAGGCCGGACGCCGGGCAGGATGAACGTGCCATCGGCAGCCACGCTTTGTCCCACGGGCCCCCCGGGGCCCCCTTCCCAGTCCTCGGACCTGACGCTGACCGACCCCGCAGTGAGCGGCGTTCCCGTGGAGTCGACCGCGCGGCCGAAGATCGTGACGAGCCGTCCGGTCAGCAACTGGATGTCCGTCGCGATCTCCTCACCCGCCGCTACCACGAATCGCTGCGCGTCGGCAGTGGTCACGGTTCCCGGCGCGAAGGTCATGACGAGATCGTCGCGGCCGGCGCCGGCTCGCATGCTCGGCACGTCGCTCTGCCCGAAGCCGGCAGGATCGGCGGCCAGCACGTATTCACCAGGCACCAGACCGTAGATCCTGAAGTACCCGAGATCGTCGGTCGTCAAGGTGCGTCGACCATACGAGTTGTACCACGTGCGGCCACGCGATCGCTCGGCGCGCAAGGCCTGCACCATGACACCCTCCACAGGCTCCCCTGCGGCATCCACGACCCGGCCGCTGATGGCCGCGGCGCGCTGCAACGTGAAGTTGACAGTTGCCCGGCGCCCGTCTTCGAGCGTGACGGTAGCAGGATGCATCTGCCTGCCGCGTCCGACGGCCTCGGACATGTAGCCGGCGCGTTGGGCGCTGACCGAGTAGGCGCCAGCCGGGAGATCCCCCGCAACGTAGCGTCCGTCGTCATCCGTTCGCACGACGACCGGCGTATAACCAGGGCGACTGGCCGCCGGCGTCGAAAACACTGTGACGGCGACGCGGCGGAGCGGCTTGCCTGTGTCTGCCTCGGTCACCCTGCCGCCGATCGCCGCGGTGCCCGTCTGTGGAGCCGCCGGCCGACCGCTGCCATCGCGCGGAGGTGTTGACGGCGTGGGTCCTGTCCGGGGCGATGATGGAGGCTGCGCCGCTGATGAGGCACCCGCACGATCGGCACTCGCTCCGCTCCACGCGGGGCTGTCCGCGGTTGGCGGCAGGACGGATACCGTGGCCACAAGGATCGGCCACCACCGCCGTGTGCGCGATGTCGTCATGGCGCTCCTCTCACGA
>CAYMAG010000204.1:0-5557 GCA_964388335.1 uncultured Vicinamibacteraceae bacterium | reverse complement strand
CGTCGGCGCCCTCGCGTGCGAGCCCGCGCAGCGCCTCGATCGGATCGACGCGGGCCGTGGCCCACGCCGGCGCGGCGGCGAACGCCACGCCGGTGACGACGGCGAGGGCCAACGTGAAGATGAGGGTCGTCGACGACAGACCGAGATCCACGGGCACGACGACGGTTGGCGGGAACGCCAGCGCAACGATCATGCGCGTGGTCAGCACCGCCACGACGAGAGCGGCCACACAGCCCAGGAGCGACAGCACGAGTCCTTCGACGAGCGACTGACGCAGCAATCGTGCCGGCGCGGCGCCCACTGCGGCGCGAATGGCTGTTGGCGCACGATCAGCGCGCGAGAGCAACAGGTTGGCAAGGTTGGCGATCGCGATGAGAAGAACGACGCCGGACATCGCCAGGAGCAGCGTGAGCGACCAGCCGAAGCTGCCCCGCAGGAGTTGGACGCCGGAGGCGGCGGAGGTGACGACGATGCGCTGATCGGCGAGCTGCGCCCGCTCGTTCTCGGAAAGAAACACCTGGGCCCCGAGCCACGACTGGAGCGCGACCGTCGCGCGCGCGCCGATGACCTCGGGGCTCGCTCCAGGCCGGACACGACCTATCGCGTAGAGCCAGTTCTGCGCCGGACGGTCGCGCAGCGACGTCGGCCCGCGCAAGACGGGTTCCTGGCCGAGCGGCAGCCATACACCCGCGGGGTCCACACGGACCGTTTCACCGAAGAAACCGCGTTCGGCGACGCCCACGAGCGTCACGGCGATGCCGTTGATGAGGAACGTGCGGCCCACGATCGATGGATCGCCGCCGAACTGCTCTATCCACGTGCGGAAGCTGATCACCATCGCAGGCGTCGCCCCGGCTTGGTCGTCGGCCGGCTGCATCAGTCGTCCCACCGCCGGTCGGACACCGAGCATGTCGAAGTAGTTCGCGGTGACGTAGGACGCGAGCGGCGACACGACCGGCGCCTCCCCCGGCGGGCGCATCGCCGTGGGCGTGGCGTCGACCTGGAACGCCGCCAGCTCGCGGAACTCGCCGAGTTCCCCGTGCAGGTGGTCGAAGAGAGCGGTAGAGAAGAGCGAGTATTCGCGCTGCAGACCGGCGTGGACGCAGCACGCGCGCGTATTACCGAGGCGATAGAGCTCCGACGGCCGCTCCACGGGCAGCGGCCGCAGCATCACCGCATGGAGCAGCGTGAAGATCGCCGCGTTGGCGCCGAGGCCGAGCGCGAGCGTCAGCACGGCCACGCTGCTGAACCCGGGCTGCTGCCGGAGCCGGCGCAGCGCCACACGTGCATCGGCGAGCAGGCCGCGGTGCACGTCGGACAGCCAGGCGTGGGCTCGCGACCCTGGCGGCACGCGTTGCGCCGCGGTGCTCAGCGTGTGCTGCGCCAGCGTGCGCGGCTGTGCCGACACGGGATACCGCGCCTGCAGCAGATCACGCGCCAGCGCCGGCCAGTCGCTGACCTCGCTCCTGGCGCGTGCGGCAGCTTCGTCCGGCGACGCACCAGCCCGGAGCGCCCCGTCGTAGATGTCCTGGAGCTGCGACGCGATCTCGTCGACGATCGTCGTTTCACGCGCCGCGTCACACGGCAGCGGTGGCAGGTGTTCACGGACGTATGTATGCCAGTTCATCGTCATGCTTCATGCCTCATCCGCCGTCGCTCGTCGGAGAACGCCGAGCTTCGGCGCGACAGGTTGCTTCATGCACTCAGGCGCGCACGTCACCGCCCACGACGGATGTCGGTGGGTTGCCATCAGGACGGATCGTCTCGACGTCTTCCCTTCCTCCGTCCTCGCTCAGGCATGCCGGAACGCGGCGACGCGGTCGAGGGCCTCGAAGAGCGACTTCCAGCCCTTGCGCTGGGCCGCCAGCGCCTTGCGCCCAGCGGGCGTCAGACGGTAGAAGCGCCGCCGGCGCTCACCCGCCTTCTCCACCCAGCGCCCCTCGACCAGCCCACGCCGCTCGAGCCTGTAGAGGAGCGGGTAGAGCGACGGCACCCGGAACCGGATCGCGCCGTTGGAGCGCTGCTCGATGAGCTGCGCGATTTCGTAGCCGTGGCGCTGGCGCTCCTCCAGCAGCGCCAGCACGAGCATCTCGGCGCTACCCTTCTGCAAGTCGCGGGCATTGATATCGTCGTCCGACATATAGCAAACATATATGTTTCGGATGCGCTTGTCCACAGGCCACAGGCCACAGGGCACAGGCCACAGGCCTCATTCAGGCTTCAGGCTTCAGGCTTCCTTCAGGCTTCAGGCTTCAGGCTTCAGGCTTCCTTCAGGCTTCAGGCTTCGGGCTTCGGGCTTCATTCAGGCTTCCGGTTCAGGCTTGAGGCCGCGGGCTCTTACAGCTGGAGTCCAGCCCCGTGGCGTGTGATGCGCTTCCATGCCGCAGCCCGCAGCCCCGCAGCCCCGCAGCCTGTAGCCTGAAGCCTGAAGCCTGAAGCCTGTAGCCTGTAGCCTGTAGCCTGTGGACCGTGGACCGTGGACCCTCGCCTGTGGTAGATAATCTCCTACCTATGCCATCGAAGACGCCAGGCGAACGCCGCCTCGAACTGCTGCAGGGCACCCTCGACATGATGATCCTGCGCGCTCTGTCCTGGGGACCGCAGCACGGACACGGCATCGGGCTGTGGATCCGCACCAACTCGGACGATGTGCTGCAGATCGACCACGGGTCGCTGTATCCGGCACTGCACAGGCTGGCGCGGCAGGGGTGGATTGCCGGCGAGTGGAAGCTCACGGAGAACAAGCAGCGCGCGCGGTACTACCGCCTGACGCCAGCCGGACGGAAGCAACTGGCGGCCGAGCAGTCGCGCTGGGATCGCATCGTCGCGACCGTGGCGCGCGTCATGCGCCCGGCGTAGGCGCTGGAAGCGCGAAGAGCAGGCCGGGCACGGGAGGACACATGTGGCACTGGTGGCACCGTCGCACGCGGGAGGAGAGCGACCTCGATGAAGAGATCCGCTTCCATCTCGCCGAGGAGGCGAAGCTTCGTGTCGATGCCGGCATGGACGCCGACGCCGCGCATGCCTCGGCGCGACGCGCATTCGGCAACGTCACGCTCGTGACGCTGGTCACGCGTGGCACCTGGGGCCGCCGTCTTCTCGACGCCGCGGCACAGGACGTGCGCAGCGCGCTGCGCACGTGGAGGCGGTCACCAGGCTTCCTCGCCGTCGCCGTCCTGACGCTGGGCCTCGGGATCGGCGCCACCACCACACTCTTCAGCCTCGTGTCGGGGATCCTGATCGCTCCGCTACCCTATCGCGATGCGGATCGGCTGGTGGTGGTGCGTGCCGAACGCGACTACGACGGCACCAGACAGCCGGTACGCGCGCCGTTCTTCAACCAGACGGTCGCAGCGTGGCCGTCCGACTGGCGCACGTTTGACGGCACCACCTTCTACTCCGCCAATGTCGCGGCCCTGACCACCGACGCCGGCGCCGAGCTGGTGGACGAGGCCATCGTCACATCGTCGTTCTTCGAGATCGTCGATGGCGATCTGATGCTCGGCCGCGGGCTGACCCACGCCGACGACCTTCAGCCCACTGTCGTGATCAGCACACGCCTCTGGCAGCGCATCTTCGCGGGTGCCGCTGACGTCGTCGGGCAGACAATCACGCTCAACGGAGAGCTGTTCACGATCGCGGGTGTGGCGAGTCGGACGTTCCAGATACCTGGAGCGTCGACCGACGTGTGGGTGCCGGCCGGCTTTGCGCAGGCACGCAACACGCGATGCTGCAGCTTCACCGCGATCGGACGCCTTGCGCCCGGCGCCACTGCAGCGGCGGCCACCGAAGAGATGGCTGCCGTCGCACGCAGCCTTGCCGCCGAACACTCGAGTCTCGAGGGCGTACGAGTACAGGTCGTCGGCCTCCACGATCTGATCGAGAGCGAGGCCAGGCCCGCGCTGCTGATGCTCACGGCCGCATCTTGCCTACTGCTCGTGCTCGCGTGTGCCAACGTCATGAATCTGCTGCTGGTCAGGCACACGGCCCGAACGCACGAGACCGCCGTGCGCCGCGCGCTTGGCGCTTCACGCGGGCGGCTCGTGGCGCTGGCCCTCGCGGAGAGCGCAGTCCTCGCCGCCATCGCTACCGGCCTCGGTGTAGCACTCGCGACAACCGTCGTACGCATCCTGAAGACCCGGCTGCCAGCGGCCGTGCCGCGGCTCGACGCCGTGCAGGTGGACGGAACAGTCCTCGGCTTCGCCGTGTGTGCGGCGGCACTTTCGACACTCGCCATCGGCCTCCTGCCCGCGCTGCGCAGCGATGACATGCTGGCAGGACTGCGCGCCGGGCGACGCGGCGCAACGACGAGTGGCCGCGCCCGAGCCGCCCTGCGCACGGCCAGCGTCGTCCAGCTCGCGATCTCCGTCGTGCTGCTCGTGGGTGCGGCGCTGCTCGGACGCAGTCTCGTGGCGCTCCTGCACACGGACCTCGGCATCACGACCGACCGCGTCGCGACGGCGTCGCTCAATCTCTCGATGAACCGCGCGTTGACCGACGACCAGCAGGTGGAACTCGTCGGCCGTGTCGTCGACCGTATCGCCTCGCTCCCGCACGTCACAGCCGCGGGCGTGGGCTCGGCGCGGCCACCGGACGCGAGTCGCATGGTCGTCACGCTCAACCGTCCCGGCCGGCCCGATGGCGGCGACGCCTATCGTGCAGTAGCTGTCCCCGCGACGCCAGGATACTTCCACGCGCTCGGTGTGCGCCTCGAACGCGGACGGCTGTTCGCCGACAGTGACGATGCTCTCGCACCACCGGTGGTGATCCTGAGCGCGGACACGGCGCGCCGCCTGTTCCACGGCGAGGACCCGCTCGGCCGTACCATTCGGCTGCCGTGGGTGCGCGACGGCCGCAACGTCGGCGCGGAGATGACGGTGGTCGGCATCACCGCGAACGTCAAGTACAGCGGCCTCGACGCCGAAGCGGACGACCTCGTCTACCGGCCGTTCGCCCAGCAGGCACACCGCGCCCCGTTCCTCGTGGCCCGCACCACGGGCGACCCCGCCGTGCTGGCAGGACAGCTGCGGGGCGAGATCGGGGCCGTCGATCCTGCCATCGTCGTCGCCGACGTCGCGACGCTGGACGATGTGCTCGCCGACGTCACGTCGTCTCCACGGTTTCGTACGTTCGTGCTGACGGGTTTCGCGGCGATGGCGCTGATCATCGCCGGCGTCGGGCTTTACGGCGTCATCGCCTACTCGGTGTCGCAGCGCACGGGCGAGATCGGCATCCGGATGACGCTCGGCGCCGACGGTCGCCGCATTCGCACGATGGTGCTGCGCGAAGGACTTGTGCTCGGGCTGGTGGGAACCGTGGCTGGCGCCATCGCGGCGTGGAGCCTGACCCACCTGCTCGTGCACCTGCTGTACGGGATTGCACCAACCGACCCGACCTCGTTCGCGCTCGCCGTCGGCGGCATCGTGACCGCATGTCTCGTCGCCAGCTACGTTCCTGCCGCGCGTGCCGCGCGGACCGATCCGGTCGTCGTCCTGAGGGAGAGCTGAGGACTGGAGGACGAAGAGGTCGGCAAGCGCAACGCAGTCCTCTTGACAAA
>CAYMAG010000203.1:0-5613 GCA_964388335.1 uncultured Vicinamibacteraceae bacterium | reverse complement strand
TGGAGCCGACGGCCAGACCCGCACTGGACCACGATCCGCCAACGGGCCGTAGGCGCGATTCGCACGGCCCCAGAAAAGTGCCCGTCATCGTGCCCGTCCGACGCGCCCGGTGGTCAGCCGCCCGCCTCGACGACCCGCAGCAGCTTCAGGGCCTCGGTCAGCGCCAGTTCGATCCGGTCCGCGGCGTCAGGTTCGGGCGCCCCGGGCAGCGCGAGCGCCCGCGCCTCCTCCACCGCCAGGTGCAGCAGGTACTGCAGCCGCGCGAGGTCGTCAGGGGTGAGGATGGGCATCGGGGCTTACACCAAGCCGACCATCGCCTGAAAGTCAGACTCGCACAGAATGCGGATCTCGGCGCCGCGCGCGATCAGGCTCTCAGCCTTCCGGTGCTTCGAACTCTTCTCGTGGCCGGCGAGTCTGTCGATGTCTTGGTCGCCCACGACCAGCATGGTCGTGCGCTTCGTGACGCCGTCCTCGACGTCGCAGCCGACCTGTGCCGCCAGATCGGCCGCCTCGCGTCGCACCAGGGAGAGCGCGCCCGTGAAGACGACCACCTCTCCTGAGAGGGGCCCGTCGTCGGCGCCGTCGCGGCGAATGGAGGCAGACGGCTTGTATCGCAGGCGCTCGAGCCATGCGTGCGCGTCGCAGGTGGCGTGGCGACAGGCCGCCAGGAAGATCGTGGCGGCGGCGTGCGCGTCTTCGAGCGCGCGATGGTGTTGAAACTCATAGCCGAGGAACGCGCACACCCGAGCGAGGCCATAGCCGCGCGCGCTGAAATGCTCCGGCCACGCACGCCGAGCAATCCGAGCCGTGTCGATCCAGTGGCACTCCGGCGGCGCCTGGCCGGCCGCTGAAAATGCCTGCGAGAGCGCGGACCGGTCGAAGTGCGTGTGGCAGACGACGACGCGGCCCGCCAACTGATCGCGGAGGTGTGGCGCCAGTTGCACAAAGGTCGCGGCCTCCGCGACGTCACGCTCGCGAATGCCATGGATGGAGACGTTGACCGGGTCAAACTCCTGTTGCGGGTTCACGAGGTGGGCCTCGTGCGTCGTCAGCGCGCCGTCGGTGTAGTGCGCGACGCCGATCTGGCAGATGGACGCGAGGTGTGCGTTCGCCGTCTCGACGTCGACGGCAGTAAACGACAAGCCAGGAGGCAACGGCCCCTGGAGGAGATGTGCACCCCCACCGGCCGGCGCGCGAGCGTGTCGGCGTGTCCTCGCGGCGCGCCTGGGTGCCGGCGTGTCGTCATGGGGCGCCGTAGCGTGCGCTGGTGCCTGCTGGTCTGGCGTGGACGGGGCCGCAGGCTGGCGCGCAGCGACGCGGGCGCGTGCGACGAACGCCGTCGCCGCAACGTAGGCGCGCTGTGCCTGCTCTTGGAAGTCGAACCAGAACTTCGTCGACGTCTGACGCCCGCGCCGCTGAATCGCCAGATACCACACCGTGTCATTCCGACCGTAGTCCTCGTAGCCATAGGCGAGGTGATACGCGTCGGCCCACGCCAATTCCCGTCGCGCGTCGCCCACGTAGATGTAGCCGGACGGCGTGACTTGGAACCGTCCGTCGCTGGCCGCGCTCTTCTTGGTCCCGGCCGGTTCCTCGTGGAACACCGCGCCTGGCGGCCACGTGTCCGCCTCGCGTTCGATGCGCTGCTCGAGGTCGAAGAGGGCGGGCAACTCGGAGGCATGGGCCTCCTCCGACCAGCCATAGGTCGAGACGCCGGCGGCCGATGCTTCGGTGAGCACGGCGCGAAGATCCGCCGCGTGTCGACGCGCGATGGCATCCTTCCCGCGCGCCTGGATGTCGGCCGCGCCTCGCCAAGCCGGGCGCACCTCTTTGCTCGCACTCGCGGCTGAGACGACAGGATCGGGCTGGCGGGGCTCTTCTGACGCCGTCGCCTCCTCCGGGTGATCACGGCGTGCGGCCTGGGAAGTGGCTGTCGGAGCGGCGTGTCCGAACAGTGACCGGAGTAGTCTACCGAGCATGGTCGTGACGCTCAGACTGACGCGCGCTTCAGTCCAGGTGTGATCATTGAAGTCTCCCCCGTGGGGGGAACGGCAGGATGCGTCCGTTCGGTCGTGTCCACTCGTCCGTTGACATCGTGTGCGGCGGTCTCTCGCGATTGACGGTGAAGCGCCGACACGTCGCTACTCGCCCGCCGCCGACGGGGGGCGCTGCGCTGGCGCGAGAACCTCCAGTATCCGCAGTGCGCGTTGACGATCCTCATTAGGCAGCGTGGCCCAAAGATCCATGAGCGTCAGCGTCTTAGCGTCCTCTTGCCGAAGTGCCAGCGCTGGGTCAAGGTGGACGCGCTGACACATGGTCAAGTAGTCCTCGACCGTCATCGTCCCTCCGCGCAGGACCTGACTCAGCCAGGTGCGCCCGTGGGGCTTGACAGCCATCGACGCCACCGTGACCTGAATCTTGCGGCGCTTCAGCGTCTCGCGGAGGCGATCGAGGAATTGCCGGTAGGTCAATAGGGCCGAGTCTAGGCCCGCAAGTCCTTCGATTTCAACGTCTTCGCGCAGGGTTCTGCGGTAGAGAATTTCCCTGTTGACAATGTTGTCTATTAGAGAATAATCTCTGTCTCGCCATGCTGCCCCACAGAACACTCCGCGAGTACTTCGACGCAGGTATCGAGTCGCAGCGGTCTTTCGCCGCACGCCTCGCAATCTCGCCGTCGCACCTCTGCCGGATCGTGGCCGGCGACAAGCTCCCCTCCTTGCCGGTGGCAGTTCGTATCGCAGAGGCCGCAGGGATTCCGGTCGAGTCGCTGCTCGCGTCGTCACACGAGAAGCCTACGGCCGCGGCCTGAGCCATTCCAGCCACAGAAGAGGCGATCAATGGTCGAAAACCGTAAAGGCTGCGTGTTGGGCACGAGGCGCTGTGATCCCGCCTCCCTCGCACAGATTGTGCACTGCGTCGTCCGTCACGGGAGGCACGACGTTCAGGACCTCGCGCGCATGGTGCGCCGCCAGGGTGCGGCCCTCTATCGCCAGACCGACGGCGTGTCCGAAGACCTCACGATCGGGCAGGCCGTCGCGATCTCCGAACTGCAGCGCGACAGCCGCATCGTCGAGGAGATGTGCCGGCGGGTCGGCGGCGTGTTCGTGGCGCTGAGTGCGCACGACGTGACCGACGACTGCATTCGCGAAGCGTTGATGGAGGCCGTGCGCGAGATCGGCGAGGACAGCGGGCTCGTCTCGCGCGTGCTCGCGCAGCCGGAGGTCACAGAGCAGGCCGCCGACGCCGTCGACAGAGAAGTCGATGAGACCGTCGCCTGGCTGTTTCAGGTCAAGGCGCGCGTCCGCGCGAAGGTCGCGGGGAGCCGCGGCGCGCTGCGGGAGGTTGCGCGGTGAGTCCCCGGCGCCGTCCCTCCGCGCCCGTGCCCCCCGTCGACGACCCGGGCGTCAGCGGCGTCGGCCCCGAGGAACGCCTCCTGCGGATCCGCGATGTCGCCGCACGGGTCGGCCTGAGCGAGCCCGAGATCTACGCCCGCGTCGCCGCGCGCACGTTCCCGGCCCCCGTCCGGCTCGGTCCACACTGCTCGCGGTTCCTCGCCTCCGAGGTGCAGCAGTGGATCGCGCGCCAGATCGCCACGTGCCCGCGCAGCACGGCCCCGCTGTCGGCCCACGAGGTCGGCCGATGAGCGGGCATCTGCTGCTGCGGCTCTGGTGCCGGCTCGTCGGGCACGGCGAGCGGATCTGGACCGTGACCGCCCGCGGCGGCGGCTGGACCTGCGTGCGGTGCTTACAGTGGGCGCCCTCCGTCTTGCGCGGGCCGACCGCCGTGACCTCGCGGCCGACCCCACCCACGACGCGCGCCGTGACCCGTGCCCTCCCGCCGGCGCGCGACATCCGCCCGTGGCCCGACGCGACCCTCGCGGCGCGCGTGCGAGCCATCACGCTCGTGCTCGAGACGGGCCAGCCGTCGACGGCGCAGCGCCAGGCCCTGCGCGCCGAGCGGCGCCGCCTCAACCAGGAACGCCTGCGGCGCGCCGTCGTCGGGGCGCGCGCGGCGGGAGGGGCGGCGTAGCCATGCCGATCCGGCGCGTGACATCCCCAGAAGGAGACCCAACCCCATGAATGCGTTCCTCGAGACCCTCGGCGCGATCCGTGCCGGCGACGCCGTGGACGATCTGGCCGCGCAGCTCGCGGATCTCGTCAAGTGCGTGCGCGAGACCGGCCGCGCCGGCGCCCTCACGCTCAAGCTGACGGTGAAGCCCGCGAGTAAGGGCGACACCACCACCCTGCTGCTCGAGGATGCCGTCGCCGTGAAGCGGCCGGCCCCGGAGCGCGGGGCCACCATCTTCTACGCCACGTCCGCCCACGCGCTGACGCGCCAGGATCCCCGCCAGCCGGAGCTGGCAGGCCTGCGTACGCCGGTGGCCGTCACCCCCATCCGTCCACTCGCCGCCAGTCAGGAGTAGCCCCGACCCATGGCCACCACCCAGGTCCTCACCCAAACCGCGAACGGCGACAAGCAGTCCGCCGCGGCCATCGTCTACGCCGTCAGCACGCGCCTCGCCGAAGAACAACTGCGCCTCCAGACGATCAGGGCGCCCATCGCGGGCGGCGTGGAACTGCCCGTCGTCGTGCACCCCGGCGGTCGGGTGGACGTGATCACGGCGCTGCTGGCCGCGCCCCTGGCGCCGCCCGAGGTGCGCCTGCAGGCGCCCGACAGCCTCGTGGCCTACCTCGAGCGGTACGGCACGGACGCCACGGTCCTCTTCGTCGAAGACGTGCCGCAGCCGCGCCTGACGGCCATCCTGGACTTCCACTCGGCCCGCGGTGCCGACCTGCCGAGTCTGTACGACTGGTGCCGGGCGCGCGTCGTCTATGAGCCCCTGCTCACGCCGGAGTGGCAGACCTGGACGGGCATGAGCGGGAAGCGGCTCGATCAGGTCCCGTTCGCGCAGTTCCTTGAAGCGCACCTGCCGGACATCGCCGTCCCCGCGGGCGCGACGATCCTCGAGGTCGTGCGGACGCTCGAGGTGAAGAAGGCCGTCAGCTTCCTGTCCTCCGTGCGGCTCGACAACGGCGAGGTGCAGCTGCGCTACGAGGAGGACGTGCAGGGCACCGCGCAGAAGGGCCAGGTGACCATCCCCTCCACGATCACGCTCGGCCTCGCGCCCTTCAAGGGCGCCGCGCGGTATCAGGTGTCCGGGTTCTTCCGCTACCGCCTGGAGGGCAGCGCCGTGAAGCTCGGCATCGACCTCGACCGGCCGCACAAGGTGCTCGAGGCGGCCGTCGCCGAGATGCTGACGGACGTGCTCACGCAGCTCGACGGGATCCCCGTCTTCCACGGGCCGGCGCCGCAGGTCGCGAGCGCCGCGCCCATCGCCTTGCGGGCGTAGATCCCCGCGGCACGAGGCGCGAGGGCGACCGGGTCGGAGTGCCCGATCGCCTGATGACCGCTGTGAGGGAACGGGGCCAGCGCATGGGTCCCCCACGGGACAGCCGTTGCAGCGCGCGACTGACTGATCGGCCTCCGTGGTGATGCCGGAATCCGGCGTGGATGGCGTCAGCGAAAGACGCGCCGGTGTTTGCCCCTGGCCAGGACCAGGAGGCCGAGAACGCCAGCGAGAGGCAGGGGGCGTGCCCCTGCGAGGCGTGACAG
>CAYMAG010000202.1:1258-5725 GCA_964388335.1 uncultured Vicinamibacteraceae bacterium | reverse complement strand
TACGCGACCAGTGAATGAGTGGCGTTTCTAAAACACTTGGTGTAAAAATGGAATAACTTTCAAATCGGCATCCCAGCGCTCCCTGGAGGCACCACCGTCCATGCTCGCCCCCGCCCGCTCTCCTCTTGCCCTCCTCGCGTGTGCGTGGGGAGTCGCCGCCACCGCGTTCGCCCAGGCGCCGGCCCCACAGCCACTCGATTTCACTGCGTCAACCATCGTCGTGGCCGCTGATGCCACACCCCGCGAGCGGGTGGCCGCGACGATGCTCCTCGAGGAGGTGCAGCGCCGATCGCACGCGCGCTGGACCGTCTCGGACCAGTCGACGGGAGGCGCCACCATCCACGTCGGCCGCTTGTCATCGCTGGCCACGGGCCCCCTGGCCTCGCGCCTGACCGGCGCGGCTCCTGGTCCGGAGGGCTATCGCATCACCACCACGCCCGGCAGCGTCGTCGTTGCCGGCGCCGACGAGCGAGGCGTGCTCTTCGGCGTGGGACGACTGCTGCGCAGCCTGGAAATCGCCCGTGACCGCGTCACGCTGCCGACGGCGCTGGACGTCACCGAGACGCCCGTCGTGGCGGTGCGTGGCCACCAACTGGGGTATCGCCCCAAGACCAACTCCTACGACGCGTGGGACACGCCGCAGTGGGAACAGTACATCCGCGATCTCGCCGTGTTCGGCACCAACGCGATCGAGCTGATTCCACCGCGCTCAGACGACGCCGCCGACAGCCCGCACTTCCCGCGGCCGCAGATGGAGATGATGGTCGAGATGTCCAGGATTGCCGACAAGTACGGCCTGGACGTGTGGGTCTGGTATCCGGCGCTCGACAAGGACTACACCACCGAGGCCAGTGTCGCGACGGCGGTGGCCGAGTGGCAGGGCGTGCTCGAGCAGTTGCCACGCCTCGACGCCATCTTCGTGCCCGGCGGTGATCCCGGCCACACCGAACCGTCGGTGATGTTCAACCTGCTCGATCGGCAGACGGCGAACATCCGCAAATTCCACCCGACGATGCAGATGTGGATGTCGCCACAAGGCTTCACCGCTCAATGGATGGAGACCTTCTACGGGCTCATGGCCAAACAACCCGCCTGGCTCACCGGCATCGTCATCGGCCCGCAGAATCGCGACTCGCTCGCCACCGTGCGCAAGCGCATTCCCCCGCAGTACAGGCTGCGCCGCTATCCCGACATCACGCATACGATTCGCGCCGAGTACCCGGTTCCGCTCTGGGACGTGGCGTACGCGCGGACGCTGGATCGCGAGCCGATCAACCCGCGTCCCCTCGATCAGGCCGCCGCGTTCCAGCGCTGGCTCGCCGTCTCGCCCGATTTCCTGACGTACTCCGAGGGCTGCAACGACGACGTGAACAAGATCGTGTGGAGTGCCCTGGGCTGGAATCCCACGGGCGACGTGCGCGAGGCGGTACGGCAGTACGCCCGTTACTTCGTCGGGCCGACCTACGCCGAGCCGCTCTCGGACGCGATCTTCGGGCTCGAGGAGAACTGGCGCGGCCCGCTGGCCGGCAACGTCGGCGTCGAGCGGACCCTGGCGAAGTTCCAGGCGATGGAACGGACGGCGTCGCCGGCCGACCTCCTGAACTGGCGCTTCCAGCAGGGCCTGTACCGTGCCTACTACGACGCGTACGTGCGGCGTCGCCTGGTGCAGGAGCAGGCTGCGCAGCTGCAGGCCACCAGCGTTCTCGCGAATGCGGCGGGGCTCGGATCCATGGCGGCGATGAGCGAGGCCGAACGACTGCTGGCGCCCGCCGCGCCGGTGGCCGCCGACCTGCGGACGCGCGTGTTCCAGCTTGCCGAGGCGCTCTACCAGAGCATCCGCATGCAGTTGTCGGTGCCGCTGTACCGTGCCATCGCCGTCGGCCGCGGCGCCAACCTCGATCTGATCGATGCGCCCCTCAACGACCGGGTCTGGATGTCGGAGCAGTTCGCGGCCATTCGTGCCATGCCGACCGAGCGCGAGCGGTTGGCGGCGCTCGACCGCCTGGCGTCGTGGACCGATCCCGGCCCCGGCGGTTTCTATGACGACCTCGGCGTGGCTGACGCGCAGCCGCACCTCGTCGCGCCGCCCGCGTTCCGGGAGGATCCGGGGCCGTACCACTCCGGTCTCACGGGGTTCGGATCGCTGCCCAACTGGCGGCTGTCGTGGATGAGCCACGCGGAGGCGTTCTACGATGACGCGCTGCAGATGAAGTACAGCGGGCTCGATCCCGCCGCGCGCTACAAGGTGCGCGTGGTGTACGCCGGCGACATCTACAGCCAGAGCGTGCGCATCCGGCTGACCGCTGACGAGTCGCACGAGGTGCACGCACCGATGGCCAAGCCCTCGCCGGTGGCGCCCGTGGAATTCGCGATCCCGCAGGCGGCCACCGCCGATGGCGAGTTGACGCTCACCTGGCGCGTCAACGAGGGTCTCGGCGGCGCCGGCCGCGGCAACCAGGTGGCTGAAGTGTGGCTGATCAAGGACACGACAGCGAAGTGACCGTTCCTGCGCCAGCTCCCCCGCTGCAGCGCCATGCGGTGAACCCCCTCGAGGCACGCCTGGCGCGGGGCGAGTGCGTCGTGGGCGTGCCCGTCACGTCCACCAGCCTCGACGGTTCGGCCACAGCCCTCAGCTCTCGTGCGACGCCCAGTCCTCCAACGCCACGTCGGCTACTCTCGCGAACTCGTCGGTGTTCGACGTAACCAGGACGGCCCCACGTCGGCGCGCCTGGGCGGCGAGCAGGACGTCGTAGGCTCCGATCGGAGTGCCGGCCGCCTCCAGTGCTGCGCGGACCGCGCCGGCCTCACGTGCGTCGTCCTCGTCGAACGCCGCCCATTCAAGCGGTCCGGCCGAGAACGTCTGTACCCGCTGGGCGTTTCGCTCCTTCCTCTGGCTCTTCTCGACGCCGTACCACAGCTCGTAAGCGACGACTGACGAGAAAAGCATCACGTCGCCATCCGTCTGCGCGCGAGTGAACCTCTGTCGAGTGGCCGCCGACGAGCCGTTGATGAGCGCGATACAGACGTTCGTATCAAGCAGGTACGTCGTCATCGAACACGTCGCTCACCGGCGTCGGCGGCTGCCGGCGCCCTTCCGGCATGAAGGGTTCGGTCGCCAACCGATCGAGTTCGGCGAACCACTCCGACACGTTCGTGAAGATCGGTTCGACGAGTACTCCTCGCCCGGCTCGACGCACGCGGACGCGATCCCCCTCGAACCTGAACTCCCGCGGCAACCTCACCGCCTGGCTTCGGCCGTTCCTGAACAGCTTGGCGATAGTCGTCATCCCGCCTCCCTGGTGGTCTATACCGCCAGCATATACCGTGGGTGGCGGCCATCCGAGCGCAAGTCCCGGGTGAGGCGTATCCTCAGAACCAGAACCGCAGCGCCATCTGCAGGATACGTGCGTCCTGCGCTGTCGTGATGCGGCCGAAGTCGCCCGACGAGCGGTTGCTGTTGGGTATGTTGAAGTTCGCGCGGTTGAGTGCGTTGAAGGCCTCGAGGCGAAACTGCGTGCGCACCCGGTCCGTGAACGAAAACGTCTTGTGCAGACCCATGTCGAGCGTCTGGTAGGCGGGACCACGCAGCGAGTTGCGGCCCGCGTTGCCGAACGTGCCGAGCGCGTTGACGGTGAAGGCCGACGTGTTGAACCACTGGGCAATCCGTTCGGACTTGTCCCGGTCGCTCGAGAGTTCGGGATCGCCGACCTGGTCGGCGAACTGGCCGCCCGTGCCAGAGCGCGCGTTGTCCACGCCGCTGGTGACCGTGAAGGGCTGGCCGCTCATGATCGTGTAGATCCCCGTCAGGTTCCACCCCGAGAGCACGGCACTCACGACCGGATTGTCGAACTGGCCGGGGATCTCCCAGAGCAGCGACGTCACCCAGCGGTGCCGGCGGTCGGCGTTGGCCGGACCCCAGTCGTACGACAGGTCGAACGGGTTGACCGCGGTCGTGCCGTTCTGCTTGTTGGCCGACGTGTTGTCCATGCTCTTGCTGAGCGTGTAGTTGGACATCAGCGACAGGCCGCCGCTGAGGCGCTTGTCGACCGTGAGCTGGAGCGAGTGGTAGGTCGACTCGCCGAGTGGCTCGATGCTGACGATGTTGCCGTAGTTGGGGAACAGCGGACGGCGCTGGTTGGTCGTGGCCGTCGTCGCACCCTCCGCGTAAATGGCCGGGTTGCGCTCGACGCCGATCGTCAGGGCGTCACCGCGCGAGCCGGCGTAGGCCACGCGCACCATCCAGGTCGGAAAGATCTCGCGCTCGCCCGTGACGTGCCACGAGTGCATCTTGCCCGGGCGCATGTTCTCGGCGTAGCTGAACGCGTTGAACGGAAGCACCACCGGGGCATCGGGGGGCACGTTGAAGATGTCCACCGGGAACGGATTGGTGCTGCCCGCCCAGGTGTCGCGCAGGCTGTTGGCGGCATTGCCGTCGGCGCGCGCCACGGTTCCGAAGGGCCCCTGCGT
>CAYMAG010000202.1:0-1158 GCA_964388335.1 uncultured Vicinamibacteraceae bacterium | reverse complement strand
GTCGGCGCGCGCCACGGTTCCGAAGGGCCCCTGCGTCGCGGCACTGTTGGTCGTGATGGTGTTGGGCTTGTCGTAGAACAGGCCGTAGCCCGCGCGCAGGCTGGTCTTGCCGTCACCCGTCACGTCGTAGGCAAAGCCCGCGCGGGGAGCGAAGAGGCCCCAGCTGTTGTCGTAGCCGCCGTCGGGGAAGCCTGCATCGCCGGGGTAGAGCATGCCGACCGGCGCGTTGGTGTAGACCTGCGACTCCTGCCCCGCGCGATAGCCCGCGAGGCGCCCGTTGACGTCCGTGTACGGAGTGTTCGGATCCCATCGCAGGCCCGCCGTGAGGGTGAGCCGCGGGTTGACGCGCCAGGTGTCCTCGACGAACGCGGCCACGTAGTGGAAACGCGTGTTCTTGTACTCGCCCACACCCTGCTCGAACGACTGGAACTTGCCGAGGAGGAAGTCGGCCAGCGCGTCGCCCGTGAACGGTGCCGCGTTGTTGAACGTGTAGCGGCCGTTGGCGCGGAAGTTGTTGATGATGTCGCCCTTGCCGTAGCTGTAGTCGATGCCGCTGGTGATTTCGTGGCGTCCCTTGCTCCACCGCAGCGTGTTCACGATCTGGTACTCGTCGCGGTTGAACTGGTTGGTGTCGCCGGTATTGATACCGAACCAGCCGCCGACGTTGAAGAACCACTGCGGCGTGGCGTCGTTGTACACGCCCGGGATGCCGATGTCGGCATACGATGCCGAGGGAACCTGGAAGTTGTCGTTGTAGGTCTTGTTGTAGGTGACGACCAGGTTGTTGACGAGCGAGGGCGAGACCACCCACGTGTCGTTGAGCGAGATGATCTGGTTGTCCCACGTCCGTCCGAACGCGCTCGTGAGTACGTTGCTCGCGTCGAGGTATTCCGGCACCGACGCCTGCGACCGCCAGTAGCGGCCGTAGATGCGGTGGTTGTTGCTGAAGGTGTGATCCATCCGCACCAGGTACTGGTGGTCGTCGGAATTGGCCGGCCTCGAGTAGCGCAGGGTGTTGGCCGGATCACCGGCACTCGGGTTCGGCAGCGGCAGGTGCTGCGCGAGGATCAGGGCCGACGTCGGGTCGATGCGGCTGGCCGGGATGATGTTGCCCGGGAACGGCTGTCCCGTGAGCGGGTCACGCAGCACGCGCGAGTA
>CAYMAG010000201.1:0-5810 GCA_964388335.1 uncultured Vicinamibacteraceae bacterium | reverse complement strand
CTAATCCCCCTACGGCCACCATGAACCGGCCCGTCTCAGGGGCTCGTATTTTGTCGTCGCCGTCGTTCGATACCGGACCGGCCACAACGATTCCGCCGCCGACCGCGGACGCGGGTCTGGTGGAGTTTCGCGGCCGATTGCTGCGTGCGCTCCGGCGCGTCTGCCCGTGGCTTGGCAACGACGCGGAAGATATCGTGCAGACCGCGATGGTTCGCGTCCTCGAGCGCCTTCGTGCGACCGGCGGTTCGCTGGATGTCTCGTACGCGTACCTGTATCGCACCGCGTACCACGAAGCGATCGACCAACTGCGCCGACGGCGCCGGGTGGTGATCGAGCCGTTCGATCCCGGCCAGGATGTGTCTTCGACGCGGAGAACAGCACACGACGACGCCGTGGCTCGCGAACAGGTCGACGCCGTTCGACAGTGCCTGAGCGCGATGGAGCCTGGCCGCAAGCGTGCCGTGACGCTGCACCTGTTGGGGCACTCCGTCACCGAGATCAGCGCCCTGCTCGCCTGTCGTCCCAAACAGGCCGACAATCTGGTCTTCCGAGGGATGAAGACATTGCGCGCGTGCCTGAAGAACCGGGGAGTCGAGTGGTGAGCGAGCCGCACGACGACTGGCTGGCGGCAGCGTTGCGCTCGGGAGAGGCGGATCCGCAGCGGCATGGCGAGTGTCCCTCGTCTGATCGCATCTGGAGCGCCGTGCACCTGGAACTGCCGACGACCGAGCGCCTGCAGGTCATCGACCACGTGGCTGAATGCCCGGTGTGTGCGGAGTCGTGGCAACTGGCGATGCAGCTCGGCGCTGGCGCTGCGTCGGCCCGGGCCGAGCATCCCTCTTCCTCGTTGGCGGCGCTCACGGCACCGGGCGAGCCAGGGGCTGTCGGAACGTCGGCCCGTGCCGAGCATCCGTCCACCTCGTTTGCCGAGGTCGTTCGGCGCGCCTATCGGCCGCTGGCTGCGGTCGCGGCGCTCCTCGTGCTGGCGGTCGGGATCACGTACATGATCCGCACGCCGGAGCCTTCTGACGTCCCCGGTCAGCGGGGTGTGCCGCGCATTCTCGAAGATGGCGTTCTTCCAAAGGACGATTTCCGGCTGCGATGGACGGCCGGCCCAGACGGGTCGCGCTACGACGTCGTTCTGACGACAGTCGACCTCCAGCCGGTCGCTGAAGCACGTGGCCTCCAGACGCCGGAGTATCGAGTGCCTCCAGAGCGTCTTGCAGCGGTCACGGCCGGTACGCCGCTGCTCTTTCGTGTCGTGGCACACACGCCGGACGGGACGAGGCTGTCATCGCGAACCGTCCAGGTCTCGGTGCGTTGATGACGTAAACAGCAGGTCGTTCTCTTGGGAGGTATCGATGCCGCACAGTGAAGTAGCTCTGCATTTCCTGGACGTGTTCACCGAGTACGCCGGCTGGCGGCTCGGCAAGAACTCGTACCCGGGCGACGAGCGGCTTATCCAGGCCTTCAACGCCTTCCTCGAGGGGCTGGGCGGGCAGCCGCTCGACCCACGCTTTACGGAATTCGTCGCCGGCATGATGAAGATGGCGGAAGGCGGCGACGTCGACCCCGGCAAGTCGAACTAGCCATCGTGACGATCGCAGCCGAGGATGAAGATGGGCAAAGGTGGCCGGCGATGCGCTCGCGTGTCGTTCGTGGCCTGCCTGGCGCTGGCGAACGCGCCCTCGCGCGCCGACGGCGAGACGTTCGCCGAGTGCACGACGTTGCTGGCGCGTGGCGCCGCGAGCAGGGAGGCGGCGGCGTGCTTCCACGACCGGGCCGCCGTGACCGGGCACTGGGACGCCGCTCGCACACACCTGTCGGACGCGGCGAAATCCAACCCGGACGCGGGCTGGGTTCGCTACTACCTCGCGGAGATCACCGCCCGAACCAGCAGCGCCGAGGCCGTGCCGCACTACCGGTCGGCCGTGCAGTCGTTCGAACGTCGTTCGGACACCGGCGGCGAAGCGCGCGCGCGCGTCCGCCTTGGCCTGGCGCTCTTCCGATCGGGAGAGCGACAGGCTGGCGCATCCGAATCCGAACACGCCGTCGTCGTCGCACGGAGGAGCGGCGATCCGGAGGTCCTGGCGCTGGCCCTCATGGAACAGGGGTGGATCGCGCTTCAGCGCAGCGATCGTCTTGCCGGCGCACTTCGGGCGTTGCGCGAGGCCGAGTCGATGGTCTTCCCCGGCGGTCCGTATGCAATGCAGATGCGCGTGCGCCTGCGATTGGGAGGCGTGCTCTTCGCGCTCGGCCAGTACCAGCATGCGCGCGTGCAGTACATGGATCTGATCGAGGTCGCTCGCGCACGCGGCGACGTCAGCACCGAGGCCCTGGCCCGCTCCAACCTGCTCACAACGCGTCGCCGGGAAATGGAAGTGCTCCCGGACCGGACGTTGCTTGGCGAGTTCCTCGAGGACGCCCGCCAAGCCCTGTCGCTCGCCGAGGCCACCAGGGAGCCGTCACGCCAGGCGTTCGCGCATCGGACGCTCGCGGATCTGCTCGTGGGCCTCGGCGCCGAGGAGGCCGGGCTGCACTACCGTGCGGGACTCGAGTTCGCACGGAAGGCCAATGATCCGCGAGAGCTGTCCGAGTCGCTGTGGGCATTGGCACGTTGGCTCGCCGACACCCAGCCAGCCGCCTCGAAGCGCCTGCTCGACGAGGCGCTTCAAGTCGCTGTCGATGCAGGCCGTCCGGCATCGGTGGCCTACGCGTGGCGGCAGAGGATGCGCCTCGCGTGGAAGACACAGCCGCGCGATCAGGCCGTGACCGAGAGCACGCGCGCGCTCGACGCGATGGAGACGATTCTCGAGCTGCAACAAGGAGAGGGTGCCGGTGCCTTCAGTCCCTGGACCCTCGACTACTACTGGCTGACAGGGACAGTGCTCTCGCGAGGCTCCAGCAGAGCCGACCTGGTGCTCGCCTTCGAAATCGGCGAGCGGATGCGCGCACGCCAGCTGCTCGCGGCCTTTCGCCGGCAACGCATCGGTGATGGTCACGAGACGCGGCTGGACGAGCAGCGCCGCGAACTGCTCCGGGCGCTGTCGGACGTGCAGCGCCGTTTGCTCGACCCGCGGCTGGACGGTCGCGCGCGGGCGAACCTGTTGGCCGACCTCGAGCGTCTCGAAGACGAGGAGCAAGCCGTCCGGGCGAAGCTGTCTACCGGCCATCGCGGGCCGCCGGTGACGATCGCGTCGATCGACCAGGTGCAGCAGGCACTCGAGCCCGACGAGGCGATGCTGTCGTTTGCGGTCGGTCTCGACGAGAACTTCTACGGCGACTTCGGCGGAGGCGCGTGGCTGCTCGTCATCTCGCGTGACGACGTGCGCGTGTACCGCTCACCCGACCGGTCGGCGCTGTACGGCATGGTGACCGTGTTTCGTGGGCTGGCCGAGCACGTCGAGCGCATCGACGCGCGCGCCAGCGTCGGTCTCTATGCGTCGCTGTTACGGGAGCCACTCCAGCAGCTTCCAGGCAACGTCACGCGCCTCGTCATCGTCGCGGACGGCCCGCTCCATCAGCTTCCGTTCGTCGCGCTGCGTCCGGCGGCCGATGGACCGTCGCTCGGCGAGACCCACGAGATCGTCACCGTTCCCTCCGCCACGGCCTGGCTCTGGTTGCGGCACCTGCCGCCAGCGCACGGCGCGCACGCCGCGCTCGTGATGGCCGATCCGGTGCTGCTCGACACGGTGCGGACCAGCGCGCCGGCCGCGGATCGCGGCTGGTGGTCGGCCGCGCAGCAGCTCGGCCCGCTGCCGTTCGCGCGGACCGAGGGACGCGCCCTTCTCTCGCGCATCGGCGGTCGCGGACACCTTCTGGTCGGCAGCGCCGCGAGCGAGGCGGCCGTCAAGCAGGCGGATCCCCGGTCGTACCGCGTGGTGCACTTCGCGGCGCACGCGCTCGTGGACGAAGAGCGCCCGGAGCGCTCGGCGATCTTCCTGGCGCCAGGCGTGGCCACAGAGGACGGGCTCCTGCAGGCTCGCGAGATCGCAGACCTCCCTCTCGACGGTCACATCGTGGTGCTCTCCGCCTGCGGGAGCGCCACCGGTGCGGTACTTGCGGGCGAGGGTGTGCTGGGGCTGTCTCGCGCGTTCCTCGAGGCTGGTGCGGCCACGGTCGTCGGCACGCTCTGGACGATTCGCGACGATCACGCCGCGCAGTTCTTCGACTGGTTCTACGCCAGCCTTGGCCGCGGACACACCGTTGGCACCGCACTGGCCGACGCCCGCCGGGCCGCGATCGCGAGCGGGATGCCGGCCTCTGCCTGGTCGGGCGTCGTCGCGATCGGCGATGACCAACGGCGGATCGAGCCAGCCACTTCGCCAGGCCTCGGCACCAGCGCCCGGCTCTTGACGATCGCGTTCGGCGCGGTGTTGTTGGCAGCGATCATCTGGCGGCTGGGCGGCCCTCGCCGTGCCCGATAGGCCGCGTCGCCAGCATGTCCGCGCGCCTGTGGGCTGTCGGCCGGCGCGGTGCAGCGCCCGTCCAGGCGTCCACGTGCCTCTGTTCGGCTGCATTCGGCACACAGCGTGCGCCACAGGTGAGGCAACCGGCCTCCTCGTTCGTTCTTCTCTACAGGTGACGAGCAGTTCCCGTGGTGTGACGTCACCGCGCCGCCCGGCGGGCACACGACACGACAGGCGACGTCGACGCAATCGCCGAGCTGTGAGCGATCGCTGACGTGTGTCTGGTCAGCGCCATCGCGGAGCACACGACCGGCGAGCAGCGCGCCATCGCGGTGATCGAACTCATGACGATGCCGGGCCATTCGCGGCCCGCGGTCCGAGCGGAGGCCTTGCCATGCAACAGACGGCGCGTACGAAGGCGACCGCGGCGATAGTCGCCGCCACCGTGGTCATGGTAGCGGCCGTACCCGTCGACGCGGAACCGCCGTCCAACTGGCTCGTCCCGCCGTCCCGGTCGATTTCGCCGCCAGGCAGGTTGACGGACCATCCCGCGCTGACCGTCAGCCACCCGGCCCTCGCGCACCTGCTCGAGGACGGCGCGGGTCGCTCGCCGTTCCTGCGCCGCCAGCTCGAGCGTTTGACGCGAGAGCCACGTGTCTCCGTGACCATCGACCTTGTCTCCCACAGCCCAGTAGCGGGCGCACGATCCGTGACCCGGATCGACGCGCGCGGGCCGCGCGTGCAAGCCAGTGTCGTCGTGCCGGCGGGACATTGGTCCGACACGGTGGCGCTCGTGGCCCATGAATTCGAGCATATCCTCGAACATCTCGATGGCGTCCGCCTGCCGCATCGTCGTGAGCCCAGCGTCAGGCCGAAGCATCGCGGCGGCGAGCGGATCTACGAGACCGAGCGTGCGATCCGTGCCGGGCGCATCGTCGCCCAGGAGTACGCCGCCGGACAGCGTGCGGTGCGATGACGGGGCTCGCTCGCCTCCTGTCAGGCATGCTGCGTTCGACGGTGCTGGCGACAGTGCCCGCGTCGGCCGGCGCGCAAGGTCCCCTGCTGGCCCTGCCGGGCGTCGCAAACGCGTGACACGCTGCGCGTCCGGCCCAGCGACACGCACGCCATCAGCGGTGACGGCCAGGTCGTCGCCTTTCTCTCGCGGCACCCTGTTGACGACCACGACGGGCGCGACACGTTCGATGTGTTCGTGGCGCCGCGCAGATAGTAGCCGCGCCTGCTGCTACCAAGGCCGCGTCTTCGGGGTCCGGTGGAAGAAGGCCTCTACCGCAACACCCAATGGACGCCGGCGATCACCATCGCGGCGTTGACGCCGAGATTCTCGCCGCGCGTGCCGGCGTTGGAGATGTGGTGGTTGCGAAACTCCAGCATCAGGCCCGG
>CAYMAG010000200.1:0-5887 GCA_964388335.1 uncultured Vicinamibacteraceae bacterium | reverse complement strand
AGTTCCACGAGGAAATGCCTTCGGACGCGGGTTCGACTCCCGCCGCCTCCACCAACCTTCGCCAATCGCTCGCTACGCTCGCGGCTTCGGTTGGCAGGCCAACCACCTCATGCGGGCGCTCCGCGAAGGTTGCCCACCGCAGCGCGCCGGAGCGTAGCGAAGGCTGCTGCGCGAAGGTGGGCCAGCTCAGTCACTTACGAGCTACGGTTGGCAGGCCGCGTCGGGCGAGCGCACCGCGAAGGTTGCCCACCGTAGCGCGCCGGAGCGAAGTGAAGGCTGTGGCGCGAAGGTGGGCCCTCGCTCAATCACGACTTGCCTGCGCCAAACGGCTCGCTGGCTACGGCTGGCAGGGCCAACGATAGACCGACGAGCGCGCGCGAAGGCTGTCCACCGAAGCCGCGAGCCTCCTTCGCGCGTGACGCTCCGGATGCAACAATGCCTCTGTCGAGTCGATCTGGGAGGTCCCCATGTCCGAACGCATCAACGCCCGCCTGTCCCAGCCTTTGGCCGAATTCGTGGAGCGGATGGTCGGCGAAGGTGGCCTGTACGAAACCCCCAGCGAATACGTGCGTGACCTGATCCGCCGCGACATGGAGCGGCGCGAGGGGTTGATCGTGCGGGACGCCATCCTGAGCGGCTACCGCGACGTGGCTGCGGGCCGCGTCTTTACGTCGAGCGGCGACTTCAAGGCCGACATGGAGACGCTCGACCGCAAGGAAGCCGATGGCTGGAAATGACAGCCCAGCGCGCGCGCAGATGTGACGGACCTTTTCAGGCGGCTCAGGCGAAGGGATTCACGATCTGGGGCGGACCGAACGCTTCGCGGCTGGGAATGTCTTCGGAGTAGAGCGTCCCGACACCCTCGTCCAGGCAGGCCGCAACGATCAGGGCATCCCAGAACGACACGTTGTGCTTCAGGTGAAGGTCCTGCGCGAGCGGCAGCACGGCAGGCGAAGGAACGACGAGTCGGAACAACTGCCGGAAGTCGGCGAGCCGAGCCCAGGCGTCCTCGGGAGTGAGGAGTCCCTAACCCGTTGCTCTCACGCCGCCTGCACCATTCGACTCGCCCATGGCGAGCCACCTCACGTCGAATGTCCTGAGCAAGTCGATGGCAGGGCCGCAGGGCTGGCCCCTCGATGAGTCGAAAGGCAATCCTTTCCAGGTCCCAGCGGGCCACCACAGGGCGACTGCCCTGAGCGAACGCGCGACAGGCCGGCAGGCGTGGCGCGAGTGAGTCGAAGGGATCTGAAAGCACATCGACGACCACGGCATCGTCTCCTCAGGCACCAGGAGGGGACCGCTTCCGGCTTCACCGCTGCGCGCCTGCCAGTGACCCGACCCTCGGCGTCGGTTCGCGCTCCTGACGCGTCCAAACTCACAGAAAGTCGGGGCTACGACGCAGGTCTCACCCGACGCGCTTGTTCATCGTCGCGTCGCTCAGGGCAACCCTTCGGTGCCCCCTGAGCCGGCCGCATCGGTGGGCCGAAGTCCTGCCGGTGCGGTGCTGTCCACGGCATCGGAGAACGTGCCGTTGTACGTCCGGCTGTTGCCGAAGTCGTCGGTCACAGAGATTTCGACCCGCGCAGTTGTTCGGGAGAGCGTACGCGTGTAGTCGATCCATGTGCGAATCGTCTGAGCCCCTCCCGCGCGGACGTAGTTCGTGCCCCAGATCCTCGCGAGTTCGCCAGGATTGTAGTTGTGAAAGAGGAGCAGCTTGTCCTGGTAGTCGTACCAGGCGACGTTGATGTAGTTCACGCTGTAGCCTACACCACCGCCAGTCTCGGAAAAGGTGGTGTTGACGGTTGAGCGAAACCAGTACGCTGGCTCCGGCGAACGCGTTACCTGAAGGTTTCCAGTGAGCGCCGGCTTCATTTCGCGAGGCAGGTCCACCTTGATGCGCATGGTGCCGACCGCGCCCCCGTGCGTTGCCGAGATCGTGGCGTCGCCGGCAGAGCGAGCCGTGACCACGCCGGCGCCGTCCACGGTCGCGACGCCCGTGACATCCGAGACCCATGTGGCGGTCGCGGTCACGTCCTGCGACGCGCCATTGGACATCATTGCAGTTGCTTTCAGCGAGACGGTGGCGCCGACGCCACTCAGAGGGGCTGAATAGCCCGCGACGCTGATTGACCGCACGCTCGGGGTCTGGCTACTGGGGGCGGTGGGTGACGAATTGCCGCCACCACCGCACGCGGCGGCAATCGCTAGAACGCACCCCAGGACCACTCGAATGACTGCGGGAGAATGCGGTGTCGTGAAAGGGCCTCGACAGGAGAAGCTGGTGAGATATCCCATATGAGGCGAGCCTATCGGATAGTGGTCGATAGGCTGTTGACCTTTCGCGCCACAACACGAGCCAGGGGTGAATCGTGGCCGGAATGGTCAGCGACCGAGGAATCGTGGCCCTGGGCGGCGCCGCAGACGCTGCGGCCCGCGATGTGGACACCATGTGGATGGGCGCCTTGCTCGACGCGTTCGGGGGAATCGAGGCAGCGCTTGACGTGCACCCGGAGAAACGGCGCCACCGACCGCGCCTGATCCGCCTGTCAGGGTTCAGAAGTCAGATGAGTGATTCTCCTTGCTTGAACGCGGGCGCTGGTAGGCCGGCCCAGGAACGGCGTACATGAGCCCATCGCTCAGCGCACGGTCGAACAGCACGGCCAACTTGCGCGCCGTCACGTTGTGTGGCACGCGGGCCGACCGGTGGCGCCAAGCCCTGGACGCACGGACGCTGACACCGAATTCAGCAGACAAGTCCTCCGTGCCAGGCCGGCCATGACACAGGCCGGCCATGCTCTTGACAGAGCGCACCAGATCACGAATAACCTGACGCAACACCGATCATGACCGTCGAACACAGAGGCGGCAGACCTGCCCTGGGCCAATCCGTGCACTCCTGGTCGTTGCCGTACCTGCTGTCGTGGGTCGAACGGCGAGGCGCAGACGTCTCGATGCTGCGGCGGTTGCTGGGGCTGTCAGCGGACGCCGACCCTGATGCCCGCGTGCCCGAGCATCTCGTTGAAGCAGCCTGGCAGCTCGCGGCGAGATTGACTCGCGAGAACGCGATCGGCATCCTCATCGCGGAGTCGTTGCCGCGCGGCGCCCTCGATCTCGTCGAGTACGCATTCCGGTCGAGCGCGTCGCTCGGCGACGGACTCGAGCGACTCGCCCGCTACGGCCGGGTGCTGAGTGATCGCGCAGCCGCCCGCACCGAAGCCAACGAGGAGAGCGTCCTCTGGCTCGTACGTGATGTCGGGCGCACGCGCCTCCATCCGGCCCGCGCCGAGTTCGCGCTCGCCATCGCGATGAAGCTCGCGCGTGACGGCACCGGACAGCACATCGTGCCGCGGCGTGTCTCCTTCGCACATCCGGCGCCGCCCGATGACCATGAACACCGCCGCTTCTTCGGGATCCGCGTGCGCTTCAGCGCGGGCAGCAATTCCCTGCTGCTGCACGCACGCGACGCACGGCGGCCGCTGCTGGACGCCGACGATGCCTTGGCGGCGATCGTGCGGCGACGGCTCGATCGTGTGATGACGGTCCAAGACGCCCGGGCGAGCGGCCCGTTCGCCGCGCCCGTGCGACGCGTTCTCGTCGAGTCGCTCGGCCGCAAGTCAGTCACTCCGGAGGCGGTCGCCGAAGCAGTCGGCACGACACGCCGCACGCTCAGCCGGCGGCTGGCAGCCGAGGGCACGAGCTTTCGCGAGTTGCACGATGAAGTGCGGGCCGAGTTCGCGCGAGTCATGCTCAGGGATCAGGGCTCCAGCATTGCCGATGTCGCGTTCTTCCTCGACTACTCGGAACCGGCGGCGTTTCATCGCGCCTTCCGGCGATGGACCGGCCATACGCCAGGCGAGTCCCGCTCCGCGTGAGCGGTCCGACGGACGCGCCATGGCACGTCTCTACTCAGGGCCACCGCCGCAGCCGATAGCACATGCTGGTGCTGTCCACGTACCTGGGCCACGCGAGGGTCGCCGACACCTATTGGTACCTCGAAGCGGTGCCCGAGCTGATGAGGGACATCGCCGACCGCTGCGAGCGCTTCGTCATGGGGCACGACCTGGCACGACCATGACCTCGCTTGCGCCCAACCTGGCGGTCTTCTTCTTCCAGCAACGCCTGCCCGTCGAGCGCCGCGTGAGCAGCCACACGACTGACTCGTACGCCTACGCCTTCAAGCTCGTGCTGGTGTACGCGAGCGAGCGGCTACACG
Organism: uncultured Vicinamibacteraceae bacterium; assembly: GCA_964388335.1. Classification (GTDB taxonomy): domain Bacteria; phylum Acidobacteriota; class Vicinamibacteria; order Vicinamibacterales; family Vicinamibacteraceae; genus JAEZDP01. Next base: position 1,674 of record CAYMAG010000200.1, on the reverse strand, counting down.
TCTCACCCTCGGCCTTCTTCCTGGAACAGATCGACGCGCCCTTGATCGTCAGCCTTCTGCAGCATCTCGAGGCCCACCGTGCCAATCACCCGAGTTCCCGCAACGTCCGGCTCGCGGCGATCAAAGCGTTCATGCCCTTCGTGGCATTCCGCGAGCCTGCGATGATCGCGCAGGTGCAGCGCATCCTCGCGATCCCACCCAAGAAGGCGGAGACGCGGCTCGTCCGACATCTGACGGTCGAAGAGATACAGGCGATCCTGGATGCGCCCGCGCCGCAGCGCCGGACCGGCCTGCGCGACCGCGCGATGCTCCATCGCTGTTTCGCCGGCGGGTTGCGCGTCTCCGAACTCGTCGGTCTCCAGCTCCGGGACCTCACGTTTCAGCCGCACCCAAGCATCCTCGTGCACGGCAAAGGGCGTCGCGAGCGCGCCCTCCCGCTGTGGAAAGTCACCGCGACCGCCGGCCAGCGGTGTCGCCCGGCGGCTGTACCGAAACGCGAACTCGTCCAGGTACACCTGCAGGTGGTGGCGCCCAACACCGTGGTACGTCCCGATGAGCCACTGCTGCAGGTTCCCGATGGCCCGGTCGGCCAACGGGACGACGGAACGCCACGCCGCAGGGAACTGCGGCCACCTGCCGCGCCGTCCCCACCGACACGCCGACCGACTCCGCCACTTGCGCCCAGGTGTGCCCCGCCCGCCGAAGCATCTGAAGCTCGTGCCGCTTGAGCATCTCGATCATCCTTTCCCTCGCCGGAGGCGGAAACTCCGACGATTGTTGGACCGGGTCGAGCCACCGGGAGGTGATCAGAATTTTCGCAAAAGATGTGATCAGAATTTTCGGAACCCGCATGCTGTACCGAATGTCTACGACGACATCAGTCTGGCCCGATTGGCCTTCACCCAGTCTTCAATTTGATTCGCGAGTTTGCTAGCTGCGCGACCCCATGCACCGCCACTACCGATCTGGGCCTTTTCCGAGCTCGCCGACATGTCCGCTTCGACACCATCTACCAACAGTTTGATGCGTACCGTCACGTCACGTGCGTTCGCCGTCCAGAGGCCGCCGTGCCCACCTGACGAAAGCTCCCGGTTCATGACGACGACTACGACTTTCGCTTCTTCCTGGGACTGAACGACCGACACCATCTTCTTGCCCTTCAGCTTCTTGACCAGGTCTTCGACGGTGTCGCGATTGTCCTTGTTGGGATCGGTGAAGCCATTTGTTGCGCCGGCCGAGGTCACATAGAAAGTAAGCTCTGCGCCGTGGCAACAGCGGAACAGAGGGCGAACGCAAGTGTAAGAACTGCAACCTTCATCGTCGATTCCTTTTGCGAAGTGCTCGTCGCCATCACGCTTGTGACGCCGGCCGAACGTTGACTGGGCAAGGCTATCCGATGGTGAACGACTGGCCGTTGACCGTTCCGGCCACACACTCAACGACGTGCGAAATGTGACCGCAAGTATCAAGAGCTGAGGACGGCGTGGATAGGACCACTACTAGGAGGCTGAGCCTTTTTCGGGTTGTGCTCGTCGACGTAAAAGGCCACCAACCGGCGCACCGTCGCGCCGCTGTCCAGCCGCAGCCCCTCGTGCCCGGCGAGGAGCGGGCGCCTCGGGAGCGTGTCCAGCACTTCGACCAGTTGGTCGTCGTCGAGTGGGCGCGACGTACGCG
>CAYMAG010000199.1:0-5898 GCA_964388335.1 uncultured Vicinamibacteraceae bacterium | reverse complement strand
TGGTGAGCCGGGAAGGAATCGAATCGGATCCGGCCACTTCGCGTAACTGACTGACGGCGTTGGGTTTCTGGCATTAACCCGTTACGCAAGAGCAACTTCGGGACTCGACGCGAGTGGACAGGCGTCGACCGGCGTAGCCTCGAATCGTCCCGGTTCCTGGAGACATTGTGGAGACCAGCGGCTGGTTTCGGCCGGTCGGCCCAGCCGGCTCAGCATCTCAAGTTTCCCTGACTTCCGCTGTGCTCGCTCGCGGATAAGTCGCTTTCCATTCAAGCTCAATCGCTGCGCAGCGTTCGGACTGGATCGACGGCGAGGGCGGCGCGTGCCGGCGCGATCACGGCGACGGCGGCGACTAGCAGAATCATGGCCACCGTCGCTGCCAGCACCAATGAATCGACAGTCGTCGCCCCCGGTACGAAACCGGCCACAATCCGGCTCACCCAGAACGCTGCCACCATGCCTATGACCACCCCGCCAATCACCGGCCGTGCGGCGTACGTGCCGACCAGTGCCAGCACGTCTTCCCGGCGTGCGCCGAGCGCAACGCGCAGGCCGATCTCGCGCTTCCGCTGGGAGACGATAAATGCCACGACGCCGTACACCCCGCACGCGGTGATGAACAGCGCGAGCACGCCAAAGGCGAATACCAGCACCGTGCCGAAGCGATGCTCCGCGAGCGACTCCCCAAGAACGCTCTCAAGCGGACGGATTGCGGACACACTGAGGGCCGAATCGCGGGCGCGCAACGCGGAGGGTAATCCGGGCAGCAACGCGCCGTCCGCGCCTGTGCGCAATAGCATCGTCATCGCAAACGACGGTCGCCGCTGAGCGAACGGCACGTAGACAACGGGCTGGATGTCGACTGCCGTCGGGGAACGTAGGACGTCCGCGGCGACTCCGACAACCGTGCGGTGGGTAACCCACCCGTCGCCTTCGAGGATGATGTCCTGTCCGATTGGATCGCGGCCCGCCCAGTAGCGCCTCGCCATCGTCTCGTTAACGATGGCCACGCCCGGCGCGCCGGGCCCCGTGCTGGTCAGCCGGCCTTCCGTGGCCCTGTCGAAGGACGTGAAGCCGCGGCCGGCTCGAAGTGGAACGCGAAGCACCTCGAAATACTCCGGCGTGATGACCTGTGTGACGGCCGGCCAGCGGTCCACGTCCGGCTGAACGCCAGTGTTACCGACGTGGCTGAAAAAGTCCGGCGTCGCGCTCGCCGCGGGCGGGACGCTGACGAGGGCGGCCGATTCGACCCCCGGGACCGTCCGGACGTGATCGAGGATCTCCGGGTAGAACGCGGCCAGGCGTTCCCATTCCGGCCGGCCGCCAATCCTGAGTCCGCCGGGCGGCGCGAACCTCCCGAGCGGAACCGCCAATTCGGCCGCCCAGACGTTCGACGGGTCCACCCCGAGGTCGCGGCTCCTCAACTGGAGAAAGCTCTGGATCAGCAGGCCTGCGCCAAAGAGCAGCGCGAGACTCAACGCCACTTGCGCGGCCAGTAGCGCGGTGCCCGTGCGCGCGTGGCCGGGCGGGGTGAATCGTGTCGAGCCACTCTTCAACCCGTCGTCGGCGTTCTCGCACTTGAAGAGGTGCCACGGCGCGAGTGTGAAGACGAATGACGTCAAAATCGCGAGAACAAGTGCAAAGCCAAGAATCCGGGGATTGATCCCAACCTCCTGCAGCCTCGGCACCTCGGGCGGCGCCCACGCGAGCGCGAGGTCGAGCAGCACGTTCGCAACCAGGACACCAAGCGCGCCCGCCGCGAACGTCGTGAGCAGGCCTTCGGCGAGCGACGATCGGACGAGGCGGCCACGCGTCGCGCCAAGCGCGAGCCGGACCGCGAGCTCATGTCGATGCGTGGTCGAGCGCGCCAGCACCACGCTCGCGACATTCGCGCATGCAATCAGCAGCAAGCATCCGACCGCCGCAAAGAGCGCAATCAGCGCCGGGCGCACGTCGCCGATGACGACCTTCGTGAGGGACTCCATACTGACGGTCCAGCCCGCATTCGTTTCTGGATGGTCGGTCGCTGATTGCCGCGCGATCGTGCACAGCTCGGCGCGCGCCTGTTCGATTGACACACCTGGTTTCAGCCGGCCGATGGCATCGCGCGAACGGTCGCCCCGTCCCATCCCACGCGTCAGGATCTCCTCACCCCAGATCTCGGTGCCTGTCGGAAAGTCGAAGCCAGGCCGCATCACGCCGACAATCGTGAGCTCACTGATGCCGTTGAAGGTGACACGCTCGCCGATCACGGACGGATCGCTCGCAAACTTTCGTTCCCAGAGTCTGTGGCTGATCACGACCTCCGGATGCCCGGCATACTCGCGCGGATCGCGGCCTCCCGTAGGCCGACCTTGCTCGATTAGGAATCCGCGCCCGAGGACGGGGGATACGCCGAAGACGTCGAAGAGCGCAGGCGAGCCGAACGCCGTCTGCAGGCGCTCGGTTGTCCCGCGGGCCGTAACGAGCGTATGCGTCGTTTGATAGAGCGCGAGCGCCTCGAACGCGGCACTGCGCTCGCGCCAGTCGAGAAAGCTTCCGGGGAGCACCTCGAACCGTTCCAAGCCGCGTTCGGGACTGGTCTCCCACAGCTGCACGATACGCTCCGGATGATCGTACGGGAGTGACCGCAGGAGGACGCCCTCGAGCACGGTGAAGATCGCCACTGTCGCCCCAATGCCCAGCGCCAACGTGACGACGGTCACGAACGCGAAGCCCGGATTGCGGCGAAGCGTGCGGCGTGCATAGCGCACGTCCTGCCAGAGGGTATCGATCCGATACTCCCAGCCGCTGTCGCGTACGCGTTCCTTCACACTGTCGGCGCTAACCAGCCCAGTCTCGAGTCGGGCGGCGCGAGTGGCCTCCTCCCGGCTCATCCCGCCGCACATCTTCTCGTCGACGGCCGTCTCCAGGTAGGCGCGCAACTCCTCGTCCAGTTCACGTTCTGCTCGTCCGCTGCGAGCGAGCGCGTTCGCACCGCCAATGACGCGTCTGAGCCACCGCATCACAACTCTCCGAGCGAGGCGTTCAGGATCCGTCCGATGGCACTGGTCTGAACCTCCCAGGCTCGGGTCTCACGCTTGAGCATCGCCCGACCCGAGGTCGTCAGCGAGTAGTACTTCGCACGCCGGTTGTTCTCGGTGACCTGCCAGGCTCCGCGGATCAGCCCATCGCGCTCCAAGCGGCGGAGGGCCGGGAAGAGCGAACCAGCATTCACCTGGAAGACACCCTTGCTGATCTGCTCGAGTCGGACACCGATGCCGTATCCGTGCATCGGCTCGAGATCCAGGGTCTTCAAGATGAGCATGTACAGCGTGCCTTGTACGAGCCCGCTCGGCTGATCCTTCGGCAAACCTCGTTCCCTCCTCTAGTTCGGCTATATATATCGGCTCTCGTCTAGTCCGTCAAGAGGAAAAGGGGCTGCTCTTGAACTTGAACCTGGCGTCCTCGCGCAGTAGCGATGTGCACGACTGTCCTTGAACTGACTCAGGTTATGCAGTTATGCGACGCGTACCGCCGGAGTGTCGTCACTGCTGCTCCTCGCCGCGGTCGCCGCCGCCGCAGGTGACCTGCACGATCTGCTGCGGGGCGCCAAATCGGTACACGAGCTCTGCGAAATCGGCGTCCTTGGTCATGACCAGCGCGCCGGCAGCTCGCGCCGCGTGGAAGATCTCGAGGTCGGCAGCGCGTTGCAGCGTCAGGTCGCGGACGCTGATGCAGTCGATACCCAGGGTGGCCCGCAGTCACCCACTGAGCGCGGGCGGCAGGTGGTTGTGGAGCCAGATCGTCACGTCACGTCACGGCGCGACGATCGGATGGGCCAGGCGACGGCTCGCGAATCGAAGGCAGGCGGAGACGTCCTCGAGCTCCAGATCCGGAAGCTCCTCGACCACCTCCGCTGGCGTCAGGCCTGACGCCAGCGTGTCGAGGACGTCAGTGACTCGAATGCGAAGCCCCCGCACGCAGGGCCGCCCGCCGCACTGCGCGGGATCGACGGTGATGCGTTCAGCAAGCGTCGTCATGTCGGTCTTCAGGCTATCACCGGCGGATGTGCCCTACGCCTCGCCAGAGAATTCGACTTCCGCTTGTGCCGGTCGAGCGCCGATACATCTCTGTTCGGAGGCAGGCTCAGCGCCATGATCTACTGCTATCGTTCGGTCATTCGATCACCTCGGAGACGGTCACCACGACGAGCATTCTTGCCTCTGCATCTGGTTCACCGATCACACCCAGGGGACAGGCCCGATGGCGCTCGTCGATCAGGAATCATCCCTCGGCAATCGGCGTCCACCACTCCGGGAAAGTCACCACTGAGGGCAGTAGTCGTAGCATCGGACACCCGCTCTGCCCCAGGACCCGAGGCGGCCGAGAACGCCTCTCGCAAGACCGCTGGGACGCGCCCCCAAAGAGGACCGCCGGGAAGTGCGCGGGGGCGAAGGGGACCGTCTCCCGTGAGGCGTCGCGACTGCCTTGCAGCCACCTCTCCACCCCTGGCAGGCTGGGCGTGGGGGACGGCCAGTGCATAGAAGCCAGGGGAGAAGACAGCCGTGGGGGCTACCTTCTACCTGGCGCAGCCTCCAGCGGTGTTCTCGTGAGGCCGTATCTGCAGCTTCCAGCTTCTGTGGGTCGCGCGAACTCGCCCGGGAGGGGAGCCATCAGGGGAGCCACCAGCGCTGGGGGCTTATGGCTCCCCCCGATGCAGTCGGCCAAAACAGACGGCAATCCCGTCTTGAGCTCGTCGACGCCACCGCCGCGCGCAGCCAAGCAACTGAATCGCGGCGACTTGCCGCCGTCGCGGATGTCCCTGGGGCGGCGCTCTTTGCCGCCCCGAAAGCGAGGCCAGGTGTCCGCGTCAAACGAGGAGTCGGGGCGTGAACGACCCCCCTGTTTGGTGCGGAGGGTGGCCCCACAGGTGGCCCCGGCCCACGGGCCAGGGGGTCGTTCACGCCCCTCCGTGTCACCCAGCTCGTTCCGCACGACGTCATCGCCGGCGTGCCGCCGCAGGGGTCGCGAGCGTGAGCCCACGGTGCGGGAGCGAGTGACACGTCAAGCACAGAACGTCGTTGCACTGTCCCGGGGTCGATTGCGCAGGACCGGAGGCACATCATGCCGACCGCGATGGTCATTGCATGCGTCAGGCGCTACGCGTCGCGCATCGTGTCTGTCGCGGGCCTACGCGATCGGAACTGTACGACCACCTCCGAACTCACACTTCGTTGCAAGGGTGGCGCCCGTCATGCCGTATCCGAAACGGCAGTCGTAGGGCACGACGTAGCGCACGGCGTTCGGCACGGCCCAGAGACACCGGACGGCGTTGAGCCGTGCGGCTGTTCCTGCAGCAGCAGGCCCAGTTCCGGACATCACGCGTGCAGCATACGGCTCGCCCTCGCCTCGTCAAGGCGCGACGCGCGCGTCGCCCCCGCGTCACCGCGGGGCTGCGGCCTTGACAAGCCTCGGGCTCGCCGCTCAGGCGGTGCGCTTATGTGATGTCCGCGGAAGCCACCGTCACGTCGCGTGGTCGCGCGCGAGAGTACCGGCCCTGAGAGCTTGGCTCATTCCGCAGCGTACTCATGCCGGACGGATCCGTCGCTGGGCGACAACATGCAGCGCGCGTTGCCGCGTTCGGCGACCACGACGTGCGGAAGCAGCTCCAGGTCGAACGCGAGGACGTAGCCGTCCACGACCATGGCCAGCACGACGTCGCCGCTACGACCGTTCGTCGAACCTCAATACGATCTGGAAATTGCTGCGTCGGTCGTAAGGTTCTGCGCTGTCCGCGGGTTCTTACATGTGAGGCCGCGCCGCACACGCGCAGCGCGGCCTCCGCGTGCGGTGACATCGCACCCACGCCAGGCGACCGAACCAGTACCGTCGCCAACGTCCTCCGCAGGCCCTGCC
>CAYMAG010000198.1:0-5950 GCA_964388335.1 uncultured Vicinamibacteraceae bacterium | reverse complement strand
TCATGACGATGTCGCCGGGCGTCATGAGCATCTTCTCTTCGATCTCTTCGCGGCCCAGCACCTCGACGCGCGTGGGCTGGTCTTCGACGCGTCGGCCGGTTCGCGTGGTGGCCACGACCACGACTTCTTCCTCGATGTCGGGCGGCGCGACGAGGTCGACCGTGACCTCGATGCCGGACGCGGGAACGGTCACGTCCTGCCGCGCGTCGATGAGGCCATCCTTCGTCACCGTCAGGGTCACGGCACCGGCGGGCACCCTGAACTCGACGCGCCCATCCGGCCCCGTCTCGGCCCGCTGATTGCCAGCGACGACGACGGCTCCGACCACCGGCTGATTCCCGGACTGCACCCGGACCACCAACGTGGCCGGTGTCTGGGCCTGCACGGCCGACGCGAACGCGATGCACACCCACACGACGACACATCCCATTGTTCTCACACGTACACCTCCGCAGCGCGCCGGCCAGGCGGCACGCGTCAAACCGACGTCTTCAGGCGACGGCGACTACGCGGTTTTCGGAGGGCGCTCGACGATGGAGAGGGCTGGCTCGGTCGGGTTGATGACGACGAGCCGAAGTTTCGCGATGGGACGAGGGGCAGGACGCGAGGCGACGACAATCGGCGTTTGATTCCACCCGTGGCAGATTCCGCACGACGAAGGAACGTGTTGCTGGGAGGTGGCCTGCGCCGGCGCCTCCTCTGTGCAGCCGTCAGGGCACGCGAACCGGTCCGCGGTGACCATCACCACGAACAGACACGCCAGGAGCGCCGTGAACGCCGACCGCACCGGGTCAGTATACCGACGCGGCGGATTGCGCGTCGGAGTGCGGCGAAGACCCGTCCAGCGACGGACACGCTCGACGCACAGGGCAGCGCCTCGTAACCGGCAGCCAGATCGTGCTGGAAGGCACACTCGGTCAGCCGGCACCGCCGATCGCGCGCGGTGTCGAAGGCCACGGTGTAAGACCGCCTGAGGAACGGGATCCGCACGTGCTTGATGTCGGGCAGTTCGTGGCGTCCTCACGGCCAAAGCGTGCATACACGAAGGGCTGCATCGCGCCCCAGGGTGTCTGGTGTTCGTGTCGCCGCGCCTCCATCAACCTGAACTCGCTGCCCAGTTCCGCAGCCAGGGTTTCGGCAGAGTAGCGGGCGACGGGCAGTCCGCTGCAGCGTTCCGGCCCGTCGAGCGCGAACGTGGCTACGATGACGGCGCCACCCGGTTTCACGGTCTGCAGGAGGTGACGGCGGTACTGCGCACGCTCGGCAGCCGTGGTCAGGAAGTGGAACACTGCGCGGTCATGCCAGATGTCCATCGGCTTCAAGGACCACACCGCCGTCACGTCCGACTCGATCCACGTGAATGCACCGGCGAGATCGCCCAGCCGCTCCTGCGCACGTTGCAGCGCAGCTCCTGAGACGTCCAGCACGGCAAGGCAATCAAGGCCACGCGCGGCCAGGGCGTCGACGAGGCGAGAGTCGCCGCCACCTACGTCGAGCACGCACGTATCGAGGCCCAGGCCTGCCGCCTCCATCATCTGCAGCGACATCGCCGGCAGCGCCTCGAACCAGCTGACATCGTGCTCGCTCTTCGTGGTGAACACCTGCTGCCAATGCGCCTGGCGATCCATCTCGTGTGCGTCCCTCCTCTTACGGCCGTGTCTGCCACGACGAGGCTGTACGGCGCATTCTGCCCGCCGTGTCAACATCAATACCTTACAGCCTGTCCGGCGGTCTTGCCGAGGGCTCGCCGTGACCTTCCGTCATCACAGCTTTCGCGTGGCAACGATCGTTTTCGCCCCGCTGCACCACCAGACACGCAGTGGTTCGCGGCTCGAGGAGTGTTCACCCTGCCGCCGAAGCCGCCGCCTGCAGGTCGCGCGACGCTCGTCACGTCGGCGGCGCTCTCACCGCGGCGGCGTAACGACCAGGAGGCACACCCACGTGTCGGCTGAGTGCTGTGCTGAACGTGGTCGCCGTACCGTACCCCACGCGTTCGGCGATTTCACCGACAGCCAAATCCTCGCGCCGTAACGGATCCTTTGCGACAGCCATCCGCCAGGCGACCAGGTATTCCAACGGCGCCAGGCCGACTGTGCGAGTGAAATGCTCGAAGAAGGCCGAGCGGAGGGCCGATGAATGACGTCGCCTGGCCACGCGCGCGCTCCGGTGGTGCCGTCCTGGTGAAGGAGACCGCGCCCTACCCCCTCAAGGAATCGGCGTCGCCATGCCGCCCCGGCCCGCTGCCCACGCCACGCCGCCGCTGTCGTGATACACGGCGCTCTCGACGATGATTCCCGTCTGCGCGCCGAGTTGTTCGACCACGGCACCGAACGACGAATCTGCCGTCTCCCGGTGCCACTGACCGACCGCGATCGTGAGGCGGCTCTGTGCAGCGACCGCGTAGTCGGCGGTGACCGGCGGACGTCCGTCCTCGAACAGCAAGGTCATCCGTATCGTGGTTGGCGCCTCGGTGGGGTTGGCCACGAGCAACCACGGCTCGGCGTCGGTCGGTCCGCCGGCCAGCAGGCCGGACACGCCCCAGCGCGCTGCGACCTCGGTCGTTCCCAGGGTCGCATGACCGCCCGTCCAGGTGTCACTGCTTCCCGGCCACCACATCGCACGCTCAGCGACGATCGGCCCGCTTGCAGCGACGTCGATGCTGACGGCGGTGTCGGCCAGTGCCATGTCCGCGTAGTCCACCCAGACGGTGCGGCGCGTGCCCCCTGGCACGTCGAGCATGCGCGTGACCACTCCACCCTCGGGCAGCAGGTAGTTCACGGTCACCGTGACGCTGTCCTGTCCCGGGTTGGCGAGCAACAGGAACTCATCGAAGTAGGGCCCCGTGGCGCCTTCCGCGAAGTACCAGTTCGCGGCCGGCGCCGGCGCCGCGGCCGCAGCGGCACCCGCCTCGAACAGGCGGAGCCCCGACCGATACATCGCGCGTTCGACCACGATGGGGGGGCCATCGGTGAAAACCGCGGCCGACAGTTCCTTGTTCACGAGGGCCGGGTCGTCGTGCACGCCGATCGTGTAGCGGGTTCGCGGCGCCACGAAGTAGGTCCGCTCGATCGGCTCGCTTTCGGCTGCCTGCGGGAAGTACCGGATGGTGACGTTCGCCGGGGTGTCCCCTGGATTCTGCAGCAGGTAGAACAGCGAGAACTGCGGCAAGGTCGCGCCCTCCGCGATGTACCACGCGGTCAGCGCCGTGCCGACGCCCCTGCCCTGATGCTGACCGTACGCCGAGCCGTCCCATGACATCGTCCGGGTCGTGACGATCTGCCGATCGGCGGCGACGACCGTCGCGAACGCCGTCGATGTCATCCCGGCAAGCGTCGACGGATCGAAGCTCATGTGCTGGTTGGGCTGCAAGATGAGCGCCTGCGTGATCTCGGGTCCTGCCGGCAACTGGAACCGCAGCGACACATTGGCTGCCGACGGGTTCGGATTCATCAAGGAGAACGTGGTGGTGAAGAAGTCGCCCGTGGAGCCTTCCGCGAAGTAGCGGGTGTACGGCTCTGCCACCTCCGTGACTGTCGTCACGACGCTGGCGGTATTGTTCTCGGGAACAGGATCGAAGTCGGCGCTTGCGGCGAGCGCTCGCACGGTGACCGTCGGAGGACCGGCATAGTCAGCGGACGGGGAGAGCGTCACGATGACTTCGCCCGATGCGCCGGGCGCAAGGTCTCCAAGCGCGCAGGGGAGGCTCGCGCATGCGCCACGAACGGTGGCCGGGAGGAAGCCGTCCGGAGTCGGCAGTACCAGGGTCGTGCCGTGAGTCTGCGACGGTCCGGCATTGCCGACCGTGATGAGGTAATCCGCCGATGTGCCTGGCGCCAGCGACGGAGGACCGGCCATCGTGACCTGAACGTCGCCCAGCGACGCCAGGCCCGCTGCACTCGTGTCGCTGTTGTTGGAGAGATCGGGGTCTGTCGTGCCGGCGGCGCCCGCCACCGTCGCGACGTTGACGAGCAGACCGCTACCGCCGGGCGCGCTGACACCGGTCGCAACGAACGTCGCGCTTCCGCCTGCGAGGAGGTCGACCGTCGTGGCGATTGGCCCTGTGCCCGACGGTGACGTGCAGGTCGAACCGCTGCTGGGAGTACACGTCCACGTCACGTCGGCATACGACGCCGGGAACGAGTCGGTGACGGAAGCCCCCATCGCAGGGCTGGGGCCGTTGTTGCCAACGACGACGGTCCACCTGAATGACGTGCCCGCGGCGGCGACCGGCACACTCGGCGTTTTCGTGACCGAGAGGTCGGCAACGACTGAGGATGTCAGCGTCGCAGTTCCGGTGTCGTTCACCGGGTTCGGATCGACTGGCGTGCTCGACTGGCGCGTCGCCGTGTTGACCAGTGTGGCCAGTGCCGTGACGCGCCCCGTCACCGACAGTATCTCGGTCCGGGTCGCCGGCACGGCGCCCAGTGTCCAGATGCCTGTCCCGGCGTCGTAGCTGCCCTGTGACGGTCTCGCCGACACGAACGCAACGCCCGCGGGAAGCACGTCGCTGATGTCGGCGCTCGTGGCGTCATGCGGACCGAGGTTGGTGACCGCAATCGTGTACGTCACCAGCGCGTCGACACCCGGTGCGGTGTCGCTCACGGCCTTGGTCACGCGAAGGTCGGCCGTATCCGCGGCGTTCACCGACTTGGCATCGCTGTTGTTGATCGGGTTCGGATCGATCTGGTCCTGCGACGCCATGGACGCGTTGTTCACGAGGGCGCCAGGCTCGTCGACCCTCGCCACCAGTGTGAGCGTCGCCTGCGCACGCCAATCGAGCGCCCCGACCGTCCAGATGCCAGTCGTCGTGTCGTACGAGCCCTGCGAAGGGGCAGTCGACACTGGCGAGAGGCCGGCGGGCAAAGCAACCGCGGTCGTGACACCGGTCGCCGCACTCGGTCCGCGGTTCGTGGCGCGAACCGTGAGTGTCAGCGTCTCGCCCACCAGCGCGTCGCGGCGATCGACGTCCATGTCGACCTCCAGATCGGCGGCCGGCGCGGCAGTGGTGCCTGCCGCCGCAGAGTCGTTGCCCGTGGTCGGGTCCGGCTCGTTCTGGCCGGTCTTGACGGAGAGACCGGTGATCGCGCCGGGCGCTGTGACCTTCACCGTCAGCACCAGTTGCGCGGTTTCGCTGACGGCCAGCGATCCAACCGACCAGGCGCCCGTCGCCGAGTCGTACGCGCCCTGGCTCGCCGACGCGAACACGAAGTCGAGCCCGGCCGGCAGGCTGTCGGTGACTTCGATGCCAGTCGCTGGGTTCGGACCCCGGTTGAGCACATGGATCGTGACCAGCATCTCGTCACCGACGGGCACTTCGGACGAAGGCACGGTCCTGGTGACCTCGACGTCCGCATTGCGGTTCAGCGTCGTCACGGCGGTGGCCACGTTGTTCACCGTGTTCGGGTCCACCGTCGTCGACGATGCCTCCGCCACGTTCTCGATCGATGTCGGTCCACCGTAGTCGGGCGGCACGGTGAAGGTCGCCGTGATCGTGCGGGTGGCGCCGGCCGGCACGACACCGAGCGCGCACGGGAAGGCCGTCGTGCAGTCGCCGCTGGTCGAGACGAACACGAGGCCGGCCGGTGTGGCATCGCTCACCACGACGCCCGCGGCGTCCGACGGCCCGACGTTGGTGACCGTGATCGTGTAGACGAGCGCATTGCCGGCGACGATCGAGGCCTGATCCGCCGTCTTGGTGATCGCCACGTCGGCCTCGGTCCGAATGGTGTCGCGGTCGGTGGCGGTCGCCGTGGTCCGGTTGGCGTGACCCGTCGGCGGAAGCACCTGCGCCGTGTTGACCAGGTCGCCGGTGGCCGCCGGATCGACCGTGCCCGTGGCGGTGAAGACGACGCTCGCACCGACGGGGACCGACACGGACGTGTCGATGTGGCCGGTCCCGGCGGGCTCGCAGCTGCCGCCGCCGGTGCCGACACATGTCCAGGTCACGCCG
>CAYMAG010000197.1:0-5992 GCA_964388335.1 uncultured Vicinamibacteraceae bacterium | reverse complement strand
GTGCCGTGGGGCACTACTTCAGTGAGCACGTGATGGGCCCTGGCGCCAGCGGCACGCTGCCGATGAAGATTGGCAAGGCCGCCACCAACGACGACGGCCGCCCGCAGAGTACGTACATCGTCCGGTTCCGCAACGTCGACGCCGCAAGCAAGGACTCACGCTTCATTCGCGGGTACGGGTTCCAGGGCGGCAGCGGCGCGGCCGAGTACCCGGGAAACGCCTCCGACACGCCCGGCTTCGGCAGTCGCTTCAAGCAGGCGGTGCGCGCGGGCTATCCGGCGCGCATCAGCTACACCGGGTTCGGCGAAGTGCTCGCGCGCAGGGAGAACCGCGTCTTCCTCGACCCGGAGGTCAAGGACGCGTGGGGCATGCCCGTGCTGAGCTTCGACTACCGGTTCAGCGACAACGAGAAGAAGATGGCCGAGGACATGGCCGATACCGCCGAGGAGATGTTGCGCGCCGCGGGCGCCACCGACATCGTCGTGCGGCGCAACGTCCTCACGGAAGGCTGGTCCATCCACGAGATGGGCACGGCGCGCATGGGCACCGACCCGAAGGCCTCGGTCACCAACTCCTTCGGCCAGACCCATGACATCAGGAACCTGTTCGTGGTCGACGGCGCCATCTTCGTGTCGGCCAGCTGCCAGAACCCGACCTGGATGATCATGGCGCTTTGCTGGCGCGCGATGGACTACATGAAGGACGAAATGAAGAGGGGCAACCTCTAACGAGGCCCTGACCAGGCACTGATCATGACGCAGAACGCACCGCAGAACGACACGACCGTCGACATCGATCTCTCGGCCATCCTCGCCGAGTCGCGCAGGCTGTCCGACGACATCACGCCCTCAGATGGTCCCTGGGACGTCATCATCGTCGGCACGGGGGCCGCCGGCGGCATGGCCGCCTTCCAGCTGGCGACGGCAGGCGTCAAGGTGCTCGCCCTCGAAGCCGGCCGCATGCTCGATTGGCAGAAGGAATATCGGACGATGGAGTGGCCGTACGAGTCGATGCGCCGCAATCGGCTGCCGACCGACATGCGGGCACTCAACGTCGCGGAGTACAACTTCATCGATCGCCCGTACGGCAGCGACCCGAAGTTCGCGCCCTACAAGAAGCTGTTGACCTACGCAGGGAACACCTACACCCGCAACTGGGTCGTGAACGAGAAGGAGAACCCCACGACGGGAACGGGCTACGCCTGGGTTCGGGCGCGCGTGCTGGGAGGCAAGACGAACTTCTGGGGCCGGGGCGCGCTGCGTTACGGTCCCTACGAGTTCAAGGCCGCGAGTCACGACGGCTTCGACGTCGACTGGCCGATCGGGTACGAGGACGTCAAGAGCTACTACGACAAGGTGGACGTGCTGCTCGGCTGCTCGGGGACGACCGAAGGACTCGATCAGGTGCCCGACGGCGTGTTCCAGACGCCGTCGAAACTGAACTGCGTCGAATCGGCGTTCCGCAAGGGCATCGAGAAGATGGGGCGCCGGCTGATTCCAGGGCGCGCAGGGGTCACGACCGATGGCGTGCTCAACAACAAGTACCGCGCGCGCTGCATGCGGCGGGGCCGCTGTGGCCGCGGCTGCGACCTCAACTCGGCGTTCCACTCGCCGACGGCGCTCATCTATCCCGCCCGCGATACGGGCAATCTGACGGTGCGCCCGTACTCGGTCGTGTCGGAGGTGCTGTACGACCCGGCCACGAACAAGGCGACGGGCGTCCGGGTCATCGACTCGCACACGAAGCAGGTGATGGACTTCAAGTCGCGCGTCGTCGTCCTCGGTGCGGGCACGCTCGACACGACGCGCATCCTGCTGAACTCGAAGTCGTCGCGCTTCCCGAACGGTCTCGGCAATTCGTCGGACGTGCTGGGGCGGTACCTGAGCGAGCACATCATGGGCATCCGCGGCAGCGGCTTCATGCCCACGCGCATCGGCAAGACGCCGACGATCGACGATGCCCGGCCCGTTGGCCCCTACATTCCGCGCTTCCGCAACATCGGCGACGACAAGCGGAAGGACTACATCCGGGGTTTCCACTTCCAGGGCGGCGGCGGGGCGGGCGAGTATCCGGGCCACGCGCACTCCACACGGGGCTTCGGGTCGTCGTTCAAAGCGAGCGTGCGCAAGTACTACCCGGCGCCCATCAGCTTCGGAGGCTTCGGCGAGGTGCTGCCGGATCGCAACAATCGCGTGACGCTCGACCCCGTGGTCACGGACGCCTGGGGCATTCCGGTGCTGAGGTTCGCCTACACGTTCGGCGAGAACGAGAAGAAGATGATCGTCGACATGGCCGACTCGCTCGAAGAGATGTTGAAGACGGCTGGCGCCGAGGACATCCAGATCGGGCGCACGCCACTGCCGGAGGGCTGGTCGATTCACGAGATCGGCACGGCGCGCATGGGCGACGATCCGAAGACGTCGGTCACCGACAGGTACTGCCGCCTGCACGACGTCAAGAACGTCTACCTGGCGGACGCGAGTCCGTATGTCTCGGGCGGCACGCAGAACACGACCTGGACCATCCTCGCCATGTGCTGGCGGACGATGGACTACCTGAAGGAAGAGATGAGGGCGGGGAACGTTTGAGTCATGCTTCATGCTTCATGCTTCATGCCGGCCCGAAGCCCGAAGCCCGAAGCCTGCAGCCTGTGACCTGTACCCTGTGACCTGACCAAGGAGCGCGCGGTGAAACGTATCGGGATGGGACTCATCGGAGCGGGGTTCGTCGGCCCGCATCACGTCGACGCCGTGCGGCGTCTCGGCTACGTCGATGTCGTGGCGATTGCGACGAGCGGCGAGGCGTCGGCACGCAGGAAGGCCGATCAGCTGCACGTGCCGAAGGCGTATGGCAGCCCCGAGGCGCTGATTGCCGATCCGGACATTCAGGTCGTGCACAACGCGACGCCGAACTACCTGCACCATCCCGTCAACCTCGCGGCGATTCGTGCGGGCAAGCACGTCGTGTCGGACAAGCCGCTGGCGATGACGACGGCGGAGGCCCGCGAACTGGTCGAGGCTGCGGACGCGGCGGGGGTGGTACACGCCGTGACGTTCAACTACCGGGGCAATCCGCTCGTGCAGCAGGCCCGGCAGATGATCGCCGAAGGTGAGATCGGGCGTCCGCACTTCATTCACGGCCAGTACCTGCAGGACTGGCTGCAGTACGACACCGACTACAGCTGGCGCCTCGAGGCCGACAAGGGCGGGCAGTCGTCGGCGATTGGTGACATCGGCTCGCACTGGTGCGATCTCGCGCAGCACGTGAGCGGCCTGCGGATCACCGAGGTGCTCGCCGATCTCACCACCGTCATCCCCCAGCGCAAGCGGCCCGTCGGCAATCGCGAAGCCTTCGCACAGGCCAGCGATGACGAGAGCTACGAACTCGTGGACATCACGGTCGAAGACATGGCGTCGGTGCTGGTTCGGTTCGACAACGGTGCCAAGGGCAGTTTCTCGGTCGGGCAGGTCTGTGCGGGACACAAGAACGACGTGATCCTCGAGGTGAACGGCGCGAAGGCCTCGCTGCGCTGGCATCAGGAGAAACAGAACGACCTCTGGATTGGGCGTCGCGGCGAGCCGAGCGGGCTGATGCAGAAGGATCCCGCGCTGCTGTCGTCCGAGGCGCTGCCGTACGCGCACCTGCCCGGTGGCCATCAGGAAGCGTGGGCTGACGCGTTCTGCAACCTGATGCGCGACATCTACGGGTTCATCGGGGCAGGCAAGGCGATGACCGACGCGCGCCCGCCAGCCTTCGCGACCTTCCGTGACGGCCTGCGCGCGAACATCATCATCGACGCCATCCTCGAGAGCCACGCCCGCGGCCAGGCGTGGGTGAAGGTGGAAGCCTGAAGCCCGAAGCCTGAAGCCTGAGACATCAAGCATGAGGCATGAAGCATGAAGCATGAAGCATGAGGCATCAAGCATGACAAGGAGCCCCCAACCATGAAGCTCGGAGTATTCACGGCCCTGTTTGCGGGCCTCACGCTCGACCAGGTCATCGAGAAAGTGACGGCCGCCGGCCTCGACGCCGTCGAAATCGGCACGGGCGCCTATCCGGGTGCCTCGCACATCGACGTCGATGCGCTGCTCGGCAGCAAGGCGAAGGCGAAGGCCTACCGTCAGAAGCTCGCGGATGCGGGCCTCACGATTTCGGCCCTGTCGTGCCACGGCAATCCGCTGCATCCGAACAAGGCCGTGGCCAAGGAGCACGACGACGTCTATCGCAGGACGGTGCGCCTGGCCGAGTCGCTCGAAGTCGGTGTGGTGATCACGTTCTCCGGCTGCCCCGGCGACAGCGACCAGTCGACGTGTCCGAACTGGATCACCTGCCCGTGGCCGCCCGATCACCTCAAGGCCCTCGAGTGGCAGTGGGACAAGAAGGTGATTCCTTACTGGACGAAGGCCGCGGCCTTTGCCGCCGACCGCGGAATCAAGGTCGCGCTCGAAGCGCACCCGAACTTCGTGGTCTACAACGTCGAGACGGCGCTGCGTCTGCGCGCCGCCGTGGGAGAGACGATCGGCGTGAACTTCGATCCCAGTCACTTCTTCTGGCAGGGCGTCGACGTGCCGGCGGCGATCCGTCGTCTCGGGTCGGCCATCTACCACTTCCACGCGAAGGACGTGGCGATCGACCGCAGCAACGTGCGCATCAACGGCATCATCGATCCGAAGTCGTATACGCAGATGGAAGAGCGTGCCTGGCTGTTCCGCACGGTCGGCTGGGGACACGGTGCGTCCGACTGGGCCGGGATCATGAGCGCACTGCGCCTCGTCGGGTACGACCACGTCGTGAGCATCGAGCACGAGGACGCGCTCGCCTCCGTCGACGAAGGGTTCCTGAACGCCGTCCGCTTCCTGCAGCCGCTCATCCTGCGCGAGCAGCCGGCGGAGGCGTGGTGGGTGTGATGTCCTGAGTGCGGCAGGGCGCGTCCATCCCGGAACAGGGCAGGCGCGGCAGCCTTCGGGCTGTCGCGCCTTTTTTCTTGGCCGGTGCGATGTCGTCGTATTGGATCTAACGATTCACGCGAATGGATCGGACCCTAGAGGTTAGACCATTGTGTTTGGCCTGCAATCATCGCGATTTCCGAACGTTCCCGGCGGAGAGTGCGGCCCCTCCCGGCAATCTAATCCTGAAGGTGCAATATGTCGCATTGACACACGGTCGTCACGGTGGTACCGTGCGGACTTCACCGACAGCAGGTGCCTGACCATCGGGGATGGTATGACCACACGCAAGTCCGAGTCATCCAAGAAACCGTTTCAGGGGGTAGCGGCTGAGTTCGTCGTCCGCCATGTGCGCGACCTGATCGAACGAGGCGACCTGGGCCCCGGCGATCGGCTGCCGCCTGAACGCGAATTGGCGCTGAGGGTCGGCGTGAGCCGTCCCAGCGTCCGCGCCGGCTTGCGGGCGTTGTCGGCGATGGGGGTCGTCCAGTCCAGGCACGGCGCCGGGACGTTCATCCGCGGCGGCCCGCCGATGCTGGGCAGCGAGCCTCTCAGCTTCCTGGCCGCGCTGCACGGATTCTCGCGCGACGAGATGTTCGAGGCCAGGCGCGTCCTCGAGGTCGGCGTCGCGGGCCTGGCGGCGGAGCGGGCGACCGGTGACCAGTTGGCGACCATCTCGGAAGAGATCACCGGCATGTACGCGTCGATGGACGATCCCCAGGCCTTTCTCGTGCACGACATCCGGTTCCACCGCGCGGTGGCGGCGGCGTCGGGCAACCCCATTCTCGCGTCGCTCGTCGAGATGGTCTCGGGCATCTTCTACGAGCAGCGACGCCGGGACGCGGAGCACGGCCGCGACCTGAAAGAGGCGGCGGACCTGCACCGCGCGCTCTACAACGCCCTGCGGCAGCGTGACCCCGAGCGGGCACGCCGCTCGATGGACGAACACCTGACGCACGCGCGCCAGCGGCAGGCGGAAGATGACCGGAACGACGTGCCCGTGTCGGTGCCGGCGCCGATTGCCGTGGCCGGATGATGACCGCCCG
>CAYMAG010000196.1:2425-6110 GCA_964388335.1 uncultured Vicinamibacteraceae bacterium | reverse complement strand
ACGATGGCCGAGACGATGAATGACCACTGCTCGCGACTGCGGGCGAGGTCGGCACGCATGGCGGTTCCCTCCGTGGTCTGGACGCGCGCGCCCACACCGTAGCCGGCGTGCAGGTCGTCGAACGTCAGGTCGCCCAGGCGTGGCGCCACGCGCCCGACGTCGGCGAAACCTGCGAGGTGGAGCCGCTCGTTCAGCCGATACCGATACTCGCCCTGCATGAGCACACGGTGGCGATCGGCGAAGCGCTGGTTCGCGAAGCCTCGCAGGTGCTCGCCGTCGCCCAGCGTGGGCATCATGAAGTGCGGCACCTCGTCGCCGTCGGCGGCCCGTGCACCAGAGTAGACACCGCGCGCCAGGACGGCATGGCGCTCGCCGGCGATGGGCAGGAACTGCCGCAGGTCGAGGTCGAGCCGCTGGTGGCCGTAGCTGCCGCCCGAGCGATCGGCGAACATGCGCCAGTCGACCCGATACCAACCACCCCGTCGCGTGAAGTCGCGCGCGTCGCGCCGATCCGACTGCGCATGGAGCCCGAGCGTGACATAGCTGGCCGACTGCCCGAGACCAGGCACCTCCGCCGGCGTGAAGACGGCGTCGATCGACGGATCCCTGGGACTCGGGCCGGTGCCGACGTGCAGGAGCCCCAGGCTGCCGCCTACTTCGTCCACGGCGGTCAGCGCGAAGCGAAACGTGGCATCCACCTGTTTCGGCTCGTAGTCGAAACGCGCGTAGCGATCCTCCAGCGATTCGTTTCCCACACCGAAGAACTGCACACGCGGGGCGTCCATCAGGCGGGTGCGCACATCCACACTGAGACGCTCTCCGGCGATCGGCGCGTGCACGCCCGCGTCGAGCAGCTTGTAGTTGAGCAGCGAAATACCGGCCTGCGCGTCGATTCTGACGCCGTGCGCCAGGGTGCGCCGATATCCGCCGCCGCCGGCGACCCACCCGCCGGGCATGATGCCGCCCATCCAGGGGAAGAAGCCCTCGCGCCCCGCATAGAACCACCCCCGCACGCGCGCGATCACGGCATCGAGGCGGGCGTTGCCCGTCGTCGGCAACAGCGCTGGTGTCTGGGCTGGTGGCGCGGGCGCCTCGGCCGGCGCAGGGGCCTCGGGCTTTGCGGGGGACTCGGGCGGCGCAGGGGTCGGGGCCGGGGGCGGCGTGGGTTCCTGCCGCGCGTCCGTGGCAGCCGTCGTCAGCGCGAGCGCCAGCACCAGCGTGACGGACGCCAGACGCCGGGGGCGGCCAGCGCGTGGCGTCCGGCCATCGTTCATCAGCGGGCCGCCGACGAGACGCCCGCGACCTCGTGGCTGTCGACGACCGACGCGTAGACCAGCGTGCGCAGCTTGCTCTGCAGGTCGAGGCCCGACGCCGGCAGCAGCTGCGTCATGAAGACGACCACGAGCTGCTCCTGGGGGTCGACCCAGTACTTGGTGAAGTACGCGCCGCCCCAACCGAACTCGCCGACGGAGCCGTGCCGCCCCGAACGGCCCACGTGCTCGGTGATCTCGAAGCCGAGGCCGAAGCCGAAGCGGCCGTTCTGATAGAGGTCGCCGACGTGATTGGACGTCATCAGCTCGACCGTCTTCGGACTCAGCAATCGCACGCCGTCCAGTTCGCCGCCGTTGAGCAGCATCTGCAGGAACCGCGCATAGTCGCTCGCCGTCGAGAGGAGGCCCGCTCCGCCCGAGAACGACTGCCTGGGACCCTCCACGTAGTCGCCCTGCCCCGTCCTCGGCTGCGGCGCACGCGTGATGCGCCCGTCGAGCGAGGCGAGTGAGTACACTGTCGCCAGGCGGTTCCGCTTGTCGCCAGGCAGGTAGAACGACGTATCGGGCATGTTCAGCGGGGCGAAGATGCGCGTCCTGAAGAACTCATCGAGCGACTGGCCGCTGGCCTTCTCGACGACGACGCCGAGGATGTCGGTGCTGTAGCCATAGAGGTAACGCTCGCCCGGCTGATAGTCGAGGGGCAGGCCCGCGAGGCGGTCGATCGACGTGGCGATTGGCTCGTCCTTGTCGGCGAAGTACCAGCCGACCAGCCCGGCCTCCTTGTACAGGTCTTCCATGGGATTGCCGCTTCCGTACGACACGCCGGCCGTGTGGGTCAGCAGCTGGCGGATCGTGATCGGGCGCATCGCAGGCGCCGTGCCGCTCCCTGCGCTCGTCGGGCTCCCGGCAGGCGGCCGGACGACCACGGTCGTTCGCGCGAAGGCGGGGATGAACCGCGACACGGGGTCGTCAATCAGCAGCTTGCCCTCCTCGGCGAGCATCATGACGGCCACGCTCGTGACGGCCTTCGACATCGACGCAATGCGGAAGATCGTGTCGGGCGTCATGGGCTGTGACGACTCGACGTCGCGCAGGCCAGACGCGTCGAGGTGCACGACCTTGCCGTTGCGGGCGACGAGCGTGACCGTGCCCGAGACCTTGCCGGCGTCGGCCGCGCCCTTCATCGTGGCAGCGAGCTGCTGAAGGCGCTCGGTGGACATGCCCTGCGAGGCCGGAGTGGCCTGTGGCAGCGTCTGCGCGAGTGCGAGTGCGAGACCGAGCAGCCAGGCGGTGGGGAGAAATGCGGCGATCTTCTTCATCGGAACCATCCGGTCGGGGCCGTTGTTCGGCGAGACGTACGTCGAGACGCTCCAAGGCTACATCAGGCACGCGCGCGGATGTGAGGCACAATGCTCAGCTGTGGCGGACATCCTGCAACTCACGACCGGCCTTCGTCCCTTCCGTCCTGCTGGCTATCGCGTTGAACGCGAGCGCCTGCCCGATGGACGTTCCGTCGTGCACAACTACGGGCATGGCGGATCGGGCGTCACCATCTCGTGGGGAACCGCGGAAGACGCGGTCGCACTCGTCGTGGAGGCGAAGGGCCGGCATGCCGCGGTCCTCGGCGCGGGCGTGATCGGGCTGACGACCGCCCGTGTGCTGCAGGAGGCGGGCGTGTCCGTCACGCTGTACACGCGTGAGCTGCCGCTGCAGACGACGTCGGCCGTCGCGGGCGCGTTGTGGGCGCCGTTCTCCCTGCTCGCGGCTGAACACTGCACCGCAGCGATGGGGCGCCAGGTCGCCGATGTCTGCGCACGCTCGCGGGCACGGTTCGACCGCCTCGATCGCGAACGCTATGGGCTGCGTGACATTCCGTTGTGGGTCGTAGGCACGGCGGCGATGGGCTGGGAGATGACCGCCACCGGCGTCTTCCACGGGGTGCCGGCCGACCCACGCACGCAAGGCATCAACGCGGACGCCGGGCTGCGCGACGACACGGGCCTGCTCATCGATCCGACCATCTACCTGCCGGCCTTGCTGGACGACGTCCGCGCCGCAGGAGGCGAGGTGCGCCTCCGGACGTTCGACACGCTGGACCTCGTGCTCGCGCTCGACGAAGACATCATCGTCAACTGCACCGGGCTCGGCGCGCGCGACCTGTTCGGTGACGAGACGCTGCAGCCCATCAAGGGGCAACTGGTGCACCTCGATCCGGACCCCGCCATCGACTTCATGCTGCTCGACGAGGCGAGCGGCAGCTACGTGCTTCCCCGGCCAACCTCCACCGTGCTCGGCGGCAGCTTCATCCCGGGGGAGTGGGCGCTGGACCCCGACCCCGCGGTGACGGCGCAGATCCTGGAGAAGACGAGGGCTCTGCTGCCACGGCTGGGATAGTCATGCTTCATGCTTCATGC
>CAYMAG010000196.1:0-2325 GCA_964388335.1 uncultured Vicinamibacteraceae bacterium | reverse complement strand
ATGCCTGATGCCTGATGCTTCATGCGGCGTGATGCCTCATGCTCTTGAGGCCTTCATGGGGGTTGACACTGCTGCCGTACGAGCCGCAATCCCTCGAGTCAAATGGAAGGTTGATGAGACGTGCAGGACACCGTTGACGCCACGAGAGCGGCGGCGGAGTCAGGATGTCGGTGGCCTCACATCGAGGACCTCGAACATGAGGCATGAAGCATGAAGCATGACTACCGTATCCGCGACACCAGCACCTCTCCCGTCCTGCGCTGAATGGACCAGATGAGCGTCGCGTCCGTCGGGTCGGCGGCGATGCCCTGGCCTTCGCTCTCGATGGTGATCGTGCGGACGAGTTCCAGGCGGGCGCCGGCAGTCGGTCGTCGCAGCACGTGGAGTACGGGCGTGTGGTGCGGCGTGGTGTAGAGCAGACCGTCGCTCCGCAGCCAGAAGCCGCCGGACGAACTCATGCCGTCCCACTGCGCGACGACCTCAGGTGGAAAGGCGAAGGCGCCGGTCTGGCGCCACTCGTCGTCGTAGCGCACCAGGGTCGTGTACTCGGGCCCGCGCCCGGGCTCGCCGCCCCTCCCGGCGTAGTGCGCGTACGCTACCCACCACGCATCGCCAAAGCGGTCGATGTAGGTGGCCGATCCCTGCCCCATGCCGAGCGGAATGCTCTCGACGGGTTGCAGCGACCGGGTGTCGAAGACCTCGATCGAACTCATCATCGGCAGGGCCGGGTAGTTCGAATGGGCGCAGTAGAGGCGGCCGTCGATGACCACGCCGCTGTTCAGGTGAATGAAGGGGCCGTCATCCGCGCCGCGCCAATCCGCCACGCGGGCACCGGTCGTGCGGTCGTACTTCGCGATCGCCCGGTTCGTGATCGCGTAGAAGTGCGAGGCGTCGACCGCCACGGCCTGACGAGCTTCAGGCGCAGCGTAGCGCCGCACCGTCTCGGCGCGGGCATCGGACGCCTGTGGCGTTCGTACCCCGACGCCCACCGGACCGGCGAGCGCCAGCATCACGCTCGCGACGACCATTCCCGTGACGCATGAGGTGTGAACGACGACGGTCGCAAGCATCACACATGAAGCATGAAGCACGAGGCATCAGGCATGAAGCATGAAGCATGAGGCATGAGAACCCTCAGCCCAGCAGCGGTCCGAACACGGCCCACGCGCGCTGCATCTCCTCCATCGTGCCGAGCGAGATGCGGACGTGCGTGTCGAGCGGCGCGAAGCGGCGGCCCACCATAATCCGGGCCTCGGCACAGCCTGATCTGAAGGCGCTCGTCTCGCGGCCGAGATCCACCATCAGGAAGTTCGTGTGCGACGCCGGAACCCTGCAGCCAGCGTCGGTGAACTTCGCGGCCACGAAGCGGCGCACGTCGGCGTTGCGCGCCCGCTCGCGCGCTTCGAAGCCGTCGGCGGTCACCGCGGCGCGTGCGGCGTGCAGGGCGAGCATGTTGACACCCATCGGCATGGCGTGCGGCTGCATCGCGTCGAGCACGGCCGGCTGCCCCAGAGCGTAGCCCACGCGCAGGCCCGCCATGCCGTAGGCCTTCGAGAACGTGCGGCTGACGATGACGTTCGACATCGAGAGGGCGAGGGCTTCGGCGGACGACACCCCGTGGCCGTCGGCGTACTCGATGTAGGCCTCGTCGAGCAGAATCACGGTGTCTGGCGAGCGTTTGCGTGTGTCGCGCACGAACGCCGTGACGGCATCCAGCGGCAGCGCCGTGCCCGTCGGGTTGTTGGGATTGCAGAGAAAGACGAGCCCGACCCCTTTCACGTGGCGCGACAGTTCATCGAGGTCCACGTCGAGTGCGGCGGTGACGGGCCGCTCGATGACCGGATGCCCGAGGGCGTGTGCCAGCCGTGCCGGCGACTCGAACGTGGGGGTCGGCATCAGGAGGCCAGCCGCAGGTCTCGTGAAGGTCCGCACGGCGTTGAGGAGAATCTCCGTGGAGCCGCACCCCGCCATCACGTGATCGACGCGGGTCGCGTGGCGGGTCGCGAGGGCGTCCACGAGCGTGCGCTGGTCGCGGTAGGGATAGAGGGACGCCTTGCCCAGCAATCCCGCGAGCGATGCAGCGGCGGCCGGGCACGGACCCGTCGGGTTCTCGTTGCTGTCGAGCAGCAGCACGCCGGCGTCGGCGCTCGGGACGCCTGCGGTCCTGCCGGCCGCCGCGCCCTGCGTCGCACGAGCCTCGCGTCCTCGCGCGCTGATCCACGCGGGAAAGGCGGCGTGAGCGACACCAGCGGACACCGCCGCGGACAACAGACGACGACGGGAGAGTGGCATTGGGAGTCCTCCTCGAAATCACCCCACTATAGC
>CAYMAG010000195.1:0-6154 GCA_964388335.1 uncultured Vicinamibacteraceae bacterium | reverse complement strand
TCCGAGGGGATGAACTCTTCAGGCATGACGATGCCCCCTTTTCTCTCAGGTTTGGACGTACTGGACGATCGCCCAGATGAGGGACACGAGCACCCCCGCGCTGGTCACACTGATCCCGATCGCCCACCGGGTCGTGGCACGGAACCCCTGCAGCTCCTTGTGGAGCTCCTCACGGATCGCGGCGGACGCGGCCTGCGCCTTCGTCAGCACCGCGTCGTCGGCCTGACGGACCTCGGACACGTGCGCGGCCGACGTGGCCTCGTGATTGTCGAAGTCGCGACGCAGCATGCTGTGCTGCGCATCGAGCCGCTCCACCGTCGCCGCGAACTCCGTGCGGGACACAAGCGCGTCGATGCGCTTGTTGATGTCGGAGAACCCGGTGCGGACGTCAGCCCTCAGATCAGTGAGCGCGTCGCGGATGTCCTGATCCATCAGCCGGTCAGGTCCACGCCGAGCCCCGCCGCGAGCCGCTCCACCTTGTCCTCCGCGCGCCTGGCGATGACCCTGGCGTCACGGGTCGTCTCGGCCAGCGTGCCCGTGTCGTCCGACACCTTCCGGACGTGGACCGCTTCCGCGATCTCGATGTTGCGGTTCTTCCGGAACTCGTCTGCGCGGAGGACCGACACCACGGTGTCGTGGATGATCTTCTTGAGCTGCGCTTCCGTGTAGGGCATGTCGTCCTCCTCTGGTGAATTTGATCCGCCGGCGGTTTGCCCGATCACGCCGAGCGACCCCCAGAAGGTCCAGTGCCACAGCTCACCGAAGTTCTCACCCTCACGGGTGATGTTGCGGGCTTCGGCGAGCCGCTTCGCGCGGGCTGCTGCCGCGGTGTCCGTGTTGTAGGGCCACGCGAGATCGTTCGAGCGACGCTTCCCGTGGTTGCTGGTCCCCGGCACCGCCACCGTGCCGAGCCCGGACACCCGCACCCACCGTGTGCCGCCGGGGTGCCCGTGCGGGGCGCCGTTCCAGAAGCGCACGTCGTTGTATGGGCCGTTCCCGGTCGCCTGCTGCCGGTACCGGGACGTGAAGATCGCAACCTCGTCAGCGAACTCCCGGTCGCCGGAAACCGACACCATCGGAGGGTGACCCTCCGCGACCAGAGCATCCGACAGGGACCTGAACGCGTCCCTCGTGCCGGAGGCGTGATTGTAGGCGCCGCCGGTGAAACCGAACGTCATCCTCCGGCCTCCAGCTCAGCGACACGGGCGTGCAAGCGTGCGACAGCGGCCATGAGGTAGGAGATCATGTCGAACGACTCTGGCCGGTTCTCGGCGTCGTACACGACGAACCCCGCGGTCACCGGGTTCGACGCCAGGTCCTCCGCGATCGGCCCGTACCGGGTGACGTTCTCCGGGTCTTCCTTCATCACATACGACGCGATCGGGACCACGAAAGGGTCGGGGATTACCGGCGCGCGCTTGATGGTCTTCTTGTAGCGCGCGGTCGACGCGCCACGGGACACCCGCCCGTCCACGTTGATGTAGGCGACGGTGTAGCCGCTCGTCGCAGCGGTCGACGCCGGGAGGAACAGATTCCCCGACATCGTGTCCCCGGACTTCGAGACACGATCCCCGACCGCCCCATCGACGTACCCCTTGGTAGCAGCGTTGTTGCCATCCACGGGGGTTCCGACAGCGATGCGGCCACCACCGCCGCGCATCACAACTGTCGCCTCGGTCGCCGCGGTCGATGCGGTCGCGGTGGCCGCGGAACCGAGCCCGAGATTGGTGCGCGCGCCAGCTGCCGTAGTCGCCGCGGTGCCGCCCTTGTCGATCGGAGCGACAACGTCGGTGCGCTGCGCGACGAGGTCGAGCACGTAGTTGATCCACGCGTCGAGGTCGTACGCCATCTCGTCGCCGAGCATCACGTGGAACCCCGCCGTGATCGCGTCGTCGCCCGCGTCGAGTACGTCTTCAGGGGTTGCCATTGTGGAGCCTTCCTAGAGGTCGTCGACGATGCCGGTGAGTTCGTCCACGGTGCCGGCGAGCAGATCGACGGCACCGTCCGGCGTGTCGGTTGTGCGGGCGAGGACGGTCATGCGGTCGGTCGCGAGGTCGAAGGTGACGCGCGACGTTTCGCCGAGCTGTGTCGGGGTACCTTCGAGCACGAATCGGCACGCCTGCTCGGCGGGTGTGTCCCAGATCGCGCGGGTAGTGACCTCGAGCTCCCTGCCGCGGCCCTGCGCCCGCCTGACGGCGTACTCCGATCGGCCGGGCCCTGGGTAGGGTGCTTCGACCTCGACGAGGTTCACACGCGTCGGAGGGGTTGTGAGCGCGTACTCGTCAGTGCGGGTGTGGGTGACGCCGGCCCTGTCGGTCCACGTGTACCGGGTGACTTGCGCGTCGAACCACAGGCCGCCGTCGCGGTCGATGAGGTCTGCCGCGTCGATGAGGTTCACACCGTGGCGGACGTTGAGCGCCCCAGGCGCAGAGTAGGTCTCGTCGCGGAGCGTCCACACTCGCGTCTCGTCGCACACGAGCCGGAATCCGGCCGCTTGCACGAGCGGGTGCAGGAAGTCGAGCGCGGACTGCCCTGCGCTCCACAACAGCGACTCGCGGGGACGGTCGACGATCGGGGTGCGGACACCGGCGCCACCGGAGTTCGCGTACGTGTAGTCGGCATCGTCGGGGGTGGCACCGTAGAAGAACGGGAGGATCTCGGTGTCGGGCGAGATCATCACGGCGTCGAGGTAATGGATGTCCCCGATCGTGTTCGAGCTCGCGGTGAAGAACACCCGGACGCTCACAGCATCCGCAGGAGCGACCGCGAGCACGGCCACACGCGACCACGCGCTCGTCGACGTCGCGGCGGATGGGCTTGTGACGTCGGTCGTTCCACCGGAGGCGTTCGTGAACCGGACGGTGACCGTGACGTCGCGGCTCACGCTGGAGCGCACGCACAGAGACCCGCCGTAGCTCTGCCCTGGCCGTGCCGTGACGACGGGAGAGATTGTGCTGAGGCCGCCCCCGGCCGTCGCCGTGACCGCGAGGCTACGCGTGCCGACGTACGCGTGTGTTCCGACGTTCGCGAGCGTGGGAGCGTTGACCGCCGGCGCCCAGCCTGCCGTGGTGCCCGTCTCAAAGGACGGGTCGGGCATCAGGTTCGACGCTTCCCAGAACGGGGTGACATCCGAGTCAACATCCGGGGTCGCGGCCAACTCGACGTCGAGGACCTCAGTGAGCACGTAGTCCACGACGTCGCGGAGACTTGCCGCATGCGCGCGCGGTGTCCAGTCGTCTACGAGGGCACGGGCATCTGACAACAGCGCCTCATCGGATGCAAGCGGGAGCCGCACCACCCGGGACAGGTGCGCGAGCTCGCGCGATCTGACGCCCAGGTCAAATCGGCGGAGCAGACCCGAAGCGTCTGTGACATCGACCCGGCATCGTGGCGTGACCCGCGGGTCGACGGTAGACAGATCGGCAGGCGCTGCCAGCTCGAGCGAGCCGCTGACGTGCGGGGCGGCTCCCTCGTCGAGGACGATGGTGCCGCCGCGGGTGCCGAGCTCGTACTCGTACTCGTCCACGACGAGTGTTGCCGCGTACTGGCCGGTAGACACGGTCATACGCGGATCTCCTGATACTCGACGGCGACCAGCCACACCGACCGGGTATCCCGGTCGAGGGTGCGGATGATCTTCCCTCCCGCGCGGACGACGTAGGTCATGAGGATCGTGGCCCGGTCGGCGGTGGTCAGGGTGAAGACCTGAGCGGACGCGTGGACGGTCTCGCACACCAGCGACGCGTCCTCCGCGGACTGCTCCGGGATCTCGACGGGGACCACATAGTCGTCCTCGATGACATACCCGGTGCTGGCTGGCGTGTCGGCGAACAGTAGCGTGAGCGTGCCGGTGCGGAGCCCCGCGGGCCGGAGCGTGTAGTCCGGGTTGTCGCTCCCCACGATGGGGTGGGCGACGTTCCCCGAATCACGCGTCGACTCGTATCCCTCGATCAGTGTCGGGAAGATCGTCCCGTCCGCGTGCGTGATGATCGTCGTCATGAGGTGCGCCTCACACTCATTGCCAGACCACCTGATTGGGCCGGACGATCGCGCTGACGCCGACACTGATCTGCTGCTGCAGGCGGCGGCGCGCCTCGTCGACTTCCCGCGTATCGGCGGTGAACTTCAACGTCGCCGTCGTCACAGAGTCGGCTACTTCATCCAGGTCGCCCTTGAACTTGTCAAGATTCGTGTGCGCCTGCTTCGTCTCAGCGTCGATGACGATCTTCTGACCATCCGGGAGGGTATACAGCGCGTTCCCGAACTCGTCGATCTCCTCCGTCGCCTCACCTGCATCCCGGATCGCCTGCTTGAGCATGTCGCTGATCACCCGCTGGGCCGTCCCCGCGTTGGACGCGCTCTCCTTCGTGACTTCGTTGAGGTTCTCCCAGCGTGAGAGCGCGTTCGGGAGGACCCCGTCGATGATCTGTCCGAAGCTCGAGGTGTAGCGGCCGTTCTCGTCGATGAGCCCGCCCTGGTCTGCGAGGAGATGGTTCAGGCGGGTGAGAACCTGCTCCTGCTTCTCCTGGACGCCGAAGTTCGCTTCGATGACCTCGGTGACGTCCATCCCGATGAGCTTCGCGTCCTCTTGGACCCGCTTCCACTCCTCCGCACGGTCCGTGTTGAACATGAGATCGTGCGCCTCAGCGATCAGCTGCGCCGTGTCGATGTAGTCACGGCCAGCCTTCGCGGCCTCCGAATACGCCTCGCTGAGACGGTCCCGGAGCGCTTCCGCATCCTTCTCCTGTTGCTGAATCTCACCGGTGATCGAGTTGAGCAGCGGCAGACCGAGCGCCAGCGCCCCCGCGATCCCGATCCCGAGCACGGGGATCGCCTGCGACAGGGACGTTGTGGCGCCGAGCAGGGAGTGAGCGGCGCCCGCGAAACGGCCCTCGATGATGTCGCCGAGCGCATCACCGGCCTGCCGGATGTCGGTGCCCATCGCCCGGGTGATACCGCTGGTCTTCTTCGTGGTCTCCCCAACACCGGTGAGAGCGTCTTCCGTCTCTCCCGCCTGCAGTTGCACATCGCGGAGTTCCTTCTCGAACCGGTCGGTCTCCTGGGCACCCTTTCGCGTGTCGCCGGCAAGGTCACGGAACCCCCGAGACATCCGGTCGGTGGACCTCGTCCCGTCCCGGCCCATGTCCTCCAACGTCGACTCGACGTCGGAGAGGGCCTTCTCCACATCCCCCACGCCCTTGAGCGCGTTCCGCACGTTCGTGAGGATGTTGATCGTGATGCCGCGACCGGCCATGCGGGATCACCGATCCTTTCACCTGATCAGACGACGCGGTAGAGTCACCGGCATGACACTCGACGGACTTGTCATCGGCTACCTACTCGTGACCGCGGCCGCACTGCTGCTGTCGTACGTGATCGTCCGGCTCGCGGTGAAGCACGGCACCGCCACGGCGCTGCGCGACCACGAACTGTGGCTGCGCGACGGGTCCGTGGAGCGGGAGCTCGACGAGCACGTGCGCAGTGTGGCCGCTGCACGCATGCGGAAGTAGCTATAGGTCGTCGACCGCTTCCCGCACCATCCGCGCGAACAGCTCCACTGCGATCTCCGCGGCTTCTGGCACGAACCGCTCGAGCGCCGGGTACACGACCTTGCCTGTCGGCTTCCGCGGTGAGACCGGTACTGCGGTGCGGCGAACTACCGTATGCGATCCGCTCGCGCGTTCGTTGCGTCGCTTGTACCGGGACCGGAAGCTCGCCGCCTGACCGAACTCCACCGCGCGCGCGATCTCCGCGTTCGATGACCCCGACGACAGCCTGCCGACACTGCCCGCCTTCAACGTGATGGCACGGTTCGTCACCGACACCCGCGACGTAGACACCAGCACATGCCTCTGCAGACGCGTGGGGTGCGACGCATCCAGCGCCTTCTCCCACTCCGGCTCGAGCTCCTTGCGGGCCTCCGTTCGGAACGCCTTCGAGAACTCCCGGTCCACGAGCGCCAGGCCGATGATCATCGCCCGCAGCTCGCGCACTGCCGTAACGTCGATGCGGATCATCAGGCGGGCTTCGGCCCGGCCTCCCACGAGGCGCCGTCCCAGTGCGCGACCGTCAGGTCGCCGAGTACGACGAACTGACCCGCGGTCCACGCGGTCGTCTCACCGAGAGCGCCCAGGGCGACCAGCTTCGCCAGGGT
>CAYMAG010000194.1:0-6213 GCA_964388335.1 uncultured Vicinamibacteraceae bacterium | reverse complement strand
TCGCGGTTCGAGCGCGGCGGTACGTACGTCATCCGCACGTCGGCTGCGTGGCAGATGTTCTGGCGGCAGGTGCCGACACGACAGGCCGCGCCCGGCGTGGACTTCGACCGGGTCACGTTGCTCGCCGTCGTGTTGGACGACGAGACCTCCGCGGCACAGACGCCACGCATCGAGGGTACGCGTGCGGATGGGAGCGACCTCGTTGTCATGTGGCGCAGCGTTCCCGCCGACACGGCGGCCGGAGTTGCAGACGATGCGCGTCCGCGCCCCTTCGTTGTCGCAGGCATCATCGACTACGCTGGCCCGGTCCGTTTCGAACGCGTCCAGTAGGGCCGCTTCGCTGGCCCCGGTTGCCGAGACCGACAAGAGTGGAAAGGCAGCGACGGCGCGTGCAGCATGGGGGAACGAGGAGGCGCCTGGCAGCGGCGAGGCTGAATGCGGAAGGCACACGCGTGACGATGAGACGAGTCCTCTTTCGTGCCGCGATGTGCGCCTGTGCTGTGTGGCTGCTCAGTCTCGATGTGCACACTTCCCACCCCCAGTCGACGGAGCTGCGGGCGGCGGACGCGTGGACGGTCGCCGTCGACGCATATATCGAGGGCCACCATGTCGAAGCCGCGCTGTCGGCCATGGGCCTCGAGCACCGCCGGATGTCCTCTCACATCGGCCGAGCGGCGGACGCATGGCAAGCCGACGGATCGGTACGCGCAGGCCGCCGCCTGAAGGCGGGCGCCGCGTTGCTGCTCGAGATCGCGCGCGAGCAGGCGGATGCCGGTGACGTCCGGATGGCGAGCCGCTATCTCGACGCCGGCAGGGACGTCGTACGGAAGCTCGAGGCGGGACCGCGCACACGGTCTCCGGGCATACCAATCAACGCCGCCGACTGGCGGGCGCGAGAGTTCGCCGCCGCGTGGCGGCTCAATTGGCTGCAGTATCTACTGCGTACACGACAATTCTCACAGGTCGAGCGCACAGCGCAACGCAGCGACGTGGACGCGCTCCCGGAACCCCTGCGCTACGAATGGCATCTCACGCTCGGAGCGGCACGCGAGACCGTCGCTCGGCTGTGGCTCGAGGCGGATGCGCAGGGCGCCATGTCGATCTTCGTGGGAAGGGCCGGAGGTTCGCGGGCGACCTGGATCGACCGCACGCTCGACGAGGCAGCGCAGCACTATCGCGCGGCGCTGGCCCTGGCCCCAACGCATCCGGAGGTGCACCTGCGCCTGGGCCGCGTGCTGTTCGAGCAGGGACGCGCCGACGAAGCGCGCGTGCATCTCGAACGCGTCGCCGGCGCCGAATGCCAGGAAGTGGTGTGCGGTCTGGCGGCGGTGTTTCTCGGCGAACTGCACGACGCGCGTGACGACCTCGTCGAGGCGATGGGTTCATACGTGCGCGCCTCGAGCGTGCCAGACGTGCGGCAAAGCGCGTTGGTCGGCATGCTGCGTGTCAGCCTGCGACAGGCACCGGCGGAGACGATCGGGATCACGCGCCGATTCCAGACCAGCACGCCTGGTGCGGACCCCGACGCCTGGGGCCGGTACGCGTTGGGGCATCTCCTGTGTCCGCCGGGCGCCACCGCTGCACTGCGCGAGGAAGTACGCCGATGAGAGTCGCGACGGTGCTGCTGGCCTGCGCCGTGCTCGCCCCCCAGGAGCCGCCGGTGTTTCGTGTCGCCTCCGATCTGGTCACCGTGGACACCCTGGTCCTTCGCGGCCGCCGTCCGGTCCCGCACCTGACGGCCGACGACTTCGAGCTGTTCGACAACGGAGTGCCACAGGACATCTCCGTCATCGACGTCCCTGGTGGCACCCATGTCATCGCCGTCGTTGACACCAGTGCAAGCGTTGACGGTGACGTCCTGCGCTACCTCACGCAGGCGCTGAAGGCGCTGCTGACCGCGCTCACTGCCGAGGACCGCGTGTCGATCGTCACCTTCGGCGACAGCGTGCAGGTCCTGGCGCGAGCCGAGAAACCGGGGCTGGACGTACAGGCGAGCATCGAGCGTATGACCGCGGCTGGCGGCACAGCGCTTCACGACGCCATCGTCGTCGGCGCAGCGCTGGCGACCGCCGACGAGCGCCCGGCGCTGCTCATCGTGTTCACCGACGGCTCCGACACGGTCAGCGCAACGTCGGCATCGCAGGTCCTCGGGCTGCTGCGTGCGTCCAACGTCGTGGCGTTCACCGTGGGTGCCAACCTCCAGGAACTGCGCTACGCCATCGCCATCGGGCTGCGGCGCCCGCGGCCGTACTTCGAGCGCTCCACCTGGATTCTCGCCGACATGACGGACGCGACGCTGATGTTGCACCGGGTCGCTGAGGCGACCGGCGGAGCCTTTGTCCACGTAGGACACGTCGCCGAGATCACCCGTACCCTCAACGAAGCCCTCGTCCGGCATCGGAGCCGCTACGTGCTGAGCTACGCGCCGACGGGCGTTGGCATCGACGACGGTTGGCACACGATCCAGGTGCGTCTGAGGAACCAGCGCGGGACCGTGCACGCCCGCGAGGGGTACTACGCGAGTGGCCGATGACAGTTGACCACGTGGCCAGGGGAACCCTTGCGCTTCGTCAGGAGCGGTGACAGCTTCGTGTCGAAGTGATAGGGTACGCCCATGTGGAGTGACTTGAGATTCAGACTCCGTGCCGTCTTCAGGCGCCGCGCGGTGGAGCAGGAACTCGCCACGGAACTGCAGCTTCACCACGAACGTGAAGTCGCCAAGCTCGTGGCCAGGGGCCTCTCGCCAGCCGATGCGCAGCGTCGGGCGCGCCTGGCGCTGGGCGGCATCGAACGGGTGAAGGAGGAAACCCGGGACGTGTGGGGCGTGCAGTGGCTCGCATCGACGGTGCAGGACGCGCTCTACGCGCTGCGCATGCTGAGCCGCGCGCCCGGATTCACCCTCGCTGCGCTGATCACCCTTGGGTTGGGCATCGGTGCCAACAGCGCCATCTTCAGCGTCGTCCAGGGGGTACTGCTGTCACCGCTGCCGTTCCGTGAACCGGGCGGTCTCTACCGTGTGACCACGCTGTATCCGGACGGCACACCCTATTCGCTGTCGGCGCCTGACTTCATCAGTGTGCGCGAGCTGACGCACACCTTCGAGCAGGTCGAAGCGCTGTCGAGCCAGGTCGTGACGCTTCTCGGCACAGGGGCACCGATTGAGGTTCGCGGCACACGTGTGAGCGACCGCCTGTTCGATCAGCTCGGTCTCGGCGTCGCCGTTGGGCGGACGCTGCTTCCGGAGGAGACGCAACCAGGACGCGGCAACGTCGTGGTGCTGGACCATGCCTTCTGGACGCGACAGTTCGGCGGCGACCCCGGCGTGATTGGCCGGACTCTCACGTTCGCGGAGGCGTCCATGGAGGTCGTGGGTGTGCTCGCGCCGGGGGCACAGATCATCGAGCGCACGGATCTCTACACGCCGCTCACGTACGACGCCCGGTTCAACGCCTCAACCGCGGAGGAGCGTCGCGGCGAGTTCCTCACGGTGATCGGACGGGCGAAGCCGGGCGTGACAGAGGCGCAGATCAATGCCGACCTTCGACGGATCGGCGGCGACCTGCAGGTCGCGTTTCGCGACACGAACGACACGCTGACCTTCAACGCGCTGTCGTTGCACGACGTCCTGCTCGGCGACGTGCGGACCCCGCTCTTCGTCTTGCTCGGTGCCGTCGGCTTCGTGCTGCTGGTTGCCTGCGCGAACGTCGCCAACCTTCTGCTGGCGAGAGGCTCGGCGCGACGAGCCGAGCTGGCACTCCGCGCGGCGCTGGGTGCGGGACGTCGTCGGCTGCTTCGCCAACTGCTCACGGAGGCGCTGGTGCTCGGCATCCTGGGAGCCGCGGTGGGCCTCGCCCTGGCATTCGTCGCGACGCGACTGCTCGTCGTCGCTCAGCCAGCCGACATCCCACGTCTCGAGAACGTTGGGGTGAGTGGGCCTGTGGTCTGGTTCACGCTGGCGGTGGCACTCGCGACCAGCATCGTCTTCGGCATGCTGCCGGCTCTGCAGGCGAGCGCTGCCAGCCTCGGCGCCGGTCTGCGGGACGGCACCCGCAGCGGCACCGGGAGCGGCGGGCATCGGATGCGGGCGGCGCTCGTGATCACGGAGGTCGCGCTCGCGGTCGTGCTGCTCGTGGGTGCCGGGCTCCTCGTGCGAAGCTTCGTACAGCTGACGCAGGCAGACCTGGGATTTCGCCCCGAACAGTTGGTGTCGTTCCGCGTGACGCTGCCGCGCGAACGCTATCCCGATGATGTCGCGGTGCTCGCTCGCGTCGGTGACATGCTGGAGCGTGTGCGCGGACTGCCCGGCGTCACGTCGACCGGCGCGGCGAACGTGCTTCCACTGAGTGGCCGGGGCGCGATGGTCGGCTTTGCCGTCGAAGCCGCGGCGCCGCCCCCGCCGAATGTCAACCCCGAGATCGCGCTCGCCGTCGTGACGCCCGACTACTTCCGCACGATCGGCGCGCCGCTGCGCAGGGGACGCCATTTCACGGAGCAGGATCATACCGACAGCCCACGCGTGGCGATCGCCAACGAGGCCGCCGTGCGCCGCTGGTTCCCGGATCAGGACCCGCTCGGCCGCCGCGTCGACACCAACGGCGTGTCGCGTGAGATCGTCGGCGTCGTGGCCGACATCGCACAGCGCAGCGCGGCCGATCCGCCGATCCCGTCGCTGTTCGTGCCACTTGCGCAGCGCTCCAGCCGATCGGTCAAGGTGGTCGTTCGTACATCGGGCGATCCGGCGACGGTAACCGCCGCGATTCCCCCGGTGGTTCGTGCAATCGACGGCGACCTCGCGATTGCCGACCTCGCGGCCGTCACGGAGACCGTCGGGCAGTCGTTGGCAAGGCCGCGCTTCTACACGGCCCTGCTGGCGTCGTTCGCTGTCGTCGCGCTCATCCTGGCGGCCACGGGCATCTTCGGCGTCATGAACTACGCCGTCACCCAGCGGACGCGTGAAATCAGCATCCGGATGGCTCTCGGCGCGCGAAGCGACATGATCGTCGTCTCGATCGTCCGTCGCGCCGTGAGACTGGCGCTCATCGGGACGAGCTGTGGCCTCGTCATGGCGTTCATGCTCACACGTGTGCTCCAGGCCCAGCTCTTCGGCGTGTCACAGCTCGACCCGCTGACGTTCGGCGTCACGCTCGTCGTCCTCGTCGCCAGCGCCGCCGTTGCCGCGTTCCTGCCAGCACGCCGGGCCGCGAAGCTCGACCCGGCGAGGGCGCTGCGCGAAGGATGACGACCGGAATACCTGAAGGCTCACTGACGCCGCGCTCTGGCTCCGGCTCCGGCTCGTCTTCGCATGCGTTACTGCGTGCTTACTGAGCGTGGCGAGTGCGTCACGTGCGTCGACGCGGGCGTCCCCCCTTGCGGCCATTGGCGCGCGCCGCGGCCGTCTTGGCCTCCGACGTGCGCCGTCCACTCGCCTGGCCGAGGATCGCCGCACGACGTGGTGCGAGCAGCCGGGTGATGGCGTCGATCGTCTCCTGACGCTCGCGGACGGCCTCGAACGCGTCCTCGCCGATGGGGAGCAGGTCAATCGCGGGAATCGGCCGGCCTGCGGCGGCGGCCGAGACCTTGTCGAGCACCGGGACTGGAGCGCCCACCGTGCCGAGCACCTGGTAGAGTTCGGCGCAAAGCGCCTGCAGTTCGTCGACGCGTGGCATGGGGCGTGTGTCCTTTCCTCTATGTCCATGGCCGGCGGTCACGAGGGCTCCCGCCAGTCCGACTGCGCCTGGCGGACGATGTACCGCCACCGGTGCGGACGCGGGGGCCGTGCGTCACGCACTCGTCCGCGACCGGCGAGGCGCAATGACCGACGGTGCGACCACTGACCGCGTCAGGCGCCGCCGCTGCGGCGATGTGGTGACGTCGACAGCGGCCAGCGTCAGGTCCAGCGCGGCAAACGCTCCATCGATCTGATCGGCGCGCGATCGGTACCGCAGCCGGAGCAAGCGATCGATCTGCTGCTTTGTCTGGCCCATGCGCGTCGCCAGCTCTACCTTCTTGATGCCGCGCTCGATCATCGCGCGATACACCGCGACCTTCAGGGCGGCCGACGGCGGCAGGGCGATCCGTCCATCGCCCCCTTCCGAGGGGATGGGCAGCGGCTGACGCCTGGCCATATAGGACTCGATCGCCGTGACGAGGAGGTCCTGCGCGTGGGCGAGCGCCTCCGCGCGCGTGGCCCCATACGTCGCGCCCGGGAAGTCG
>CAYMAG010000193.1:0-6215 GCA_964388335.1 uncultured Vicinamibacteraceae bacterium | reverse complement strand
GCGGTGCGGGCAGGGTTGCCGTGGTCGCGGGGTTTTGGCTACACTAGGGATTCCTCTCGGGCTTCCGCGCCCCGTGCTGGGAGGTCGTTCAACGGTAGGACACCACGCTCTGGACGTGGTTATCGGGGTTCGAATCCCTGCCTCCCAGCCATAACTTATTGATTAAACACGACTTACGTCGTCGTCTTTTCACGTCTCCACAATGTCTCCACGCGGAGGCTCGCGGAGCGGCGGCGCGTCGCAGTATTTCCTCAGCAAGAGCGAGCCGATTTCATCGCCGGCGTGTGATTCTTGGGGACGCATCCCTGGACACTCTGCCGAGGCGGCGCGTCTCCAAGTGAATCCCCAGCCGGCGATCCCGCCTGCCTGATCGTCCGAGCGCTCGTTGCTTCCGAGCGTCGCATCGGCCAGCATTCGGCAAGTCGCACGACCTGCGAGGCAAGTACCCTGCAGCTGACGACAGTTGCTGCCGATGCGCTTGCGCAAGCTGCGTGAGAGGAGCGTCCCATGCGTACCAAGATCTACAGGCCCGCGATGCGTGCGATGTCGGTGTGGCTGGCCATCCTCATCGTGGCGAGCACGGCGCACGGTCAGACGCTGGCCATCACACGCGGCGCCGAGCGGGACGTTCGTGAAGCCCCGGCCTCGAACTTCACCGGCGTCGCCCGCGTCGACATGCTGTTCGATGCACTGGTGAACGCCGACGCCACCGCCGGTTCTGTCGCGTTCGAGGCGGGGGCCCGCACCGCGTGGCATGTGCACCCGGGGGGTCAGACGCTGATCGTCACGGCCGGTGTGGGGCGGGTCCAGCGCTGGGGTGACGCCGTCGAGGAGATTCGCTCGGGAGACGTCGTGCGAATACCGCCGGGACAGAAGCACTGGCACGGCGCGGCGCCAGCATCCGCGATGACCCACATTGCGATCACCGAGCCTCGGGGTGGTACGTCGGTCGAGTGGCTTGAGCCAGTGACCGACGACCAGTACCGCGTGGCGCCACGTCGCGACCAATCGCCGACACCCGCGGTGGCGCAACCGCAAGCGGCA
Source organism: uncultured Vicinamibacteraceae bacterium (assembly GCA_964388335.1). Taxonomy (GTDB): domain Bacteria; phylum Acidobacteriota; class Vicinamibacteria; order Vicinamibacterales; family Vicinamibacteraceae; genus JAEZDP01. The sequence continues at coordinate 5,171 of CAYMAG010000193.1, read as the reverse complement.
CAGGCTCCGACACCCTCAGGGAGTGGCAGCAGCCGACCTTCGGGCCCGCTCCAGCAGCGGCTCGCACCCGGGCTCGCCATGCTCACCGACGATGTGCTCTATGGCGACGTGTGGCGACGCGGCGAGCTGTCGTTGCGGGAGCGCAGCCTCGTGACCATCGCGAGCTTGATTGCCACCGGCAAGACGGCGCAGCTCACCGGACATCTCGGCCGCGGACTCGACAACGGCCTGCTCCCGACCGAGACATCGGGCCTCTTGGCCCACCTGGCGGTCTACAGCGGCTGGCCGAATGCCGTCTCGGCGCTTGCGGTGTACGAGCAGGTGTACACCGCGCGCAAGATCGACACCGCGACACTCCGCGTCGCCGTGCCACGCCTTCCGGCGAGCGCCGAGGATGCCCTGCCTGGCGCGAGCGGCGCCGTTGCGGGTCGCGCGCCGAAGTTCGCGCAACTGACGCGCGACGTCGTCTTCGACGACCTCTGGCGACGCTCCGATCTGACGGTCCGTGATCGCAGTCTCGCAACGATCGCTGCCCTGACCTCCATGGGTGACGCAGACCAATTGGCGTTCTACGTGCGGCGCGGACTCGACGCCGGGCTGACGCACGAACAGATCACGGAAGCGGTGGCCCATCTCGGGTTCTACGCCGGCTGGGGACGGGCGACGAGCGCGATGGAGGCCATTGCCGCCGCCTCCCCCGGAGCCGCACGATGAGTGCCGCATGGCGGCGGTGCCTGACGCTGTCGTTGTTCCTCGTCACGTTCGTCGGCACCGGTGCGTGTGCGCCTCGCGGACGCGGCGCGCTGGTGATCGATCGCGAGGGGAGCTTCGCCGTTGGCGGCACCGTTGTGACCAGCCCAGGCGTCTTCGATCACGTCGGGGCCGCTCGCCGACGAGTGAATGGCGGCTATCGCGTTGGCGGTGCTTCCACGCCCGTCCCCGCCAGGACGGCTGGCGGCAGACGATCGCCCTGGATGGTGATGGCGGCCAGGTCCCGCTCGAGTTCCTGCAATTCTTCCGCACTGAACGAGAAGGCCGCGGCCGCGACGTTCTCCTCGAGATGCGCCACGTTCGTGGTCCCCGGAATCGGCACGATCCACGGCGTGCGTACGGTCAACCACGCCAGTGCCACCTGCGCCGGCGTGGCGTCCTTCCGGCGCGCCCACGCCTGCACCAACCTGACGAGTGGCATGTTGTCCGGTAAGGCCTCCGGCGCGAAGCGCGGCACGTTCGCCCGGAAGTCATCCTCGCCGAAGCACGTCCTGGCGCTGACGTTGCCCGCCAGGAACCCCATGCCGAGGGGACTCCACGCGACGAAGCCGATGCCGAGTTCCTCGCACAAGGGAAGCACCTGCGCCTCGGCGCCACGCCACAGCATCGAGTACTCGTTCTGAATCACCGCCACCGGATGCACGGCGTGCGCCCGTCGAACGGTCTGCAGGCCAGGCTCGGACAGCCCGTACTCGCGCACCTTGCCCTGCCCGATCAGGTCCTTCATCGTCCCGGCCACATCCTCGATGGGCACGGCCGGATCGACGCGATGCTGGTAGAGGAGATCGATCCGATCCGTCTGCAGTCGGCGCAACTGCGCGTCGACCACCTGCCGGATGTGTTCGGGCCGGCTGTTCATGCCGCCGCGCCGCTCGCCCGTCTTCGGGTCGATGTCGAAGCCGAACTTGCTGCACAGGACGACACGTTCGCGCCTGCCCTGGAGGGCGTCGCCCAGAATCTCCTCGGACATGAACGGTCCATAGGCTTCGGCGGTATCGAACAGCGTGACACCAAGGTCCACGGCGCGACGGATGAGCGCGACGGCCGCGGCGCGGTCGGTGCTGCTCGAGTACAGATCGTTCACCACCTGCGAACTACCACCCGGATGCCACTGCACCCCGAGACCAATCGGGAACACCTCGAACGGGCCCAGACGGCGTCGAGCCGACGACGCTGGTTCGCGTGCCGGCCCTGGAGTGGACGCGGAACCGGAGGCACCGCCGGGAATGTCAGACGGCGCGGCGCATCCAGCCAGGAGATATGGCGCCACGCCGAGGGCAGCCGCAGCGGTCAGCAAATGGCGTCGATCGATGCGCTCAATGTCCGTCTTCTTCATGCCAGGCTCCTCTATCTCGGGGCGTACGGCACCGCAATGGCCTTTGCGCGTTCCACCAGTACGAAGGCGTTGCTGCCGACCACCGTCACGCCCGCGGCGGCCGTCAGCCCCTCCTGCAGCACGCGGACCTCTGCGCGATTCCCGCTGATCGTGACCTCGGTCAACCGTCCCTGGGCTTCGGCCTGCAGCAAGGTGTTCGGGCCGACGCTTCGGAGCCCGTCGGGCCTGCTCAGCGGGACTGACGTCTCGATCGGCGTCAGCGAGCCCGCGCTCCCGTCCGGGTTCACCGGAATCCGGAACAGCTTCCCGCTCATGAACGTGTTGACGTACACCGCGCCATCGGCGAGCAGCGCGATGCCATCGACGGCGCCGAGTTGCGGATCGGTGATCCAGACATCAAGGGCCGCAGCGCCCGGACGCAACCGGTGGACGCGATTCGCGAACGACTCGGTCGCGTAGACGGTCCCATCCGGTGCGACCGCCATGTCATTGCACACGCCGCCGTTGGTGGGGAATGGGTACGTGCCCGTGGGCGCGCCGCTCTTCAGGTCGAAGGATCGCAGCGCCGTCTGCCCGACGACAGGTGCCCCTCCGCGGCCGCCGGTATTGTTCTGGCACACCCACAGCGTGTTGGTCCTGTCGTCAGCGAGGACGCCCAGCACGTTGCTGAGCCCTGTCGTCGCGGCCAGAATCCAGGGCTCCGCTCGCACGGCTCCTGGCGCTGCGCGATAGATCGTGCCCTTCGCCATGCTGCCGAAGTACACCGTGCCGTCGGCGCTCGACGTCAAATTCTCCGACTGAACGTCGGTGTCGTTGATGGTGATCTCCGAACGTTCCTGCCCTCGTGTAGGTGCCGCCACCGACAGGGCCACAACGAGCAAGAGGAGGGTCGGGATGAAAGACAGAGCGGTCGGGCGCATGGCGGAGCTCTCCAGGACAGGATGGTGGGCTATCGCCCGTAGCTGAGGCGGATCAGGCGATTGCCGCTGTCGTCGCTGACGAGGAGGGATCCGTCCGGCAGTTGCAGCACGTCGGCTGGTCGGCCCTGTGCCGCCTTGCCGGCGCCCCAGCCGCCAGGAGCCGTGCCTTCCTTCATCCCCGGGAGGAAGCCCTCGACCAATGGCTCGTAGCTGGTCACACGGCGCCCGTCCGTCCTGGCCACCATGACGCGATAGCCGCTCGGCGGCGTGCGATTCCACGAACCGTGCTCCGCGATGATCGCGGCATTCTTGTAAGTGCTCGGGAACATGTCGCCCGTGTAGAACGTGAACCCGATGGCGGCCACATGGGCGCCGAGCGTCTGCGCCGGTGCTTCCGTCGTCGAACAGGGGCGCTGCGTGCCGAACTCCGGATCTGTGATGTCGCCCTGGTGGCAGTACGGGAAGCCGAAGTGCAGTCCCGCCTTGGGTGCCACGTTCAACTCGTCACCGGGCACGTCGTCCCCGAGCATGTCCCGGCCGTTGTCCGTGAACCAGAGCTCGCCTGTGACGGGATGCCAGTCGAACCCGACACTGTTGCGCACCCCCTCGGCAAAGACCTCCATCTGAGAGCCGTCGGGCTTCATGCGCACGATGGCCGACACCAGCGGTGGTGAGAGGCACACGTTGCAGGGCGCCCCGACCGACATGTACAGCAGGTCGTCCGGACCGAAGGCGATGAACTTCCAGGTGTGCCCGGCCTTCGGATTCGGCAGGTCTTCCGTCACGGTGACCGGCTTGGGCGTCGCGTCGAGCTGCTGCTCGATGTCGTCGAACCGTAGCAGTTGATCCGCCGTGGCCACGTACAGCGCGCCGCTGCGCATCGCCAGACCATTGGGCTGGTTCAGGCCGCTCGCGATCACCACGACGCGGTCAGCCTTGAAGTCGCCGTCCCGATCGATGACCGCGTGCACCTTGCCCGCGGTGCGCGACCCGACGAAGATCGTGCCTTGCGGACCGCGCACCATGGTCCTGGCGTTCTCGACTTTCTCGGCGAACACGTCCGCGCGGAACCCTGCCGGCAGTGTCAAGGATGACAGGGGCGTGGCCGCCTGCTGAGCGGTCGCTGCCCCGGCTGTGAAAACCGTGGCGGCGCACAGACCACCGAGCCACGCACGCGTGCATGTCTTCATCGTCATCTCCCTACCAGCTTCTGCAGGTGCTCGGGGTAGCGGGCACCGTGCACGTCGAGGCGTGACACGGCGCGTTCGATCTCGCCGAGGTCTTCGGCGGAGAGATGCACGTCGGCGGCTCCCAGGTTCTCGCGGAGCCGTGGCAGCTTCGTCGTCCCTGGAATAGGCACGATCCATGGCTTCTGTGCGAGCAGCCACGCGAGGGCGACCTGTGCCGGCGTGGCGCCCTTCCGCACGGCGAACGCCTTCAGCCAGTCGACGAAGACGAGGTTCGCCTTGCGATTCTCTTCGCTGAATCGCGGCACGACATTCCGGAAGTCCGTCTCGGCAAACGTCGTCGTGTCGTCGATCGCGCCGGTGAGAAAGCCTTTGCCGAGCGGGCTGAACGGCACGAAGCCGATGCCCAGTTCCTCGAGTGTCGCGAGCGTCTCCCGTTCGGGCTGACGCCACCAGAGCGAGTACTCGCTCTGCAACGCGGCCACGGGCTGCACGGCATGGGCCCGGCGGATCGTCTGCACGCCGGCTTCGGACAGACCGAAGTGTCTGACCTTGCCTTCCCGAATCAGATCGCCGACGGTGCCGGCGACATCCTCGATCGGCACATCCGGATCGACGCGGTGCTGGTAGAAGAGGTCGATGCGGTCGGTACCGAGACGGGAGAGCGACGCCTCGGCGACCTCGCGGATGTGCGCCGGGCGACTGTCGAGTCCTGCCTGCTTGCCGTCCTCGAATCTGAAACCGAATTTGGTCGCGATGACTACCCGATCGCGATGAGGCCGGAGCGCTTCACCGACGAGTGCTTCGTTTGTCCCTGGTCCGTAGGCCTCGGCCGTGTCGAAGAACGTCACGCCCGCGTCGACCGCTGCCTGAATGAGTGCGATGCCCTCGGTCCGGTCGGTGACCTGACCGTAGCCGAAGCTGAGTCCCATGCACCCGAAGCCGAGCGCCGACACC
>CAYMAG010000192.1:0-6222 GCA_964388335.1 uncultured Vicinamibacteraceae bacterium | reverse complement strand
GGTTCAGGTTCCAAGGGTGTGATCTCAATCCCTCGCGGGATACCCCTGGCGGACGGGATCATCATGCTTCATGCTTCATGCTTCATGCAATGGACTTGCGTCATCTGTCATGCGTCATGCCGGACTTCATGCGTCATGCAATGGACCCTGGACGTTGGAGTTGCCCGCACTCGGCCAGGCCGGGCCTGCCTGACCCGCGGCCTGTGACATGCGCTTTGTGACTGCCTCGTGTTCGTCGCTCTCGCTCACGCCATCGGCTGGGGCATCCGCGGCAACTTCGGCCACGAATACGGCGCGATGATCGCCGGCGCGCGCTCGGCGCTGGCGCTCTGCATCGCCCTGCCCTGGCCGTGCGGTGGTCCAGGTCGACGTCGCCGCATTCGTTTCCCACTGCTCTGCGTGTTCGCCGCCTGGGCGGCACGGGCGTGGAGGCGAAGCCCTCTGCTTCTCTGCTCCTCCGTGTGGAATCCGTTACCTCCGTGACCTCCGTTCACCGCTGCAAGGGCACCGCTGATGCCGCGGGTGCGTGCCAGCGGAGGCGACGGAGGGAACGGGTGCACAACGAAGCAGCAGAGCAGCGGAGGTCCTCTGTTGCTCTGCTCCTCTGTGTGAATCCGTTACCTCCGTGATCTCCGTTCACCGTGGCACGAATGCTGATGCCTTCCCGGCCGCGTCCCGGCGAGACGCGGCCTGCCTGATCAGGGAACGGGTTCGAAACGAATCGGACCGTCGTGACCGATGACGCCGACCACGGCGAAGGGTCGGGTCGCGCCTGCGGGTTCCGGCGCGCCGGTGCTCGTGGCCGGCGCCGTTCGCCAGTGCACGACTGCCGCGTCGCCATCGCGCTCGATGCGGTCGACCACGGGATGCATCGGCGACGTCGCTTCGGCATCGACGACGAGCGCGAGCAACGTGACACGCGCGAAGTCGATGTCGGGTGGAGGCTGGCGCGTGGGCAGGTGCATCCAGAACGCTACCCACGACGCTTCGTCACGGATGACGCGAACGCCGGGGTCTGCCGAGGTCGTCGGGCCGTGCGCGACCGACAGCGGCTTCAACGTGGTCGCGGATACCGTTCCGGACGTGGCGGCGGGGGAGGTCGACCCGGATGTCGGCGCCGGAGGAACCGCGGCTGACGTTACGGTCACGGGTACCGCGTGCCTCACCGTGCGGGTACCCGCCGGGCCGCGCGCCTCCAACACCAGCGTGTAGTCGCCCGGCGTCATGCCTGCGGTCGTCACGATCGCCGTCGCGCGCAGCCGATCGCTCCACTCGGCTCGCTCGACCACGGCATCCACTTCTCGCGCGACCTGCCCCTGCGCATCGAACACCGACGCCACCACGACCGCCGTGCCGTCGCGCACCGCACGCCCGGCGACGTCCACCTGCGCCCCGAGCGGCGTTCCCGTCTCGAACGTACGCGCGAGCGTCGGCGCGATGCCGTCGCTGTCCGTGCCGCCGAGGAGCACGGGCGGTGCCATGAGCAGGTCGTTGCCCGGCTCGATGATCTCGACGGGTGTGATCACGAGGCCGGACCGCGCACCGTCAGTGGTGACCGCGGCCACGCGCACCTGGTGCGTGCCGCGCGCCAGCGTCAGAGGAGTGGAGAGCGCCCATTCCGCACCCGCGTCCGGCGGCGTGAGGCGGAACCCCTGCTGCTGGCCGACCTTGCCCTCATCGTCGATGCTCAACAGCACGAGGTCCACTGCCCCGTCGCCGGCGGTCGTGGCGTCGAGGCGCACACTGACGAGCGCGCGCCCTGTCCGTCCAACCGCGAACTCGGGCACCACCTGGACGGTCATGGCGAGTTGACCCTGCGGCACGGTGCCGAGCGCGATGTCCCGCAGCAACGCCGAGGTGTTCCCTGCGGCGCCGGTCTCGGCGCCTGGGGCGGCGGACGAAGCTACGGCCTCTGGTACGACATAGCCGCGACGGGCGAACACGCGGGCGCCGTCGCGCCGTACACGCACATCGATGCGGTGCCGTCCGGGCGTCTGCGTCGCCTGGGCCTCGAATGCGAGGAGGTACGACGTGGTGTTCTGGACGACGACCTCGGCCAGCACCGCGTCGAGATCGTTCGCGTTGGTAATCCAGCGGCCGCCACTCTCGCGCGCGACCTGGTCGAGTGTCACGGCGACCATCTCGTCCGTGTTGAGTTCCACGGTCGTGCCCGGCCCGCTGTTCCAGATCGTGTCGCCAGGACCCACGCGCATCAGTCCGCCCGACCGTCGATCGGGACGGTTGTCGCCGCGGTCTCCTTCCGCGATGACCGCTGACGACCGCATGTCGGCGTGGCCCTCACGCGGATTCACGGGATAGATCGCGACGTCGGCATTCAGCACGCGCTCCAGCGCCGCGCGTTGAGCCGCCTGGTTGCCTCGCGGGTCGAGCGGTGACACGCCCATGTCTTCGGTCACCCAGAACACGACCTTGCGCCGCGATCCGGCACGACTCAGAATCCGCGCGACGGCGTCGATGACCTCGGCGCGCCGTGCTGCCCGCGTCGGGTCGCCGCAGTCCTGCGACTGCGGCACCGCCGAACCGACACCGCATGGCGCATCCACCGAACTGCCCTTCGTCTGGATCTCGGCACGGTCCTTCGGACCCACCAGCAGCACGCGCCCCCGGAACTCACGGACCCTCGCGGCATGCTCCGGCCCTGGAGGCGTGAGTGTCAGCAGCGACCCGCCGACGCCGCTCGTCGTCACGACGGCGACGAGGGCGTCCTCCGGAATCGCGCCGAGCACGCCGAGTCCGGCGCGGATCGCGCGGTGCGCGTCGAACGGGCTGGTGTTCAGGTCGTCGAGCACCAGTACGAACGCCGGTGCGTCTGCCACACCGACGTTGGTGGCCAGCGTCTCGATGCGGGCGCCGTCGACGGGGAAAACGGAGCGCCTGGTGTCACGCTGTCCGGCCACGAGGCGACGAAAGCTGGTGACTGGCCGTGGCTGCCCGTCCTCGAACACCTCGAAGTCGTCAGTGGTGAGATCGCCGATTGTCTGGCCGGCTCGGTCGGTGACGACGGCCGAGACCTCGACGATCGACACGCCTGCCCGGAACACGGGCTGGGGCGTCGAGGGCTGCTGAGCGTGCATCAGCACGCACGTCCCCGCCACGAGCAGCACGCACACGGCACCGATCCGCATCTGGGTCTCCGACATCAGGCTGGCGGGCCCTGTCAGTATATCGGGTGTGGTCCGTCAGCCGCTGCCAATCGACCCGCACCTGCCACGACTCGTCGACGCCCTGCGCGCCAGCCGTGCCGTCGTCCTGGTCGCCGCTCCAGGGGCGGGCAAGACGACGCGCGTTCCGCCGGCGCTGGCAGACGCCGGCGCGGTCATCGTGCTGCAGCCGAGACGCATCGCCGCACGAACACTGGCACGGCGCGTAGCCGAAGAGCAGGGTTGGACGGTCGGCCGGGAGGTCGGCTGGCACGTACGCGACGACCGCCGCTTCTCAGCCGACACACGCGTGCTGTTCGCCACCGAAGGGATCCTGACGGCGCGCCTGCAACAGGATCCGCTCCTGACCGGCTTCGCGACCATCGTGCTCGACGAGTTCCACGAGCGCAGCCTCCATGCCGACCTCGGCCTCGCGCTGGCGCGACAAGCCTGGCTCGCGCGCGGTGACCTGTGGCTGGTCGTGATGTCGGCCACCATCGACACGGCACCGCTGGCGGCGTTCCTCGACGACTGCCCCGTGGTCAACGTTCCAGGTGCGTTGCATCCCATCGAGGTGCGTCATCGGGCCGACACGATGATCGTGCAGGCCGTGGCCGAGGGCCTACGCGACGGCACCGGGGACGTGCTCGCATTCCTACCGGGCGCGAGAGAGATAGACGACGCGCAGCGCGCGTTGGTGGCCGCACGTGTAGAGGCCGAGGTCGTGCCGCTTCATCGTGGACTGTCGTCGGACGCGCAGGACGCGGCCCTGCGTCCCGGCTCCGCGCGACGCGTCGTGCTGGCGACCAACATCGCCGAGACGTCGCTGACGGTGCCGCGCGTGCAGGTCGTCGTCGATGCCGGCCTGCAGAAGGTGGCGCGATACGACGCCGGCCGGCGTCTCGATCAGCTCACCACTGAGCGCATCACCGCGGATGCGGCCGAGCAACGCGGCGGACGAGCTGGACGCCTCGGCCCAGGCCTCGTGCTCCGGTTGTGGGACGAGCGCGCCGTCCTGCGTCCGTTCCGCGAGCCTGAACTGCACCGCGTGGATCTGGCGCCGCTGGTGCTCGCTGTCCTGGCGTGGGGCTCGCTGGATGAAGTGGCGTGGTTCGAGCCGCCGCGTGAGGATCGCCTGCGCGAGGCGCACCGCCTGCTCGAGCGCCTTGGCATGGTGGACGGGCACGGTCGCATCACGCCCGATGGGCGCGACGCGCAGCGGCTGCCCCTCCACCCGCGACTCGCCCGACTCGTCATGGACTGTCGCTTCTCGCCGGTCGCCTGCCGCGCCGCCGCGGCACTGGCGGAGATGCGCGTGCTTCGGGGCGACGGCCTCGCGACGGACTGCGACATCTGGTCGCTGGCCCACGACGCACGCCGTCTGTCCCCGCACATTGTCCGCGCCGCGGAGTCGCTGGCCGCGCGAAAGGCGCGCGATGCGGGACGAAGCGCGCGCGACACGACCGACGAGGAGATGTTCCGCCGCGCCGTGCTGGCTGCGTGGCCGGATCGGGTGGCACAGCGGCGCGATGCCTCGGATGGCCAGCGCACGGTGCGGCTCGCCTCCGGCACCGGTGCGCGGCTCGCGCCGGACAGCGGTGTGCACGCCGGGTGGCTGGTCGCCGTCTCGGTGATGGACGCCACGGGGCCGGACGCGCTCGTGACGCTGGCAACCGGCATCGAACGGGCGTGGCTCGAAGCGACACATCATGACGCGCGGCTGTACGTGGACGATGGCGGTACGGTGCGCGCCGTTGAACGCGACATGTACGACGCGCTGGTGCTGCGCGAGCGCCACGCGGCGCCGGATCCGTCAGCGGCGGCTGACGCGTTGGCGTGCGCATGGCTCGCGCGTCCGATGCCGGAGGACGCCGCGCAACTCGTTGCTCGCCTGGCATTCGGAGGCCTCTCCGTCCCGCTGGACGACCTGGCACGGCGTGCAGCAGCCGGGCGCTCGAAGCTGAGTGAGATCTCGCTCGCGGACGGGCTGTCGGGTCGCGACCGGCAGGCACTGCGGTCGCGAGCGCCCGACCACCTGCGCCTCCCGAGCGGACGGTCCGCCCGCCTGCAGTACCGCGAGACCGGCGATGTCGTGGCTGCCGTGAAGCTGCAGGAACTGTTCGGACTGGCCGACTCGCCGCGGCTCGGACCACACCAGCAGCCCGTCCTCTTCGAGTTGCTCGCGCCGAACGGCCGGCCCGTCCAGACGACGCGTGACCTGCGCAGCTTCTGGACGACAACGTATCAGGAGGTGCGCAAGGAACTGAGAGCGCGCTACCCGAAGCACCCCTGGCCAGAGGATCCCTGGGCGGCGACAGCCACGCACCGCACCACACGCAGGTAGGACGTGCCACAATGTCTCATGCGGGTCACGGGGCATCGTCGCGTCGACGGGTCGGGGCTGCGCGACCAGGCGGCGCTGGCACGCACCGCCGCGGCCCTGCGCGGCACGCCGTATCTCGTGCCCCGGGGCGTGTACCGCTTCGCGTCTTTCGAGGAGGCCGATGCGTGGATGACCAGGACGATGCAGCGTACGCTCGCGCGCCTGAGCCCGGCGACCTCGCGCGCCTCTGCCGGGCGTTGAACGACGCTGGCGCGCGTTACGTGCTGATCGGCGGCTTTGCCGTCATTGCACATGGCGCGGCGCGCTTCACGAAGGACATCGACCTCCTCGTCGACGACAACCCTGACAACATCGCACGTGTGAAGCAGGGACTCAGTGTCCTCGCCGACAACGCGGCAGAGGGTGTCGGCGACGATGACGTGCGACAGCATGTGGTCGTTCGCGTCGCCGACGAGATCGTCGTCGATCTCATGGGGCGAGCGTGCGGCTTGACGTACGCCGACGTCGCCGCGGACATGACGCTCCGCGAGATCGAAGGGGTGTCGATTCCCGTCGCCAGCCCTGCGTCTCTCATACGCACGAAGGACACCTACCGACCGCAGGATGCCATCGACCGCGCCTTTCTGGAGAGACTCCTCGGCACGGACGAGGGATAGGGACACGAACGACTCGGCGAGGCGGACTCACCCTACGCGTCGCAGGATGAAGCACTTCAGG
>CAYMAG010000191.1:0-6296 GCA_964388335.1 uncultured Vicinamibacteraceae bacterium | reverse complement strand
CGCCACCGCCACAACTCACCTGCCCGACGAGTGCAGGTATGAGCGCCAGCGGCGCCAGTGCCGCGGCCATGGCCGCCCGCAGACTGGAACGCATCACGACTCCCTTACACGTTGAAGCGGAACAGCAGCACGTCGCCGTCCTGCACGGCGTACTCCTTGCCCTCAGACCGCACGAGCCCCTGCTCGCGCGCCGGCTTCCATCCGCCGACGCGGACGAAGTCGTCGTAGGCCACCGTCTCGGCGCGAATGAAGCCGCGCTCGAAGTCCGTGTGAATCACACCCGCCGCGGCCGGCGCCTTGTCGCCGTCGTGAATCGTCCACGCGCGCACTTCCTTCTCGCCCGCCGTGAAGTAGCTCCGCAGCCCCAGCAGCCGGTACGCCGCGTGCGCAAGCCTGTCGAGCCCCGACTCCTCGAGGCCCAGCGATCCGAGAAACTCCTGACGGTCGTCCGGATCGAGTTCGGCGAGTTCCGCCTCGACCTTTGCCGAGAACACGACGACCTGGGCGTTCTCGCCCTCCGCGGCCACCTGCTGCTCCAGCGCCGTCACGAACGCGTTGCCGTGCGCGGCTTCGTCCTCGCGAACGTTCGCCGCATACAGCACTGGTTTCGCCGTCATGAGGTTGAGGCTCCTGAACACCGCTGCCATCTCGTCGGACGGCGTGTAGAGCCGCGCCGGCTTCCCTTCGTTGAGCAGCGCGCGTACGTCGTCAACCATGGCGACTTCGGCCCTGGCCAGCGGATCGTTCGACCGCGCCAGCTTCTGGGCCTTCTCGAAGCGCTTCTCGATGGTGCCGAGGTCGGCGAGGCCCAGTTCGATGTTGATGATCGCGCGGTCGCGCACCGGGTCGGGCTCACCCATCACATGCTGGACGTTCTCGTCCTCGAAGCAGCGGACGACGTGTACGATCGCATCCACTTCGCGGATGTTGTGCAGAAACTGGTTGCCGAGCCCTTCACCCTGGCTCGCGCCCTTGACGAGTCCGGCGATGTCGACGAACTCGACCGACGCGGGCACGACACGTTCGGGCTCGACGAACTCGGCGATCCTGGCGAGCCGCGGGTCGGGCACCGTCACCACGCCCGTGTTCGGCTCGATGGTCGCAAAGGGATAGTTGGCAACGAGGGCGCCTGCCGAAGTGAGCGCGTTGAAGAGCGTGGACTTGCCGACGTTGGGCAGTCCGACGATACCGAGTCGAAGCATGATGAGGTCAGGGGCGCATGGTCCGGCGCCACGCCGGTCGCGCAACCTTCCCAGTGTACAGGGAAGGGCGACAGCCTGTAGAGTCGCGGCGTGCCAGTCCACGTCATCCAGCATCCGGTGGCTCAGGACGTCCTCCTGTGGCTGCGCGACTCGAACACGAACGCGGACGTCTTCCGGCAGATGGCGCACCGCCTGAGCCTGCTGCTGGCGATCGAGGCGACCCGCGACCTGCCGACCCGCGTCCACGTGGTGCAGACGCCCCTCGGCCCTGCGACCGGGCACGCCGTGGCCGCCGACGTCGTCGTGGTGCCCGTCCTGCGCGCCGGGCTGGGGATGCTGCCGGCCATCCTCGAGGTCGTGCCGACAGCCCGTGTCGGCCACGTGGGGCTGCAGCGCGACGAGGCCACCGCCGTGGCATCGCAGTACTACGCCAAGTTCCCCTCGGGCCTCGACGGCAGCTACGTGCTGCTCATCGACCCGATGCTCGCCACCGGCGGCAGCGCCGTCGCCGCGCTCGACCTGCTGAAGCGCCTGGGCGCGCACCGCGTCCGCCTGCTCTGCATCGTCGCCGCGCCCGAAGGCATCGCCATCGTGGAGGCCGCGCATCCTGACGTGCACATCTACACGCCGGTCATCGACGAGGGTCTGAACGCGCACAAGTTCATCGTGCCGGGCCTCGGCGACTTCGGCGACCGGCTCTACGGAACGGCGTAGCAGGACTACCGGGCCGTGGTCGTCAGGGTTGCCGGAATGGCGTCCGGCGCGCGGCCCGTCTTCAGCAACTCCTCCATCCAGGCCTGCATGCGCACGGTCTGCTCGGGCGTGGTGCTGTGCCCGGTCTCGAGCGCCAGCAGCCACGCCTTCGGTGCGTCGATCACGTTGAACGCCGCGTGGATGGACGTCGGCGGGCACGTCTCGTCGTTGTAGCCCCAGGTGTAGATGCCGGGCACGCGCACGCGGCGCGCGAAGTTGACGACGTCGAAGTATGGCAGCGTGGCGCGCTTGTCGTCGGTGGGCCCGGCGCCCGGACGCGTCGGGTGGAAGAAGTGCGGCCATCCACCCGCACGTCCATGCAGGTACCCCGTCACGTCGGCCAGCGCGGGATACGACGACGCGAGGCCCTTCACCCGCGGGTCGAGCGCCGCCGTCACGATGGCGAGCGCTCCGCCCTGGCTGCCGCCCACGACGCCGAGGTTGCTGCCGTCGTAGTTCGGCAGGCTCGTGAGGTAATCGTTCGCCCGGACGGTGGCCAGATACACGCGACGGTAGTAGTAGCGGTCGCGGTCGTCGATGTTGATGGTCATGTAGCGCGCGAGGCCGCCGGCCGCGAGGCTGCTGTAGACCGACGGGTCGAGCGTCACCGGGATGCCGTGGATACCGATCTGCAGCGTGATGATGCCCCGCTCGCACGGCTCGATGAGCCCCCGATACGGACGGATGCCGGCACCCGGCACCGACAACAGCGCGGGATAGCGCCCCGGCGCGCTCGGTTCGCACAGAATGCCGTACACGCGGCTGATGGTGTCCGGGCCCACGCCCGCCGTCTGCAGGCTGACGTGGTACACGTTGGTCGCCGGCGTGGAATACGTCGGCAACAGCTCACGGGTCGCGGCGACGGGAATCGCGGCCAGTTCGGCCTTACCGGTGCTCCAGAACGTGTCGAAGTCGGCCGGGTGCTCGACGGTCGGCTGAATGCGCTCGGGCTCGACGCCCGCCGTGCCCACGCCGCGATACCTGCGATCACCGTGCGTGGCCGTGGCGACGAGACGGAGGAACCCGGGCTGAGACATCGCGCCCGCCTCCACCCGCAGAGGCGCCGCCCCGGTCGTGGCCTCGCCCTTGCCGGTCGGCGGCAGCATCTCCGGACCGAACTCGTAGCGCACGTTCACGCCGGACAACGGATGTCCGTCCCGCCGCACGTCGATGGTGAACGCGATCGGCTCGCCGACGCGGTAGGTCCACGACGGGCGCTCGGGCACGACACGCACCTGCAGCGTGCCGGTGAGTTCCTGACCACGTGCCGCGATGGGCACCGCCGCGAGCAGCGCCAGCACGAGCACACCCGCGCACGACCGACCCGGTCTCCAGCATCTTGTTCGCATGGGCTCTCCTGGACGGCCGGAGTCTACCATCGGAGGGGCGTCCACTCGACGAGGCGGTAGACTGGCGCCCGAGTCATGCCCGCAGAGCGTCCCGGTACTGGAACACGGACTACCGTCGTCGCCCGCCTCGCGGCGCCCGTTCTCGCGGCGGTCGCTGCCTGGCTGTCCCTGTCGCAGCTGGGATTCATCGACGACGATGCGAATCGACTGACGCGTGTCGCGTACGTCGCACCGCTCTGGAGCCTTGGCCTCATGATCGCCGCGGCGGCGGCTCCCGGCCTGCTTCGCCGGCCCTCGCCCCGGGTACTCTGGCCGCTCGGCGGAGTGGCGCTCCTGCTGCTGCCCTGGCTGCCGCTTCCCGTGCCGCCGGCGTTCGCGATCTGGGCGGGGCGCCTCACCTCACTCGTGTGGATCGCGGTCGTCGTCGCCGTGCTGGCTGCGACGGGTGCCGTGCCGCGCGTCGTGTCGGCCGTGGGTGGACGTTGGCCCGCACGCGGCTGGCATGCACCGGTGACCGCTGGCGTGCTGGCGTTTCTCCTCTACCTGGCAACGGCCGTGCAGATCGCGCCGCGCGTCCCTGCCGGCGACGAGCCGCACTACCTGGTCATCACGCAGACCCTGCTCAACCACGGGCACCTGCGCATCGAGGCCACGCATCAGGACGAGGCGTACAAGGCCTACTACCCCCACGCGTTGCCTCCACACTTCGTCCGGCGCGGTGCGGACGAGGCGATCTACTCCATCCATGCGCCCGGCCTGTCCATCCTCGTGATGCCCGCGTTTCTCATCGGCGGCTACGCCGGTGTCGTCGCGTTCCTGGCACTCGTTGCCGCGTTGTGCGGAGCGCTGGCATGGCGCACCGCGTTCGTCCTCACCGGCGATGCAGGCGCCGCCTGGTTCGGGTGGGCGGTGGTGGCGCTGTCGGCGCCTTTCGTGTTCCACGCGGTGACGATCTACCCCGACATGGCCGCGTCGTGCATCGTGCTCATGGCGTTTCGGCCGCTGGTGTCCGCAGGCACGATGGGACGCTGGCGCTGGGCCGCCCACGGCACGGTGCTCGCATTGCTGCCGTGGCTCCACACCCGCTACGCCGTGCTGGCCGCGTCGCTGGCGGTGCTCTCGCTCGTGCGGTGGCGCCGTGGCGCGCACGGTCCGCAGGAGGCGATCGCCTTCCTCGCCGTTCCGGTGGTGAGCGCTCTGGCCTGGCTCACCTACTTCTTTGCGATCTACGGTGTGCCCGATCCGCGCGCCGCGTACGGATGGAAGACGGACACGGCTCTCGCGCACATCCCGGCAGGCTTCATCGGCCTGCTCGTCGACCAGCAGTTCGGCGTCCTGTCGAATGCTCCCGGCTTCGTTGTCGCGCTGGGCGGACTGCTCGTGCTCCTCGCCCGCCGCTCGACGGACCCCACGGCGGCTGGACGCCTGACCGACCGTGGTCTCGCGCTGGCGCTGCTGATCGTCACCGTGCCGTACACGCTGGCCGTGGCGTCCTATGCGATGTGGTGGGGTGGACTGAGCGCGCCGGGACGCTTCGCCCTGCCCATCCTTCCGCTGCTGGCCGTGCCCGCCGCCGCCTGGTGGGCCTGGGCGCCCTGGCGTGCCGCGCGTTCGATGGCCCTCGCAACGCTGGTTGGAAGTGTGTACATCACGGCCGTCCTCGCGCTGGTCGACCGTGGAGCACTGCTCTACAACGTGCGTGGCGCAGCGGCGCAGTGGGTGACCTGGCTCGATCCTGCGGCCGAGATCGCGTGGGCGCTGCCCAGTGTCTTCGACGCGGGCGCGGCGGGCGCCCTGGTGCGTACGGCTGTCTGGTGCGGGTGGATCGCGATGGCGTGGTACACCGTGACACTGGTCTCGCGACGGACCGGGCACTCCACATCCGCAGCGCCAGCGGCCGGCGTGATGGGACTGGCGACGATTCTCGCGGTCGGTCTCGCCGCGACGGGTGCCACGGCGACGAACTGGTCGCTGCGCGACGGCCCCCCGGTGCGACACGAAGACGCCAAGTATCAGTTGCTCGACCGATTCGACCCTGTGGCGCGGCCGTGGGGTCTGCACTACGGACACCGGACCGTCGGCCGGGCGGAGGCCATGCTCGGGCACCTGCGGCTCGAGCGCTCGCCAGATGCTGCGGCCCCGGCGGGCGACCCGCTCGCCTGGTTCGCGCTCGTGCCGGCAGGACGATACACGCTCGTCGTCGAGGGCGCCGTGCGTGAGCCGATGTCCATCGTCGTGGGCCGGCATCGCGACGGCGAGATCGCGCGCATCGCTGCCGACGCCGCGAGTCCGTCGCGAGCGGTGCACGCCCTCGATCTTCCCGTCGATGTGCACTCCATCGTCCTGCACGGCAGCCCGCAGGCGCGACACGCCATCACGCTGGTCACTCTGCGGCCGGAGGAGCGTTATGCGCTGGACACATCCCTGTCCAGACACCGGGCCGTCCGCGCGCGCTCCTACGGCGAGACGACGACGTACTTCCTGGACGAAGGGACGTACGTCGAGCGCGACGCCTTCTGGGCGGCAGGCGAGACGCGAACGCAGGTGGTCTTCGCGCCGATGGCAGGCCGCGACACGGTCCCACTGGAGGTGCGCAACGGCGCGGTCGCCAATCGGCTGGAACTCTCCAGCGGGGTGTGGTCCGATGCGCTGGATCTGGCGCCCGGTGAGTCGCGACGTCTGGACGTGCCCACGCCGCACGGCGCGGCCGTCGTGCGCCTGTTCGCGCAACGCGGCTTCAGGCCGTCGGATGTCGAGCCTGGCAGTACGGACCGGCGGTTTCTGGGCGTCCGGCTGGAGGTCCGATAGCAGCGGATAGCCGTACCACTGGCCGTACCACTCCTTGCGCGCAATCCCTGGCTCCGGTATTCTTTGGCTCCTGCCCGGTGGCGTTCTCTCGCCACTGCGACGTGCGCACTTGGCTCAGCGGTAGAGCACCGCCTTCACACGGCGGGGGTCACTGGTTCGAATCCAGTAGTGCGCACCACTTAAC
>CAYMAG010000190.1:0-6337 GCA_964388335.1 uncultured Vicinamibacteraceae bacterium | reverse complement strand
GCCGTCGCGTCGCTCGCGCGCCGCTTACCGGCGCGGGTGAGCGCGGGCGTTAGGCCGAGCCGACGTAGCCTGATGGCCGTGGACGATGGCATGATTGAGGCGTGAGTCCCACGGTCCTGCGCCGAGGCCCGTACCGGCTGCTGTTCTTCTCGAGCGATCGAGGGGAGCCGGTTCACGTGCATGTGGTGCGCGAACGCAAGGCGGCGAAGTTCTGGCTGGATCCGGTACGCTTGGCGTACAACTACGGGTTCTCGTCGAGTGAGTTCACTCGGATCGAAGCGTTGGTTCGCGAACACGAGACTGCTCTGATTGAGGCGTGGAATGAGTACTTCCGCAGGAGCCGGTGATGTCCCGGTCGCCGTTCACGTCAAAGTCACGGCCGAAGCGTTGCATGTCGAGTTGCGAGACGGGCGAGTTGTGTCAGTGCCGTTGGGCTGGTATCCGCGCCTGGAGGCGGGTACTCCCGCCGAGCGCCGTCAATGGGAGCTCATCGGTCCGGGCATTGGCATTCATTGGCCGGCGATCGACGAAGACATTTCGGTCGAAGCGCTTCTTCAAGGGCTTGGTTCCAACGAGAGCATTCGATCGTTGCGTCGCTGGCAGGCCGCCAGACAACGCCCGGCTAACCAGGCGTTGCAGCCGACGAGCCGCGAACGGGAGCCGAGCAAGTCGAAGCGCTCTGCGCGTGCGGCTCGCGGCTGAACGCCGGTCCGTTAGCCAGCACTGGCATCACAACATGGAGACAGCCCGGCTCTTGTTCGGGTTCAGAAGGTGCGTAGTCGCAAGGACGCGAAAGGCAGGCTTTACGGCTACCCCTCGCGTGCCGAAGGCAATCACCATCACTTCGAGTCACGACCGTGAACGAACCCAAATATCGCGCTGCCGAGCAGACACTCTGGAACGCCGTGGGCGTCACAGTGACTGAACAGCGCATACGACTCGGCTGCACGGGGACGGAAGTCCGCGTGCAAATCACCGGCGAAGGGGAACCCGTCTTGTTCCTGCACGGTGGGCCGAATACTGGAGCCACCTGGGCACCCCTGCTCGAACACCTGAAGGGCTTCCGGAGTTTCGTCGTCGATCGGCCCGGGACCGGCCTGAGCGACGACACGGTCCTGCGTCAGCCAGGATTATTCGACGTTGCCGACCGATTCATCACCGACATCCTCGACGGCCTGAAGCTCGACCACGTTCACGTCGTCGCGTCGTCGTTCGGTGGATTTCTGGCGCTTCGATCCGCGGCCGCGACTCCGACGCGAGTCGGGCGCATGGTGCAGATGGCCTGCCCGGCAATGGCGCCAGGCATGAAGACACCACAGTTCATGCAGATGATGCGCTTCGGCCTCGTGCGCTGGCTCGTTCCCAAGTTACCTTCCACCGAGAAGGCCAACAACGATATCATGCGGCAGATCGGCCATGGCGCGAGCCTAGACGCGGGTCGCATCCCACGGCACTTCTCTGAATGGTACATGGACATGCTCCGCTATACGAACACGATGAAGAACGACCTCGCGATGATCGGCGGCATGATGGTCGGACGTGGTTTCGATCCAGAGTTAACGCTCGACAAGTCGATCCTTGGAGCGGTACGAGCCCCGACCTTGTTTCTCTGGGGTGCGGACGATGGTTTCGGGGGTGAAGACGTTGCTCTCGACGTGGTGTCCGCGATGCCTAACGCACGCCTCGAGCTCTTCGCTGACTCGGGGCACTTGCCGTGGTTGGACGATCCGAAGACGATCGCGGCACGCACTCAAACGTTCTTGAATTCAGTCGATCTGACTTGATTCGACGACTCAGCACCGGAGATGATTCCAATTACGAAAGCCATCTTAGATGATAGGCTTATGCGACGTTGCCCACCGCGACACGGTGCTGCTCGACGAGAAGGGCAACGAGCGAGCGGGCTTTGCGACGTCGTCGGCCGGCGAAGTGTTTCTGGGGCTCGACAGCGAGAAAGAGCAAGAGGCGTGACTCATCGTCAATCCTGGCGGTGGTGGACATCTGACGTTCTTTGATGGCCAGACAATTGTCGCTCGTATCGGCATCTGGCCTGACCACCCGACCTTGGTATTTCGTCACCGAGGCGAGACCGTTCTTGAACAGGCGCCGGCAAGATAGGAAGTGGCTGACAGCGGGATGAACCTGACACCGGCCGGGCTGCTCACGCATCCCAGTTGGCGCAGGTTATCGCCAACGTTAGGCATACTGTCTCGGAGTCAGGGGCATTGCTGTTGCCATTTGAAGCCCTTTTCCGTACTCAACTACCGTCCAGGGACAAACTCTTGGCGCGGCTGTTCGGGATAATTGGCGAAGACGTGGTCAGACTCTGGGCGGCCTGTGACGCAGCGCCCTACCGCGATCTTGGTCGCCCGACCATTCGTCGGCGAGGGGCCAAGGATTGGTCGACCCTCGACTTTACCTTCGCCACCAAGGACGGCAGTCTGGTGTACGTTGCCGAGATGAAGTGTGAGCTTGAGTACCAGAACTACAGGTACATGAAGCTTACGGACCCTGCCCAGTTGGACCATCACAACAAACCTGCTTTCAAAATGCTGTTGACGGCGGCCGCTGAGCCTGATCAGGTCACGGCGACAATTCGGTCCGGCTCTGTTGCTGTCCACGGCGCAATTCTGGTATGGGGCGAGGCGAGTCAGGCTGGCTGCGACTCAGTGAAGGCAAGGTATGGATTCAAGGACGTTCTTACTGTCTCATCCATGATTCGCGATCTCAATACATGGCAACCAAACGAATGGACCTCGTTTGTCGCAGACAGGAAGCGATGGGCCAATGAGTTATTTGAAGGATTGCTAACTCTTGCGGATGCCTAACGAACAAAGGATTGTGTCGCGCGCAGCCGCGACACAATCCTTTGTTCGTTAGATGGCCATCGCGCCGATCAGGAGGAGCCGATCGCGCCGGAGCGGATCGCGGATATGCGTGGCCGACAGGCCCAAGCCGTACCGCGCGTCTTTGGTGTCGCGGAAGGCTTCTTCGATCCTGAACCGCCGGCCGTAGAGGCGCACGGCATCCCCGCCCGGGAGGTGGCCTCGCACGGCCAAGCACCACGGCGCCTGCATGCGCCGCGCCTGGACACACACGATGTTAGCGCTCACGTAAGACTGCACATTATGGAGAGCTTTCCAGAGCTTTCCATAATCTCCGGTTTCTCGAGAACGCTGACATTGCCGTGCGAGCAGCCGTTGCCCGATGGGTCGTATCTGAGCACGATCTACCCGTCGCCGCAGGATCGGCGGCGCCAGACCCACGGCGTGTCCGTCCGGGTGATCGACTACCGGCTCGAGGGGGTGCCCGACGCCGCGCCGACGTATCGGCTCCTGACGACGCTGCGCGATCCGGCCGCCGCCCCGGCGGCGGAGCTGGCGGCCGCGTACCATGAGCGGTGGGAGATTGAAACCGCGTTCGACGAACTCAAGACGCACCTGCGGGGCGCGCAGATCGTGTTGCGCAGTAAGACGCCCACCTTGGTGCGGCAGGAATTCCACGGCCTGTTGCTCGCCCATGTGGCGGTCCGCGGGGTGATGCACGAGGCCGCGCTCCGGGGCCGGGAGGATCCGGACCGCCTGTCGTTCGTGCACGCCGTGCGGGTCATCCGACGCACCTTGCCGCGCTTCGCGGCCCTTCCCCCCTCAGGACCGCGCCGCCGTGCATGACGCGGTCCTGGAGGAGATCTTGGAGGAGCGCGTCGTATCCAGTCGCCAGCGGCACGTCCCCCGCGGCGTCAAACGCAAGATGAGCCCGTTCCCCCTCCGTCCCCGCGCCAGCCTCCCCATTACGCGCAGACCGGCCACGGTCCGTATCGTCTACCAGAGCACTTAAATGAACAGTATTGACGTTAGACCGCTGAAAGACAGAGGATCGGAACAAATTGCTCGGCGGTTGATCGGGTTGCGGCACCGGCGTTGACGTGCAAGGATCACGGCATGGAAACCACGACTCTCTCCCAGCTTCTGAAGTTGCCGGCTGGCGACCGTGCTGAACTGGCCATGGCGTTGTGGGAGAGCCTCTCCGACGCCGAACGCCACGCCGAATTGACGCTGAGTGACGAACAGGCGGCAGAACTCGATCGTCGCTGGGCCGACCACGTCGCCGATCCGCGGACGGCAGTGCCCTGGGCTGAAGTGCGGCGAAGACTCTCGAGATCCGAATGACGCGCACCGTCGTCTTCCGGCCAGAGGCCGATGAGGAAGCGGCGGAAGTCCATCGCGGGTATGAAGCCAAGCGTCTGGGGCTTGGCGACGAGTTCGGCGCTGAAGTCGATGCGGCCGTTGCTCGTATCATCGAGCATCCTCTCGCGTATCCCGTGGTGCGGGGCGACACTCGGCGGGCGGTGCTTGATCGCTTTCCGTACGTGCTCTATTTCCGGGTAACACCCGAGACGATCGTCGTGCTTGCTGTGCACGGTCGGCAAGATCCGGCACGTTGGCAGCGTCGCACGTAGGCCACCCCGAACTGCGTGCCGAACACGCGGTCCAACATGGCTTGCAGCCGGCAGCGCCGGGCGCCATCACGAGGCGCTGCGGCTGAAGCCTGACGTTAGCCAGTCTGTCGGAGGTACCGGACGATTCGGAAGAAGATATGAGGAGACACATCACAACCTCTGCGTGGTGGTTCAGCGCGATATCCGTATCGCTGTGCTTGGTCACACCCGCGGCGGCCCAGGTTGAGCAGCAACGCGCCGACGCCTACTTCACGGAGGTACGTGCCATCTGTGAACGCGACGGCGGACGCCTGTGGGGCGTCTCGTTGTGCGGGCCGATGGTGTTCGCCGACGCGCAGACGCGAACGCTCGCGACAAACCAACCTCGTCCGGCCGGCGACTGGCCTCGAGTGCTCGGGTTCACGAATGCGCCGCTCGAGTGGGGCGGCTCGCGCTGGGCCGCCTACACGTGGGACTTCACGACGTCCCTGCCGGATCAGCGCACACGGCGCGAGTTCATGTTGCACGAGCTGTTTCACCGCATTCAACCGGACCTCGGACTGATCACCCTTTCCGGACAGAGCGCGCACCTGGACACGGTCGAAGGACGAGTCTGGCTGCGGCTCGAGTGGCGCGCCCTGTCGCGGGCGCTCAATCAGTCTGGCGAGGACCGTAAGCGCGCGGTACGCCACGAAGGGCATCCTGATAAACGACGATGGCACGCGACGCCTGCCGGGCCCGGCTCGCATTGAAGGCACCACCCTCACGGGCGACGGCTGGACGGTGACCCTCGCCCCAGGGTGGACCGTGCGCTCCGGGCCTCGGTCCGGCGATTACCAGATCATTCGCGACCCGCAGTAGAGGAATAAGGAAACGAGACAGGCGGCGCCTTCGCGGTGCTCACATCATGAGCGAGAACCTACAACCACACGTTCAGCTTGTCCGAGACTACCTGTACGCTCTGCAGGATGGGGAGGTTGGAGACGCCCTCGCCCGTTTCTTCACAGCCGACGCCATCCAGGTGGAGCTTCCGAACCGACTCAATCCCACAGGGCAGGAGAGCGATCTTCCATCTATCCTTGCCAGGGCGACCCAGGGACAACGCGTACTGACATCACAGAGATTCGACATCCTCAATGTGGTGGCGCAGGACCAGAGCGTAGCGGTTGAGGCGTTATGGGTGGGGATGTTGGCTGTTCCGATGGGCTCCTTGAAGGCTGGCGCAGAGATGCGGGCGCACTTTGCGATGTTCTTCGAATGCCAGGGTGGGCGTATACGTAGACAGCGCAACTATGACTGCTTCGAGCCGTGGTAGTCCGCATGTGAATGTGAACGGCGGTTCAACCCCGACATGCAGCCGACGACGGCCCGTGCGGTCATCAGGGCCGCCGCGGCCGATGCCGCACGTTAGGCGGCATGAGGAACGAACGGGATGACGAGATACGTTGCGATTCTTGCGGCCACCCTCGTTCCAGGTGCCGTGTCCGCGCAGGGAGCGGCACAGAGTTGGCCCGGGCTGGCTACGGCCGAGTTGTCGAGGGTCTATGTGCTTGACGACACGGGCGTAGAAGCCTCTGGCAGGCTTCTCCGTCTCGACCCTGACTCGCTCGTGCTTCTCGTTGGCGACACGGAACGCCGTTTCGATGCTGCTCGTGTGAGACGAATCGAGAAGCGCGGCGACTCGCTGCGCAACGGCGCAGTCATCGGTGCCGTCGTCGGCGCTGCAATGGGATTGATCGCCGCGGGCATTTCAGACTGTCCCGGCAACGATCCGGGTGGCAGTTGTCCCGGTACTCGCGCCGCGGGTGTCCTGCTTTCGACCGGGGTCTACGCAGCGCTCGGAACCGGAATCGATGCGCTCGTCGTTGGGCGTACAACCTTGTACGAGGCACCAGCGG
Organism: uncultured Vicinamibacteraceae bacterium; assembly: GCA_964388335.1. Classification (GTDB taxonomy): domain Bacteria; phylum Acidobacteriota; class Vicinamibacteria; order Vicinamibacterales; family Vicinamibacteraceae; genus JAEZDP01. The sequence continues at coordinate 1 of CAYMAG010000190.1, read as the reverse complement.
C
>CAYMAG010000189.1:4187-6363 GCA_964388335.1 uncultured Vicinamibacteraceae bacterium | reverse complement strand
TTCCTTCCTTCCTTCCTTCCTTCCTTCCTTCCTTCCATGTCCCCCGACGAACTCCTCGAGCGCATCCGCGAACGACTCGGTCACCCGTCCACCGTGCGCGAGATCATGCGCACGCTGAAGCTGCCCAGGCTGCACGCGCCTGCCATCAGGCGCTCGCTGCGGACGCTCGTGACCCGTGGCGACCTGATCGAGACGCGGGGCAGGACCTACGGCGTGCCCGAGTTCATGGACATGGTGCCCGGGCGCATCACCGTCCATCCGCAGGGATATGCCTTCGTGCGCCCGGAGCGGGACGTCGAGGGACTCTCGGGTGACGTGTACATCGCCGGGCCGAACGTCAACGAAGCCATGCACGGCGATCGGGTGCTGGTGCGCATCGATCGCCATGGGCGTGACGGGCGGATGGAGGGACGCATCATCCGCATCCTCGCGCGCGGCGCCTCGACCGTCGTCGGACGCTTCGAGGTGGACGACCGCGGGCTGCAGTTCGTCGAGCCGTTCGAGCGGCGCATGCTGATGGATGTCGAGATCCTCTCGGGCGACGAGCAGGGCGCGACGTCCGGCGCGATGGTGGTCGTCGAGATCATCCGCTGGCCCACCGCCGCCCGGCACGCGCTTGGACGCGTCGTCGAGGTGCTGGGCGACCTCGACGCGCCCGGCGTCGATACGCAGATCATCATCCGCAAGCACGGCATTCCCGATCGGCATTCGGACGAGTCGCTCGCCGAGGCGCGTCGACTCGGTCACGACATCGATCCGAAGGACACGACGGGGCGCACCGACTTCCGCAAGGACGTGGTCGTCACGATCGACGGAGACGACGCGCGCGACTTCGACGATGCGGTGTCGGTGGATGTGCTGAAGAACGGCAACTACCGCCTCGTCGTGCACATCGCCGATGTGGCGCATTACGTGCACGAGGGCAGCGCGCTCGACCGCGAGGCGGCCGACCGGGGCACGTCGGTGTACTTCCCCGAGCGCGCCGTCCACATGTTTCCGGCCGACCTGGCGACCGGGCTGTGCAGCCTGCGCCCGCACGTGGACCGGCTGGTGCAGTCGTGCGTGATGGAGATTGATGCGCGCGGCCGCGTCGTGGACTACAGCCTCCACGACGGCGTCATGTACAGCCACGCGCGGATGACCTACAACCAGGTGCACGGCGTGCTCGAGGGTGACGAAACGCTGCGCGCGCAGTTCAAGGCGCTCGTGCCACTCTTCGAGCGGATGCGCGACCTGTTCCGCATCCTGAACGCCCGGCGGCGGCAGCGCGGGTCCATCGACTTCGACCTGCCCGAGGCGCACGTCGTGCTCGATGCGCTGGGGGCCATCGAGAACATACTGGCGTCCGAGCGCAACGTCGCGCACCGGATCATCGAAGAGTTCATGCTGGTGGCGAACGAAACGGTGGCGGCGCATCTCGAGGCCAACGACGTGCCGTCGCTGTACCGCGTGCACGAGGCCCCCGATCCGCTGAAGGTGGAGCAGTTCGAGGAGTTCATCACGACGTTCGGTCACAGCCTGGGCGCACCGCTGAACGTGATTCGTCCTCGGCACTTCCAGAAGCTCGTCGAGCGGCTGAAGGGACGGCCGGAAGAACGTCCCATCGCGGCGCTGATGCTGCGGACGATGCAGAAGGCGCGCTACGACCCGGCCTGCCTCGGGCACTCCGGCCTGGCTGCGGCGGAGTACACGCACTTCACGTCACCCATCCGCCGCTATCCGGACCTGGTCGTGCATCGCACATTGCGCGAGCACCGCCTCGGGACGTTGAACGAGGAGCAGCTGCAGGACCGCATCGAGGAACTTCCCGACCTGGCGCGCCACTCGTCCGAGATGGAGCGCCGGGCCGACGAGGCCGAGTACGAACTGCTCGCCTGGAAGAAGGTGCGGTTCATGGCGGACAAGATCGGCGACGAGTTCGATGGCTACATCACGAGCGTGACGTCGTTCGGCCTGTTCGTGGAACTCATCGAGCACTACGTGGACGGGCTCGTGCACATCTCGAGCATGGCCGACGACTACTACCGGTTCATGGAACGGGCGCACCTGTTGCGGGGCGAGCACACGCATCGCGTCTACCGGATTGGCGACAAGGTGCGGGTGCAGGTCGTGCGTGTGGACCAGACGCGACGTCAGATCGACCTGGGCCTCGTCGAAGTACTCGATCGGTTGCGGG
>CAYMAG010000189.1:2090-4087 GCA_964388335.1 uncultured Vicinamibacteraceae bacterium | reverse complement strand
GTGCCGGGCCACGAGCGGTTCGTTCGCCACATGCTGGCCGGCGTCGGGGGTATCGATGGCCTGCTGTGCGTGGTCGCGGCGGACGAGTCGGTGATGCCGCAGACACGCGAGCACCTCGCGATTGCCACGCTCCTGCGCGTGCCTCGTGGCGTGATTGCTCTGACCAAGGCCGATCTCGTGGACGACGAACTCGTCGACCTCGTACGCCTCGAAGTGGAGGAACTCTCGGTCGGCACGCCGCTCGAGGGCGCGCCCATCATCGCCGTGTCGGCCAGGACCGGTCGCGGACTCGACGATCTGCGGCACGCCCTGCTCGCCCTGGCGGACCAGCGCGAGACGCGCGACACCGAGGCCCCGGCACGATTGCCCATAGACCGCGTGTTCACGGTGAAGGGCTTCGGCACGGTGGTCACGGGCACGTTGTGGACGGGTCGGCTGCGTGTGGACGATGAGGTCAGCGTGCTGCCGGAAGGGGGGCGCTGGCGCGTGCGTGGGCTGCAGGTGCACGGCGCGCCGGCAGTCGAAGCCAGTGCCGGCCAGCGGGTGGCGGTCAATCTCGCGGGCGCCGACGTGACGGACGTCGCGCGTGGAGACGTGCTGGCGCAGGACGGGGGGCTCGCGGTCACGCGACGACTCGACGCGCAGATGACCATGCTGCCGAACGCCCCGCCGCTGCGCCACGGAGCGCGCGTGCACCTGCACCTCGGTACGACGGAGGTCCTGGCGCGCGTCTCGGTGCTGCAACCGCCCGACGCCGGAGGTGCGGTGCAGCTGATGCCCGGCCGAACCGGTTGGGTGCGCCTGCGGGTCGATCGTCCGATAGCCGCTCGACGTGGCGACCGTTTCGTTGCGCGTTCCTACTCGCCGGTCACCACCATCGCGGGGGGCATCGTCGTGGATCCGATCCCGCCGCGCAGGGCGTCGCGGGTCAGCGCCGCCGCGCGACTCGATGCGCTCGAGCGTCTCGCTGCGCCGGATGCACTCGAGTCTGCCCGCCGGCTGCTGACGCACCTGGTCGATGAAGCCCGGGCGCAGGGCGTGCCGATCGACCAGCTGCCGCCGCGACTCGGCCAGTCACCGGCGGCCGTGCAGCGGCGCGTGGATGACGTCGTGGCATCCGGAGACGTCGTGCGGGTCGGTGACGCGCTCCTCTCGCCCAGCGTGCTCGAGGCGATGTCTGTCGAGGTGCTGGCGATGGTCGACGTCCATCACCGTGCGGATCCCGCGTCAGACGGCGTGCCCAGGCAGTCGGTGCGTGAGCGGCTCGGGCGCCGTGGAGCGGAGGCGGCCGTCGATGTGGTCACGTCCGGGCTCCTCGCGCGTGGCGCGCTGGTGATTGCCGATGATCGCCTCGCGCGGCCGGCTCACGTCGAAGCACGATCTCGACGAGACGAAGCGAAGGGCCAGGTGATGACCGCCGCCGCCGCGGCCGGAGTGGAAGCCATGACGACGGAGGCGCTGCGGCAGGCCAGCGGCCTCGGTACCGGCGATGCCGACGCCCTGATTCGCCATCTCGTCAAGGACGAGGCGTTGTTGAAGATGGCGGCGCTGTACGTGGATGCCGGCGTCGTGGCGCAGCTCGTGGCGGACCTGCGCGCGCTGCGGCAGGCCGGGACGCTCGAGACCGTCGATGTGGGCTGGTTCAAGGAGCGGTACGGCGTCACGCGCCGCACCGCCATCCCGCTGCTGGAACTGCTCGACCGGCTGCGGGTGACACGGCGCGTTGGGGAGTCGCGGGTACTGTTGGCGCCGTGACGCAGCGAACTTACTCGTCCTTCGAATCCTTGGTGGCTTCCTTGAAGTTCTTGATACCCTTCCCGATCCCGCGGCCGATCTCGGGCAGCCGCGAGGCGCCGAAAATCAGGATGACGATGAACAGGATGACGATGAGTTCAGGGACCCCGAGCGGGCCCAGCAGCGCGAGCATGTCAATCTCCTTGAGGTGCGGATGCACTTCGGAATTCTAACACCCGCCTTCGGAGGACGGCCGTGGCTGC
>CAYMAG010000189.1:0-1990 GCA_964388335.1 uncultured Vicinamibacteraceae bacterium | reverse complement strand
ACCGTCTGGCCGTCGACCAGGCGGTGCAGGGGCTCGACCCGTGGGGCTCGACGGCCCTCCACGACGCGGTGGTGCAGGCGCTGGATGCGATCGAACCAGCGCCCGGGCGTCGCGCGCTCGTGCTGGTCTCGGATGGCCTGGAGCGCAACAGCCGTCACACCGCCGAGGAGGTCTACGCTCGTGTGCGCACCAGCGACGTGATGATCTATCCCGTCGCCCTGTCGCGCCGGTCGCCCGCACTCTTCGAGACGCTCGCGCGTCTGAGCGGCGGTCGCGCCACCGCCACACGCCAGCCAGACGAATTACCGCGCATTTTCAGGAGGTTCGCCTCCGAGTTGCGCCACCAGTACCTGCTCGGCTATCAACCCGACACTGCCGCAGGTCCCGGCTACCGTCGTCTCGAGGTGCGCGTCACGCGACCGGGTCTGGTCGTCCGCGCCCGTGCGGGGTATACGGTCGCTGGCCGCTGAGCGTCTCCGGACAGCCCAGTCGCAGGGTTGCCGCGTCTAAGTTGTGGATGGGACGGAGGACCCGCAGTTGCCGGCGAGGCTCGGCAACTGCAACAATGACGAAGTCACGGAGCACCGCGTCGTGAACGGTATGGCAGACACCGCCCAGCAAGTGGAGCGCAACATCAGCACGCACGAGTCGTCCTACGTCTCGATGCACCTCGAGCAGAACCGGCCGGAGGTGCGCTTGACCCTCGGCGCCGAGACACCGCGCTCGAGCGGCGCGGCCCTCGTCTCGCTCGTGGCCCACGGGGCCTTCGCGCTGTTGATCGTGCTCGCGCTGCGTCAGAGCGTGGCCCTGCAGGACGAGGTGCCGGCTGTGCGCGAGCCAAACTACCAGCTGGTGTTTCTCAGCGAGCCTGGTCCCGGCGGCGGTGGTGGTGGCGGCGGCAACGAGCAACCGGAACCTCCACGGCGGCTCGAGATGCCCGGCCGCGACGCGATTTCCGTACCCGTGGCGCCCAAGCCCGTCATCACGCCGCCGAAGGAAGATCCGCCCAAGGAAGTGGAGCCGCCTGAGGTGCCGCCGCTGAACATTCCCGTGCAGACTCTGGCATCCGGGACGGTCGCGAGCGCCGGCGTCATCGACATCTCGGCGCCTCCCGCACCGGGCAGCACGTCGCAGGGCTCGGGTTCGGGCGGTGGTGCCGGCACCGGCCGTGGAACGGGCGTGGGTTCAGGCCAGGGCAGTGGCCTCGGCGCGGGGTTCGGCGGTGGCACGGGTGGGGGAGCCTATCGTCCGGGCTCGGGTGTGACGTCGCCTCAGCTGCTGACGCAGGTCAAGCCGCAGTACACGACCGAGGCGATGCGCGCCAAGATTCAGGGCAAGGTGTGGCTCGAGGTCGTCGTCATGCCCGATGGCCGTCCTGGGGACATCCGCGTCGTGCGGTCGCTCGACCGCACCTTCGGCCTCGATGAAGAGGCGATCAAGGCCATGCGCCAGTGGCGTTTTCGACCGGGCATGCGCCAGGGCCAGAACGTGGCGGTGGCCGTGACCGTCGAGATGGAGTTCACCCTGCGGTAGAGGTGCCTGCCCGTGAGACGGCTCGCCGGTTGCACACACCTTGCCCTACCGCCGGAGCGGAGTGCGCAGGTGGCGCAGACGATGGCCGTCTACGTCCAGCCGACCCGGTTCAGTGCGGACGAGCATGGCGACATCCGCCAGAAGGCGACGGCCAGCGAACCATGGCTGGTCGTCCTCGACAGCGACGACGGACACGCCATCTTCGATCGCGGTCGGCCCGCCGAACGCCTCAGCAGCACGCTGAACTGGACTGAAGTCGAGCCAGCACCTCAAACCGATCGTGCTGACCGTCAACTGCAACCGGCGAGCCCTCGCCTCCGCTCCTCCGCGCCTCCGCGTGAACCCGTTCTCAGTAACCTCCGTGATCTCCGCCTTGCGGGAACACGACGATGCACTGCCGTGAGCAGAGGGGACGGAGGGAACGGGTGCACAGCGGAGGCACAGAGCAGCGGAGTGC
>CAYMAG010000188.1:0-6382 GCA_964388335.1 uncultured Vicinamibacteraceae bacterium | reverse complement strand
CACATCGTGCACGTCGATCGCCTTCCGTCGATCATCGCGGCGGACGGCCTGCTCAGCGATGCGGAGATGGGGAATCGACCTGAGAGCGGCACGGTCATCGGGATGACCGACATCAAGCAGCGCCGCTCACGGAGTTGACACTGGCGTCCCATCCGCACCTGCATGTCGGCGAGTGTGTTCCGTTCTACTTCTGTCCTCGGTCGGTCATGTTGTACCTGCTCTGGCAGGCGAACCATCCCAGCCTGGCCTACCGAGGGGGCGAGGCACCGATCGTTCACCTCGAGGCGGACCTACTGGAGACGGTCAGATGGGCAGAGAGCGAAGGCCTTCGATGGGCGTTCACGCTGTCGAACGCAGGTGCCAGGTACTTCGAGGATCGTGGAAGCCTCAAGCAGTTGGGCGACATCAACTGGGACGCGGTCGCGGCGAAGAAGTGGTCTGGCCCGGGCGTCCCGGCTTCCGTCAAGGACGGCAAGCAGGCCGAGTTTCTGGTGGAACACCGCTTCCCGTGGCGGCTCGTCGAGAAGATTGGCGTTCGCTCCCGCGAGGTGGCTCAGCAGGTCGCGAATGCCCTCAGCGGGTGCGCGCATCGACCGTCAACCGAGATTCGCAAGGATTGGTACTATGGACGGTAGGCTAGCAATGCTGGACTTCCGGACCGGCGACATCCTTCGGGCTGATGCCGAGGCCCTGGTGAACACCGTCAACTGCGTGGGCATCATGGGGCGTGGGGTCGCGCTGCAATTCAAGAAGGCCTTTCCCGAGAACTTCAAGGCGTACGAGACCGCCTGCAGCCGGCAGGACGTGCAGCCCGGACGGATGTTCGTCTACGAGACCGGGTACGTGGGGAATCCGAGGTTCATCATCAACTTCCCCACCAAACGCCACTGGCGAGGCAAGAGCCGCATCGAGGACATCGACGCCGGCCTGCGCGCCTTGACGGACGTGATCAAGGAACGACAGATCAGGTCAGTGGCCATCCCTCCGCTTGGAAGCGGCCTGGGTGGCCTGCACTGGCCCGATGTCCGCCGACGAATCGAGCAGTTCGCACAGACACTTCCCGACGTGTCGTTCACGGTCTTCGAGCCCCACGGCGAGGAGCCTGCCGCGGGCGTAGCGCTGCGGGCTGGTACCCCGCCGAAGATGACGGCCGGACGGGCGGCATTGATTGGCCTGATGCGCCAGTACCTCAGCGGGTTGCTCGACCCGTTCGTCACGCTCCTCGAAGTCCACAAGCTCATGTACTTCATGCAGGAAGCCGGCGAGCCACTCAAACTGCGCTACGTGAAGGCGCCCTATGGCCCGTACGCCGAGAATCTCCCGTATGTACTGCGAGCGATCGACGGCTACTTCGTTGCCGGCTACGGCGATGGAGGAGAGGCTCCGGGAAAGGCACTCAGCCTCGTCCCGGGTGCCGTCGAGGAGGCTGAGAGCTTCCTGGCGACCAATGCCGACGTGCAGGCGCGATTCGCGCGCGTGGCTGAGCTCGTCGAGGGTTTCGAGACGCCCTTCGGTCTGGAACTCCTGTCGACCGTGCATTGGGTCTCTCATCACGAACGCGTCGACCGCCCCGATGATCTTGCTCGTGCGGTCTATGCGTGGGCGGATCGAAAGAAGCAGTTCACGGTGCGGCAGATCGAACTCGCCTCTCGGGTTCTGGCGCAGAAGGGCTGGATGGCGCTTGCGCGAAGCAGTTAGACGTCGCGTCGTCGCGGCGTTCCTCGGGCAGGCTGGGGCCAAGGCACCGTTGCCCAAAGACCGCCGACGGGGCTGACGAGCAGCAGAGCACGAGCGTTCCGAGCTCGATCACGCCACGCGCCACGCCCTCACCGGCGCGCCAGCACCGGAAGGATGACAACCACCATCGTGATGACGATGAGGAGCGTGACGAGCAGCGGTAGCCAGGAATGGAAGCGCTTGACGGTCGCGCCGCAGAATGCGGGCGCTGGGCCGGCATCGTGTGGGCACGTCGAGTGCGTGCCGCTGGACGGCCGTGTGGGTCGTCCTGACCGTTGCGCATCCTACGAGAACACGGTCTCCCGCACGCTCCGATAGATGCCCAACACGGGGCGCGCGGAGGTGCGGTCAAGGCCGCATAGTCAGGCGGATGTGCGCGGGACCCGCACGCGGCGAGCCTTGCGAGCGGAGCCTTCACGCCAGTCACATTCCACCCACCACACTGAGCACGTCACCGTTCACTATCCGTGGCATCCGCTGCACGGTCAGACGATTCGCGGGCAGCGCAGCGTGCGACATGGCCGCGAGGTCTGGCTCTGCGAGCAGGATCAGCGCACCGCCGCGATTCCGGTCTGGATGACCGATCGCGTGGCCTGCGCCGCGTTGTCGACCGGCCCGATCCTCGTCTCCGTCGAAGCCCTCACCGAACTGACGTCGCTGGTGAACGCCGCGCGCTCGGCGCACGATCGCATCACCCGTCCTTTTCAGGAGGAGCTCGATGCGACGTCGACCCCCGAGACAACTGCCCATTCCGTTCGAGCGCGACATCCCGGCCGTCGTGCTGCCGGCGCCGATCGCGCAGGATCTGGTGACCGCGCTGGCCGATCTGCTGCTCGCCAGCGCCGGAGCGACTGAGAGCGATGAGGCGCGGGACGATGCACGCGAAGATCACCGCTGATCATCTCGAGCGGGCAGCGCTCGTCTACGTGCGCCAATCGACACCTGGCCAGGTCCGCGGCCACCTGGAGAGTCAGCGGCGGCAGTACGCGCTCGCGGATGTCGCGCGTGAATTGGGTTTCCACCGCGTGGAAACGATTGACGACGATTTGGGCATCTCCGGCAGCGGATTCGCCGAGCGCCCGGGGTTTCACCGGCTGCTCACGACCGTGTGCGCGGGCGCGGCGGGCGCCGTGCTGGCGCTCGAAGCGTCGCGTCTTGCGCGCAACGATCGGGACTGGTCTCAACTGGTCGAGCTCGGCGCGATTATGAACGTCGTGCTGATCGATCACGATGGCATCTATGACCCACGCTTGGTCAACGATCGGCTGCTCTTGGGGCTGAAGGGGATCATGAGCGACTTCGAGATGGCGACGCTTCGGCAACGCGCGCTCGAGGCGCAGCGCACGAAGGCCCAGCGCGGCGAGCTGTGGATGCACTTGCCAGTCGGGCTGGTCTACGGACCGACGGGCGCGATCGAGCTTGATCCGGATGTCCGTGTGCAGCAGGCGATTCGCCTCGTGCTCCAGAAATTCGACGAGCTTGGGAGCACGCGGCAAGTGCTCCTGTGGCTCCGCCGCGAGGGCATCTCCGTCCCCGTGACACGTGGCGGCAAGCACGGACGCGTCACCGAATGGGTGCCCGCGAATTACACGCGTGCGCACGCCATCATCACGAATCCCTTCCTGGCGGGCGCCTACGTGTACGGCAAGAGCGAGAGCCGCACGCTGATCGTCGACGGCCGCATCCGACGGACGTCGGGGCACGATTTGTCGGTGGATCACTGGCAGGTCGTGATTCCGGACCATCATCCGGGGTACCTTGATTGGGCAAGCTATCGTCGCCATCTGTCGATGATCGAATCGAACGCCTACATGAAGTCGGGCGCGCGCAAGTCGGCACGCGGCGGCCGGAGTCTCTTGGCGGGGCTCCTGCGGTGTCGACGGTGTGGCCACACGCTTCAAATCAGTTACAGCGGCCGCGACAGTGCCTCTCCAAACTTTCGGTGTATGCGCCGGCATCACCAAACCGGCGCGCCGGCCTGCGTGTCCTGCGCCGGCACGGTCGTCGACGACGCGGTGAGCCAGCAGATCCTGCAGGCGCTTGCGCCGCAGGCCATTGACGCCGCGATCGCCGCGGCGCAGCGAGCCGGCGAGCGGCAGCGTGAGCAGCGACAGGCCCTGCAGCTCGAACTCGAGCAGGCCCGCTATGATGCGCAGCTCGCCGCGCGCCGCTACGAACACGTCGATCCCGAGAAGCGTTTGGTCGCGGCGGAACTCGAGGCGCGCTGGAACGCGGCGCTGGAACGGGTCCGTGAGCAAGAGGCGCGACTGGCGAGCTTCGACGCGCGCACGGTCCCCGCGCAGCAAGTCGATGCCCGCGCGTTGCAGGCGCTCGCACAGGACCTGCCGGCCCTGTGGCACGCCCCCCCCACCGACATGCGCCTGAAGCAGCGCATCGTACGGATCCTGATCCAGGAGATCATCGTCGACATCGACGATGCCTCGCGCGAAATCGTGCTCGTGATTCACTGGCAGGGCGGCCGTCACACGGAGCGGCGCGTCGCTCGCGCCTGGAGCGGGCGGACGAAACGCTGTACGGATGCCGAGGCGCTCGCGCTCGTGCGACGGATGGCCGGTCGCTGGCAAGATGACGCGATCGCGGCGCAGCTGAATCTGCTCGGCTGGCGCACGGGGACGGGCAATCACTGGACGCGCCTGCGCGTGCGCGAGCTGCGCAGCCGGCTCGAGCTGCCCGCGTGTGATCCGACACAACCCGCCTGGCTCACCGCAAGGGGCGCGGCCGAGCACCTCGGGATCAGCCCCTCGTACGTCGGCCTGTTGCTCAAGCGCGGCGTCATTCCCGGTACGCAAGTGGTACCGGGCAGCATCTGGTGGGTCGATCCGGCGGTCCTCGATTCCGCGACCGTGCGCCAGACGCTGCGGGCGCTCACCGAACGGCGCCTGGTACAACGGCATCATGACAATCGCACCCTCCGAATCCCTGGACTTTCTGAGGTGTAGCCTGAGGAGGCACAATGTCGCCCGCGTCTTGACCGCGCCGAGCACGCCCGGAGAACGCGTCCCGGAGCGTGCGTGTGTCCAGCTGCGGTCAACGGCCTCTACGGAGATGAACGCAGCCGGCGGGTGAAACCTTACAGACGATCTGCGCTCGTTCGTGCGCGCTGCCGTTTCCGGTGAGTGCGACCAGGCAAATGGTCGGCGGTGTGGTCAGCGGTTCCTGCATGTTGGATGCGACTTGCCGCGCGCTTCGAGGACATCAGCGCCAGGGGCGTGAGCGACCCCTTGAACAGGGCGTGGGGCGATCAGCGCGCGCCGGAGATGGGGTCGGCGACATTGCCAACTATCCCGCTCGCTGGCAGCCCGCGGCGCTGATGCTGTGGGGCCGCCACGACATCTTCTTCGAACTCGATGAGGCGCTCTCCTGGATGAAGGCGCTCCCCCGGATGGTATCGCACATCCTCGATGGGCCGCATTTGTTGCTCGAGACCCACTCGGCCGAATGCGCCGCGTTGATGAGCGCCTTTCTCAGGCGGGTGGAGCGCCAGTGGTTGTGCTCCCTCCAGAGGAGGCTCATCCCGCTGATCTGCAGCCCTGCCCGCCAGGGCCGCATCCCACGCAGAGGGCGTTGGCTTTCGCGAGCTCAATCAGTATGGGAACACGAGCCACGCTCGCCACGGCCTTCCGCGAGCGCCATCAAGGCTGCCAGCCCCTTCCGACGACGGCTTCGGCCTCGTCTTCGCTTCATACAGCTGCTGGTAAGTGTGCGCCTACGCGTGGATCATTCTTCTCACCGAAACTGACTGCACGTGGCGCGTCGTGGACAAGCACCTCGCGTGGATCATCTGACGCGGGAGGGTACCTTCGCCGTACGATTGGTGGCCCGATGGCTTGAACAACGGCCGGCGGTCGCGTCAGCCCAGCTGTACGCGAGCGCTGAAGGCGTGCACTGACCGCGCGGCAGCGCTACATTTGGACCATGACCACCTCCGAGCTGTTCGCGAGTTTGCACGTCCTGATGCATGAACTCACGTACGGGCCCGCGTCCACCGGCGGCTTCGTACTCAACGGTGGCGATGCCGGTCTGCTGGCGTCGCTCGATCGGCTGTCGCCTGACGATGCGTCGATGTCGTCGCAGGACGGCGCCTCCGTAGCCGCTCATGTGGCGCACGTGTCGTACGGGCTGTCGTTGATGAACCGCTGGGCCGCCGGCGAGGACCCGTTCGCCGCGGCGGACTGGACCGCGGCCTGGCAGGTTGGGCGCGTCTCGAAGGAAGAGTGGGACCGGCTGCGCTCAGAGCTGCGTAGGCAGATCGACAACTGGCTGGCGGCCGTCGTCACGCCCCGGGACCTGGAGACCGTGGAGTTGAACGGCGTGGTCGGCAGCGTCGTCCATCTCGCCTATCACGTGGGTGCGATCCGGCAGATCCACGCCGCCGCGCGGGGCCCGAAGGACGGCGAAGCGTGACGGCACAGTCAAGGAACCTTCGCTGTTGCGAGCCACCGTCGGCAGATCGCGGAATGCGGTGTCCAGTATGGGCGCGGCACTCATCATTCGGTCCTGTTGGACAGTGATGACGTTCACCAGCATCGCCTTGGCTGACGAACGAAGCCTGGTAGTCAATCTACCAAGTATGGTAGATTGACTACTATGTCACGACACGACCGCAAGGCTGGCGTCATCCAGG
>CAYMAG010000187.1:1816-6438 GCA_964388335.1 uncultured Vicinamibacteraceae bacterium | reverse complement strand
GGCGCCCGTGCTGGGGCCGCCGGGCCACCAACCCATGCCTTCACCGCGCGGACGATGACGCTGTGCAGCGTCATCCCGTCGCGCGTTGCGCGGGTCTCGAGTCCGCGGCATGTTTTCCTGCCAATCCGCATCTCGAGCGTCCGAGGGCCGTGCCCAGGCGCAGCCGCCTCAACGGGACCGCCTCGGAGCGTCTCCGGCCGGCCGCCGACGTGTCCCACACGATTCCGCTGCCGCTCGCCGACGTACTCGCGACACGCGGCGACCACGACGTTCTGGACCGTGCAGTCGTCGGCGGCAGCACGCCCCGCAACCCGCGCGTACGTCTCGCCATCGAGCGTCAGCATCACTCTCTTCTCGGCCATTCGGATGCCTCCTTCCAACGCCCGCGCGGTGTGGGGGGAGCCTGCCGTCACTTCAGTGACTATTCGTCGGGAGCGCCGGCCCGCGCGTCCGCATCACGCGCCGTCGCGGCCTCGATGACGCGCGTCAACCGCTCGAACTGCCCGCGCAGCTGCTCCACCAGCACGCTGCCCACAGGCGATCTCCCGCTCACCAGCTCCACCACCGACCCGTAGTACCAGAGCAGGTCCGCCGGCCCGGCGTTGAACCGCTGCAGCACACTCCATCCGAGCACGCTGACGTCATCCGCGATCGCCGTCACGTTGTGGAGGGTGTCGGCCGCCTTGAGCAGCGCCACGTGCGCGTCCCCGCCGCGCAGATGCGCCAGCTGCTCGAGCTTCCGTGTCTTCCACGGACGCGACTCGCCGTCTTCAACCTTCTCCTCCGACACCGCCTGCGCCAGATGCCGCACCTCTTCGCCGACTTCTCCGTCAATCAGCGCGCGCAGCCCGCCGAGCAGCGCGTCCAGCCCCTCCCCCGCCTCGAACCCGGGGAACACCGCCGTCAGCCGCTCGCGCGTTCGCGCGTCATCGTCCGCATCCTCGAGCACGTCGTGCAGCAGGCCCGCGAGGACGACCGCCTCCGGCGCGCCGTGCTCCTGCAGCAGCCGCGACACGTGGACGACGTGCGTGATGTAGGGGATGCGCGTGCCCTTGCGCGAGTGCTCGACGTGCACGACCGCCGCGATGCGAAGCGCCTGCTCGTAGCGTTCCGCAAACGTCCGACCGCGTGCGTCGTTGCTCCCTGATGTCTTCACGATGCTGCTCCTCCGCGTCACCCTGGGGTCAGGTCTGATCGTGCACACGCGAGGTGCCAGGTGCGCGCCGACAAGCCATCGCCTGCGTGAGTATCAATCGGATCGGAGGGCGGCGGCCACCCTGCGGGACGCGACGTTCGCCGGCAGGGCGCGGGTGCTGGCGGCGCGGCGGTGGCTTGCGTGGCCGTAGCCGGCGGCGAAGGGCTGGCCGGTGATGCGCCCAGCCAGCAGAACGGGCCAGGTCGGCAGGGCGCGGGCGCCGGCGGCGCGCCGACTGTGCGGACGCCGTCGGGGATCACGACACGCGCGTCAACCGCCATCTTCCCGGAGAGACCGTAGCGAGGCCCGGACCCGGCAGGGGCCGATGCGGTCTCTCCGGCAACACGCGAGGCGGTGACGCGGCGTGTCCGGCGGCCGCACCGGAGGCGTGACTCCGGCGCCCGCGCCCTGCCGACCGGGATACTGCGCGGCCTGACCCCTCGCGTGCGCATACGCAGACCTGACCCCGCCGCCTCACCGCCGCACGAACGCCGGCGAGGCCAGCAGCTCCGCGACGATTGGCGACATCGACTCGCCCGCACCGGTCGTGCACGTGACCACGAGCACGTCCTCCGGACGCGTCAGCGCCACGTAGAGCAGACGGCGATCCGCATCCACCGTGTCGTCTTCCTGCCCGAGCTGATCGGCGAACGCCAGCACCACGGCGCGATGCTGCAGGCCCTTGGCAGAGTGAATCGTCTGCAGCTTGAGCCCCGGCTCGAGCACGCGCTCGCGCGACTCGGGATCGTCTCCGCGGATCCACACGACCGGCGCAATGGCTTCGAGCCGCGCACGCAGCGCGTCGATCGCCTGCGCGTCGCGCCGACGGTACACCACGCCAAGCCTCGCCCTCCGAGCGGCCCACGGGCGCCGCCGCGGTCAATGGCGCTTGACCTTCCCGGCCTGATCCGCCGCATCGAGGGACAGCGCTTCCGCTACGTGTCGCTCGGGCGCCTCATCGAGCTGAAGCGCGCCGCAGGCCGAACGAAGGACCTGAACATCCTGGCCGAACTGGAAGCGCTGGCGGACGAAGTGGACGATGACGAGTAGGCGGACCGCAGCTCACACGTGCTGGACAGGACCTGGATACTGGGCCAGTAGGCCATCGTGCGTCAGCAACGTGACGCCCTCGGCCATCGCCTGCGCCAGAAGCAGGCGGTCGAACGGATCCTTGTGCAGGGCCGGCAGACTGTCGAGGTCGAGCACGTGGGCGCCCGTGACCGGCAGCTCGCGGTAGCCGTTGTCGAGCAGTCCGCGCCGAAGCACGCGCGGCTCGACCGAAAAGTCCGGGCGTCCCAACGTCCGCTTGATCGCGATCTCCCACAAGCTGGCCGCACTGAAGAGGAGGTCGTTGCCGGCGTCGTTGAGCAACCGGCGGGCTGCGGCCGGCAACCGCGCAGGCTCCCCGGCGGCCCAGAGCAGCAGCTGGGTGTCGAGCAGGAAGATCACCGCCCCACTCCGAACCGCTCGGCAATCTCGTCGGCGCCCATCTCGTTGAAGTCGTCGGGCACCTCGATGTGCCCGGCGAGGAACCCGAGCCGCCGCGGCGCCCGAGGCGCGTCGAGCGCCGTGACCTTGACGAGGGGCTTGCCGGCCTTCGCGATAACGAAGCTCCTCCCCTTGGCGGCCTGATCGACGAGCCGCGACAGGTGCGTCTTCGCCTCATGAATGTTGACGGTGAGCGTGTCGGCTGACATGGACTAAGTGTACAGGACTAAGTCCAGACGCGGGGGCCAGATCCGGCGAAACGTGCAGAATCTAGATGTGACCATCAACTACCGGCTCCGCGTTGCCCTCACCCTCATCTTCGTCGCGACCCTCTCCCACGGCGCCTTCGCTCAGGCCGTCGACTACACCCTCAGCCTCCCCGCCCCGCAGGAACGCTGGATGCAGGTCGAGGCGCGCTTCCCCACGCAGCCGGGCGAGCCGCTCGAGGTGCGCATGAGCCGGTCGTCGCCAGGCCGCTACGCGACCCACGAGTTCGCCAAGAACCTCTTCGCCCTCGCGGCCAGATCGTCCGACGGCGCACAACTCGCACTGGAGCCCCTCCGACCCGACGTCTGGCGTGTCGTGCCGACCGGAGACTCGGTCACCGTCAGCTACCGCCTCTTCGGCGACCACATCGACGGCACCTACTTCGCCGTCGACCACACCCACGCGCACATCAACGCCCCGGCGGTCTTCCTCTGGTCGCCCGCGCTCGCCGACCATGACGTTCGCGTGCGTCTCGTGCCTCCGACCGGCACCGCGTGGCGCGCGTTCACGCAGCTCTTCCCGACGTCCGACACACACGTCTTCACCGCACCGAACCTGCAGTACCTGCTCGATTCCCCCATCGAGTTCAGCGCCGCGACGCTGCGCGAGTTCACGGTCGCGCCAGCCGGCAACGAACCCCCCGCCACGATTCGCGTCGTCGTCCATCACCTCGGCACCGACGCCCAGGTCGAGACCTTCACGCAGCACATCGAGCGCATCGTCTCCGAGCAGCGTGCCATCTTCGGCGAGTTGCCCGCCTTCGATACGGGCGGCTACACGTTCCTGATGGACTACCTGCCGTGGGCGAGAGGCGACGGCATGGAACACCGCAACAGCACCGTATGCTCGCTGAACGTGGGCCTGGAGGGCGGCGTTGGACGCCACCTCGGCGCGGTCTCGCACGAGTTCTTCCACGCATGGAACGTCGAACGCATCCGCCCGGCGTCGCTCGAGCCGTTCGACTTCACGCAGGCGAACATGTCGGGAGAGTTGTGGTTCGCAGAGGGCTTCACCACGTACTACGGCGAACTCGTCCTCCGGCGTGCTGGACTTACGGAGGATCGCCAGATGTTCGGTGCGCTCGGCGCCTTCGCCGGCCAGGCACTCGCGAGCCCGGGCGTCCGGCTGCGGTCGGCTGTCGAGATGAGTCGGCTCGCGCCGTTGGTCGATGCCGCCTCGTACATCGACCGCACGAACTGGGAGAACACGTACGTGTCGTACTACACGTACGGCGCGGCGATCGGCATCGGCCTCGACCTGACGCTTCGGCAGCGCTCCGACGGACGCGTGACGCTGGACGACTACATGCGTGCCTTGTGGCAGCGGTTCGGCAAGGCGCAGGGCAAGGCCCCGGGATTCGTGGGACGCCCCTACACGATGGCCGATCTGCGTGACACGCTGGCCACCGTGGCCGGCGATCGTACATTCGCCGACACGTTCTTCGCGAAGCACATCGAGGGCCGCGAGCCGATCGACTTCGCGCCGCTGTTCGCGCAGGCGGGGCTGTCGTTCGCGCCGCGCACGGACACGCCGTGGCTGGGGCTCGTGCGCCTCGAGCCGCACGGCGGTCGCGCCGCCGTCGCCGCTGCCACGATGGCGGACACGCCCATCCACCGCGCCGGCCTGAACCGCGACGACGAGGTGATCTCGCTCGGCGGACGTCCCATCACCA
>CAYMAG010000187.1:0-1716 GCA_964388335.1 uncultured Vicinamibacteraceae bacterium | reverse complement strand
GGCACGACGTTCGACCGCCTACTCCGCGTCCATGAACGGATACCGGTAGTCGAGCGGCGGCGACATCGTCTCCTTGATCGAGCGCGGACTGACCCAGCGCAGCAGATTCAGCTTGCTGCCGGCCTTGTCGTTCGTGCCCGAACCGCGCGCACCGCCGAACGGCTGCTGTCCGACGACGGCGCCCGTGCACTTGTCGTTGATGTAGAAATTCCCGGCCGCGTTGCGCAGGTACGTGTGCGCCAGGCGCACGGCGTGGCGATCGTCGGCGAAGATCGCGCCGGTCAACGCGTACGGCGACGTCTGGTCGACGATCTTCATCGTCTCGACGTACTGGTCGTCCGGATACACGTACGCGGTGACCACCGGTCCGAAGATCTCCTCGCACATCAGGCGGTACGACGGATCGTCGGTCTGCACGAGCGTGGGCTCGACGAAGTATCCCTCGTCGCCTCGCGCTCCTCCGCCTGCCACGATCGTCGCGTTCGCGCGCGCATCCTCGAGATACCCGCTGATCTTGTCGAACGACTTCCGGTCGATCACGGCGCCCATGAAGTTGCGGAAGTCACGCACGTCGCCGACGGTGATGTCCTGCATCATCGCGACCATGCGGTCGCGCACCTCGGGCCACAGCGATTGCGGAATGTACACGCGGCTGCACGCCGAGCACTTCTGCCCCTGATACTCAAACGCGCCGCGCACGATGGCGACGGCCACGGCCTGCGCGTCGGCCGAGGGGTGCGCCATGATGAAGTCCTTGCCGCCCGTCTCGCCGACGATGCGCGGGTACGAGCGGTAGGCCGGCATGTTGCCGCCGATCGTCTTCCACATGCTGTTGAAGACTCCGGTGCTGCCGGTGAAGTGCACGCCCGCCAGGTCACGATGCGAGAGCACCGCGTCGGAGATGGCCACCGGATCGCCCGGCACGAAGTTGATGACACCCGGAGGCAGGCCGGCGGCCTGCAGCAGCTTCATCACGTAGTAACCGCTCAGGGTGGCCGTCGCGGACGGCTTCCACAGGACGACGTTGCCCATCAGCGCCGGCGCGCCTGCGAGGTTGCCGCCGATGGCCGTGAAGTTGAACGGGCTGACGGCGTAGACGAGGCCCTCGAGCGCCCGATAGTCGGTCTGATTCCAGACGCCCTTGTCGTTCAGGGGCTGCTCGTCGTAGAGGCTCTGCGCGTACGAGCAGTTGAAGCGCCAGAAGTCGATCAGCTCGCACGCCGCGTCGATCTCGGACTGGAACGCCGTCTTGCTCTGGTTGAGCATCGTCGCGGCATTGATGGTGTCGCGCCAGGTGGTCGCGAGCAGTTCGGCGGCACGCAGGAACACGGCCGCGCGATCCTCCCAGGCCCAGTTGCTCCACTCCTCACGCGCCCGGAGCGACGACGCGATGGCTTCCTGCACGAGTTCGGGCGTGGCCTTGTGCCAGGTGCCGAGCACGTGACGATGTGCGTGCGGCATCACCGCCTGGCCGGTCTCGCCGGTGAAGTGCTCCGTGCCGTTGACGATGACGGGAATCTGGACGTGTTCGCCTGCCATGGAGGCGAGACGCGCCTTGAGCGAGGCACGCTCCGGGGAACCGGGTGCGTACGAGCGGATGGGTTCGTTCACCGCAGGCGGAACGCGGCGGCGGGCAGACAGTGAGGCGATTGGCGCGGTCGACATATCTGGGAAGTGTAGATCGGGGATTGGGGATCGGGGATCGGGGATCGGGGA
>CAYMAG010000186.1:0-6469 GCA_964388335.1 uncultured Vicinamibacteraceae bacterium | reverse complement strand
GGCGTCGATGGAGCGCCAGATGGAGGCCTTCGAGCGGATCGTCCGCGCGCATTGGACGCACGGTGGTCAGGTCTGAAGCGGCCAGGCTGCCACCCCGCTATCGTGCCGGCGTCGCCACGGCTCCTTCCGCCCGCGTCAGCGGCACGACGATCTCGTCCGCGATCAACTGCAGCAGTTGACGCCTGTGCCCCCGGCGTTCGTCACTGACGTGCGGCGAGGACGTCGCGACGACCACCAGGTCGAGGTCGCGGAACACCATGATGTACTGCCCGCCGTACCCCCACGCGAAACACGCGCGCTGGCCGCCGACGTCCTGCACCCACCAGCCATACCCGTACGCGCGATCGCCGTCGTACCGCGACCGCGTGCGCGGCGTGCAGGACGCCTCGACCCACGCGGCCGGCACCACCTGTCGTCCCCCCGCCTGCCCGTTCCGCAGATACAGCTCGCCGACGCTGACCATCTGCCGGGGCGTCAGCAGCATGTCATTGCCACCGAAATAGATGCCCTGCGGGTCGCGCGGCCATTGCGCGAGCGTGAACCCCAGCGGTCGCGTCAGGACGTCGCGCGCGAACGCCCACGTGCTCGTCCCGCTGACCGTCGTCAGGATCGCCGAGAGCACGTGCGACGTGCCCGTGCTGTACTCCATCGACGTCCCCGGCTCGCTCACCATCGGCCGATTCAGCGCGTACCGCACCCAGTCACGGCTGCGCACCCACTGCCCGTAGCCCGCTCCGCTGGTGGACGCCAGCCCCGTCTGCATCGTGAGGAGATGCTCGATCGTCAGCGCCCGCTTACGGGTGTCGGCGGCATCGAGCAGCTCCGGATACCAGGTGCTGACGGGGGTCTCGACGGACGGAATCAGGCCGCGCTCGATCGCGATGCCGACCAGCGCCGTGACGATGCCCTTGGAGGCCGACTTGATGTTGGCGGGGGTCGTCGCCCGGACGCCGCGTGCATAGTGCTCGTACACCAGTTCGCCGCGCCAGCTGACGAGCAGGCTCCGCAGCTGGGGCAGCACCTCGGCCCGGGGCGTGAGGCGCACCGGATCGGGTTGCCGGCCGTCGGCCACCAGACCGAGCGCCGTCATGAGGAGCACGGCGGCGGCAAAACGGCCTGCGGCACGCGACGCCAGGTGTGTCATCGGGTTGGACATCGGTTCTGGAGTAGATTAACGGCATTCGCCAGGACGTGGTGTGCCGCGTACGCGATTCAGCGTCCCACGCCCGACCCCATCGAGGAACGACCATGCCGAAGGCTCCCCTGCTCGTCACGCTGCTGACCGCCGTGCTCGCGTCGCCAGTCCTGCTTGCTTCGCCCGCCGTGGCCCAACCGGCGTCGCCGGCCGTCCAGATCGCCTCCGCCGTCCAGGCCGCGCCCCCTGACCGCCGCGAGGCCGCAACCGTCCTGGGCTTCGACGCCTCCGGCGCGCTCGTCGAGCTGCGCAAGGGGACCAACGACCTCGTCTGCGTGGCGGACGACCCAGCCGACGCCGCGATCACGATCGTGTGCTACCACGCGGACCTGGCGCCGTTCTTCGCGCGGGGACGCGAGCTGCTCGCCCAGGGCGTGCAGGGCCGCGTACGGGACGAAACGCGGTGGAAAGAGATCGAGGCGGGCACGCTGAAGATGCCAAAGGAGACCCGCGCCTCGTACGTGCTGACCGGCAAGAGCCTCGACCCGGCGACGGGCGAGGTGGGCGAGCCGTTCCTGCGCTGGGTGCTCTACACGCCGTACGCCACTGCCGAGTCCACGGGTCTGCCCACCACGCCGGCTCCCGGCGCGCCGTGGCTCATGTTCGCGGGCACACCCGGGGCACACATCATGATCACGCCGCCGAGGCCGTAGCGAAGGAAGGAGCGAAGGAACGAAGGAGCGAAGGAAAGAAGGAAGAAGGACCGAAGGAAGGAAGGACCGAAGGAAGAAGGACCGAAGGAAGGAAGCAAGGAAGGAAGGAAGGACTTACGCAATGCCCCTCCCCACGTTCCGCGTCCGGCCGCGTGCCGGCCGATTCCCCGTGCTGCTGACGGCCGCCGGCGTCGCGCTGACCGCCGCGGGCTGCTCGGAGCGTTCCGACGTGCCCCGTTCCCCGACGTCCACGTCGACCTCGGCCGCCGCAACCGGCTCGGCAGGTGCCGCGCCCTTACCCGTCACCGGCCGCTCGATGGTCGCGTCGACGGGTGGGATCGTGGCCGCCAGCTCGCCCCTGGCCGCGCGCGCCGGCACGCAGATGTTCGAGCGTGGCGGTAACGCCGTGGACGCCGCGATAGCGGCCAACGCCGTGCTGCACGTGGTGGAACCCGCGATGAACGGCGTGGGCGGCGACCTCTTCGCGATTGTCTACATCGCCAAGGAGGACAGGCTCTACGGCCTCAATGCGAGCGGCTGGACGCCCGCGGGCCTCTCGGCGGAGACGTTGGCGTCGAAGGGCCTCACGGCACTCGAGCGTGACATCCACTCGGTCACCGTGCCGGGCGCCGTCGCGGGGTGGGACGCCATGCGCAGCCGCTTCGGCGCGCTCCCCTTCTCAGCGATTCTGGCGCCGGCCATCACACACGCCGAGCGCGGCTTCCCGGTCTCGGAGGTCGTGGCGGGCGAGTGGGACTTCTGGAAGGAGATCCTCACCAAGACCGACAGCGCGAAGGCCACCTACCTGCTCGACGGCGGAACACGCGCGCCGCGAGCCGGCGAGCTGTTCCGCAATCCGAACCTCGCCGCGTCGTTGCGCCGCATCGCACGGAACGGACGCGACGGGTTCTACCGCGGCCAGACGGCCGAGGCCATGCTCACGCTGTCGAACTCGCTCGGCGGCACGCTCACCGCGGACGACCTGACGGCGTTCGAGGCGGAGTGGGTCGAGCCCATCGAGACGACCTACCGTGGCTGGACGGTGTCGGAGATTCCCCCGAACAGCCAGGGCATCGCCGCGCTCATGATGCTCAACATCATGGAGCGGTCGCCGCTCGGCGAGTACGGCTTCCACAGTCCGCGCGCGCTGCACACGATGATCGAGGCGAAGAAGCTGGCCTACGCCGACATGATCCGGTACGTCGGCGACACGCGGATGGCGGACGTCCCGGTGGCCGCGATGTTGAGCGCCGGCTACGCCGATGCGCGTGCGGCACTCATCGACCCGGCGCAGGCGGCCTGCGCGGTGGAGCCGTCGCAGCTCGACGCTGTCACGAACTCGACGGGCAGTGACACGATCTACCTCACCGTTATCGACAAGGACGGCAACATCGTGTCGCTGATTCAGAGCATCTTCCAGGCGTTCGGCACGGGGCTGGTGCCGGAAGGGATGGGGTTCTCTCTGCACAACCGCGGGCAGCTGTTCACACTCGAGGCGGGTCACGCCAACACGCTCGCGCCGCGGAAGCGTCCGGTGCACACGATCATCCCCGGGTTCCTGCGGAAGGACGACCTGCGGATCGGCTTCGGCATCATGGGCGGCTGGAACCAGGCGCAGGCGCACGCGCAGTTCGTGTCGAACGTCGTGGACTACGGGATGAACCTGCAGCAGGCGCTCGAGGCCGGGCGGTTCACCAAGGGGACCTTCGAGGGCTGCGACGTCCAGATCGAGCCGAAGGTGCCGGAGGCGACGCGGGAGGCACTGACTGCGCTCGGGCACGAGTTGACGGTGGAAGGGCCGCGGACGGGGATTTTCGGGTGGGGACAGGCCGTGATGCTGCGGCGGAGTGACGGCGTGCACTTCGGGGCGTCCGATTCGCGGCACGACGGGGCGGCGGTCCCGGAGTAGGCCGGGGGGTCAGGTCTGCCCCCTGCCTACCACAGCAATCGCCGCGCCAGCACCCCCCACATCGCATACGCCAGACGTCGCCGCTGGTGCCGCGCGATGCTCCCCGTCCAGAACGGGCCCTGCACCACCTCCGTCTCCGGCGGCACCTCCCCGAGAGGCAGCGGACGCTTGTGCTCCGCGGCATAGCGCTCCAGCACCTCGCCCCCCGGTCGCGACGTGTTGAAGATGACGGTGTCCACCCGCCGCCCGATCGCCTCGCGGATGCGCAGCACCGCCTCGCCCGCCGAGAAGTCCTCCATCCCACGGCCTTCCGTCAGCAGGTTGGCCACGAACACCACAGGCCCGCGCACCTGCGCAATCGCCTCGGGGACCCCCTCGACCAGCAGCGGCGGCATCAGGCTCGTATAGAAGCTGCCCGGCCCGATGATGATGGCGTCCGCCCGGCTGATCGCCTCGGACGCCGCCGGGTGAATCGCCACCGACGGCTCGAGCCAGATGCGCTGGATGCACCGGCCTTCCGTCATCCCACCGTCCACTTCCACCTCGCCCGTGGTCGAACTGCCGTCGCTGTACGACGCGCACACGCTCGCCGTCTGAATGCTCACGGGCCAGACGAACCCCCGGCACCCGAGCACCGCGCGCAGCCCGTCGACTGCCGCCAGGAAGTCGCCGCTGAACTGCTCCATCATCGACAGCAGCAGGTTGCCCCCCGTATGGCCACCCAGCCGACGGTGCTCGAGGGTCGGCAGGCGCGTCAGCAGCACCTTACGGGCTTCGACCTCGTCGCGCGCCAGGGCGAGCGCGCACTTCAGGACGTCCCCCGGCGGCAGCACCCCCAGCTCATCGCGCAGGACGCCGGAACTGCCGCCGCTGTCGAACATCGTGACGATGGCATGGACCTGCAGCCAGGGATTCCCCTTGAGTCCACCCAGCAGACTCGGCAGACCCGTCCCGCCTCCGAGGCAGGCGACATTCAGTTCACGCAGGCGCATGGCGTGCCGATTGTGTCGCGACCGCGTCCTGCGAGCAACCTGTCGCCGGCGCGTCCCGTACAATGTCCCGATGGCGGCGCCCGTTTCCCCCGTGCGGACGGCCACGCGGCTCGCGGACGAACTGCAGACCGTGTTCGGTTCACGTCTGCGCGCGGTGTTGGTCTATGGCGCCCACGCACGACCCCACGCGCGACAGGTGCATGCGCCGGTGCAGACGGCCGCCCTGGTGGACACCATCACCTATGCCGACCTGTCGGCCTGCGCAGAGCGCGCGGGCGCCTGGCAGCGGCACGGCCTCGAGATGCCGCTGTTGCTGCCCGTGACCGAGTTCGAGCGATCGCTGGACACGTTTCCGCTCGAGTACGGCGACATCATCGACCACCACGTGCTCGTGTTCGGCGACGACCCGTTCGTCGGACAGGTCGTGGCTGGCGAAGACCTGCGGCGCGCATGCGAGGTGCAGGCCCGCGGTCACGTCATCCACCTGCGCGAGGGTTTTCTGCTGGCCGCGCATGACCCGGCGGCTGTCGCGCGGCTGGTCACGGCCTCGTCCGGCCCGTTCGCCTCGCTGATGGACGCCTTTACCCGGGTCACCGGCGGACCGCGCCAGGCCACGCCCGACATGGTCGCCGCGCACGCGGCACGGGTGGCGGGGCTGTCGTCGAGCCTCATCCTGCGCCTGCTCGCGGTGGAGGAAGACGCGAGGCTCGATCCGGCCGACGCGACGCAGCTGTTTCCCCCGTACATCGACCTGATGCACGCCCTGGTGGCGTTCGTGGACACGTGGCGCGCCGCACCGGTCGAGGCCGGGCCGGCCGGCGCCGAAACGTTCGACGCCACGCCCCCGTCGCACCGGTGATGGCCCGCGTGATGGACCGACCGGTCGCTCGCACGTGGCCGCGCCTGCTCGGCAGCGTGGTCTGCCTGGCGATGCTGGCCGCCGTGGCTGACGCGCAGCCTGCCCTGCCCGACCTGACGCAGCCCGTGCACGACACCGCGGGCGTCATCGACGCGGCGAGTGCCGCGCGCATCGATCGCCTCAGCCGCGACCTGCAGGCCGCCACCGGTGACGTGATCGTGGTCGCGACACGGCAGCAGGTGGCGCCGTTCATGGACGTGCGCGAACTCGCGGTGAAGTGGTACGAGAACAACGGACGCGGCATCGGCAATCGCGACACGGACGCGGGCGTCCTCGTCCTGCTGGCGGTGGACGACCGGGAAGTCTGGATCGAGGTCGGCTACGGCCTCGAGGGCGCGATCACGGACGGGTTCGCGGGCAGCACGAGCCGGAACGTCATGGTGCCGTTCTTCCGCGAGGGCCGCTACGGCGAGGGGCTCCACGCCGGCGTGGTGGAAATCGCGCGCCGTATCGCCGCCGAACGAAACGTGACGCTCGAGGATCTGCCCGCGGCGCGGACCCAGCCGGCGCCCGAGGGGTTCCGCATCCAGCCGTGGATGATCATCCTCGCGATCTTCATCGTGATGAGCCTCATCAACTCGGCGGGTGGTGGCGGGCCGTCGGGTGTGCGCCGGAGACGCCGCCAGGCGTGGGGTGGGCCGTGGAGCGGTTGGGGCGGGTTCGGGGGCGGCATGTCCACCGGCGGATTCGGCGGCGGCGGTTTCGGGGGCGGCAGTTTCGGCGGCGGTGGGTTCGGAGGGTTCGGGGGCGGGAGCAGCGGGGGCGGAGGGGGCGGCGCCCGGTGGTAGGGAGGACGGGGAG
>CAYMAG010000185.1:0-6610 GCA_964388335.1 uncultured Vicinamibacteraceae bacterium | reverse complement strand
ACCGTCAAGACGCACGTCGCCCACCTGCTCGCCAAGCTCGGCGTCGACAACCGCGCCCAGGCCATCGTCGAGGCGCTGCGGCGGCGGCTGGTTTCCATCGAGGATCTGGAAGCGGCTCCGGAGTAGGGTTCACTCCTGGTGCCAGTCAGGAGGCGCCCCGCCCGCCAGCAGGGCGGGTCCGTCGCCGAGGCCGCGCGGCGGGGCTGATGAACCGAGATGCGCGGCTTCATCGCCGTTTCCTCCGGTTGTCGGACTGGTGGCCAGAGCCCTCGGCAGCGACTCGACGAGATCGACGCCCGGGAGCTGTGGCTGCGGAGTCCGTTCCGGCCGGCCCGCGGGCCAGCGGGCTGTCCCAGACGCGGAGCAGCAAGGCTTTGAGTTCGGCGAAACGCTGCGGTCCCAGTACGGTGCTCCACTCGTGTTCGATGGCGCGGAGGATGTCGTGGATCCGTGCGTACGCGGCGCGTCCGCGCTTCGTGGAGCGGACAATGCGCGCGCGGCCCCCGTCGGGCGCGTCGGACCGGACGAGATAGCCGAGACCTTCGAGGCTCCGGAGCAGCTGATTCATCGCCTGTTTGCTCATCCCGGCGCGCTCGGCCAGCAGGCCCGGGCGCACGCCATCCGGACCTGGAAACTGCAGCACGGCCATGTGCGGCACGCGCAGGTCCTCGAACCCGGCCGCGTTGAGTTCCGTGATGATCCGGCGTTGAATGACCTGGGCCGGCACGCGCAGCAACGCGCCGATGAGCATGTCTTTCGTCGCGACTGGTGAGCGGGCGGGCGATTTCGGCGTTGACATATGGGTAAATCGGCTTTACTCTCCGGTGAGTCAACGCAGTTTACTACAAGAGAGGTGTCCCATGCCCCAGACCACCGGCCTCCACGTCAATCCTTCCGACGAGACCGTCCGCCTCGGACCGCTCACCGTGCGCTTCCTGCTTGCGGGAGACCAGTCGACCGGCAGCGTCGCCGCCTTCGAACTCCAGGTTCCGGCCGCGCAGCGCCTGGCGGCGCCCGCGCACAGCCACGACCACTACGAAGAGACGGTCTATGGCGTCGCCGGCGTCCTGACCTGGACCGTCGATGGAACGCCCATCGACGTCGGGCCGGGTCAGGCGCTCTGCATTCCGCGTGGCGCCATTCACCGATTCGACAACAACGGCAGCCAGGACGCGAAGGCGCTCTGCCTGATCACGCCGGCCGCGATCGGTCCTGAGTATTTTCGTGAGGCGGCCGAGTTGCTCGACGCGGCGGCCGGTGGGCCGCCGGACCGCGCGCAGATGGCGGCGCTCATGCGACGCCACGGCCTCACGCCGGCTCCGCCTCCGTCGCCGGCGTAGCTGGCGCGGGTGGCCGGCGGACCTACATGCGACCCGGTATCTGCGTGGGATCCACGACTTCGGCGATGCCCTTCCAGAATTTCCCTGGATGGCCGTCAATCGGCCTGTGTGAGGTGACAACATAGCACCGGCGTCGCTCGACGATCGCACCGCCATGTCGTCGACGACACCCGCGACGACTTCACGCGCCAGTCGGTGCAGTACGACGCGATCCTCGACACCGCGGCAGCGGGCGGCGCGGGCGACCGTCGCCCCTCGACCCCACTCCGGGCGGCGCTGAGCCGCGTCGAAGGGCCGCAGCGCGGACACGCCAGGACATCGAACCCACACGTCCGTTCATCGGCGCGGCCCAGCACTGACCACGTGCTCGAGACCGCGCGGTGTCCGGGGTGGGGCTGGCATGCGGATGACCGGAGTGACCGAGGACCACGGAGTCACGGGTAGACACGGAGGACCGGAGACGCCGGAGCACTTTCCTCTTGAATCTGCGGTGAGCAGGACGTCTGGACGTGCTGATCAAACGTACACTTGGATTGGACCTCCGCTGCTCTGTGCCTCCGCTGTGTACCCGTTCCCTCCGTCCTCTCCGTTCCCTCGCCTGACGTGCGTATGACGTCGGTGCCTCGTCGTGTCCCCGCGATGCGGAGGTCACGGAGGTCACGGAGGAAGCGGGTTCACGCGGAGGAGCGGAGACGCGGAGCGCGCCTGCGTCAGTTGACGGTCAGCACGATCGGTCCGAGGTGCTGGCTCGAGTCCATCGACTTCGGCGTGCCGCTGCTGAGTCGAAATGACCTGGCCCCAACGTAGGGCGTTGGCGTGGCACCCCGCGCCTCCGCGCCTCCGCGTGAACCCGTTCCCTCCGTCCCCTCCGCTGGCGTGCTGGAGGCCACACTCAGACGGTCAGCACGATCTTCCCGATGTGCCGGCTCGACTCCATCAGGCGGTGCGCCTCGGCGGCCTGGTCGAGCGGGATCGTCGCGAAGATCTGCGGACGCACCAGCCCCTGCGCCAGCCACGGCCACACGTGGCGCTCGACCTCGCCCGCCAGACGCGCCTTCTCGGCCACGGAGCGCGGCCGCAGCGTAGACCCCGTGATGGTGAGTCGTCGCCGCATGATGAGGCCGAAGTTGAGCGTCGCGTGCGCGCCTTCGAGCAGGGCAATCTGCACGAGCCGGCCGTCCTCGGCCAACAGCTCGACGTTTCGGGGAATGTAGCCGCCGCCCACCATGTCGAGGATCACGTCGACGCCGCGCTTGTCCGTGAGCGCATGGCAGATGCCGACGAAGTCTTCCTCCCGGTAGTTGATGCCTCGCGCGGCGCCCAGTGCCTCACACGCCGCGACCTTCTCGGCACTGCCCGCGGTTGCGTACACCGTCGCACCGTGCTGATGCGCCAACTGGATCGCCGTCGTCCCGATCCCGCTCGACCCGCCATGCACCAGCAGCGTCTCGCCGGGCCGCAGGCGGCCACGCTCGAACACGTTCGTCCAGACGGTGAAGTACGTCTCGGGCAGTGCCGCGGCTTCGACCAGCGACAGGCCAGGGGGACACGGCAGGCACTGCCCCGCCGGTGCGAGGGCGTACTCGGCGTAGCCCCCGCCCGCGAGCAGCGCGCACACCGCGTCGCCGACGTTCCAGCGCGTGACGCCATCGCCGACCGCCACCACCTCGCCGGCCACTTCGAGACCCGGCAGGTCGGACGCTCCCGGTGGCGGCGGGTAGGCCCCCTTCCGCTGGAGCACGTCCGGCCGGTTCACGCCCGCGGCGGCGACGCGAATCAACACGTGTTCGGCCACGAGCGCTGGCACGGGCCGGTCCTCGGCAATCAGTACGTCCGGTTCACCCGGGCGATGGATCGCCACCGCACGCATGAGGGTTGGCAGGGCCATGGGGTCAGCATAACGCCGACGCGGTCCGTATGATGGAAGCGTGTCGTCTACTCTCTGGGGCCGCCTGACCGGCCTGCGTGGGTCTGTCTTCCCGATGGTGCGCCTGGCCACACCCGTCATCGCGGCCGAACTCGGGTGGATGAGCATGGGCATCGTCGATACGCTGATGGTGAGTCCCCTCGGCCCTGCCTCGCTCGGCGCGGTCGGTATCGGCAGCATGCTGTTCATCGCGGTGGGCATCTTCGGCATGGGCCTGCTGCTTGGCCTCGATACGATGATCTCGCAGGCGTTCGGGGCCGGAGACGAGCGCGCCTGCAAGGAGTGGCTGGTGGCCGGGTTGTGGCTCGCCGTCCTGGCGTGCCTGCCGCTGGCGGCGGTGCTGTGGCTGATGCTGGCGTCGCTCCCGAACCTCGGCCTGCATCCCGATGTCGCACCGCTCGTGCACGACTATCTGCGCATCGTCTCCCTCAGCCTGCCGCCGCTGCTGCTCTACGCCGCCGTCCGCCGCTACCTGCAGGGCATGTCGCGCGTCGGGCCGATCGCCTTCGCGGTGGTGTCGGCCAACATCGTCAACATCGCGGTCAACTGGCTGCTCATCGAGGGACGCCTCGGGTTTCCGGCGCTGGGCGTGGTCGGTGCCGCGTACGCCACGCTGGGGTCGCGTCTCTACATGCTGGCAATCCTCGCGGCGGTGAGCCGATGGCTGTGGGTGGCGAGGCGCGGTCACCTCCGCCTTCGCCCTGCGGGCTACGGCGGACAGGTCCCCCTTCGCCCTTGGGGCTTCGGCGGACAAGTCGGAGAGCCGTCCCTACCCTGGAGGATCTGGCGGTTGACCAGTCTGGGGCTGCCGGCCGCGGCGCACCTGCTCTTCGAGGTGGGCATCTTCACGGCCGCCACGGCCCTGGCCGGACGACTCGAGCCCGCGTCGCTCGCGGCCCATCACATCGCCCTGAGCATCGCGAGCGTGATCTTCATGGTGCCGCTCGGCGTCGCCTCTGCCGGGGCGGTCCTGGTTGGTCAAGGCATCGGCAAGCGCGACGGGCCGGCGGCCGCGCGGGCCGGCTGGACGGCGTTGCTGCTGGTCGTGGCGATCATGCTCTCGTCGGCGCTGGCCATGTGGTCGTGGCCCGCGTTCTGGGTTGGCCTCTTCACCGACGATACCGGGGTCATCGGCATCGGCAGCCGCCTCTTGCTGGTTGCCGCCGCGTTTCAACTCTTCGACGGCCTGCAGGTGACGGCCACCGGCGTGTTGCGCGGCATCGGAGAAACCCGCCTGCCGATGGTCGCGAGCCTGATCGGATACTGGGGCGTCGGGCTCCCGCTGGGCTACTGGCTGTGCTTCCCCGCGGGATACGGCGTCGTCGGGCTCTGGATGGGCCTGGCGGCCAGCCTCATGCTCGTCGGGACGGCGCTCGTCTGGCTGTGGCAGGTACGCGTACGCCAGACCGTGGCCAGCCTGGAACTCCGGGCGGTGCCGGCGTGACGCCCCGTGGCCAGGTGGTGGCGCTCGACGCGCTGCACGCATGGCTGTCGCGCTGCCCGCGCGTGCCGCTCGGACAGTGGCCCACACCACTGGTGCGGCTTCCGGCCACCAGTCGGAGGCTCGGCATCGACCTGTGGATGAAGCGGGACGAGTGCTCGGGGCTGGCAGCCGGCGGCAACAAGGCGCGCAAGCTCGAGTTCGTGCTGGGCGAGGCGTTGCGGCGGGGCGCGCGCACGGTCGTGACCGCGGGTCCGCTCACCTCGAACCACACGATGATGACTGCCGCCGCCTGTTGCAGGCTCGGCCTCCACGCCCACGTCGTACTGGGCGGCGCCCGGCCGGCGCGCTCATCAGGTAATCTGTTGCTGACCGAAGACTTCGGAGCCACGGTGCACGTCACGCCGATGGACGTGGCCAACCCGTCGATGGAGGACGTGGCGGCAGCCGTCGAACTCGCTGCGGCCCTGGTCCGTCAGCACGAGGCGTACTTCATTCCGCCAGGCGCCACGATGCCCGAATCGGTGCCCGCCTACGCGGCGGCCATCGCCGAGATCGCACACCAGTGCGACGGGACCTGGCCGTTCGACGTCGTCGTCACGGCCCATGGCACGGGCTCGACGGCCGCGGGTCTCTGGGCGGGACTCGCACGGTGCGGCGTCGCGTGCCGCGTCGTGGCGATTGCCGTGGCACGACGTGATGCACTGGAACGCTTCGGTACGCAGCATCCACGGATGCTCGGCGAGCACGCCTGGACGCACTTCGGACTGGCGGGCGCCCCTCATCCATCAACTACCTGTGATTGGGTGCTGGGCTACGGCGAGGCCGGCTACGCGGTACCCTCGGCCGACGCCGATGCTGCGCTCCGTCGTCTCGCGCACGACGACGGCTACCTCCTCGATCCCGTGTACACCGCCCGTGCCTTCGCTGGTCTCGAGGGCGAGATGGCGAAGGGCACGATTCCTCGCGGCGCCCGTGTGCTGTTGGTGCATACCGGCGGACTCACCACCACACCACTCGCGGACAAGCGTAAGGACAGCCCGACATGATTCGCGTGAACGACGCGCACTGCCACTTCTTTTCGCCCAGGTTCTTCGACGTCCTGGGCCGACAGGCCGGCATCACCGGCGCGACACCAGGCGCCGAAGTCACCCGCCGCGCCGGCTGGGACCACCCCGAGACCGCCGACGGGCTGGCCGATCGCTGGGCCGCCGCACTCGACGAGCACCACGTGTCGCGCGCCGTGCTGATCGGCAGCGTGCCCGGGGAGGAAGAACAGATCGCGCGCGCCGTTGCCCGGCATTCCGACCGGTTCGTTGGCGCCTTCATGCTCGATCCCACCCAGGAGGGCGCACGGACGCGTGTCGAGTGGGCATTGGCGCATGGCGTGCGGATGGTGTGTCTGTTTCCGGCGATGCACGGCTACTCGGTGACCGACCCCCGGGTCGAAGGCCTCGCAGACGCCATGGCGCACCAGCCTGGCACCGTGCTGTTCGTCCACTGCGGCGTGCTGTCGGTGGGCATCCGCAAGAAACTCGGTCTGGCGAGCGCGTTCGAGACGCGCCACGGGAATCCGCTCGACGTCCAGGGCCTCGCGATGCGCCATCCCACCCTGCCGATCGTCGTCCCGCATTTCGGGGCGGGCTTCCTGCGCGAACTGCTGATGGTGCTCGACACGTGTGCGAACGTGCTGGTCGACACGTCCAGCTCGAACGGCTGGCTGAAGTACAGCCCCGGCCTCACGTTGCGGCACGTCTTCGCGCAGACCATCGCCGTCGCCGGTGCCGACCGCATGTTGTTCGGCACCGACTCGAGCTTCTTTCCGCGCGGGTGGCACGCCGCGGTCTTCGACCAGCAGCGCACACTCCTCGACAGCATGGATGTCGACGACGCGACACGGCG
>CAYMAG010000184.1:5582-6748 GCA_964388335.1 uncultured Vicinamibacteraceae bacterium | reverse complement strand
CCTTCGTCCCTCCGGAGACCTCCCATGACGCTCGCAGAACAGGCCCTGACCGAAATCGATGCCGCGCACGAGTACTTCAACCGGTCTACCCGCAATCTCACCGAGGCGCAGGCGTCGCTCACACCGGCGCCGGGCATGATGACCGCCGCGCAGCAGGTGGCCCATGCCGCGCAGACGATTGACTGGTTCATGGAAGGGACGTTTCGCCCCGAGGGCTTCAGCCTCGACTTCGAGGAGCATGCCCGTGCGGTCGCGGCGGTCACCTCGCTGGCCGACGCCCGCGCCTGGTTCGAGCG
Organism: uncultured Vicinamibacteraceae bacterium; assembly: GCA_964388335.1. GTDB lineage: Bacteria > Acidobacteriota > Vicinamibacteria > Vicinamibacterales > Vicinamibacteraceae > JAEZDP01. The sequence goes on along the minus strand of CAYMAG010000184.1, from coordinate 6,452 downwards.
AGCCGTCGCCGCAGCCCGCGCGTCCATCGGCGCGATGAGCGACGAGGATCTGCTCGTGCCGATCGCCGACGGACCGATCATGGGCGGTGCGCCGCGGTTCACGATGATCGGTGCCATCACCGACCACACCGCGCACCATCGCGGTGCCCTTACCGTCTACGCGCGGCTCGCGGGCATCGTGCCGCCCATGCCGTACATGGAGATGTAAGGGCACGCTCACCTCGTGCGCGGCGACGCTTCCCTCGACCGCCTGGTGGACGATGCCTACAGCGAATTGCGCCGGGTAGCAGGCCTGTCTACCGCCTCGGCTCGTTGGCGGATCCCCGGTTCATCCACCACGAGGCTGCCACGAGGCCACGAATGCTGCTGTCGCGGGTGCGAGTCAGCGGAGGTGTACGGAGGGAACGGGTGCACAACGAAGCAGCAGAGCAGCGGAGTCCTCTGTTGCTCTGCTCCTCTGTGTGAATCCGTGACCTCCGTGACCTCCGTTCACCGTGGCACACCCCTCACCGCAGGCTCTTGATGAACTCCACGACCGACTCGATCTCGGCGTCGGTCAGCACGCCGGCATAGCTGGGCATGCCCACGCCGTTGTTCTGATAGCCGTCGACGACCGCCGACGCAGGCTCGCGGAGCGACTCGCGCAGGTACACCTCGTCGGCCACGACCGGCGACTGGCGATCGACCAGCCGCCGCGGCGTGCCGTACAGGCCGGCGAGTGGCGGACCGAGTCGTGTTGCCGCCGTCCGGTCAATCGCGTGACACGCCATGCACCCGAATTCCTCGTACACGCGCCGCCCCTCCGCCACGCTCACGACGGCCGTGTCCGCGGTCGTGTCGGTGGACGGTGTGCGGGGCCTGAGGTCGATG
>CAYMAG010000184.1:0-5482 GCA_964388335.1 uncultured Vicinamibacteraceae bacterium | reverse complement strand
GATACTGCCACGTCGCGAGCGTGTAGTTGTCGGGGTTCGACGCGGTGCCGGCGTCGAGCGCGACGTCGAAGCGCAACAGCACACCCTGCTGCGTGGGTGTCACCTGGCGCGGCAGCGTGACGGGTGCGCCGGTGTACCGCACGCGGCCGAGCCCGGCCATGCGCGTCGCGGTCGTCCCCCACCCGATGATCTGGAAGCCCGCGATGTACAGCTGTCCGTCGGCCGGGTTCACCGCACCGTTCAGTGGCGGGTAATCGAACGCTGACGTGATGCTGACGACGGTCGCCTCGGGTATGGGACGGTCGAGATCGAGCAGCACGCGGAACAGCTCGGGTCGGTTGTAGGCGATGTGAACGAGACCATCCGTCAGGGGTCCCATCCGCGCGTCGAACAGCCACACCTGCGACATCGCCGACGCGTTGACGCTGTGGGGAATCCAGACGAGCGGGTCGGCTATCGGCGCGGGATACACCTCGCGCGGCAGCGTGTCGCTCAGGAAGCCATAGAACTGGCGGTCGCGGACGATGTGCAGCGGCGTGCTGGGGACGTAGTGGCCCTGCTGGTCACTCGACGTGACGAGTCCGGTGCGGCTGTTCACCGCAAGCTGTGGTTGGCGCAGTCCGTACCCGAGCACCGTCGCCGCGGCGCCGTCGGCGGAGAGGCGCAGCACGCTGCCGTTGTGCCTGCCAATCGTCGTCGCTTCCTGCCCGCCCTTGGCGATCACGAACTCACCGCGCGGCCCGAGACGCAGCGTGCTCGGAAATTCGCGCATGTCGGCCGTCTGCGCGAACGCGTTCGAGAACAGCTCGTGACGGTCGGCCTCGCCGTCGCCGTTCGTATCGCGCAGCCTCCAGACGCCGTTGCGATCGAACGTGTAGATCTCGCCATCGCGCACCGCCACGCTGAGCGGCTCGTGCAGCCCTGACGCGTAGCGCCGCCACTGCACGGTGCCGGTGGACGGCGTGCCGGTCGCCGTGGCGAGACCTCGCACCGTCCAGACGTCGCCATCGAGCGTCACGCCCACGCCGGTGCCATCGGGCAGGAACTGAATGTCGCTGATGCGAACGTTGCGGCGCCAGGGGTTGTCCACTGGCAGCTGGATGTCGTCCACCACGTACGCGTCAGTGCCGGTTGACGGAACGATCGGCGTCTCGACGAAGGACGGCCAGCGCGCGGAGGCCGCCTCGCTGGGAATCGCGTCGGGCACGACACGCGGCGCCGCCTCACGGGGCGCGACCGCCACCGCGAAACGACGGGCACGATCGTGCGCAGGCACGCGCAGCAGATGCACGTCGCCCGGCATCGACGCCAGCCCGGTCCGTCGCGTCTCGAGGACCGGGCGCGCATCGCCCTCAGCACCCAGGGCCACAGTTAGGTCCGGACGGACGACGCCCAGGACGAGCCACACGGTCTCGTCGGTCGGCCCCAACTCGATGTGCCGCACGACGCCCGTCGAGCCGTCGGCGTGCGTCGCGCCGGCCACACGCTCACGCACCGCTGTTCCCGCCACGTGGTACTCGAGCACGGCACCGGCCGGTGTCAACTGCACCGCTGTGAAGCGACCCGACGCCGCGTCGATCGGACCACGGCCCACTTCCTCGGGAGAGGGCGCCGGCTCGCGCGGATCGACGAACGACACTACCTCGCCGACCTGCCAGCCGGGATAGATGCCGTTGCCCATCCACACCGTGCCGTCGGGCGCGGGCAGCGCGTTCTGTCCGCCGGGCGTCTTCTTGTCGGGCACGTGATACGACCCGGGTGCGAGCGCTCGCGGCGTGACGCCGCTCCCCTGCCACACCGCCGCCACGCGCAGCAGGTCTGTGTCGAACGCAAGCCAGTGCCCGCTGCCGGCCGGCAGGACGATCGCCCGCGGCGACAGGTTGTCGCTCGGCAACCAGGCGTCGGCCTCACGCGCATCGAGCACCGACGAGAAGAAGGGCGTATCTGGCTCGAGCCACGGCCCCCACGGCTGGTCTGGCGCGATGGTCCCGGCGGGACTGGAGGCGAGCAGCGCGACCGCCACTGTCAGCAACGGCCGCAAGCGAAGGGAAGCAGGCATCGACCCGGCATAGTATGTTACGAACACCCTGCCTGATGACAGGCTGCGTCCAGCGCCGCGGCCTGTCGAACGGAGATTGGAGAGATGCCGGTTCGATCACACATGATGGCTGCGTCCATCGCGGCCGCGACAGCAGGGCTGCTGCCCCTCGCCGGCGAAGCACAGACGCACATACCCCTCGGCCGCTTCCCCGTCTACTCGACCGAGCGACGCCACGAAGTGCCACGCTGGGTCGAGCTGCCGCGCGAATCGCGCATCCGCACGGGAGAGGGCATCGACCTTCAGCCGCTGCACAACTCGGCCATCTCGTTCGAGAACCTCAAGCTCGGCCTGCTGGTTGGCGCCTTGAGAAACACGGGCCGTTGCGTCAGCAACGTGAGCGCGCGTCTGCAGTACGTGGACGCGGCCTGGCAGCCGATGGGTGAGGCCATTCCGAACGAGGCACGCGTGAGCCAGGTCGAGCCTGGCGGCATCCTGCCCTTCCGGTTCCGGCTGCGCAACGTGGCCGACTCGAGCGCGCCCCCGGCGGCCTACGTCGTGCTCGTAGAGGAAGACGACAAGCCGCTGACGGATCCGTTCTCGTGGACCCGCTGGGTCTCCAGTAGCGCCACCGAGACCATCGACGGGTCTCCCTGCCCGCCTTCCGACACGCGATTCGACACCACGGTGACCCGCACGTCGCCTCTGCGAAACGGCTACCGCGTGGACGGCAGGACGACGCTCGTGGCGGGTGGGCCGGTGCGGGCGGACGGCCTGGTGGTGACGGCGGTGCTGCGCGACAGGAAGGGCGAGGTGCTGGAGGTGCTCGCGGGTACGCCAACGTTCAAGCCGCGAGACGTGCCGGCCGGCGTCATGCTGACCGGGCAGGCCGTGGAGTTCCGTTTGCAGACCGACATCCCGCTGGGCAAGGACGTGACGGACGTCGACGTGATGGTGGAGACGCTGCCCGACGCGGTGCTGGGCACGCCGCCGCAGCTTTGACCGTGCCTGCACGCCCGCGGACGCTGTACGATCTACGGATGCGATCTCCGCGCCCCTCACGATGAAACCGTCGCCAGTCCCCACACAGTTCTCCCGCTGGCGTCCGAAACTCCTCGACTGCCTCGCCACCTACGACCGCACCTCGTTCAGCGCCGACCTCGTCGCCGGGATCACCGTCGGCATCGTGGCCCTGCCACTCGCGATGGCGTTCGGCATCGCCTCGGGCGTGACACCGCAGGCCGGTATCTACACCGCGGTGCTGGGCGGGTTCATCGTCGCCCTGCTCGGGGGCTCACGCGTGCAGGTCGCCGGTCCCACCGGTGCCTTCATCGTCATCGTCGCCGGCATCGTCGCGGCGCACGGGCTGTCTGGCCTGCTGATGGTCACGATGATGGCTGGCGTGATCCTGATCGTGCTGGCGCTCACAGGGCTCGGTCAGGCGGTGAAGTACATTCCGCGGCCCGTGGTGCTGGGCTTCACCAACGGCATCGCGCTGCTGATCGCGTCGACGCAGATCAAGGCCGCGCTCGGGCTGGCCCTGGACGACATGCCGCACGAGTTCTTCGCGCGCATGAGCGCACTGGCTGCGCATCTCGACACCGTCAACCTCGCAACCGTGGCGCTGACTGCCGTATCGCTGGCCATCATCCTGCTCGTGCCCCGCTGGTTGCCGCGCGTCCCCGGGTCGGTCGTGGCGCTGACCGTCGGTACGATCACCGCGGCCGCGCTTGGGTTGCCGGTCGCGACCATCGGGACGACCTTTGGAGGAATCCCCGGGGGACTGCCGGCGTTCGCCATTCCCGAATTGCGGCCAGACCTCATTCTGCCGTTGCTGCCGTCTGCGCTGACGGTGGCGTTGCTCGCCGCCGTCGAGAGCCTGCTGTCGGCCGTCGTGGCCGACACGATGATCGACGACCGCCACAACTCGCACGCGGAACTGCTCGCACAGGGCGTCGCCAATGTCGTCGTCCCGCTCGTGGGCGGCATTCCGGTCACCGGCGCCATCGCGAGGACGGCGACCAACGTGAAGTCCGGCGCCCGCACGCCCGTGGCCGCCATGGTGCACGCTGTCACGCTGCTGCTGATCGTCCTCGTCGTCGCACCGCTCGCCGCGTACATCCCGCTTGCCACCCTTGCCGCCGTCCTCTTCGTCGTCGCGTGGAACATGGGCGAATGGGGCGAGATCCCGGGTATCCTGCGACTCGACCTGGCCGACAAGACGGTGTGGGCGATCACGTTCGGCCTGACCGTGATGGCCGACCTCACGATTGCCGTGCAGGTCGGCGTGGCGCTGGCGGCGCTGCTGTACATCTACCGCGTGAGCGACACGACCAGCGTGTCGACGGTCACGCCCGAGTACATCGAGGAAGGCCGGGTGCACGTGCTGCAGGACAAGGACGTGCCCGACTACGTGGACATCCTGCGCATCCATGGACCATTTCTCTTCGGCACGGCCGACAAGCTCGCCGACGCGACTGCCGACCTGGCCCGCCTGGCACCCATCGTCGTGCTCCGCCTGCGCAACATGACGGCCATCGACGCCAGCGGTCTGCACGCCCTCGAGACGCTGAGCGACCGACTGCGGTCCTCTGGCCGCACGCTCGTGCTGTGCGGCGCCCGGCATCAGCCGGCGGCGTTCCTCGATCGCGCCGAGTTCCGCGAGCACGTGGGGCGTGACAACATCCAGCCGCACGTGCAGGCCGCGATCACGCGGGCCCGCGAGATCTGGGCGGCGCGCGCCGTTGCCGACGACACGAGCGCAACCGCATGAAGCCATGGGAGACGCTGGGAGAGGCTCTCGCCCCCGACGGCACACGCATCACGCTCGCACGCCGCGATACGGAGTACGTGATCCTCGCGAACGGTCAGCTCCTGATGACCAATCGGATGCACGCCTCTGAAGAGAAGCTGGCAGCGGTCGCCTGTGAGGCGCTCGGCGCGCGTCCGGGCCTGCGCGTGCTGATTGGCGGGCTCGGCATGGGCTACACGCTGCGGACCGCCCTCGACAACCTGCCCGCGGACGCCACTGTCGTGGTCGCCGAGATCATGCCGATCGTGGTCGGGTGGAATCAGGGAGTGCTCGGCCCGCTGGCCGGGCACCCGCTGGGGGATGCGCGGGTGGACGTGGACGTGCGCGACATCGCCGAGACCCTGCGCAGCAACCGCGCCGGCTTCGACGCCATCATGCTCGACGTCGACAACGGCGCCGATGCCATCGCGGTCACCACGAACCGAGGTCTGTACGGCTCGCGTGGCATGCGGGCGCTGCACGACGCCCTGCGGCCGCAGGGCGTGCTCACCGTCTGGTCGGAGGGCGACGACAAGGCCCTCGGCCGTCGCCTGCGCGCTGCCGGGTTCACCGTCGAGATGCGGCGGGTCAGGGCGCGCGATCGGGCGAAGGGCCCGAAGCACACCATCTTCATCGCGCGCGTGGCGTGAGGT
>CAYMAG010000183.1:3801-6757 GCA_964388335.1 uncultured Vicinamibacteraceae bacterium | reverse complement strand
GCCGACACTACGATTTTCAGTCGTATGCTCTACCAACTGAGCTACCTCGGCACACCGTGAGGCAGGCGGGACAACCGGAAGAGGATAGCACGCACCTCGCCCCGTCACCAACGGCCCTGCAGCGACGGGCGGGAACGGATTCCTCCGTCCCCGCTCCGTGCGAGCACGCCGGTACACGGACTCAGGCCTGAGGCGCCGCCACCTCGGGCACGGGCGGCGCAGGCGTCAGCCCGAGCGCCTGCCGCAGCTGCGCATCGATGCGTCGATAGACCTCGGGATTGTCGCGCAGGAACTGCTTGCAGTTCTCACGCCCCTGTCCGAGCCGCTCGCCGCCATACGAGAACCACGTGCCGCTCTTGTCGACGATCTTGTGCTCGACACCGAGGTCGAGCAGGTCGCCCTCGCGCGAGATGCCCTCCCCGTACATGATGTCGAACTCGGCCTCGCGGAAGGGTGGCGCCACCTTGTTCTTCACCACCTTGACGCGGGTGCGGCCGCCGGTCACACGGTCACCATCCTTGATGGCGCCGATGCGACGGATGTCGATGCGCACCGAGGCGTAGAACTTGAGCGCGCGCCCGCCGGTGGTCGTCTCCGGATTGCCGAACATGACGCCAATCTTCTCGCGCAACTGGTTGATGAAGATGAGGCACGTCCTGCTCTTCGAGACGACGCCGGTGAGCTTCCGCAGCGCCTGCGACATGAGGCGCGCCTGCAGGCCCATCTGCTGGTCACCCATCTCGCCCTCGATCTCGGCGCGCGGGACGAGCGCGGCCACCGAGTCGACCACGACCACGTCCACGCTGCCGGATCGGACGAGGACTTCGACGATCTCGAGCGCCTGCTCGCCGTTGTCCGGCTGCGACACGAGCAGGTCTTCGAGGTTCACGCCGAGCTTCTGCGCGTACGTGGCGTCGAGCGCGTGCTCGGCATCTACGAACGCCGCCATGCCGCCGGTCTTCTGCGCCTCGGCGATCACCTGCAGCGCCAGCGTCGTCTTGCCGGACGACTCGGGACCGAAGATCTCGATCACCCGCCCGCGGGGCACGCCACCCACCCCGAGCGCGTAGTCGAGGCTCGTGGCGCCCGTCGAGATGCTGGGGATGGCAATCGCGTCCTTCTGACCGAGCCGCATGATCGAGCCCTTGCCGAATTGCTTCTCGATCTGGCCGACGGCCATCTCAATTGCCCGAACGCGTTCCTTGATGTCATCGACGGCCATGCAGGTCTCCTGGAAAGGGGCGGCGACTGCGCCGCGCGCAGCCTTTCGCATTCTAGGTCCGTGCCACACGGCTGTCAAGCGAAAGTGACGACAACGCATTCACCTAAAATGCTGAAACACAATACGTTGACGCGACACATCACTTTCGCCCTGCGGTAGCGAGGTGTGCGGAAAGTGCCATGTCGGGTTTGCCCGCGGGTTGCGGGATTGTTAATGTGCCGGGGTGCCGAGCCCCGTGGGACACGCCCTGGCAGGACTGGCGGTCGGCGTCATCGCCGCGGGGCCGCGCGCCCTGGTTCGGGCCCTCGATCCACCGGCCGCCCGCCGTCCGATCGACACGGCGATGCTCGCGATCATCCCGTTCGCCCTGCTGGGTGTCGCGCCGGACCTCGACCTGCTCTTCGGCACACACTCCACCTACACGCACAGCCTTGGTGCCGCCACCATCGTCCTGGTGCTGGCGCGCGTCGTGACGGGCAACTGGCGGTCGGCGATCGCCGCGTCGCTGGCGTGGTCGTCACACATCCTGCTGGACTGGCTGGGCAACGACACGACGCCGCCCATCGGCATCATGGCGCTGTGGCCCGTGACGCGGGAGTTCTACGAATCGACGCTGCACCTCTTCCTGCCGATCTCGCGGCGCTACTGGCTGCCGGGGTTCCTTGCGCACAACCTGACGGCCGTGATGCGTGAACTCGTGTTCCTCGGCCCGTTCGCGATGTTCGCGTGGTGGCGCCTCGAGCGGATCGCGCGGGGAAGACAGTAATCATGCTTGATGCTTCATGCTTCATGAATGACGCCTCACGCCTGACACGTCATGCTTGATGCTTCAGAGAAGCATATGAAGCATGAGGCATGAAGCATTACTCCCCGTACTCATAAAACCCCCGCCCCGACTTCCGCCCCAGGTGCCCGGCGGCCACCATGCGGCGCAGCAGGGGGCATGCGCGGTACTTCGGGTCGCCGAACCCGTCGTGCATCACGTCGAGAATCGCCACGCACACGTCGAGTCCGATGAAGTCGGCCAGCGTGAGTGGGCCCATCGGATGGTTCATCCCGAGCTTCATCACCGTGTCGATCGCCTCGGCCGTGCCGACGCCTTCCATCAGTGCGAAGGCCGCCTCGTTGATCATCGGCATCAGCACGCGGTTGGCGATGAACCCCGGATAGTCGCTCGCCTCCACCCCCACCTTGTCGAGACGCGCGCACCAGGCGAGACCGCGCGCCATGGTGTCGTCCGATGTGGCCTGGCCACGAATCAGCTCGACCAGACGCATGAGCGGGACCGGGTTCATGAAGTGCATCCCGAGCACGCGCGACGGGTGCGATGTCGCGGCGGCGAGGTCGGTGATCGACAGCGAGGACGTGTTCGACGCGAGCAATGCGTCAGGAGATGTCAACGCATCGAGGTGCGCCAGGAGCGTCCGCTTGGCGTCGCGGTGCTCGGCGATGGCTTCGACGATGAGTTCCGCGGTGGCGAGAGCGTCGAGGGACGTGCCGGTGGAGAGCCGGGCGAGCGTGGCGTCCCGGTCCGCGGCCGTCAGCGTCTGCTTCTCGACGAACTTCGCGAGACTCTTCTCGATGCTGGCGCGGGCGCGCACCAGAGCGGCTTCCGACACGTCCACGAGGTGGACCCTGCAGCCGCGCTGCGCGAAGACCTGCGCGATGCCGTTGCCCATGGTGCCGGCGCCGACGACGCCTGTCAGGTTACCGTCCACAGTGCCCAGTCTACCG
>CAYMAG010000183.1:0-3701 GCA_964388335.1 uncultured Vicinamibacteraceae bacterium | reverse complement strand
GGTGCCGGCGCCGACGACGCCTGTCAGGTTACCGTCCACAGTGCCCAGTCTACCGTCCACAACATCATGCTTCATGCTTCATGTCTCATGCAGCCTCATGCTTGATGTCTCGTGCTCATCCGGTTGTTGCAGCAGGCCACCACATGCAGTGGACGAGGGTGCCGTGCCCGCCACCCGCGCGTCTGTTGGCCGATCGAGCAGCACACATGAAGCATCAGGCATGAAGCATCAGGCATGAAGCATTAAGCATGAAGCATGAGTAAGCCGCCCCCCTACCGCTCGATCGCCAGCGCCACCCCGTTACCGCCCCCGAGGCAGAGGGCGGCAATGCCCCGGCGCGCATCACGCCGCTCGAGGGCGTACAGCAGCGTCGTGAGGATGCGCGCTCCGCTGGCGCCGATCGGATGGCCGAGCGCCACCGCGCCGCCATGCACGTTGACCTTGTCCACCGAGATCCCGAGTTCGTGCGTCACGGCGACGCCCTGGACGGCGAACGCCTCGTTGATTTCGAAGAGGTCCACCTCGTCGAGCGTCCAGCCCGCTTTCGCCGCCACGGCCTGTATCGCGGGAACCGGCGTCATCATCACCCACTTCGGCTCGAGTCCGCTGGTGGCCTGCGCGACGATGCGGGCGCGGACCGGCAGGCCACGCGCCTCGGCGAACGCAGCCGACGTCACGACGAGCGCGGCGGCGCCATCGTTGACGCCCGGGGCGTTGCCAGCCGTCACGGTCCCATCCTTCTGGAAGGCGGGCTTCAACCGCGCCAGCGCGTCGAGCGACGTGTCTTCGCGGATGGATTCGTCCGCCGACACGACCGCTGGCGGCCCTTTGCGCTGGGGTACCTCCACCGGGAGGATCTCCGCCGTGAAGGCACCCTCGCGGGTCGCACGTGCGGCCCGCATGTGGCTTTCGACGGCGTACGCGTCCTGCTCGGCGCGGCTCACGCCGTAGCGCTCGGCCACGGCCTCGCCGGTGCAACCCATGTGCCAGTCGTCGAAGGAACACCAGAGGCCGTCCTGAATCAGGCTGTCCAGCACCTGGCCGTGTCCCATGCGCAAGCCTTCGCGGACGCGCGGCAGCAGGTAGGGCGCCTGGCTCATCGACTCCATCCCGCCGGCGACGACCACCTCCACGTCGCCCGCGCGGATCCCCTGCGCGGCCAGCATGACGGCTTTCAGCCCCGACCCGCAGACCTTGTTGATGGTGAGCGCGGCAACGGACGGGGGAAGTCCGCCGTGGATGGCGGCCTGTCGTGCGGGGTTCTGGCCCTGGCCGGCTGACACGACGTTCCCCATGATGCACTCGTCGATGTCCTCGGGCGACAGGCCGGCGCGCGCCACAGCTTCGCGGACGACGAGGGCGCCGAGGCGGGTGGCGGGGAAGTCCTTGAGGCCGCCGAGGAAGCGCCCGGTGGGCAGGCGGACGGCGGAGACAATGACGGGCGACAGGTTCGGAGCACTCGGCATGGGTCAGGCGTGCGGCGTGGCGCCGGCCACGCGAAAGACGCGGCCGCGCTCGCCGAGCATGGCGCGCAGGCGCTGCTCGATGAGCGGGCGATGGGTTTCGAGGGCGCGGGTGACGTGCGGGTCGCTCACGGTCACCCAGAGGACGCCGTTGGCGTCGCGCGTGGCACGGGACAGGCGGGCAAGTCCGGCGCCGACGGACAGGCGCCAGGCGGCCTCGACCTTGCCGGCGCTGTGGGGCTGCGCGGCGATGAGGCGGACGATGGCTCCAGGAACGATCTGCTGCATCGGAACCATGCCGGCCAGTGTATCCTGCGCGTCGCCGAGACCTGGCACCTCGCGTGTGCATCCGCAGACCTGGCCCCTCATGATTCTCGCCTCAGCCTCCCCGCGCCGCGCCGAGTTGCTGAGCGCCGCCGGGTACGCGTTCACCGTCCGTCCCACCGAGGTGGACGAGTCGCTGCTGCCGGGCGAGACGCCCGACGCCGCCGTCCGACGGCTGTCTCGGGAGAAGGCCCTGGCGGTGGCCGCAGCCGCCGACGAGGTGGTGCTGGCCGCCGATACGCTGGTCGTGGTCGACGGCGAGGCGCTCGGCAAGCCGGCGGATGAGGTGGAGGCGACCGCGATGCTGCGCCGCCTGTCGGGGCGCGCGCACGACGTGCTGACGGGGGTCACCTGTCGGCGGGGCGATCAGTGCCGGACCGAGGTCGCGACGACTCGCGTGTGGATGGACGACCTCACCGGCGCCGCGATCGCATGGTACGTCGCCAGCGGCGAGCCCATGGACAAGGCTGGCGCCTACGGCATCCAGGGGCTGGCCTCGCGCTTCGTCACGCGCGTGGAGGGCTCCTACACGAACGTGGTCGGCCTGCCGGTCGCGACGGTCGCGTCTTTACTACGGGACCACGGCGTCATATGCTGAGTACCGGCGCTTTCGCTGGTCCTTCGCGCCCGTGCTGACCCCGACGACGATGCGATCGAGATACCTGAAAATCGGCCTCACCACGCTGGTCCTGTCGTTGGCCTTCGGCGGGCTGCTGTACTCGAGCCTGAGCGAAGAGACGCAGTACTACAAGCACGTCGACGAGGTGATGACCTCACCCGATGCCTGGTACGGCAAGCGGCTGCAGGTGCACGGCCACGCGTCGAGCATCAGGCGGCGCCCCGACTCGCTCGACTACCGCTTCGAAATCACCCACAACGGGCAGGTCGTGACCGCCAGCTACACGGGCATCGTCCCCGACACGTTCAAGGACGGGTCCGAGGTGGTGGTGAAGGGCATGCTGACGTCCGAGGGATTCCAGGTCGAGCCGAACGGCGTGATGGCCAAGTGCCCGTCCAAGTACGAGCCCGGCTCACCCGGGGCGACCGCGGCGATGCCCTCCACCCCGGCGTCCCAATAGCGGAGGCCTGACCGCATGTCCGCTCTCGGCACGTTCCTGCTGCTCGCCGCCTTCGTCGTCGCGGCGTACGCGGCCACGGCCTCGGTGGTCGGGGCCCGCCGGCGCTCGACCCGTCTCATCGAGAGCGGCATCGGCGCCTTCTACCTGATTACCGCGATCATGACGGTCGCCACGACCGTCATCGTCTACGCGTTCGTGACCGACGCGTTCAACATCCGGTACGTCGACCGCTACTCCGACGCCATCCAGCCGCTCCTGTTCAAGGTGACGGCGTACTGGGGCGGGCTCGACGGATCGATCATGTTCTGGGTCTTCCTGCTGTCGATCTTCGGGGCGCTCGCCGTCAGGAACTCGCGCGAGTCGCATCGCGAGCTGATTCCGTACGTGGTGGCCGTGGTGGCCGTGGTGCAGATGTTCTTTCTGTTCCTCATGGTCATCCACAACAACCCGTTCGAGACGTACCTGGCAGACGCGCCGCGAGACGGGCAGGGGCTGAACCCGCTGCTGCAGAACGTCTACATGGTCATCCACCCGCCGTCGCTCTACATCGGCTTCGTGGGCATGACCATCCCGTTCGCGTTCGCGATGGCTGCGCTGTTCACGGGCTATCTGGACGACTCGTGGCTGCGCGCCGTCCGCCGCTGGACGATGGTGAGCTGGCTGTTCCTGTCGCTGGGCCTGACGCTCGGGATGATCTGGGCGTACGAAGAACTCGGCTGGGGCGGCTACTGGGGCTGGGATCCGGTCGAGAACGCCGGGCTGCTCCCGTGGTTCACGGCGACCGCCTTCCTGCACTCGGTGATGGTGCAGGAGCGGCGCGGCATGCTGCGCGTCT
>CAYMAG010000182.1:0-6911 GCA_964388335.1 uncultured Vicinamibacteraceae bacterium | reverse complement strand
CGTTGGTCACGCCGTCGCCATCGAGGTCGCCGTCGCGATCGTACCCGTGCGGGTCCGTGCCGAACCGCAGCTCCCACGCCGTGGGCAGGCCGTCCTTGTCGGGGTCCTCCTCCAGGTAGGCCATGCGCACGGTTTCGATCACCGACTGCGACCCGTTGCCCCACCCGCTCGGGTAGCGCCCCCGCGCGCGCACGAAGAACCGCTGGTCAAAGGGTAGCGACAGTCCGTCGAGCTGCCAGCCGTCGGCGCGTCGGGTGCCCTTGCCGAGAGGCGACCAGGTGGTGCCGTCGAGCGACAGCTCGAAGGTCACCCGCACGACCTCCGGTCCCGTCCCGCCGCGGATCCAGTCCACCCGCGCGCCATCGGCGCGCACCCGCAGCGCGCCGGTCGGCGCCTGGACGGCGGCCAGACGACCCAGGCTCGTGCGCGCCAGTCCGCCGAGTGACGTGTAGCCGCCGCCCACGACGAGGTTGCCTTGCGCGTCGTACACCACGCCCTCGACACCGACAGAGGAAACATCCGTGCCGACGGTGAGCGTGGGGTCCAGCGCCCCGTCTTCGAAGAGGCGCGCCAGGTTCACGCGCGGCTGGCCGCCGACCTGCGAGAAGTTGCCGCCCACCGTGATGCGTCCATCGGCCTGGACGGCGATGGTTTTCACCCGCCCGCCGCCGGGCGCGAAGCCGGTGTCGTACGTGCCATCGGGGTGCAGGCGTATGACCCCCTCCCGCCGGCTGGCCAGGATCTTGCCATCACGCTGGAGCGCCACCACCTCGACCCAAGGGTCGCCTCCGTCCGATGATGGCAATTCGCTTACGCCCATCGATGGCGCAAACGCCCCGTCGGGGGTGCCGTCGGCATGGAGGCGGGCGATGCGGTCGCGTGGCTGTCCCCCCACCGACGTGAACCCCCCGCCGATCAGAATCTTGCCGTCGGGCTGCACGGCCAGCGTGAGGACGTCACCATCGTCAAAGCCGAGTTTGGCGTCGAAGGCCTCGTCGAGCGTGCCGTCCGGGTGCAGCCGGGCGAGGCCCCTGCGGGGTTGGTCCCTGATGGACGTGAAATAGCCCGCCACCAGGATCTTGCCGTCCTCCTGGAGCGCGATGGCATGCACGGTGCTGTCGACCCGCGGGTCGAGGAAGGTCGTGTCGAGTGCGCCGTTGGGATGCAGCCGCACCAGTCGCAGGAGCTGTTGCTGGTCGACGGCTCTGAACTCGCCGCCCACCAGGATCTTTCCGTCGTCCTGCACCGCGATGGCGAGCATGTAGCAGCAGACCGCGACACTGGGCGTCGGGGTGAAGCTGGTGTCGAGCGCGGCACCCATGACTCTCGCCAGGCCGGCGCGAGGCGTCGTCCCGATCGACGTGAACTGTCCTCCGAGCAGCAGACCGCCGTCGGCCTGCACGGCCGTCGCCGAGACGCTGAAGTTGGGCGTGGCACTCAGGGTGGCGTCGACCACGCCACCGGGGACGACCCGCGCGAGGCGCAGGCGCACCTGTCCCTGGACGCTGTCGAAGTCGCCCCCGAAGACCACGCTCCCGTCCGGTTGGATCGCCACGCACGTCACGAGGGCGGTGATGCCCGGGACGAATTCAGCGACGGAGCTGGCCTCTGCCCGCCAGGTGAGGTCGGGCTGGCCGTTCAGGTGCAGGCGGCCGACACGTCGCGCGGCGCGTCCGCCGAGCACGGTGAACCGCCCGCCCACGACGCTGCGGCCGTCGGGCTGGAGGGCAATGCTCCAGACCTCGTCGTTCGCCGTGGCGGTGAAGTCGGGATCGAGCGTGCCATTGGGCAGCAAGCGCCCGAGGCGCTGACGCGGCTGTCCCTTCAGCGTCGTGAAGTTGCCGCCCACCAGCACGCGCCCGTCCTCCTGCAGGGCGATCGTCCAGACCGCGCCCTGCCCGCCGGCGACGGCGAACGACGGATCGGGGGTGCCATCCGGCCGCAGGCGACTGATGAGGTCGGTGAAGGCGCCGCCGACGAGGATCTTCCCGTCGCGTTGCACGGCGAGCGCCCAGACGACGCCGGCGGCGACCGGCGCGAACGTCGGGTCGACCGAGCCGTCCGGGTGGAGCCGCGCGAGCCGGGCGCGCGGGTGCCCGTGCATGATGGTGAAGTTGCCGCCGACCACGATCTTGCCGTCCGGCTGGACGGCGAGGGCGTGGACGTGGCCGTCCGCGCCGCCCGGGACCGACAGGGTCCCGTCATGGACCGGCAGGAACGCGTCGTCGATCCGCCCGTCCGGGAGCAAGCGGCCGAGGTAACGGCGGGCCGTGCCGGCCAACGTCGTGAAGTCGCCGCCGACCAGGATCTTGCCGTCGGGCTGCACGGCGAGGGCGCGCACCCGTCCGTTCGCGACCGGATTGAACCCCGCCTCGATCTCGCCGCTCGGGTGCAGGCGGCCGAGGCGACTGCGTGCCACGCCGCCCAGCATCGTGAACTGGCCGCCCACCAGGATCTTCCCGTCCGGCTGCACGGCCACCACATCGGGCGGCTGGTTGGCGAATGGACTGAAGCCGTCGTTGACCGGGTTGGCCGACTGGGCATGCGCGCTGCCCACCAGCAGGACCACAGGGAGGATCGCGAGTCCGATTGACCGCCACATAGAAGAAGCCTGTCCTTTCCGATACCCAACCGTCTCCGGTCCTGCTGACGCCCGCTACACGCACGAATACGCGAGTGATAGACACCTCATCAGTCGCCGCGCGCGACAGGCCTCGCCGCGCACGGGCGCGCCACAACTGGCGTCGACCGACGCTGCCGAGCATGCCTCCGAGCCGGGTGTCGATCAGGAATGCGTGAAGGGCCGAGCGAATCTGCAGCGGGCCAGGTGGGACGGACTTCGTGGTGAGACGACGTGCGCTATCGGGCGAGTTCCCGGGAAAGCCAGAGCCGGGCCATCGACCAGTCGGTGTGGACCGTGCGGACCGACACGCCCAGCGCGTGCGCGGTCTCCTGCACCGTCAGGCCCCCGAAGATCCGCAGCTCGGCTACCTGCGCGCCGCGCGGGTCCACGCCCGCCAGACGCGTGAGCACGTCGTCGAGCGCAAGAATGCCGAAGGCCGGGTCGTCACCCACGGCGAGCGCCTCGTCGAGCGTGACGCGGTCGGGATTGGCCCCACGCTTGGCGGCGCCTCGGCGCCGCGCGTGCTCGATGAGAATCTGCCGCATGACCCTGGCGGCGATGCCGAGGAAGTGCGCGCGATCCTGCCAGTCGACGGTCCGCTGGTTCACGAGCCGCACGAACGCTTCGTGGACGACGGCGGTCGGTTGCAGGGTGTGGCCGTCGCGCTCGCGTCGCATGAGGCGCGCGGCGAGTCGCCGCAACTCCGGGTACAGCGCTTCGACGAGCTGGCCAGTGACGCGGGCGCGGTCCTCGCCCCCGGCGCGAAGCGCGACCAGGAGCTGCGTGACGTCTTCGTGTGGTGGCGGTTCCCGTGAGGCGCGCTCGTTCAGGTCACTCACCGCTGCTGTCCTCGGCCGCCGGAAGCAGGCGGCGATACGACGCCGCACGCTCGCTCTGGCCGAGGCGCTCGTAGACGTCGGCCACCGTCTCCACCATGAACAGCACGCGGCGATTGCCGGCGCCGAGACGGTCGCGGGCGATCTTGTACCCGCCCACCATGTGTGTCGCGGCCGCGTCCAGCCGTCCCGTGTCCCGCAGCAGGAGCCCGTAGTTGAAGTCGAGCTGGCCGTAGATCCAATGGTCGCGCCCCACCGACGCCTCGATCGAGGCGAGCGCCGATTGAAACCCACGCTCGGCCTCGTCGACCCGGCCGAGCGACTTCAGCGCCGAGGCCACGTTCGCATGGGCAATGCCGACCTCGGTATGGTTCTCGCCGAAGGCGGTGATATGGATCGCCAGGGCCCGCTGCAGGTGCTCGAGCGCGCGGGCTTCCTGCCCCTGGCCTCGAAGGAACACGCCGAGGTTGTTGTGGCTCTGCGCCGTGATGGGGTGATCGCCGAAGGTGCGCTCACGGATCGCGAGCGCCTCCCGGTACATGGGTTCGGCCTCGGCGGTGAGCCCCTGATTCTTCAGCAAGACCGCCAGCTCGCTCAGGATGTCGGCGGTGACGACCGGGTGCGACGCCTCGCGCCGTGACCGCACCAGCGCGTCCTCCAGCACCGTGCGCGCCTCGGTCTTGCCCTGCGCGTGCAGCACACCGCCGAGATGCTGCAGGGCCGCGGTCACCTCGGCATGGTCCTCCGGCCGGGTCCGACGCGTGATGGCGAGCGCCTCGCGATAGAGCGCTTCGGCCTCCTCGAACTGCGACACGTGCTGCAGGTTCAAGGCCAGTCGCGATGTCGTCTCCAGAAGGTCGGGTGCGTCGGCGGGCAGCAGCGCCCGCTGCATCTCGATCGCCTCCCGATAGAGCGGCATCGCGCGATCGTGGTCGCTGCGTGCGGCATGGGCGACGGCGAGCGCCAGGAGGCTGGTGGCGACCGCCGGGTGACGGGGGCCGTACTGCGCGCGGGCGAGCCGCAGCGACTCGTCCGCGAGCGCCACGGCCGGCTCGGGCACGCGCAGTCCGGTGTACGCCTGGCTCATGGTGGCCAGCAGGGCCGCTTGCACGTCCGGCTGGTCCGCCAGGTCCCGTGTGATGCGGGCGGCCGCCTGGTCGAGGAGCGCCCGGGCGCTGAGTTCCTGGCCCTGGGCCACGAAAGGGTCTGCCTGCCGGAAGATCCCGGTCAGAAACGCCGAGACCTGGCGGGCGGTCGCCGCTTCGCGCGCGGCCTGCTGCTCGGCCGCGCGCGCCCGGTCGCGCTGCCACGTCATCGTGCCGGCAAAGACGACGAGCGCCGTCAGCGCGGCGGCCGAGACCGCAACGCCCATGCGGTGGCGTCGCGCGAACTTCACGCTGCGGTAGGTCCAGGTGTCGGGGCGGGCCATCACCGGCCGGCCATCGAGATACCGCCGGATGTCGTCGGCGAACTGTTCCACGCCTGGATAGCGCCGGTCGGGCTCCTTGCGCAGGCTCTTCAGCACGATGTTGTCGAGGTCGCCCGCCAACGCCCGGCCCAACCGCGTCGGTGTGGCCCGTCGTGCGGCGCAGATGGCGTCGAGCGCAGTGGTGTCATCGGCGCCGGCGCGCGGGCTCGAACTGGCGACGACGCTGCTCGGCCGCAGAAGCTCCGTGCTGATCAGGTGCTGGTGAATCTCGTGCGTGCGCAGGCCGGCGAGCGTCAGCGGACGATGACCGGTCAGCAGCTCGTAGAGCACCACGCCGAGCGAGTACACGTCGCTGCGTGTGTCGGGATCCCCTCCAGCGCCCACGCCGGCTTGCTCCGGACTCATGTAGTCCGGCGTGCCGACGACGTGGCCGGCCAGGGTGATGGTCGATCCGCCGCCCTCTGTGCGCTCGAGCGCCTTGGCGATGCCGAAGTCGATGACCTTCGGCACGGCCACGCCGTCCTGTTCGGCGACGAGGAGGTTGCCCGGCTTGAGGTCCCGGTGCAGCACGCCCCGTTGGTGCGCGTACGCGACCGCTCGGCAGATGTCGATGAAGAGTGCGAGCCGCTCGGTGATCGAGAGCCGCCGCTGGTCGGCGTACTCGACCACCGGCACGCCGCGCACGAGTTCCATGACGAAATACGGCCGGCCCTGCTGGTCGGTGCCGGCATCGAGGATGCGCGCGATGCCCGGATGCTCGAGGCGCGCCAGGGTACGCCGCTCCGCCTCGAATCGCTCGACCACTCGTGCGCTGTCGAAGCCGCCTCGAATCAGCTTGAGGGCGACCTCGCGAACGAGGGGCTCGCGTTGTCGCGCATGGTACACCGTGCCCATGCCGCCCTCACCGAGGATGCCGATGAGTTCGTACGGGCCGATGGACTGGCCGACCGCTGCGGCAGCATCGAAGGCGAGCGAGTCGGCGAGCGCGGGCAACACGGCCTGTGCCAGGCCGCCCGTCTCGATCAGGCTGGGCGGGTCGACGTCGTGGGCGAGCAAGGAATCGACTTCGGCCCTGAGTTCGAAGTCATTCCCGCACGCGTCGTCCAGGAAGGGCCCGCGTGCGTCGGGCGGGCGGGCGAGGGCATTGGCAATGATGTCCTTCGCGCGCGCGAAACGCTCGTAGCGCTCGTGGGGCATTCGGCTGTCCTGTGGCGCCTACTCTAACAGGACAGGAGATCCTGTGCGCGTCGAGGTCGGTCAGCGTCAGCGCGGGCATGCCGTCCGCCACCGCCGCCTCGACTGCCTCGTTGACGCGGACGATGCCATCCACGATCGAGTATTCGCTGTGTAGTGGAAGGTGGATGAACGATGGCGCGGGCATGCGGCTGTCTTGCGGTGGCGCGGCGGGCCACCCCAAACTGTTGTTTGAACGACCGCAAGTTGCGGATAAGGAGACCCGAATCACACCCGTCCGGTCGCGCGCTTACTTGTTGCGCCTCGCTTCCGATTCCCGGATTGAAGTTCCTGCCCTCTGGCGGGTTGGCCTCGGAGCAGGAAGGTCTTGGGATACTGTCGCTCGCCGCAAATCTTGAACGAGCCGAAATCCTTGTACCACGGCCCGTCCGGCGCATCGGGCTCCGATTCCCGCCACTCCTTCAGGCGATAAAGGTCTTCCGCCGTGATCTTGCGCTCGCGCAACCGCTCGAACAGATGGTCGCGGAGCGCGGGGGGCAGGCCGGTCCACTGGATCTTCGGCATCTACTCGCCGAACGTCATCCGGGCCAGCTCCTCCTTGAGACGCTTCTGTTCCTGCGGATCGCGCGAGCGGCCCAGGCGGTCGGCGAGGTCGAAGAAGCGCGTCTTCTCCTGCTCCCGGGCTTCGAGACCGGTTTCGACCAGTTCGACGATCACCCGGCTCGCGCTGCTGCCGCTGGCCCGCGCCAGGGATTTCACCCGGCTCGCGACCTGCGCCGGAAAGCTGACGCTCTGGCGCACCAGTTCTTCATCGGTCGGCATGGCACCA
>CAYMAG010000181.1:4616-6920 GCA_964388335.1 uncultured Vicinamibacteraceae bacterium | reverse complement strand
GCCGTTGTCGTCTTCAGGAAATCACGTCGGGAAGTCGGTTGGTCAGTCATGTCGGGTCTCTTCGGGCTACAGGCTACAGGCTTCGGGCTTCGGGCTTCAGGCTTCAGGGCTTGCCCCGCCGTAGCCTTCGGCGAAGGCGGAGCTTGACGGTCTCATACGACGCACACTGCGCCGACGTTGGCGGCGCCGGCGTTGGCGGCGTCGATGCCCGGCGGCTGACGTGAAGCATCGAGCACGAAACGTGAGGCATCAGTCATGAAGCATGGAGCATCAGTCATGAGCATGAAGCATGAAGCATGAAGCATGACTTACCTGCTCTCCCTGGTGATGCTCGAACGCACGTCCATCAGTTCCGGCTGTTCATCGACCGCGCGAACGACGCGGAGTCCTACGTACCAGGCGTCGGTGTGCCACCAGATGCTCTTCGGCTGCTGCGGGTCGCGCAGGCTCCACTCCTCGGCGGAGGGGAACCGGTTCGCGTACCGCAGCTGTTCCGGACGATCCTCGAACGACCCTCCGCGCGTGACATGAGGATACCGTCCGGCGCCCGCCAGCGCCACGGGGCGCGCAACCGGCTGGGTCGACGCAGCCAGCGTCGCGTACCGGTCCGCATGATACTGCTCGACCGTCCACTCGGCGACGTTGCCGAGCATGTCGTGCAGACCGAAGGCATTGGGCGGCTTCGTGCCGACGGGCTGCGGCTTGAAGTCGGAGTTCTCACGGTGCCAGGCCACGGCATCCAGGTCCGCGGGACGCGCGCCGGGGTCGCCGGCGCGAGCCGCGTACTCCCATTCGGCCTCGGTCGGCAGGCGGTAGGCTTTGCCGGTCTGCTCCGAGAGCCAGCGGCAGTAGGCGATGGCGCCATGCCACGTGACGTCGATGGCCGGCCGCCGGCCCTTGCCGAAGCCGCGCGCTTCGTCGCCGTACGGCAGTGTGGGGCGCGTCAACGCATCGGCGGCATCCGGCGGCAGGTCGATCGCGCGGACGCCCTTGTTGCCGACGAACGCGAACTGGTCGAACTCGTCCCACGTCACTTCGTGCTTACCGATCCAGAACGGCCCGACGGTCACGTCGACTTGCGGCCCCTCGTCCGCCTCACGCCCGGCTTCACCGTCCGGGCTGCCCATCCGGAACGTCCCGCCCTGTACGCCGACCATGTCGAAGGTCACCTCCGACCCGGGGAGGATCTCGGTGTAGCTCTCTGGTGCCGCGGTGACAGCGGCGGGCGGTGCTGGCATCTGGCCCGCGAGCCAACGGCCCCCTGGGACGACGACCAGGGCCGCCAGCAGAAGCGGACGAAAAGTAGTGAACGGTGTTCTTGCCGGCACGGCTGTTGACAACGCCTGAGACAAGCCTACCAGTCGGAGGCCTCACGATGTGCGCAGGTGCTGGGCCAGTTCCGCAGGAGCCCAGATGCGTACGCGGTGGCTTCCTCGCAGGGGCACGAAGTGCTTCACATTGCCCGTGATCAGGGCGTCGGCTTCTCCCGCCTCCGCAACCTCTAGAAAGGGCAGGTCACTTGGATCGGGTAGAAGGATATCCAGCCCTGTCGCTGTCGCGAACGTTCCGTTCACTTCGATGGCCTGGACCAGCTTCTCCACGTCATTCTCGCTGAACCCGAATCGCGGACGGCGCAACACCTCACGGTACTCGCTGATGATGCGGTCATCGTAGATCACGGTCAGGGCCTGCAAGAGCACGGCATCGACGATCTGTCCGGGCGCCCCATGAGGGTTGATTGTTCCCGACACCAGAACGTTCGTGTCGATCACGACCTTCATGCAGATGTGCGAGCCGACCGTACAGCACGAACCTCGGCATCAATCTCTTTCGCCGAGAGCCGGTCGACACCACGTGCGGCAGCCTGGCGCCGCATTCGGGAGAGCGCAAGTTGAGCCTTGGCTCGCTCGATCGCCCGTACGGTGTCGTCCAGTTCGCCTTCGTCGATGCCGATGAGCAACGCCACGGGCTTGCCGTTTGACGTCAGGACGAGTTTGTCGTCCTGCATCAGCTCGCGGACATAGCCCGGACGATTTCGGAGATCACGCGTACTCAGGAATTTCATAACCCCTTCTGTAGCCGTCCTGGCTACATTATTGCTACACACTACTTGTTGTCAAACACGCGGCCTGCCCGCGGTAGCCTTGGCGAAGGCGGAGCCTGCAACAACGGCCGGCCCCCCTGTCGGAGAGCCGGCCGCGTCTCTGGCCCGTAGCCCGTAGCCTGAAGCCCGTAGCCTGTTAGAACAGGAACCGCACGCTGACCTGAACGTCGCGCTGCCCGCCCTTGCCGGTGATGCGGCCG
>CAYMAG010000181.1:1892-4516 GCA_964388335.1 uncultured Vicinamibacteraceae bacterium | reverse complement strand
GAACCGCACGCTGACCTGAACGTCGCGCTGCCCGCCCTTGCCGGTGATGCGGCCGAAGTTCCCGCTGAGCGGGTTGCTGTCGATGCCACCCAGGTTCGGGTGATTCGGGAAGTTGAACATCTCGGCGCGCAGCTGCGCGCGCTTCGTGCCGCCCAGGTTGAAGTTCTTGAACACCGCGAGATCCCACTGCATCTCACCGGGGTTGTAGTAGATGTTGCGCGGCGAGTTGCCGAACGTGCCGTTGGCCGGCCGCACGAACACGCTCGTGTCGAGCGCCACCGAGCCTGGTGTGCCGTCGTACAGCACGTGGTTCACGCTCGCGTTGCTCGTCTGGCTCCAGGGTTGACCGAAACCTGCGTCGCCCACACCGGCGATGTCCTGCGCCGTCTGGACCACCGTGAACGGCGTACCCGAGCGCATGAACGTGGCACCCGAGAGTTGCCAGCCCCCGAGCAGGTTCTTCATGAGCGTGTCCTGCTCGCGCCAGAAGGGCAGATCGTAGATGTAGTAGAAGTTGAGCACGTGGCGGCGGTCGAAGTTCGACGCGCCGGTGTAGATGGTGTCGTCGTAGGTGTTCCACAGCACGTTGCGCTTGTCGCTCGCGTTATCGGTCGACTTGCTGAGCGTGTAGGCGGCACCTACCTTCAGGCCGTTGGTGTAGCGCCGATCTGCCGACACCTGCAGGCTGTTGTAGATGGAACGGCCCGAGTTCTCGGAGATCCGGATCACGCCGTAGCCGGTGTAGGGCCGCAGCGCCGCGATGTTCACGCCGGGGTTGGCCTGCAGCGTGCCGGCCTGCAACTGGTTGATGTTGCGCTCCCGCTGCAGGTAGAGCCCGCGGCGGCCCACATAAGCGACGTCCATCACGAAACCGAACGGAATCTCGCGCTGCACGCCGGCCGACCACATGTACGAGGTCGGGTGCTTGAACACCGGATCCTGCCCGTTGATGCCGATCGGCAGGTCGGCGGCCGCGTTGACACCGCCCGCCGCACCGCCCGGGTTGTCCGCGATGCCGTTGGCGACCGTCGCCTGCGGCTGGAACGGCGGGTTGCCGCCGAGCAGCGTCGAGTCGTTCAGGGTCACGCGGTTGTGGAAGGCCCCGGCGCTGGCACGCACCACGGTCTTCTCGTTGAGCGAGTACGCGATGCCACCGCGCGGCTCGAACACGTTGCCGTGCGTCTGCGAGAAGCCGCGTGGCTCACCACGGAACAGCGCGAGCACCGCCGGGTCGTCCGCGATGACCGACTGCTGGGCGTCGCCCTCGAACCCGTCGGCCGGCAGGACGACGCCGTTGTACCGCGGACCGCTGACCATCCGACCGGTCGCCGGGTCGATCACCGCGGCGTTGTTGCTGTCGTAGAAGCGCGGGTCGAAGTTGGCGATGTTGTTGGTCGTCGAGTACCAGGGCGGCCAGTAGATGTAGCGGATGCCGCCTTCGATCGTCAGCTTGCTGGTCGGACGCCACGAGTCCTGGATGAACGCATCCGTGGTGAGCGCCCGCCACTTGGTGAAGTTGCGCTCGCCCAGTTCGGCGTAATTGCTGAAGAGGCCCATCGCCACGTTGGCGATGCCCACACCGGTACCTCCGGCGCGGCCGTCGAGGAACTCGAAGCGCCCGTTCTGGTTGTTCGTGCTGCCGGGAATGGCGCTGACGTTGATCTGGTCGAAGTCGTCCTGGCCCGAGTACTCGAACTGCAGTCCGGCCTTGAACGTGTGGCGACCCTTGACGAGCGTCGACACGTTCTGGATGGTGTGAATCGGGCCGGACGAGAACGCCGGATACGGGCCGCCGTCGAAGCCGCTGAAGTTCGAGATGGACGTCGTCGGCAGCTTGTCCTCGATCTCCTTCTCCGCGAAGATGTACGGGTAGTTGATCCCCATGTTGCTCCGCTGGTAGTTGCCGCCTTCGAACACGTTGATGAACACGTCGTCACGCGAGAAGGTGTAGCTCAGCTCGTTGATCAGGTTGCTCTTCAACGTGCTGGTCCAGCTCATGGTCTGCGTGAAGTTGGGCCGTTCCCAGTCGGTGCGCACGAAGTCGAACGACCCACGGAAGGCGTCGACCGCGACCCAGTTGGACCGCGAGAAGCGGTAGGCGAACTGGTTGTTCGCGTTCGGACGATAGTCGAAGCGGATGTTGTCCTTGCGCTGATCCTGGGGATTCGGGCTGGTCTGAATGACGTTGGCTGCGCCCTGCCGGAATCCCGGCGTCGGCGCCGGATAGCCGTTGAGCATCGCCATCCCGTTCGGCGAGAGCCGGTCGGCCGGGATGATGTTGCCAGGGAACGGCTGACCGGTGAGCGGGTCGATGATGGCGGTGGCGGCCCTGAAACCGTTGTTCGGGTCGAGCAGTTCGCTGAAGTTGCCCTGCCGCATCAGCGCCGTGGGCACGGTCGCGGTGTTGGTCGAGACCTGGAAGAAGTTGACCCACTCCTGCGCGCCGAAGAAGAACAGCTTGTCCCTGAACAGGTCGCCGGGGATCGGACCGCCGAACGCGTAG
This sequence comes from uncultured Vicinamibacteraceae bacterium, assembly GCA_964388335.1. Lineage (GTDB taxonomy): Bacteria > Acidobacteriota > Vicinamibacteria > Vicinamibacterales > Vicinamibacteraceae > JAEZDP01. The sequence goes on along the minus strand of CAYMAG010000181.1, from coordinate 2,013 downwards.
CCGTACTGCTTGTAGTCGAACGGCGCCGGGCCGCTGTTCTCGGCCGGGTTGGTGCTGCGGTTGCGCGCCCAGCTGTTGGCCTGCAGCGACTCATCACGGAGGAAGAACGACGCGCTGCCGC
>CAYMAG010000181.1:0-1792 GCA_964388335.1 uncultured Vicinamibacteraceae bacterium | reverse complement strand
AGGGCCACATCCGTCTGCAGCGGGGACGCCTCAGCCGTGACGGTGACCTCTTCGGTGAGTTCACCGGTCTCGAGGCGGAAATCAATGATGTAGTTGCCCGAGGCGTCGGCCTGGATGTTGCTGCGGGTCGTCTTCTTGAAGCCCTGCAACTCGGCGGTGACGCTGTAGCGCCCTGGCGCCAGACCAGGGAAGTTGTAGAACCCCGACCCATCGCTGACCGCGACATTGGTCTGGTTGGTCTGCAGGCTGGTGGCCGTGATCGTGGCGCCCGGAATCACCCCACCTTGATCGTCGGTAACGGTGCCGGAAATCGAGGCGCGCTCGAACTGCGCCCATGCCGGCGTGCCCACGCACAGTGCCACTGCGGCCAGCAGCGAACATTGCACGCTCCTCTTGAACAGGCCCATACCAATCATCCTTCGCCCCCCCGCCGGAGTCTTGCGCTCCGGATAGTTGAAACCGCAGTACGATCGCCTCTCACGCGCCACCACAGGCCAGCCCGTGCGCTCAGGTGGTTACACCAATGAGCCCTCGCCGCAGGATGCCCTGTCGTTGATGTGGGTAGAAAGTCACGCGATTTTACGCACAGGCCTCGCCAATGGTCAAGAGCTATCGGCGCCAGACGCGAAGTGGACGGACAAGAGGCACTCCCCTCCCGCCCCCATCCATCGAGTGTCCTTGCGCAGGCGGCGCTTTTTATAGTACTTCTGGCCTGCTCAACCCCGTTCACACGACAAGTGGTGCGACCACCTCAAGGAGTCCCCATGGCCACGAGACGACAATTCCTGCAGGTCGCCGGCGCCGGAGCGGCAGGCCTCGCCCTCGCCCCCGCCAGCAGCTACGCCCGGATCCAGGGCGCCAACGACCGCGTCCGCGTCGCGCTGGTCGGCTTTTCGGATCGATCGCGTGGCTCGCTGGTGCGTGCCTTCCAGCAGCACGCCGCGGCGATGAACTTCGAACTCGTGGGTGTCTCAGACATCTGGAGCAAGCGGCGCGAGGCCGCCACCGCCCACCTCACCAAGGTCACCGGCACGGCGCCCATCCTCTGCCGCAACAACGACGAGCTCTACGACCGCAAGGACATCGATGCGGTCATCGTCGCCACCGCCGACTTCCAGCACGCCCTGCACGGCGTGGAAGCCGTGCGCGCCGGACGTGACGCCTACGTCGAGAAGCCCATGGCCAGCACCATGGACGATGCGCGCGCGTTGCGCACCGCCGTCAAGGAGACGGGCAAGATCGTGCAGATTGGCACGCAGCGCCGCAGCGCCGCCAACTACCATGCCGCCTACGACTACCTGAAGTCGGGCAAGTTCGGCGACATCGTCGCCGTCGAGATGACCTGGAACGTGAACCAGCCGGGCCGGTGGCGCCGCAAGGCGGCCGTCGAGACGCTCAAGCAGGAAGACACCGACTGGAACCGCTACCTGCTCAACCGACCGAAGGAAGCCTTCGACCCGCGCAAGTACCTCGAGTTCCGCCTCTTCTCGCCCTACTCGTCAGGGATTCCCGACCAGTGGCTCGTGCACCAGATCGACACGGTGCACTGGTTCACCGGCTACCCGCGCCCACGCAGCGTCGTCGCCAACGGCGGCATCTACCTGTGGAACGACGGCCGCACCAACTGGGACACGTTCACGGGCGTGTACGACTACGGCCCACTCGACAACCCGTCCAAGGGCTTCCAGGTCATCTACAGCTCGCGCATGACCAACTCCGCCGGCGACGTGAAGGAGTACTACTACTCGAACGGCGGCATGCTCGACCTCGACAAGAACACCGTCACCGACAC
>CAYMAG010000180.1:3778-6932 GCA_964388335.1 uncultured Vicinamibacteraceae bacterium | reverse complement strand
GTCACCGATGCCCGGCGATGCGCGCGTCCAACCGCGCCAGGTCGATCAACTCGGCGAGCCCGTCCTCGAACAGCACGGCAAGACGCTGCCCGTCGTCCACCGCGCGAATGCCTTCGCCACCGACGGTCCGCTGCCGCAGCAGGGCCAGCTCCGAGGGGTGGCCGATGCTCCACACGCGCACGGTGCCGTCGTGGCCGGTCGAACAGAGGGTGTCCGGCGACAGGAAATCGAGGTCGGTCACCAGGCGGGCGTGACCCGTCAGCTGGGCGACCGTACGACCGGTCGCGACGTCCCAGACGTCGATCGCGCCCGTCCAGGTGCCGGCCGCGAGGCGGCCCGTCTCTTCGTGGAACGCAAGGACGAAGGGCGGTGACGAGCCGTGGAGCGTCGACAACGCCTGGCCGTCAGAGAGATCCCGTATGACGATGCGGTTGTCGCGATACGCGGTGAAGATGCGCGTGCCGGCGGCGTCGAATCGCACGGCCAGCAGGTCGCTGCCTTCGCCCCCGACCGTGAGGACGACTCGTCCGTCCTCGGGTGACACCACGGTGAGCCGTCCTCCAACCTCTCCGACGGCGGCCAGGCGTCCATCGCGCGAGAGGGCCACCGACAGCGCGTCGCCCTCCTGCACCGTTGCCTGAGGCACGACGCCGTTCCCGCCGTGTCGCCACGCGCGGAGCAGGGGGTCGGCACCGGCCGATACGAACTGGCGCCCCGTCGCGTCCGTGGCCAGCGCGGTCAGTCGCGCGCCGTGCCTGACGGCGAACGGAGGCCCGCCGGGGCGGAACGCCGCAATGCGCCCGTCGCTTCGTCCGATGACTGGATGCAGCGCGGCCCGATCGATGTCGAACGACACCGACAGCGGCGCGCTCGGCAGGGCCTGGCTGAGGACGAACGTGTCGGCCAGCTCCCAGAGGCGCACGCTTCCCCCGGCGGCCCCGATCACCAACTGCTCGCCCGACGCCGAGAAGCGCGCGTCGTACCAGCCCTGCGACGCCCCGATGTCGTCGCGCAGGAGCTGCCCCGTGCCCACGTCCCACACGTCGACGCGCCACCAGCCGGCCGCAACGACGCGCCGCGAGTCGGGACTGAACGCCACGCTCCGCGTCGTACCGTTGCCGGTCGACAGGGTCTGCTGCAGTTCGCCGGTCACGGCATTCCAGATGCGGACCGTGCGGTCCGTTCCACCGGTGGCAAGCCACTGCCCGTCCGGCGACCACGCGACCCGCGCCGTCTCGCGCTCGTGGCCGGGCCGCTGCCAGCGCACGACGCCGGTCTGCAGGTCGAGCACCGTCAGCTGCCCGTCGCTGGTGCCGACGGCGACCTCTCGTCCAGCCGGGGCGGGCGCCACACCGAGGACCGACCGGCCATGGGCAGTCCAGACCCGGCGCGGTGATCCGGCCGTCAGCGATGCCGTCCAGACGCCGCCCTCGACCTCCCCATCGCGCCGCCTCGTCGTCGTGAGCACGAGCGTGCCATCGACCAGCAGGTCGGTGCTCTCGAGACGTCCAGCATCGAGACGCCAGTCGGTCTTCAGGGTGCCCGACGCGACGTCTCTCGTGACGACACGTCCGTCGTGCCCGGTGGAGTAGACGACGCTTCCGCTCGACGCGAAGCCGACCGTGGCCACGCCGGCCGGCGCATGGTCCGTCCAGAAGAACACCGACGCCCCGTCGCGGGCGCTCATCAGCCGCACGCTGCCGTCGCGCCCACCCGACAGCACATGGCGATCGTCCGGGCTGAACCGCACCACCTGCACGTCTTGAGGGTGTGCGGGCGTCTCCCACGCCGACGGGTACCGGGCGTACAGCTCGCGCAGGGCCCACAGCACCGTGGCGTCGCCAGGCGAAATCTCGTCCTGCTGCCAGAGCAGCGACTCGGCCACGGGCATGTTGCCCATGCGCGCCAGCAACCGGCCGCGTTCAACGGTTGCCAGCGCGAGTTGGCGCGACAGCGCGGTGGCGGCATCCCTCGCCTCGGTCTTCTGTACACGCGCATAGCCGGCCAGCGCAGCGACGCCGATGAGCCCGACGGCCGCGGCGGTCGCCACGAGACGCGACCGTCTCAAGCCTTCGCGCAGACCGACCCAGGCCGAGTCGCGATGGGCCGCAATGGGCAGCCCCTCCGCGGCGCGCCGCAGATCCTCGGCCAGCGCGGCGGCCGATTCGTAGCGGCGGTCACGGGAGCGGGCCATCGCGCGCCGCACGATGGCCACGATGTCGCGGCCGATGTCGGGACGGCGCTCGGTCAGACGGACGACGTCGCCCTGGCAGATGGCGCGGACCGCGTCGGTCAGATTCCGCTCCGAGAAGTCGAAGGGCAGCGTGCGCGCCAGCAGGTGATACAGCAGGACGCCGAGCGCGTAGACGTCCGTCCGGATGTCGAGGTCGGCCGGATCGCCGGCGACCTGTTCCGGGCTCGTGTAGGGCAGGGTGCCCACGAGCTGCCCGACCTGCGTGTCGCCGGCCAGGCGCGCCGCGCCGCCGACCAGACGCGCCACCCCGAAGTCGAGCACGCGCGGTTGACCGTCCGCCGTCACGAGGATGTTGGCGGGCTTGAGGTCGCGGTGGATCACGCCGCGCTGGTGGGCATGGTGCACCGCGTCGCAGATGCGCGCCACGAGCGTGAGACAGTCGGTGACCGGCAGGTCGTGCGTGACGGCGAACTCCGTGGCGGGAATGCCGTCGACCAGCTCCATGGCGATGTAGGCTGGCGTCGTGTCGTGGGCCGCGCGCGACGCGAACACGCGGGCAATGCCGGGGTGGTCGAGTCTCGCCAGCACCTCGGCCTCCAGCTCGAATCGGCGGGCAGCGTCTGGACCGCAGCGGCCGCGCAGCACCTTGAGCGCCACGTCCCGTGGCGGGGACTCCTGCCGGGCGATGTAGGCCACGCCGGCCGCACCCGCTCCGAGCACCTGGCAGATGGTGAAGTCGTCGACAACGGTGCCGGGCGCGAGCCAGCGCTCGCCACCTGACGCCGGCTCCACCCGCGCGTCGTCTGGCGCCTCCATCTGCTCGACCAGGGCCTGTACGCCGGCGAACAGCGCCGGGTTTCCCTGGCAGCGCCGGGCAATCCACGCCATGCGCTGCGACGGAGGCACGTCGGCCAGCTCGAGCAGGATGCGTTCGGCGGGAGCAAGCATGGAAGGAGGGAA
>CAYMAG010000180.1:2025-3678 GCA_964388335.1 uncultured Vicinamibacteraceae bacterium | reverse complement strand
GGCTTCAGGCATGAACCCGCCGGCAGCGTCGTTCGAGCACCATGATCGTCACCGCGTAGGCGCAGGGGTGACGAGAGGGATAACGACGAAACGGTGCGCGGGGAACAGGTACCGGGCGGCGACGACGAGAATGTACGTGCGTCGGCGTGGGAAGGTGCCGACCCGGTGCTCGATGCTCGCCGGTGAACCGTGACAGGAACATGCCGAGGTAGACGATCGAGGGGGTGGCCACGAGAAGCGCCAGGCGGCACGGCCCTGCGACAGGGTCAGGCCCGCGGCTGCGACGGCCAGCCATCGGGCTTCGGGCTTCGGGCTTCTTAGGCTGCCCTGAGGGCGTCAGGCATCAGACTACAGGCCACGGGCATCGGGCGGGCATCAAGCATCAACGAGCAGTGCGCCGGCGATGTGGTCCCACTCGGCGTCGAGCGAGCCAGTGAAAACGGGCTTCCCGGCACGGTGGTACCAGTAGCGCGCGTTGCCCAGGTCGCCCTCCTTGCGGTGCAGGTACGCATGCACCCACGCCGCCGCTGGCGTCTCCAGATCCTGCACGGTCTCGTGGGCACGGTCCCAATCGCCGCGTGCGTCGTGCCAGAGTGCATGGAGTTCGTGCGAGAGGCCAGGTGGTGGCTCACCGTCGGCGAGGCAATGTCTAAGATCTGACACGGTCATGGCGAGGAGGGTCTCCGTCCAGCTTAGTCCTGATCCAACTCCACCAGCGACATCGGGTCGACCCTCGCGCCACCGACGCGCAGCGACCAGTGCAGGTGCGGTCCGGACGATCGCCCGGTCGAACCCACGTCGCCGACGACGTCGCCCGTCTCGACGCGAACGCCGTCCTTGACGGCGATCCGGCTCATGTGCGCGAAGATCGTGTGCACGCCCTGCCCGTGGTCGATGACGACGGTCTGGCCGGTGTAGTAGAGGTCGCCGGTGAGCACCACGCGTCCGGGCGCCGGGGCGCGAATCGCTGCACCCGCCGGGCTCGCGAAGTCGACGCCGAGATGTCGTCCACGCACTTCGCCGTTGTAGATGGACTGCGATCCGAATGGCGAGTTGAGCCGATGCGTCACCGGTCGCGCGAACGGCGGTGTGCACAGGAACTCGCTTGTCGACGTCGCGTAGATGGCGTTCAGCCTCGCCGCTTCGCGCTCGATGCGCGCGCGGACGGCCGCTGGCGGCGAGACGTACTTCGGTGCCACGGTGAGCCGGCGCTGGCTGAACGCCTTCGGCTCGACCACGACCTCGGCGGTGCTGGCGAGCGTCTGGTTCGTGGAGGTGGTGGCGGCCACGCGCACGGTCGCGGCGCCGGGTGGCACTTCCACATCGATGCCGAGGAGCGCCTGCCAGACCTCTCCGGCGTCGCCAGCCGACATCACGCGGACGGCGCGGGCTGCCCTGCCGAAGCCGCTGACGCTCGCATCCGCCAGTTCAACGGGCGAGGCGATACGCAGCACCAGCACTTCGCCGGGCTGGAGCGCCCGCGCCTGATGCGAGACCGTCAATGTCGGCGGCTGCCCCTGGGCCGGCATGGCCGGGAGGAGCAGCAGGACGATCGGCAGGGAACGCATGTCTGAGACATACCATACGCCTTCGCCGAGCCTGGGCGGGCAAGCCCCGTAGACCCGCCTTCGCCGAGGCTCCGGCGGGCAAGCC
>CAYMAG010000180.1:0-1925 GCA_964388335.1 uncultured Vicinamibacteraceae bacterium | reverse complement strand
TTCGCCGAGGCTCCGGCGGGCAAGCCCCGTGGACGTCGACGCTCAGAAGCTCACGCCCGTGCTCAGGTGCACCCGCGTGCCTCGGTCGATGCCTCTGGCGATGTCGAGTTGCACCGCGAAGAGCGGCGCGCCGATGAAGAACCCCACCCCTGCCCCTCGGCCGAGTTCCTGGTCGGTGAAGCGGAGGCCGTGATCCCACACGGTGCCGACGTCGTAGAAGACCGCGATGCCGGCACGCGCGAGGCTCAGGGGCGACGAGATGGGCACGCGCAGTTCGGCCGACGCCGCGGCCATGTTGTCGCCCACAGCGGAGCCCGCCGGCCAGCCCCGGAGTGACGCGGCTCCGCCGACCATCGGCTTGGCGTAGATCGGCAGCGGGCCGTTCGCGAGCGTGGTCTGGGCGCGCAGGGCCAGCACCGACCCGCGCGGCAGTCCCAGATAGCCACGCGCGTCGTGCGTGGTGCGTACCACACCGGGTGCCGGATCCAGTCCGAGCCGCTCGACCGTGCTCCTCGAGTGGACGGCGTTGCGCGGGAAGAGCGGGTCGCGCCGCGTGTCGACCTCCCCGAACACGCCGAGGCTGTCGAGGCGTCCCCCGATGTCGCCGAAGCGCACCCGCGTCAGCGCGCCGGTGACCCCGGCACCGAACACGGGTCCGAAGCGCTTCAGGACTTCCCCAGACACGTCACGCCGTGTTTCACCCTGCTCGAAGAACGGGTGTTCCCGGCGCGTCAGGCCCACGCGTCCCGACACGCGGGTGACCGGTCTGCCCACGAAGGTGCGCGAGACCTCGACAGCCGCCTGGCGCGTGCCGCCCCACGAGAGCGGGGTCGAGACCCTCGTCGCCGACTGTCTCGAGCCCACCACGGTGAAGCGGACGCCGTAGGTGAGGCCGTATCCGTCTTCGTAGCCCAGGATTGGCAGGAACATCGTGCTGCGCCGCAGCCGCGCCACGGGCCCGGGCATGACCACGTCGCCCGCGTCAACTACGGAGATCAGCGCGTTCTCGCTGATGATCACGACCACCGCTACCCTGGACGTATCGGTCAGCGATCGGTAACGGGTCCGGATCTCGACCGACTCGAAGCGGCCGCTCTGGCGCAGGCGCTCCGCGGCCTGCTCGAGCACCGCCGCGCTCGCGGGCTGGCCCACGTCGAGCCCCGCGATGCGCCGCACATCCGCGTCGGGCGTCGTGTGGTTGCCGTGGATGCGGACGTCGGCGATGACGGCGTCCTGGGCTGCGGCGAGCGACGATGGGGCCGACGACGCCAGCGCCAGCGACAGCACGAGGGCCAGCCGTGTCATGGATCGCGCACGCGGAAGTTGACGCGCACCTCGGTGCGGCGATAGTCGAAGTACTCGCGTGAGTAGGAGGCGCGGTAGGTGCCGGTCGCGATCGTCGCCGCGCCTTCCACCGCCGTGCGCACGGGCAGCCAGATCCCCTCGATCGGGCGCCCCATCTCCATCGTCGCCTGCGCAGCCTCGACCCGGACGAGCGAACGTCCGGGCAGGAAGCTGAAGTCGACGTTCTCGAACGTGGCGCGCACGATCTGGTGCTGCGCGGGGTCGACCCACAACGTCACCTGCGAGACCTTGTTGAACGCGAAATCGATCCGATCCTCGATGGCGTCGCGTGGCGCGCCGGTCTTGCGGCCACTCCTGCCGGTTCCCTCGACATCCTTGTCGTCGTGCTCGTCGTCGTCCTTGTCATCGGGCCTGAAGAGGCGCGTCGGGTAGTACTCGATGCGCAGCACGTCGATGCCATCGATGGTCTCGCGGCCGGCGAGGTAGTAGTTGCCGGGGTCGAACGGGAAGCGCATGAACTTGCCGAGCGTGGCCTCTTCGTGTGCCTGCTTGCCCGCCCGGGCGCTGGCCTGCTCTGGCGACACGGTCACGCCGTTGACCTTCGTGGGCGTCCGCAGGGC
>CAYMAG010000179.1:0-6946 GCA_964388335.1 uncultured Vicinamibacteraceae bacterium | reverse complement strand
CTGTTCACAGGAGAGAGACCGTCGCCATGATCGCTCGACCGACCCAGTGGCTCGCCAGTTGCCTCCTGCTCGCAGTCGCCGGAGCAGGCTGCCGGGAAGTGGTGGCCCCGTCGCGGCCGACCCGCAACGACGAGTCCACGCTCCAGAACCTGTTCGACCGCGAGTGGGCGTGGCGGCTGGAACAGTCGCCTCTGCTCGCCTCCTCGATCGGCGATCACCGGTTCGACGATCGGCTGCCTGACGTGTCGGACGACGCGGAGACGCGTCGAGCCGCCGAGACACGCGCGTTCCTCGAGGAGCTGGATGCCATCGACCGGGAGGCGCTGCCGGCCGATCAGCGCATCGACTTCGACATGTTCGAGGACCAGCTGCGTGAGCGCGTGGACGCCCATCGCTTCAGGGAGCACCTGCTGCCGCTCAACGCCGACTCGGGCTTCCACACGAGCTTTGCGCTGATGCCGCAGAGCATGCGTTTCGCGTCAGCGGACGATTACGAGAAGTACCTCTCGCGCCTCCGCGCGTTTCCCACGTACGTCACGCAGCACATCGCGCTCATGCGCGAGGGGTTGCGCGTCGGGTTGACGATCCCGAAGGCCGCGCTCGCGGGTATCGAGACCTCCATCACGCCGCTCGTTGCCGAAACACCCGAGCAGAGTCCGCTGTGGACGCCCTTCGCGAACATCCCGGCCGTCGTCACCGACGCCGACCGCTCGCGCCTGCAGGACGCGGGCCGCACCGTGCTCCGCGAGGCCGTGACCCCGGCCTACCGGACGTTCCTCACGTTCATGACCGACGAGTACGTGCCAGGCGCCCGCACCACGCTCGGCGCCAGCGAACTGCCCGACGGCCGCGTCTACTACGACTGGCTGGTCAGGAAGTTCACGACGCTGGAACTCACGGCCGACGAGGTGCACGACATCGGCCTCCGCGAGGTCGCCGCCATTCGCGCGGAGATGGACACGGTGATGCGCCAGACCGGGTTCAGGGGGAGCTTCGAGGCCTTCCTCCAGTTCCTGCGCACGGACCCGCGGTTCTACCCCCGCACCGGCGAGCACCTGCTCGAGGAGGCGTCGTTCATCGCCAAGCGCATGGACGCGAAGCTGCCGTCGCTCTTCGGTCGCCTGCCGCGCCAGCCCTACGGCGTCGCGCCCGTCCCGGCATACCTCGCGCCGAAGTACACCGCAGGGCGCTACAACGGCAATCCGCCCGACGGCACCGAGCCCGGCTACTACTGGGTGAACACCTACGCCCTCGAGACCCGTCCGCTCTACAACCTCGAGGCCCTGACGCTGCACGAGGCCGTTCCCGGGCATCATTTGCAGATCGCGATCGCCAACGAGGTCGACTCGGTACCGAACTTCCGCCGCTACTCCTACATCTCGGCGTTCGGCGAGGGCTGGGGTCTCTATTCCGAGTGGCTCGGTCTCGAAGCAGGCTTCTACACCGACCCATACAGCAACTTCGGCCGACTCACCTACGCGATGTGGCGTGCCGCCCGTCTCGTCGTCGATACGGGACTGCACGCGAAGGGCTGGACGCGCCAGCAGGCCATCGACTACCTCGCGTCCAACACTGCCCTGTCCATCCACGAGTGCACGACCGAGACGGATCGCTACATCTCGTGGCCGGGACAGGCGCTGTCGTACAAGATGGGTGAACTCAAGATTCGCGAGTTGCGGCGCCGCGCCGAGGAGAGACTCGGCGCGCGGTTCGACGTGCGCGAGTTCCACGACACCGTGCTCGCCAACGGATCCGTGCCGCTACCCGTGCTCGAGCAGATCGTCGACGAGTACGTTGCAGGATCGGGGATCCCCGACAACCGATAGCCCTACCGCCCGTCGCCGAAGAACCGCTGCACGTCTTCTATGCGGCGGGTAATCGGCGCGGGTGGCATCGACGCGAGGAAGCGGCGCCCATAGCCCATCGACTGCAGGCGCGGGTCGAGAATCGACAGCACGCCCCGATCCTGCCGGTGCCGTATCAGGCGCCCGACACCCTGGAGCAGCGCGAGGATGGCCAGCGGCACCTGATAGGTGCTGAACGCGTCGAGCCCCCGCTGGTTCAGGGCTTCGATACGCGCCGCCGTCACCGGGTCGGCCGGCGAGGCGAACGGCAACTTGTCGATGATGACGCAGCTCAGCGCGTCGCCCACCACGTCCACGCCCTGCCAGAAGCTCGCGGTGCCGAACAGCACCGCGTTCGGCGTCCGCCGGAACTGCTCGACCAGCACGCCGCGCGGCGCGCTGCCCTGTACGAGCATCGGATACGGCAGCACGGCGGACAGACGGGCGTGCGCCTCGCGCAGCGCGCTGTAACTCGTGAAGAGCAGGAACGCGCGGCCTTCGCTGGCACGCAGGAGGGCCTCAGCCTCGGACGCGACGGCGGCCTGGTACTCGCGCGAGCGCGGATCGGGCATGCGCGTCGGCAGGTAGAGCATCGCCTGCGTCCGGTAATCGAACTCTGACGGCACGCGTACCTCGGCCGCCTCCCCGACGCCGAGCCTCGCCCGTACGTACCCGAACGATCCGCCCACCGAGAGCGTGGCCGACGTCAGCACCACCGTGGCCATGCGGTCGAGCAGCACGTCGCGGATGATGTGCGACACGTCGATCGGCGCGGCTCGGAGGTAGACGCCACGTCCTCGCAGCTCGAGGAAGTACACGAACTCGTCCGCCTCCGCGCGCAACAGGAAGCGCACGTCGTCACGCGTCTCACTCGTGCGGCGTCCGAGGGCACGCACGTCCTCCGGCACGTCACGCATGAGCGCCACGGCCTCTTCGAGCTGTGACAGCGCGTCGAGCAGCGTCAGTCCGCTCTCGCCGACGGCGGCTGCCAGGGTGTCGCCGGTGACGCGCAGCCGCTCATCGAACAGCATCGGCCGGGACACGCCTGCCGATCCGCGATCCCCGATATCCGATCCGCGATCCTGCTGTACGCCGGGCCGCTTCGCTGCCAGTTCCAGCATGAACGCGCGCGACGCCACCGACAGACGCTCGACCGCGAGGGCGTACCGCTGCCGCTCCGCGTCCGACACGGCACCTGGCGGGAGCGTGATCGTGTTCGCGTCGGACACCAGCTGGTCGATGCGGAAGTTGCTGACGACGACGCCGAAGTACTGTGTGGCGACGTCCTCGAGCTGGTGGGCTTCGTCGATGATCGCGACCTGGCACCGCGGAATGACTTCACCGAACGAGTGGCGACGCACCTGTGCATCGGCGCACAGCAGGTGGTGATTCACGATGACGACGTCCGACTCGGCCGCGCGCTGCCGCATGCGTGTCACGAAGCAGTCGTCGTACCGCGGACAGTCGCTGCCGAGGCAGTTCTCCGTGGTCGCGGCAATGGACGACCAGACCGGAAGATCATCGGGAAGCTCTTCCAGCTCCGCGCGGTCGCCCGTGTCGGTTCTGCCCGCCCAGTGCTCGATCAACGTCAGTGCCACGCGGGTGTGGTCGTCACGGGGACGGTCGTCGGTGCGCACCTGTTCGAAGCGATGCAGGCACAGGTAGTTGCCGCGCCCCTTCATGCAGGTCGCGCGGAAGGGCACGCCGAGTGCCTCGCGAAGCAGCGGGACGTCCTTGTCGATCAGCTGTTCCTGGAGGTTCTTCGTCCCTGTCGAGACGAGCACGCGCTGACCCGACAGAATGGCGGGGACGAGATAGGCGAGGGTCTTGCCCGTACCCGTGCCGGCCTCGGCGAGCAGCACGCCGCCGCCGGCGATGACCTCGGCCACTGCGTCCGCCATCGCGCGCTGGCTGTCGCGGACCTCGAAGCCCGGCAGTGCGCGGGAGAGGGCTCCGTCAGGCCCGACAACGCGTTGCGTGCCGGCCTTCAGACGGCTGGCTGATAGAGCGGGAACGTCCGGCACAGCGTCTCGACCTCGGCCTTCACGGCTCGCAGCGCCGAGTCATCGTCCGGGGTCCGCAGCGCGCGCGAGATGAGTTCGGCGATGCGGTCCATTTCCGGGAGGCCCATGCCCCGCGTGGTCACCGCCGGCGTACCGATACGGATGCCACTTGCGACCATCGGCGGGTTCTGGTCGAAGGGAATCGCGTTCTTGTTGACCGTGATGCCCGAGCTGTTCAACGCCGCTTCGGCCTGCTTCCCCGTCAGGCCCTTCGAGAACACGTCCACGAGCATGAGGTGGTTGTCGGTGCCGCCACTCACGATGCGGAAGCCTTCCGTCGCCAGGGCCTGCGCCAGGTGCGTGGCGTTGGCCGCCACCTGCTTCTGGTACTCGCGGAACGCCGGCTCGAGCGCCTCCTTGAAGCACACCGCCTTCGCCGCGATGATGTGCATCAGCGGCCCGCCCTGCACGCCCGGGAACAACGCCCGGTCCACGGCCTTCGCGTGTGCGTCCTTCGTCAGGATGAGCCCGCCACGCGGTCCGCGCAGGGTCTTGTGCGTCGTCGTCGTGACGTAGTCGCTGTGCGGCACCGGGCTGGGATGCACGCCTGCCGCCACGAGCCCCGCGATGTGCGCCATGTCGGTCAGCATGCGCGCGCCCGTCGCCTCCGCGACCGCCGCAATCCGCGGGAAGTCGATCACCCGGGAATACGCGCTGGCGCCCACGATGATGAGCTTCGGCTCGTGCTCATGGGCGAGCCGCTCCACTTCCTCGTAGTCGAGGCGCTCGTCGTCCTGGCGCACGCCGTACGGCACGACCTTGAAGTACTTGCCCGAGAAGTTCAGCGGGTGGCCATGCGTGAGGTGGCCGCCGTGGGCGAGGTTCATGCCCAGGATCGTGTCCCCGGGGTCGAGCCACGAGAGGAACACCGACATGTTGGCCTGCGCGCCGGAGTGCGGCTGCACGTTGGCGTGTTCGGCGCCGAAGAGCTGTTTCGCGCGGTCGATGGCCAGCGATTCCGCCACGTCGACGAACTCGCAGCCGCCGTAGTAGCGCCTGCCTGGATACCCTTCGGCGTACTTGTTGGTCATCACCGAGCTGGCCGCCTGCATCACGGCAACGCTGGCGAAGTTCTCTGACGCGATCAGTTCGAGGCCCAGATTCTGGCGTTCGGTCTCGTCGGCGATGGCCTTGGCGATCTCGGGGTCGATCTCGGCGAGCGTGCGCTGCACGAGGGAAGCAAGCTGGTGGGCCATGGTCTTCAAGGGGCGCGACCCCTCATGCGTGGGTCTGGCGCTGTTCGAGGTCCGCAATCTTGTCGATGCGGCGTTGATGACGACCGCCCTCGAACGGCGTGTCGAGAAAGGTCGAGACGATCTCCAGCGCGACAGGGCTGGGCGTCACCCGGGCGCCGAGTGTGAGCACGTTTGCATTGTTGTGCGCGCGTCCCAGCCGTGTCGATTCGACATCGACCACCGGGATCGCCCGCACGCCGGCAATCTTGTTCGCCGCAATGGCCATGCCGAGCCCGGTGCCGCAGACGAGGATGCCGCTGTCCACGTCGCCGCTGGCGACCACCCGACCGACTTGCGCGGCGTAGTCCGGGTAGTCGACCGATTCTTCCGACACCGTGCCCATGTCGACGATGCTGATGCCTCGCGACTCGAGCAGGGATTGCACATCAGCCTTGAGCGCGACGCCGGCGTGGTCAGCTCCCAGGGCGATCCGCATGACGGCGAATTGTAACACCCGGGGGGGAGGGCAAAGGGGAGAGGAAAGAGGGGACAGGAGGAGGACAGGGGCTGCACGCAGTTTCCGGCGCCTCGGCGACCCAAGCCCAGGCACCAAGCATGAGACATGAAGCACCAAGCATAAGCATGAGTCATGATTGCTCCCGTGCCGTCTTCCTCCCTGCCTCTCGTCCCCGTCACCCGTCGCGCCATCGACCGCATCAACCAGGGCCACGTCTGGATCTACCGGTCCGACCTCGGAGACGTGCCTGCATCCGCCGACCGCGGCGCGATCGTCGGTGTGGTCGATCCCCGTGGCAAGTGGCTCGGACAGGCGCTGTACTCCACCGAGTCACAGATCGCCCTGCGTCTGTTGACCCGGCGCGATGACCCGATCGACGCGGCGTTCTGGCGGAACCGCCTCTCGGCCGCGATCACCTTGCGCGGCCGGCTCGGCCTCGACGGCACGGCTCGGCGCCTGGTGCATGCCGAAGCCGACCTGCTGCCATCGCTCAACGTCGACCAGTACGACGACGTGCTGGTGGTGCAGACGCTGTCGCAGGGTACCGACCGTCGGCGTGAGGAGATCGTGCAGTCCCTCGTGGACCTCGTGGGGCCGCGCGGCGTGCTGCTGCGCAACGATCCGAAGGTGCGTCTGCTCGAGGGCCTCGAGCGGCAGGTGGAGGTCGCGTACGGGGATGTCCCGGAGCGGGTCGTCGTCCGCGAAGGCGCGATCGAGCGCGACGTGGATCTGCGCGGCGGTCAGAAGACCGGCACGTTCCTCGACCAGCAGGAAAATCACGGCGCGGCAGCCAGCTACGCCCGAGGGCGTGCGCTCGACGCGTTCGCGTACGAGGGCGGCTTCGCCCTGCGCATGGCAGCGGCATGTGATCGCGTGACGGCCATCGACGCGTCGGAAGACGCCATCGCGAGGCTGAACGGCCACGCCGCGCACAACGGCATCACGAACGTGGACGCCCTGGTGGGCAATGCGTTCGACGTGTTGCGCGAGTACGACCGCGCCGACGAGCGGTTCGACACGATCGTGCTCGACCCGCCGGCGTTCGCGAAGCAGCGCAAGGCCGTGCCGAAGGCGCTCGCGGGCTACAAGGAAATCAACCTGCGGGCACTCAAGCTGCTCAACCCCGGCGGCCACCTCATCACGTGTACCTGCTCGGCGCACGTGGACGAAGGCATGTTCGGCGGCGTCGTGCTGAGCGCGGCGCTCGACGCGGGCGTGCCCGTCGCGGTGGTCGAGAAGCGGATGCAGGGGCGCGATCACCCCGTGTTGCTGGGAGTCCCCGAGACCTACTACCTGAAGTGCTTCATCCTGCGACGCGTAGGGTGAGTCCGCCTCGCCGAGTCGTTC
>CAYMAG010000178.1:3399-7000 GCA_964388335.1 uncultured Vicinamibacteraceae bacterium | reverse complement strand
GGGAAAGGTAGCCTGCGGCCTCCCGTTGAGCTATCCTCCCCGCACACCACCCCGGCGACCTCCCGCGTCCGGGACACCGGTCAGACCCGTCAGCACGCGTTCCTCTCGATCGTGGGCCGGCAGTCGTGCACCCGGCCTGCGAACCGATGACGCCCGCCACCGACATCCCTCCCGCCGCCGGCGACATCGTCCGCGTCCGCTCGCGCCGATACCTCGTCGAGGCCGTGACGCCGCCGCCGAACCCGGGCGACCAGACACTCGCCCGCCTCTCGTGCCTCGAAGACGATGCGGAGGGGGAGGAGCTGGAGGTGCTGTGGGAGAAGGAACTCGACGCGCGCCGCGTGACCGAGGCCGACTGGTCGCGCCTCGCCCAGGGCAAGTTCGACCTCCCACGCCACTTCGCCGCGTACTACCACACGCTGCGCTGGAACACGGTGACCTCCACCGACCCGACGCTGTTCCAGGCGCCCTACCGCGCGGGCATCCGCATCGACGCCTACCAGCTCGAGCCGCTCCGCAAGGCCCTGCAACTGCCGCGTGTGAACCTGTTCATCGCAGACGACGTGGGGCTCGGCAAGACGATCGAGGCCGGCCTCATCGTCCGCGAGCTGCTGATGCGCCAGCGCGTCCGCCGCATCGTCGTCGCGGCGCCGCCGTCCGTGCTGCTGCAGTGGAAGGACGAACTCGAACAACGCTTCGGCCTGACGTTCGTGGTCTTCGACCGCGACTACGTGCGCCGCATGCGCCAGGAGCGCGGATTCGCGGTGAACCCGTGGGCCACGCACTCGCGCTTCATCGTGTCGCACCACCTGCTGCGCGACGAAGACTACGCGTCGCCGCTGCGCGACTGGCTCGGCACGTTCGCCCCGCAGAGCCTGCTGATTCTGGACGAAGCCCACAACGCCGCGCCCGCCAGCGGCGCGCGCTACGCGGTGGACTCGCAGTTCACGAAGTCGATTCGCGAGCTGGCGCCGCGCTTCGAGCACCGTCTGTTCCTGTCGGCGACGCCCCACAACGGCCACTCGAACAGCTTCTCGGCGCTGCTCGAGGTGCTCGACCCGCAGCGCTTCTGCCGCGGCGTACCCGTCGACAGCGCGAAGCAGCTCGACGCCGTGATGGTGCGCCGGCTGAAGGACGACCTGCGCCGTCTGCAGGGCGGCTTCCCCGACCGCAAGATCCTGGAAGTGTCCATCGACGGCCTGGCGGACGCACATCCCGAGCTGCTGCTGCCCGCGCTGCTCGATGAGTACCGCGAGGCGCGACAGCAGCGCCTGAAGGACGCACCGAAGTCGGTGCAGAACGCCGCGAGCCTGGTGCTGTGCAGCCTGCAGAAGCGGCTGCTGTCATCCATCGAGGCGTTCGCGTCCACGCTGCGCGTGCACCGCAAGGCGTTCGAGGCGCACGCGTCGAAGGCCGTGGCAGACGCCCAGGCAGCAGCCAGGGTGGACACTGGACCGCTGCCGGCATCGCTGAGATTGCTCGTGGACGCGCCGGATGCAGACGACGACCGCGCCGATGCGTCGGAAGCCGACGTTGCCGAGCAGGAGGCCGCGGCAATGGAGGCGGCGACTGGTCGGGGGATGTCGTCCGCGCCACTCGATGCCTACGCCAAGGAACGCGACCTGCTGGCGCGCATGACGGAGCTGGCCGAAGCGCACCGCGGACGTCCCGACACGCGTGTGGCGCACCTCGTCGCATGGTGCAAGGCGCATCCGAACGAGCGCGTGCTCATCTTCACCGAGTACGCTGACACCAAGCGCTACCTCGAACGCCAGCTGCGCGCCGCACTCACGCCCGGCCGTGAAGACGACCCGCGCATCGCCACCTTCCACGGCGGCATGGGCGACGACACGCGCGAAGCGGTGAAGCGCGCGTTCAACGCCGACCCGACGAAGCATCCGCTGCGCGTGCTCATTGCCACCGACGCCGCGCGCGAGGGCGTCAACCTGCAGAACCACTGCGCCGATCTGTTCCACTTCGACGTGCCGTGGAACCCCAGCCGCCTCGAACAGCGCAATGGCCGCATCGACCGCAAGCTGCAGCGCGCCGAGGAAGTGCGCTGCCACTACTTCGTCTACGTGCAGCGTCCCGAAGACCGGGTGCTGCAGGCGCTCGTGAAGAAGACCGGAGTCATCCGCCAGCAGCTCGGCAGCCTGGCGCCCGTGCTCGAGAAGAAGCTCGAAGAACGGCTCGCCAGCGGCTTCTCGCGCCGCGACGCCTCGTCGCTGGCCAAAGCCATCGAAGACGATCAGCTCGACGCTGTCCGAGAGCGTGCCGTTGCCGACGAACTCGAAACCACCCGTCGTCGAGACCAGGCGCTGATGACGCAGATCTCCGGCCTGCAGACGCTGCTCGGCACGTCGCGCGAGTGGCTGCGCCTCGAAGACGGCGACCTGCGCCAGGCCATCTCGTGCGGCCTCGAGCTGATGGGCGCCGAGCCGCTCGAGATCGGGAAGGGCGAGGGCGAGTTCGCGCTGCCCGACCTGGCGAGCCGTCTGCAGTCCGATCCGTCGTGGATGCACACGCTCGACACGCTGCGCTCGCCGCGCCGCAGGGGCCAGCCCGTGTGGGAATGGCGCAAGGAGCACGCCGTGCGTCCCGTCGTCTTCGCCGACCAGGGCGCGCTCGACGCCAGCGCCGTGCACCTGCACCTCGAGCACCGCTTCGTGCAGCGCCTGCTCGGCCGCTTCCGCTCGCAGGGGTTCGTGCATCACGACCTGTCGCGGGCGTGTGTAGGTATCTCGGACGACCCGGTCGCGCGCGTCATCCTGCTCGGACGTCTGTCGCTGTACGGCGACCGTGCCGCGCGCCTGCACGACCAGGTTCTCGCCGTGGCAGCGCGCTGGACCGATGTGTCGATCCGCAACGGTGCGCTGAAGCCCTACGGTGACGAGACACTCGACAAGACCATCGGGCTTCTGGAGAAGGCGCTCGGCGCAGAACGCTCGCGCGACGTGCCGGCGCCGGTGAGCCAGCGCCTGGCGTCGGGATCTGCGCTCGATCTCGAACAATTGCGTCCGCACCTGAAGACGCAGGCCGACGCGCTCACCGCGCAGGCCACGGCGACGCTGGCATCGCGGGGTGAGAAGGAGGCCGCCGAGATGCGCGCGATCCTCGAAGCGCAACGCGAACGCATCCGCAAGACGCAGCTCCGCAAGGACGCGGAAGCCGGACAGCTTCCGCTCTTCGCCGCCGACGAGCGCAAGCAGATCGAAGCCGACATGCGCTACTGGCAGAAGCGCGTGGAGGAACTCGGCGTGGAGTTCGAGACCGAACCCGCGCGTATCCGTCGCAGCTACGACGTCCGCGCGTCACGCTTCGAGCCCGTGGGCCTCGTCTATCTCTGGCCGGTGACCGGATAGCGCATGGCCAGGGACGCCCCCGAACTCGCCGCACACAAGGAGTGGCTGGGACAGATCCAGCAGGTGGGTCTCGTCGTGTCGCCGCACGTCCTGGTGCGCCACAACGTCTTCGTGGACCGCCAGAAAAGCCTGGACGTAGTGCGGGGGCTTCAGCCCCCGCGAGACGATGCCGAACCCGCGCCCTTCGACGGCTTCCCGTCGTTCGCCACCGCGATTCTCGACTGGCCCGAGGACCTCCT
>CAYMAG010000178.1:0-3299 GCA_964388335.1 uncultured Vicinamibacteraceae bacterium | reverse complement strand
CACGGCTGGCGCGCCACGCCGCACGCCCGTCTCGAACGCCTGCTGCGCGAGACGAAGGTGCCCGTCGGCCTGCTCTACACCGGCACGGCACTCCGCCTCGTGTACGCGCCCAGCGGTGAATCGTCTGGCCACCTGACGTTCCGCGTGAAAGACCTCGTGCAGACGCTCGGGCGTCCGATGGCGGGCGCGCTCCACGCACTGCTCGGCAGCGCACGTGTGCTCGACGTGCTGCCCGAGTCGCAGCGCCTGCCCGCGCTGCTTCGCGAGAGCCGCAAGTATCAGAACGAGGTGTCCACGCAGCTCGCGGGCCAGGTGCTCGAGGCGCTGTGGGAGCTGGTCCGCGGGTTCCAGCGGGCAGACGACGACGTGAAGGGCGTGTTGCTGGCGGAGGTGCTGCGCGAGCAGCCCGACGAAGTGTATGGCGGCCTGCTCACCACGCTGATGCGGCTCGTCTTCGTGCTCTATGCCGAAGACCGCGGCCTCATGCCGGCGGGCGAGACGTACCAGAAGCACTACGCCGTGTCTGGCCTCTTCGAGCGGCTGCGCGAGGACGAGGCGCGGTATCCCGACACGATGGACGCCCGCTACGGCGCGTGGGCACAGTTGCTGACGCTGTTCCGCCTGGTGCACGACGGCGGCGGCCACGGCGACCTGCGCTTTCCGGCCAGGCACGGGCGGCTGTTCAACCCCGACGCGTACCCGTTTCTCGAAGGGCGTCCGCTCGCCAGCCGCCGCAGCGCGGGTGACGTGCTCGACCCGCCGCGCGTCTCCGACGGCGTCGTCTTCCGCGTGCTGCGCAACCTGCTGATGCTCGACGGCGAGCGGCTCTCGTACCGCACGCTCGACGTGGAGCAGATCGGATCGGTGTACGAGGCGATGATGGGCTTCGCCCTCCGGCAGGCGCCCGCACCCTCCCTCGCCGTTGCCCCCAAGCACATCGTCTTCAGCATCGACGACCTGCTCGCACAAAAGCCGAAAGACCGCGCCGCGTGGCTGCAGAAGCAGGCCGACGTCAAGGTGACGGGCGACGCGATCGCGAAGGCGCAGACGGTGAGCGACGTAGTGGCGGCGCTCGGCAGGCGCGTGTCGCGCTACACGCCGCACGTGCTGCCGGTGGGGGCGATGTACCTGCAGCCCACCGAGGAGCGGCGGCGGTCGGGGTCGCACTACACTCCCCGCGCGCTCACCGCGCCCATCGTCTCGACGACGTTCCGGCCCATCTTCGAGCGCCTGGGCGAGCGGGCGACGCCCGAGCAGGTGCTCGAGTTGAAGGTGTGCGATCCGGCGATGGGGTCGGGCGCGTTCCTGGTGGAGGCGTGCCGGCTGCTCGCCGAGCGGCTCGTGAAGGCGTGGGAGGTGCACAGGTCCACGCCGAAGGACGTGCCAGACGACGAGGACGTGCTCACCCACGCGCGGCGGCTCGTGGCGGAGCGCTGCCTGTATGGCGTGGACAAGAACGTCTTCGCGGTAGACCTCGCGAAGCTGTCTCTGTGGCTGGCGACGCTGGCGCGCGACCATCCGTTCACGTTCCTCGATCACGCGCTGCGGCACGGCGACTCGCTGGTGGGGCTCTCGCGCGAGCAGATTGCCTGCTTCAGCTGGGAATCGGGACAGCAACTGCCGCTGCTGCGGACGTTCATCGACGAGCGGGTGGGCGAGGCGCAGGCGCTGCGGCTGCGGATTCAGGGGATGGCGGCGTCGGACGACGTGCCTGAGAAGGCGCGGCTGCTGCGGGACGCAGAGGCGGCGGTTGCGGACGTGCGGCGTCTCGGCGACCTCGCGGTTGCCGCGTTCTTCGAGCGCGACAAGCCGAAGGACCGCAAGGTGCGCCTGGCGGCTTACCTCGGACTGGCGCAGAACTGGTTGAACGGCACGGGACCGTTGCCCGAGCCCGAGTGGGGCGGCGGCGCCGGCGCGCGACCTGATCGTGGTCGAAGCCCTTTCCACTGGCAGGTGGAGTTCCCCGAGGTGTTCACGCGCGAGAACCCGGGGTTCGATGCGTTCGTAGGCAACCCGCCGTTCGCGGGGAAGAACACCATCACAGCCGCGAGTGGGGCGAACTACCTCCAGTGGCTGCTGCAGCTTCACGAAGAGAGCCACGGCAACGCCGACCTCGTGGCGCACTTCTACCGGCGGGCGTTCGACCTGCTGCGTACGGGAGGGACCTTCGGTCTCATCGCAACGAACACCATTGCCCAGGGCGACACCCGGTCGACTGGCCTGCGCTGGATTCGCCTGCACGCCGGTACCATCTTCGCGGCGCGCAAGCGAATCAATTGGCCGGGCGAGGCTGCCGTGGTCGTCTCGGTCGTGCACGTGCACAAAGGGTCGTTCGAAGGGCCTTTCGAACTGGACCAGCGGCAGGTGCCGCTCATCACGGCGTTCCTGTTCCATGCGGGCGGCGACGAGAACCCGGCGACGCTCCCTGAGAATGCCGGCAAGAGCTTCCAGGGCAGCATCGTGCTCGGGATGGGCTTCACGTTCGACGACACGGACAAGAGCGGCGTGGCGAACCCCATCTCGCTGATGCACGAACTCATCGAGAAGGACCCGCGCAATGCCGAACGGATCTTCCCGTACATCGGCGGCGCCGAGGTCAACGAGCGCCCGACGCACTCTCACCATCGCTACGTGATCAACTTCGGACAGATGTCGGAGGAAGAGGCGAGACAGTGGCCCGATCTGATGGCCATCGTGGAGGCCAAGGTCAAGCCTGAGCGCGACATACTTAATGACAACGCAGACGGCCGGCGCCGGAAGCAGTACTGGTGGCAGTGGGGGCGCTATACGCCAGCCCTGTTTGACGCCGTCGAGAACCTCGACCATGTGCTAGTAAACGCACAGGTCAGCAAGCACATCGCATTCGCTAGGCTTCCCGCGGCTCGTGTCTTCGGCCACACCTTGAACGTCTACACCCAGGCCACACCGTCTGCGCTTTGCATCCTGCAGTCTCGGCCTCACGAGGGCTGGGGGCTGTTCATGTCATCTTCGCTGGAGGACCGCAATCGATACACGCCCTCGACCTGCTTTGAGACCTTCCCATTCCCCGATCGATGGGAGAACGATCAAGCCCTGGACGAGGCTGGCCGCGAGTACTACGGGTATCGAGCAGATCTCATGATCAGGAACAACGAGGGCCTGACGAAGACGTACAACCGCTTCCACGACCCCGACGAGCACGACCCCGGCATCGTCCGCCTGCGCGAACTCCACGCCGCGATGGATCGCGCCGTCCTCGATGCCTACGGCTGGACAGATCTCCAGCCCACCTGTGAGTTCCTGCTCGACTACGAAGACGA
>CAYMAG010000177.1:0-7088 GCA_964388335.1 uncultured Vicinamibacteraceae bacterium | reverse complement strand
GGAAGGACCGAAACGCGCAGACTGCTGCGGTGACGCTGGACCATCCCTCATTTCAGACGGAAGCTGAGGAAGTGGATGGGCTCGCGAAGCAGGTACTCGGCGACGCGCTGGATGAGGGGTTCGAGCCGCTCCTGTTTCATCGTCGGGATCGCCGCGTAGTAGTACCAGCCTTGGCGGAACAGCGAGTGGGTGCGCGTCTTGACGGTGTTGGCCTCGAGCAGGCGATCCATGCCGAGGCTCTCGCCCGCCGCCCGAGCAGGGCCAGCAACGCCATCGCCATGGCGGCGATCAGGAGGAGGCGATCGCGCCGGCACGGATCGCGGATAGGCGTCGCCGACAGGCCCAGGTCGTACCGCGCGTCTCTGGTGTCGCGGAAGGCTTCTTCGATCGTGAACCGCCGGCCGTAGAGGCGGACGGGGTCCCCGCCGGGCAGCGGGCCTCGGACGGCCAGGCAGCGCGGGGCCTGCAGGCGCCGGGCCTGGACGCACACGAGGGCGTCGAGGCGGTAGCGGTCCGCCGTGACGGTAGCGCCGCGCAGGGTGCGCGCGGCCCATGGCCGGCACCCAGGCGGCGGGGCCGCGGCTCGCCCGCCGCGTTCCGGACGGTCACGTTCCCGTGAAACCGGATCACGAAGCGGAAGCCGAGGTCCGTCAACAGCTCGTACAACTGGCGGTCGCCAAACCCGCGGTCAGCCAGCACGGTGACGGCAACGCCCGGCGGCAGCACCTCATGGAACCGCAGCAGGACGGTGTCTTGGTACGGGTTCGGCCGGCCCTCGAGTTCGCTCGTGGGAAACATTCCCACGCTGATCATCCACAACGAGAACGACTACCGGACGCCGATTGCCGACGTCATCCACATCAACGGGTGCTGCGGCCCTGCCGCGTGACGAGGTGGAGCGCGATCATGGCGTGGGCACCCGCGTCGACTACACCCCTCAACAAATGAGGGGGATCTCTTCAGGCGGTGACGGTCCACGCAGTGCAGTCGCGGTCTGACGATGGTCTCAGACGCCAACCGGGCCCGGCTCGATCCTCCGTTCCTTCACTACTCCTTCGTTCCTCTACTCCTTCCTTCCTTGGTTCCTCTACTCCTTCGTTCCTTGGTTCCTTTGCTCCTCGTCCCTTCCTTCCTTCCTTCCTTCCTTCCTTCCTTGGTTCCTAAACTCCTTGGTTCCTAAACTCCTTCGTTCCTTCGTCCCTTCCTTCCTTCACTCCTTCTCTCCTTCGCTCAACGTCGGATCGAAACACGCGCGGCAGCGTGCCTCGTACGCCCCGGAGGCGCCAACCAGTACCCGCGCCTGACTCTTGACCAGCCGCTGCGTGTGATTGGCCGGCTCGCCGCAGACCATGCAGATCGCGAGCGTCTTCGTGATGTATTCGGCGATCGCGAGCAGTTGCGGCATCGGCTCGAACGGCCGGCCCAGGTAGTCTTGATCGAGACCCGCCACGATGACGCGCTTGCCCCGCCCGGCGAGGACGTTGCACACCGCCGGCAACTCCGCGTCGAAGAACTGACCTTCATCGATCCCCACCACTTCGGTGTCGTCGTGCACCTGCGCGAGCAGGTCGGCCGACCGTTCGAGGCTGTCGGACGGCAGGCGCATGTCGCTGTGCGAGGCGATGTGACCGTCGCCGTAGCGGTTGTCGATGTGCGGCTTGAAGATCTGCACCTTGCGACGGGCGATCTGGGCGCGGCGCAGCCGGCGAATGAGTTCTTCGCTCTTGCCGCTGAACATGCTGCCGACGATGACCTCGATCCAGCCGCTCGTCGGATGGGGACGCAGCGAGTCCACGGTCACACCCGCGACAGGTACTCGCCCGTCTCGGTGTTCACGCGCAGCACGTCGTCCACGTCGATGAAGGCCGGCACGGTCACGACGAAGCCGGTCTCGAGCGTCGCGGGTTTGGTCTGCGCATTGGCCGTCGCGCCCTTGATGCCGGGCACCGTCTCCACCACCTTGAGATCGACCGTCGGCGGCAGTTCGATGCCGACCGGCGACTCCTCATAGAACTCCACCGTGATCGTCGATTCCGGCAGCAGGTAGTGCACGGCGTCGCCGAGCGCCTCGTCCGACAAGGCGATCTGCTCGTAATTGGACGTGTCCATGAAGTAGAAGTCGGTGCCGTCCTTGTACAGGAACTGCATCTCGCGTTCGTCGAGCATCGCCCGCTCGACCATGTCTTCCGATCGGAACCGGTGGTCGAGCATCGCGCCGTCCTTGAGGCGACGCAGCTTGGCCCGCACGAACCCCCGCAGGTTGCCCGGCGTGACGTGCTGCGTCTCGACGATGCGGCACAGTTCGTTGTTGAACCTGACGAGATGTCCCTTGCGAAGGCGGGTAGCCTGAACCGAACTCATGACACTCCTGGGGCGGGCCGATCGGCGACTCGGTCGCGCCCTGAAAGATCCCGGACGACCATCGGGAGGGGTCCAACCGGGCGAGGATAGCATGCCCGATGCTACGATGACGGGGTATGCGCTGGGAGTCTCTCCGTGAGATGCGGTCGCGCGCCGGACACGCCGACCACCGCTCGTCCACCGGGTGGTCGCCGCCCGCGGATGTCTGTGAAACCGGAGACGCCTTCGTCGTCGTCGTCGAACTGCCTGGCATGTCCCGCGACGAGTTCGACGTCACGGCAACGCCGGCGTCGCTGACCATACGGGGCCAACGGTGTGGTCCCGGCTGCGAGCCTGCGCAATACGTTCGCCTCGAGCGCGGTCACGGCAGCTTCGTCCGCCAATTTTCCTTCGCCACCGGCCTCGACGTGGCCGGCATGACGGCCAGCTTCGCCGACGGCATCCTCACCGTCACGTTGCCGAAGGCCGCCGACACCCGCGGTCGACGCGTCGACGTGGAGTAGCGCCATGCGACGTCTGTCGGTTGTCGTCCTGCTCGTCGTCACGGGCTTCCTTGCGGGACTGGTCGTCACGGGCCGCATGGAGCCCGGCGGGTCAGCCGACGCCCAATCGTCGACCGCCGCACCACAGGCGCCCGGGCTGATGCCCGCAGCCCAGCGCACGGCGAGCACGTCCGGCGACCTGCCCGACCTGGCCGACGTGGCCGAGCGCGTCGTCCCGAGCGTCGTGAACATCGCGGTCCAGGGCGCCGCGCAACGCCGCGTGGCGCCATTCTTCCCGTTCTTCGACGAAGGGTTCGGCGTCCAGCCCTACCAGACACAGAGCGCCGGTTCCGGCGTGATCATCGGCGCCGACGGCACCGTCGTGACCAACGCGCACGTCCTTGGCGACAACCCGCAGCGCGTCACCGTCGTGCTGTCCGACCGGCGGGAACGTGAGGCGCAGGTGCTTGGCGTGGATCGCTACACCGACCTCGCCGTGCTGCAGATCGACGACAGCGAGCTGGCGCCCATCACGTGGGGAGACAGCGCGCGTCTGCGCGTGGCCGACTGGGTGATGGCCATCGGCAATCCCTACCAGTTGGGCGAGACCGTCACGCTCGGCATCGTGTCGGCGGTCGGCCGCACCAACGCGTCGGTTTCGACGGTGGCCGACTACATCCAGACCGATGCCGCGATCAATCCCGGCAACTCCGGTGGCGCGCTCGTGAACCGCCGCGGAGAACTCGTCGGGATCAACACGTGGATCTTCAGCGAGAGCGGCGGCTATCAGGGCATCGGT
The DNA here is from genome assembly GCA_964388335.1 of uncultured Vicinamibacteraceae bacterium. Taxonomy (GTDB): domain Bacteria; phylum Acidobacteriota; class Vicinamibacteria; order Vicinamibacterales; family Vicinamibacteraceae; genus JAEZDP01. The sequence goes on along the minus strand of CAYMAG010000177.1, from coordinate 3,446 downwards.
TTCGCCGTGCCGAGCAACACCGTGCGCGACGTGGCCGACCAGCTCAAGCGTTTCGGCGGCGTCCGGCGCGGTTTCGTCTCGGGCATCCAGCGCGTGACCGCGGTGTCGCCCAACCTGGCCCGCGAGTTGCACCTGACGGCCACCGACGGGGCGCTGGTCTACCGGATGCTTCGGTCTGGCGACGCCTACACGGCCGGGATCAGGCCCGGCGACGTCATCGTGCGCTTCAACGGTCGGGACGTGCCTCGGCCCGAAGACTTCGAGCGGGAAATGCTGAGGGCGGAGATCGGCTCGGTGGCGACGTTGACGGTACGCCGCGGCCCGAAGGAGTTCGACGTCAAGGTGCCGGTGAGCGAAGCGACGCCGCGCCGCTGATCCTGATCACCGCGAGACGGCCGGATGGCCGGCCACGTGGGCGCGCCATGGACGGTCGAGGCCCACGCGAATCCCAATCCGGGGCCCCCACGCGACGAGGCACGGCGGCAGGCCTCGGTCCTCGATACGCAGCGGCCCACTGAGCGGCTGCCGGTTCTGCGCACCGGTGATCCCCAGCGCGACGCTCAGGTTGCCCGGCCCCCTGCACAGCCCGGCTTCCCCGGGGGGCAGAGGTGTGGACCTGCGCGCCGCCCGCCGCGTCCGCATCAGCGCGACGCCGTCGAGCGGCGCCAGCGCCCGGATGAGCACCGCCGCCGGTTCATCGTCGCGCCCGGTCACGGCGTTCACCAGCCAGTGCACGCCGTAATTGAAGTACACGTACGCCAGGCCGGGCGGACCGTAGAGCGGGGCATTGCGCGCCGTGCGTCCCCGCGCCGCGTGACACGCCGGGTCGTCTTCGCCGATGTAGGCCTCGGTCTCGACGATGACACCGGCCGCCATACCCTCAGGCGTCTCGTGCACCAGCACCTTGCCGATGAGATCGTGCGCGACAACGAGCGTCGGACGGTCGTAGAAGTCCTGCGGCAATGGCATCAGCAGGACGGACGGCTCGGAGAGCCGTCCGTACCTTACCCTTTCCGGAGGCGCGCGATCGCGCGTTCGGCCGCCCGCACCACGCGCAGGTCGCCGTCGCTGCGCGCGCGCTCGAGGATGTCGAAGGCCTCTTCGCCGCCGATGAAGCCGAGCACCATCACGGCTCGCTCGCGCGTCACCGGATCGGTGGCGTCGAGTGCCAGGGTGATGCCCGGCATCGCGCGCACGCCCAGTTCCACCAGATAGCCCATCGCCTGCTCGTGGAACTCGCCGTTGTCGAGGGCCGCGATCAGCGTCGACACGTGTCCGCTCGCGGGCCCGCCGCCGCCAACCGCCCCGGCGAACGCCGCCGCCAGTTGCGCGCGCCGATCCTTCTCGGCCGCCATCGTCGTGGGCACGGCCTGTGCCGCCTCGCGATTCCCGCTGCGCGCCAGTCCCTCGGCCGACAGACGGCGAAGGTAGGCATTGCTCGACGACAGGTGCTGCAGAAACAGCGGCTGAGAGGAGGCGTGGGCGATGCGGGCCAGCGCATCGAACGCCGCCTCGGCGCGCGGCCCCTTCCCCTTGTAGTGCGTGAACTGGTCGGTGAGCGCCTGCAGCGACTGCCACGCCTTGATGTCACCGAGCGACCGCATGGCCGCCGCCGCCACCCGCGGCTCCTTGTCGTTGAGCACCGCGACCAGCGCGTCGCCCGCAGTGGTGACGCGCAGCCCGCCGATCACCCGGGCGGCGGCTTCGCGCACGTCGGCGCCCGAATCCCCCAGGGCACGCGCCAGCGCCACCGCCGCGTACTGGTCGAGCGGTGGACGCGCCATCACGCCGAGCGCGTAGACCGCTTCGAGGCGTACGCGCCGGCTGTTGTCGAACATCGCCTGGGCCAGCCCGTTGGTGAGTTCGATCGGGACGGGCTGCGGGATCAGCCCGTAGGGCCCGAGGTCGTAGATGCTGCCGGCTGCACTGGGTGCACGTGTCTCCACAATCAGTCCACGACGCTTGACGACGACGGGCTTCTCGACGTGATAGAGCGTGAGCAGCGTGTTGATGGTTTCGAGCTGGATCGAGTCCTCCGGGTCGGTCAGCAGTGCGGAGATGGGGGCGATGACTTCCGGGTAGCCGGTCGCGCCGAGCGCGCGCAGCGCGTCCACACGTACCTCCGGCGAGGGTGACTGCAGGCCAGCCACGACCTGGTCGTACGACTGGCGGTCCTCGGCGGGAGCAAGCGGCGGCTGCTGAGCCGAGACCGTGAGCGCTGAGCACAGGGAGAACAGGGAGAACAGGGCGACGAGCGCCTGGCGGGCGCCGCGGGATACGGGCGGGGTCATGCACGTCACAATGCCGCACTCGGCGCGAGGGCGCAACCCCGGCGGCCCCGGCGTGACGCATCAGACGGCAAGCGTCCGTGTGCCGTCGAGGACCGGCGCGAGGTGTCGGCCGGTGTGGGAAGCCGCCACCTGCACGATCGCTTCTGGAGGCCCGACCGCGACGACGCGCCCGCCATCCGCGCCCCCTTCGGGTCCGAGGTCGATGACCCAGTCAGCCGTCTTGATCACGTCGAGGTTGTGCTCGATCACCAGGAGCGAATGTCCTGCGGCCAGCAGTTTGCGGAACGCCGCGAGCAGTTTGGCGATGTCGTCGAAGTGCAGGCCGGTGGTGGGCTCGTCGAGGAGGTAGAGGATGCGCTCGCCGCTCTGCGACGACAGGTGCGCCGCGATCTTGATGCGCTGCGCCTCGCCGCCCGACAACGTCGTCGCGGGCTGCCCGAGGCGCAGGTAGCTGAGCCCGATTTCGTCGAGCACCTGCAGCCGCCGCAGCACCTTGGGTGTGCCGCTGAAGAACTGCAGGGCCTCTCGTACGGTCAGGTCGAGCACCTGGTGGATGTTGCGTCCCCGGTATGCGACCTCGAGGACCGTCGAACGGAACCGCGTGCCGTTGCATGTGTCACACGGCACGAAGACGTCGGCGAGAAACTGCATCTCGACCTTGATCTGCCCTTCGCCCTCGCACGCGTCGCAGCGCCCGCCCGGCACGTTGAAGGAGAAGCTGCTGGCCGTGAGCCCGCGCGCACGGGCGTCCTTCGTCGACGCGAAGAGTTCGCGGATAGGATCGAAGGCCTTGAGGTAGGTCACCGGGTTCGAGCGCGGTGTCCTTCCGATGGGGGCCTGGTCGACCAGCACCACATCGGAGACCAACTCGGTGCCCTCCAGGCGACGGCAGGCGCCGACCTTCCGGTCCCAGTCGCCCTTCGCCCGCTTGATCCCGGCGTAGATGACGTCGTGCACGAGGGTCGACTTGCCCGAGCCCGAGACGCCCGTCACGACGGTGAGCAGTCCGAGGGGCACGTCGACGTCCACGTCCTGCAGGTTGTGTTCCGACGCGCCATACACCTTCAGGCGCTGCCCGGTCGGCCGGCGACGGACCTGCGGCACCGGAATCGCGAGGTCGTCGCGCAGGTATTTTCCCGTGAGCGACCGCGGATC
>CAYMAG010000176.1:4219-7261 GCA_964388335.1 uncultured Vicinamibacteraceae bacterium | reverse complement strand
CGGCGGGCAAGGGTAGGCGCTCAGTGCCCCTCCAGGAAACGCTTCTCCATGAAGACCGTGTGGTTGGAGATGGTTTCGTAGCCCATACGCTCGTAGACGGGACGGCCGGCCGCGCTGGCGTGCAGCACCGTGGGCCGGTCGCCATGGGTTCGCGCCGCGAGATCCAGGGCATGGCGCATGGCTGCGTCGGCGTAACCGCGCCGCTGGTGCGCAGGATCGGTCGCGACCAGCGCGACGTAGCGGTGGTCGTCCACCATGATCACGGCAGCGCAGGAGACCGGTGTGCCGTCAACCGTGCCGACGACGGGCACGTGGTCCTTCCAGAACGCAGTGCGGCCCAGCAGGCTCTTGCCTGCCTCGAGGTCCATCTCGTACGCGACGGTATTGATGTCGAGCGTCACCGCGCACCCCGCATCGTCCTGCGGGACGGCGAGCGTCAGGCCATCGGGGATGCTGGCTGCGGGCGAGACATCTCGCGCCAGCATGCCCGTGAGTGGCATGAGCGGCACCAGGTCACATGCCTCCAGCACCGTCGCTGCATCGACGTCCGGCGCGAGGCCTTCGTGCGTGATGACGAACATCCAGGGCACGTCGCGGCCCGACGCGAACGCGCACGCGTCCTGCCCGACGGCGCTCAACGCATCGGCCGACAGGTCCTTCCCTGTGACGAGGGCGATGTTGAGGAACGCGATCGGCAGGCCGCTGAACACGTACTCGACGCCATCGCGGCTGGTCGCGACCGCGTCGCGAGCGCCGGCGCTCATCATGCGCCACGCTTCGGCGAATTGACGGAGGCTGAGGGCGACTGCGTCCTTGCCCGGCGCCGCCGGGGGCGCATCGATACCCGCCCACAGGTTCAGCGTGCTCAGTTCGTGGCGGCCGCAGGCCTTCAGGTACAGGAACAGCTGCGTGCGATACGCCGCACAGCCGCTGAGCACGTTGTTGACGATGAAGGCGCCACGCGAGCACGCCCGGCCGAACAGGTGGACCTCGGCACGAAAGTCATCGTCCGACATCCCGCCCAGGAGGCTGGCGTACTCGTCGGCGTGCCGGGAGATCGCCTCGACAACCTCATCGAACGACATCCGCGCGGCAGCCGCTTCCCTCTCCGTCCACGCCCCCACATTGAACGTGCCCGCCTGGGCCATCCGGACCAGCGTCGGCCCCATCAGCGACAGGTACTGCAGCAGCTCGAGCGTGCTGCGCTGGTGCGGTGTCGGACGGTAACCGAGCATCGAGGGCTCGACCTTGCGCGCGAGGTGCAACAGAATCCGGACTTCGTCCTGGAGGGATCCGATCAATTCGCTCTTCGTCAGTACCATTCACGTCCTCAAAGAGAGTCATCAATGCAGCATGGGAGAGCCGAGTGCGGATCCCTCAGCTCACGCCTGCTTCGCCGGGGACGCGAGGTAGTCTACCGCCAGATTGGCCAGCGCGCGGATGCCCGCCTTCGCGCGTTGCGCTTCGGCGCGGCAGGCGGTCAGGCAGACGACCGAGAGCGTGCACGTGTGAAACGCGGCTCGGGCGCGGCGTCGTCCAGCACGAGCGACGCCACGTGCTCGCCCATCGCAGGCCCCATCTTGAAGCCGTGGCCAGACCCGCCGCCGACGAACCAGGCGCGTGCGTCCGTCGGATGCCTGTCCACGAGGAAGTGGGTATCGGGCGTGACCTCGTACTGGCAGACCTCGGCGCCTAGCGCGGGCGCGTCGGCGAGCGCCGGGAAGCGCCGGCGCAACACTGCGCGCGCCGCCTCGAGCGCGGCGGTGGTCGACGTGCGATCGCCGTCGGTCGGCTCGAACGTCGGGCCCTGCGTGTCGTCGGCCACCTTGAAGCCGCGGTTCGCGTTGCCGGGCATCCCGTAGATCATCCGCGTGCCGTAGTCGATCCAGACGGGCATGTGCGGCTCGACCCAGCGCGCGTCGCCGGCCGGCGTTCCGAAGTAGAACGACTCCTGCCGCGTCGGGCGGACGAGGTCGCCAACCTCCTCGGGGAACAGCTGCCCGAGCCAGGGGCCGCACGCGAACACGAACGCGTCAGCGTTCACTGACGTGCCGTCCGCGAGCGCAAGGCCGTCTGGACCGAGCCTGGCCGGGTTCGCGATCGCCATCTGCCGGTACACGCCGCCCTCTGCCTTGAAGGTCTCCACGACGTGCTCGCACGCGCGGCGGGCAAGCGCATAACCTGCCTCGGGCTCCCACAGCGCCCGCTGCACGCCGTCCACCGACACCTGGGGGAACCGCTGACGAATGGCGTCCACGTCGAGCCACTCGACGGGCAGCCCTTCCGCGCGCATCGGCTGCACGGATGCCTCGCCGAACGACGCGTCGGCGCCGAACATCCACAGCGCGCCGATGCGGTGGAAGAAGCGGCGTCCGCTGCGCTCCTCGTGCTCGCGCCACAGCCGCATCGCCCGCGCCGCCATGCGCGTGTACACGGCGCGGTCACCGTACGTCCCGCGGAGGATGCGCGTCTCGCCGCCGGAACTCGCGCGCGCGTTGCCGGGGCCCCAGGCGTCCAGCACGGTCACCGCTGCGCCGCGCCGCAGCATGGTCAGGGCGGTCCACCCGCCGAAGGCCCCCGCGCCCACGACGACGACTCGAGTGCTCACGCGGGGTAGTCTACAGCCTGCCCGCCGTAGCCGTCGGCGCAGGTGGGCTTGCCGCGCCGTAGCCTTCGGCGAAGGCGGGGCACCGGTTGCCAGCGAGGGTGATACCCTCGGCCTCGAGGGTCCAGCCGCGCCGATACCTCCGGCGGTGGAGGGTTGCCTTGACCTGGGGAATCGCCTTCGTCATCGGTGCCGTGATCGGTGCGCTGTCCGGACTCGCGACCGAGCGTGTTGATCTTCGGCCAGTAGTTCGAAGTTCCGGGTCGGCGACCATCTCACTGCTCCTGGGCATGATCGGGATGCTCGTCGTGTGGTACTCGCGGCCAGGAGGTTTCGGCTCGGGCTTCCTGGCAATCGGGATTGGGCTCGACAACCTCCTGTGGCTCCTCGTCTTCCTGGGCGCTGTGCTGGCTCTGCACGTCGTGCTCGGCCTGGTA
>CAYMAG010000176.1:0-4119 GCA_964388335.1 uncultured Vicinamibacteraceae bacterium | reverse complement strand
CGACTGCGACGTTGGACCTGCGAGGTCGCCTGTCCGGCGCCGACTCGGCCTCCGGCCGTCTGGTTCACGCCACGTGCGCAGGGCGCTTGCCATGGCGAGGTTGAGCGAGCACGGATGGGCAGGCGAAGCGACCCTCGCCACGGTCATCCGGCGCCCAAGCGGCGTGGCCGGCCGGATGGCCGCGGAGGCGTCGGGCAGGCGGCCTCGCAGGTCTCGCGCCGACACCGCCGATGATAGGATGGCGCTCGACCCATGCAGCCGGATGTATTCGACGTCGTCGTCGTCGGCTCGGGCGCGGCCGGCGGCACGCTCGCGGCCCACCTCGCGCGTCAGGGCGTCCGCGTGGCCATCGTCGAAGGCGGCCCGCGCGTCGACACGCGCACCGACTTCAACACCCACGCGATGCCGTTCGAGTTCCCGAACCGGCACATCCCGACGATGAGGCCGGGCAAGCAGGGATTCGACGGCGAGCGCAGCCGCGGCGTCGGCGGCAAGACGATGCTCTGGAATGCCGTGGCGCTGCGGTTCGGTCCGCGCGACTTCAAGGGGAAGACGCGTGAGGGCGCCGGCGAGGACTGGCCCATCGAGTACGCCGACCTCGCGCCGTACTACGACACCATCGAAAAGGACGTGGGCGTGTGCGGCCACGCGGACGGCCTCGAAGACCTTCCTGACGGACATTTCCTGCCGCCCGTCCCCCTCAAGTGCAGCGACCTCATCATCCAGAAGGCCGCGCGATCGCTCGGTGCCGACCTGATTCACGTGCGTAAGGCAACACGCACGGTTGCGACGAACACGCGGCCCGCCTGCCACTTCTGCGGCAACTGCATGGCCGGCTGCGACGTCGTCGCGAAGTACAACTCGGCGGACGTCCACATCGCCCCCGCGGAGAAGGACGGGCGCATCACCGTCTTCCCCGACTGCATCGTCCGCGACGTGATGGTGTCGGACGAGAACCGCGTGACGGGCGTGCGCTACATCCACCGCGTGCACGGACGCGAGGGCGAGGTACGAGGACGAAGTGTGGTGGTTGCGGCGGCCTGCGTTCAGAGCGTGGCGCTGCTGATGATGTCGACCTCGTCCCGCTATCCGACGGGACTTGCGAACTCGAGCGGGCAGCTCGGACGCCACTTCATCCCGCACTTCACCGGCGGCATCGACTGCGTGCTCGACGACTTGCGCGGCCAGACGCCGACCAACGACGAAGGCTTCCTCGACCACGCGTACATGCCGTCGTTCATGCATACGAAGCCGCGCGCTTACGCGAGAAGCTTCGGCGCGCAGATGAACTACCAGAACCGGCGGCTCGCGGGATGGGCCAAGGCGCTGCCGGGGTTCGGCCGCGGCTACAAGGCGGCGGTGAAGGCCGCGTATCCGGCGTACTTCCAGTTCACGCCGTACGGCGAGATGCTGCCCAACGCGCAGTCGTACATCGACCTCGACCCCGACCAGCGCGACACGTACGGCCTGCCGCTCGCGCGGCGGCACGTGCGGTGGGGCGCGAACGACGAAGCGCTCTTCAACGACATGGTGCGCTGGAGCCTGGCGATGCTCGAGAAAGCGGGCGCGGAGATCCTGAGCGTACCTGCTGGCCCGGCGACCAACCACGAACTGGGCGGCTGCCGCATGGGCGCGGACCCACGGACGTCCGTCGTCGACGCGCAGTGCCGCACGCACGACGTGCCGAACCTGTACGTGGTGGACGGCAGCGTGTTTCCGTCGGCGTCCGAGAAGAACCCGACGCACACCATCATGGCGCTCGCCGCGCGGACGGCCGACGACATTGCAGGGCGCCTGCGGCGAGGTGAGCTGTGACCGAGACACGACGCACCGCCCTCAAGATGCTCGGCGCGATCAGTGCAACGTGCGCCTTCCCGTTCACCGCAGACGAGTTGTATGGGCAACATCACTCGCCTACGCCGGCGTTGCCGGCTTCGGCGCAGCGGGCTTCGGCGCAGCCTTCGGCTCCATCCACGCCACGGTTCTTCAGCAGCGCCGAGTACCTCGCGCTGGCTCGGCTCGTGGATGTCATCATCCCGCCAACGGACACACCCGGCGGCATGGGTGCAGAGGTGCATGCGTACATCGACCACGTCGTCGCGGCGAACGCGGAGCACCAGCCGCTGGCGCGGACAGGACTGGCATGGCTGGAACGCGGAGCACGCGCCGCGGGCTCGACGAGCTTCGCGACGCTCGACGAAGGGGCGGCGATTGCGTTGCTGCAGCCCGCGAGCGATGCGGTGGATCGCGAGAACGACGCGGCGCGGCGCGCACGCTTTCGCACCGACGACACCGGACGCCTCGTGTACTTCGTACCCACGACGGATCGGTCTGTGCCGCAACGTGGGCCGGCGGTGTCGGACCCAGCCGTCCCAATCGCGGTGGACGACCCTGCGCTGCCCGCGCGCTTCTTCCGGCTGATGAAGAACCTCACGGCCGACGGCTACTACACCTCGCGCATCGGCCTGCTGGACGAGCTGCGCTACGCGGGCAACACGGCGATGCTCGAGTTCCCGCACTGTGTTCCCGAGGCCTGATCACATGCACCACCGACTGACGACCGACCTCCACCCGAGGCTGCAGCGCGGCAGGACCGGAGCCCGTAGACCGAGCACCGTGGCCCGGCCCTCGCCTGCGCCTGCGGCTACGGCGAGGCAGGCTCCTGTACCGTGCGCCGTGGTCGCGCTGTGCATGGCGTGCGCTGCGGCGGCCGTCCTGTCCGCGCAACTGTCGTCGCGCCCGCCGGACCTTGCCTTCACGAGCCGGATGCTCGACGCAGGCGCGATGGAAACCGCCGCGGTCGCCGACATCAACGGCGACGGCCGCCTCGACATCGTCTCGGGCGAGTCGTGGTACGAGGCACCGGCGTGGAAGAAGCACACGTTCCGCACGATCGGCTTCGCCAGCGGCTACGTGGACGTCTTCAGCGACCTCCCGCTCGACGTGAACGGCGACGGGCGCATCGACATCGTCAGTGTCTCGTGGTTCGCGAAGAAGATCTGGTGGAACGAGAATCCTGGCGGCGACGCCACCGGCACGTGGACAGAGCACGTCGTCACGACGCACTCGCCCGTCGAGTTCGCGTTCCTCGTGGACCTCGACAACGACGGCGTGGCGCACGAGTTGTTGCCCCAGTTCGGCGACGCGAAGGCGCCGCTCACGTGGTACGCGCTGCGCAACGGCCGGTTCGAGCCCCGCCAGGTCGCCGATCGCTCGTTCGGCCACGGCATCGGCGCGGGCGACGTCAATGGCGATGGACGCAACGACATCCTCACGCCGAAGGGCTGGCTCGAAGCGCCCTCTTCCGCCGGCGGCTCGTGGACACTGCACGAGGCGTGGGATCTCGGGCAGACGTCGTTCCTGCACGTGCTCGACGTCAACGGCGACGGCCGGCCCGATGTCGTCAGCTCGAAAGCGCACGATTACGGGTTGTTCTGGCTGGAGCAGGGCGAGTCCGGCGCCTGGACGACACATGTCATCGACGACACGTGGTCGCAGGGGCACGCGGTGACCATGGCTGATCTGAACGGCGACGGTCAGCTCGATCTCGTCACCGGTAAGCGCTACATGGCGCACAACGGCCGCGACCCGGGCGAGCGCGAGCCACTCGGGCTCTACTGGTACGAGTACCGCCGCGCCGCGCAAGGCGTCGAGTGGATTCGCCACATCGTCGACTACGGTTCGCGGGCGGGGGGCGGCATGCAGGTCAACGTCGTGGCGCTGACGCCAGGGGCGCCGCCGTCGATCGTGGTCGGCGGGAAGTCGGGGTTGTTCGTCTACGAGCCGGGGGTGAGGTAGGGACGGCTCTCGCCACCTTCGCACCGTGGTGCTTCGGCGGGCCAGGGGATCACGCGGAGACGCGGAGGGCGCGGAGGACTCACACCCATGCGTCCATCGAGAGACTCCGCAGCAACACACCGTTCCCGGATCTGACGCCTGCGCGGACTGGAGGAGTAGTTCAGCATCGCGGAATCTGCACGTGCGAGGTGTGTGACGCGTCGCGCGTTCTGCGACCTGTGCACCACCATACCCTCATACATGGGCGTCCCCGGCATGGTCCGCTTCTTGCTACGCGGAGAGTGCGGAGAACCGGGACGAGTTCACGCGGAGGCGCGGAGG
>CAYMAG010000175.1:0-7539 GCA_964388335.1 uncultured Vicinamibacteraceae bacterium | reverse complement strand
CCAGCCGGCGCTGAAGGCCCACTCATAGATTCTTGCATATTGAGCATCATATGTTCATAATGCGAGAATGCCTGGGAGGCGCATCACCCGGTCGACGCTGCAGGACGACATGCGGCTCGCCCTGCGCCGGAATCCCGTGGTCGCCCTGATCGGGCCGCGCCAGTGCGGCAAGACCACGATCGCCCGAGACGTCGCCGGTCCGTCGGCGCACGTCTTCGATCTCGAGTCGCCCGTCGACGTCGCGCGGCTCGCGAACGCCCAGACGGTGCTGTCGCCGCTGCGCGGCCTCGTCGTCATCGACGAAGTGCAGTTCCAGCCATCGCTGTTCCCGCTGCTGCGCGTCCTCGCGGACCGCCGGCCGACCCGGACGCGATTCCTCCTGCTCGGCAGCGCCTCGCCGGACCTGATTCGCGACAGCTCGGAGTCGCTGGCGGGACGGGTGGCGTTCGTGCCCATGGGTGGCTTCAGCCTGCGCGAAGTCGGCCTCGCGTCGATCCGCCGGTTGTGGCTACGGGGCGGCTTTCCCCGATCGTTCCTCGCGCCCGGAGACGACGCGAGCCGACGCTGGCGCGAGGACTTCGTGCAGACGTTCCTCGAGCGCGACATCCGCAAGTTCGGCGTCGAGGTACCGCCGCAGGCCCTGCGCCGGCTGTGGACGATGCTGGCGCACTACCATGGGCAGGTGTGGAACGCGTCCGAACTGTCGCGATCGCTCGGCGAGGCGCACACCACGGTCAAGCGGCATCTCGACATCCTGACCGGCGCGCTCATGGTGCGCCAGTTGCCGCCGTGGTTCGAGAACCTCGGCAAGCGGCAGGTCAAGGCTCCCAAGGTGTACCTGCGCGACAGCGGCGTGCTGCACGCGCTGCTCGGACTGCCGACCATGGCCGCGCTCGGGTCGCATCCGAAGGTCGGCGCGTCGTGGGAAGGATTCGTCATCGAGCAGATCCTGCGGCGCACCGGCGACCGCGACGCGTACTTCTGGGCCACACCTGCCGGTGCGGAACTCGATCTGCTCGTCTTCGTGCGCGGCCGGCGGATCGGCTTCGAAGTGAAGTACGCCGACGCGCCGCGGCTGACCAAGTCCATGGCGATCGCCACGGCGGACCTGCGGCTCGATCAGCTGTTCGTGGTCTACCCGGGAGAAACGTCATACCCGCTTCGGACCGGTGTGGAGGTGCTGGCCATCCGCGATCTCGACGATCGGCTCGACGTGCTCACGACACGGGGCGGCGGCCGGCGCGCGACCGCTGGGCGCACGTAGCCACGCGCACGCGCTGGACCTGGCCGCTCGTGACGCACGGAGCTCCTACTACTCGCGCTGAATTGCGTCGACCGGCGTCAGGCGAGACGCGCGCAGCGCAGGATACAGACCGGCCAGCACGCCGACCGTCATGGCGGCCATCGCGGCGATTGCCGCCGTCTGCCAGGTCATCGCCGCGTAGATGAGCGTCTCGGTCTGCTGCCGGATGAGAGCGGTGACCGCGAATGCGCCGGCGAGACCGAGCGCCACGCCGGCGATCGTTCCGGCGGTGGCGATCGTCAACGACTCCACCAGGAACTGCCACAGCACGTCTCGCCGCCGCGCGCCAACGGCCTTGCGGATGCCGATCTCACGAGTCCGTTCGAGGATGGACGCCAGCAGCACGTTCATGATCCCGACACCGCCGACGAGGAGCGAGATGGCGGTGAACGCGCCCATCAGCAGCTTGAACGCGAGGATGCCGCGCGCAAGCTGGTCGAGTCGCTGGACGCCGAGCGCCGAGACGACGTATTGCCCGGTCCAATCCGGCTGCCTGGCGGCGAACCGCTCCACGGCCGTCCGCACAGCGTCGACGTCCTCGACGCTGGCGGCGCGGATGAGAATCTGTCGTGGGCGAGGTGTGGGAGACGCCACCATGAGCTGCTCGGCGTTGGCGAAGGGCACCATCGCCGTGAACGTGCGCTCGCCGTCGTGTGGCGCCAGGATGCCGACCACGGCGAGCGTCGTTCCCGCGAACGAGACGCTCCCATAGGGGCCGTGCGAAGCATCGTCCGCGCCGGCTTCGCCAGGCGCGGTGCGCGGACTTCGCGGGCTCGAAGTCTCCGGCGCCTTGCGAAGCTCTTCTGCGAGGCGGTGCGAGATGACGGCGACTGGAGCGCCGCCGCGCGCCTCGGCTTCGGTGAGATGACGGCCTTCGGCCAGCGGGAGCAGATTCGGCGCCGGTCCGTGAAGGTCCAGCCACCCGAGGACGCGCGCCGCGCGCTCGCGCGCGCCAGGCCCGCCCAGCAGACCCGTTCCTTCCACCACAATCCGCACGTCGACGTTCCCGCCGGCTTCCGCGCGCAGGGCATCCGCCGTATCGATGGCGAAGAGCGGGTACTCCGTGGCTGGCACGCGCAGGCCATCGACGACGCGCTCGGTGAGCGGCGCGAGCACCACGGATTGCCAGCCTTCGCGCTCGATCGATCGGCGCGCCAGTTGCTCGGCGCCGTCCCCGAGCGCCAGCACCGCCGTCAACGACGCCGCGCCCATGACGATGCCGAGCGTGGAAAGCGACGTGCGCAGTGGGTTGCGGCCCAGCACCTCGACTGCAACCGGTACCGACGCGAAGACGGATGGCATGGCGTGGAAGACGTCGGGATTCCGGTGCGTGTTCCGCCGGGCCTGAGTCGAGGCCCGAAGGGCGAACCAGGTACCGCTCGCGTCAGGGGCACAGGCGATTGCGCGGCCCGGCAGGATGCGCGCGTCGTCGTCGCGCCAGGACGTGCGTGGCAAGCCCAGCGGCTCGAAGAGACGCCGGCGGCGGAGTTCGGCAAACGGCGCGCCACTGGCCCTTGAAAGGCTCTTTCGTCCTACCTATTCTGGCGTTGTGAAAAGGGCCAGTATCACCGTCGCCAAGAACCAATTGAGTGCGCTCCTCGATCGCGTCCGCCACGGTGAGACGGTCGTCATCGAAGACCGCGGGGTCCCCGTCGCTTGGCTCTCCCCGATCGAGCGGCAGCCCGCTGGTCCGGACCGCGACCAGCTCTTGCGCCTCGAACGCCGGGGAATCCTGCGTCCCCCTCAGTCGACGCGCCCCAGCCGGCTCTTGCGCTCGGCACCACCAGCACCCGCGCAACGCGTCGTGTTGAGCGAGCTGGTACGCCGCGAGCGAGGAGACGGCTGGTGAAATTCTGGGACACGTCGGCGCTCGTGCCGATGCTGGTCCGCGAGGATACGAGCGAGGCGGTCACCGCCTGCTACCGCGAAGATCCCAGCGTGCTCGTCGCCTGGACGACCCTCGTCGAGTGTGCCGCGGCCGTCGCACGGGCCGAGCGCGACGAGTTGCTGACGCAGCAGGAGGCAACGCTCGCGCTCGCTCGCCTGGACGAGCTGGCGGGCGTATGGAGGGAGGTCGAGCCCACCGACGACCTGCGGGACATCGCGCGCCGGCTGTTGCGAGCCCATTCCACCGGTCTGAACGAGCCAGGGGCGCAGGATCTGCACACTCAGGCGTGGGCGCTGTGTGCAGAATGTGCCACGGCTCGGTCGCGTTCGCAGGCAGAACCGTCGTTTCTCCGAGGGAACGATCCTTGCTTCGATCGTCGCATCGATGGAGGCGCACGTGGACGTTCTCGATGGGTTCATCGTCGGCATCTTCAACTACTGCGACCGGTGGTGCGAGCGCTGTGCGTTCACGTCGCGGTGCCGCGTGTTCGCAGGGGTGGCGGAGATCGAGGCCTCGCGCGACCGCCATCTGCGCCCGGTCATCGAAGCGCTGCCGCTGCCCGAGGACGCGCCGCCCGTGCTGCCGCGCCTGCGAGACCATACGCGGGCCCTCGTGATGGAGGCGCCGGCCGATCCGATGCCCGGTGAGCACGTCGAGACATCTGAGCCTCGACACGCCCCGGATGCGCACGAGCGGCTTCGCGTCCACGCGGAACGCTACCGTACGCGCGTGCGCGACTGGCTGCGCGCCGAAGGTGCCGACTCGACCTTCGACCCTTCCGGCCCGGTCGCGGCGATCGGGTGGTTCCACACACTCGTGGGAGCGAAGGTCCACAGGGCGCTGGGCGGGCTCGAGTTCGAGCCGTACGAGGAGGACGATGGCCCGCGCGACAGCGACGGGTCGGCAAAGGTGGCGCTGCTTGGCGTCGAGCGGTCGCACACGGCGTGGCTGCAGATGGTGGAAAGCGGCCGCGTGTCCATGGCAGAGGCGACGCCGTTCGTCACCGAACTCGTGTGCCTGGGTGAAGCGATCGAGTCGGTCTTCCCCAACGCCCGGGCGTTCGTGCGCCCTGGGTTCGATGAGCCTGACGCAGTCGCGAGGCTGGAGATGGAGGACAGGCTCGGCTCTCGGTGACGCATGATACGCTCTTCACCGATGACCCACCGCGCGGGAGACAACACGGCGACGGCACACGCGGCGTCCGATCCGGCGCGGTTGCAGCCGACGAAGCTCTCCGCCAAGGAGTCCGTGAAGCGGATGCGCGAGTTCGCCAAGCGAAGGGGTCAGTTCATTGCCGCTGTCCGCACGGACAAGAGTCGAAATCTACCTGCCTGACCTGCCTCGCCAGAGCTACCGCGATCTGCGAGGAAGCTGTCTGATTGCCGTCACCAGGCTTCTCCACGTGACGTAGCTCACCTGCCGAAGAGCCGCGGATCGAGCCGAAGCGGCGAGGGCGGAGCCCTGTTGGGTTGACGGAGCCACGCAACGGCGTTCGCCTCGCTGCCGAGGACGTCGACCGCCTGCGCAGCCACCCGCGCCACCCGCGACAGTCGATCCGATTCATCCGCGGGCAGGTGCAGCACGCGCCGAATGCGAGGAGGCAAGACCCGACCCTGCGCGCGCATATAATTCGGCCTCGTCCAGTCGATGACGCCGAGAGGAGCTGTCGTGCGCGCATGGGTGTCCGGAGTCGTACTTGTGTCGGTGGCCGCAGGACTGGCGTCCGGTTGTGCCGGCGGGTGCGCCCGCGCGCCGCACGACGCCAGTGGCCTCATACGAGCGTCGGCAATCGAGGCACATATGCGTTTCCTGGCGAGCGACCTGCTCGAGGGTCGGGAGGCCGGCACACGCGGATACGACCTCGCCGCGGAGTACGTCGCGTCGCAGTTCCAGTTGCTCGGCCTGGAGCCAGCGGGCGACGACAGGAGCTACCTTCAGCAGGTGCCGCTGCTGGCCCATGGGCTCGTCGCCGACGAGGCGCGCCTGGTGGTGCACGCGAGCACCGGCGCCCGCAGCACGCCGCTCGCCTTCGGCACCGACTTCATCGTCCTCCCATCGCCGACCAAAGCGCGCAGTGCGGTCAGGGCACGGGCTGTGTTCGTCGGCTACGGGATCGACGCCCCGGCGTTCGATCACCACGACTACGACGGACTCGACGTCTCGGGAGCGGTCGTCGTCGCGCTCGGGGGCCATCCGTCAGCGTTGCCGAGTGAAGAAGGCGCGCACTACGGATCGAGCCGTGAGAAGGCACGGGTGGCCGCGCGGCACGGCGCCGTCGGAGTTGTGGTGGTCTACACAGCACCCTTCGAGCGCGTCGCGCCGTGGGCACGCGTCACCGCGAACCTCGACGCGATGTCCATGACGTGGATTGGCCCGGACGACGTGCCGTTTGTCGCTGCACCCTCCATCGACGCAGGCGCGATGATCAGTCCTGCACGTGGTGGCGTGCTCTTCGATGGCGCGCCGCGTTCCTACGAGGACGTGCGGGCCGAGGCCGAGGCCGGCGCGCCGAAGGGCTTTCCGCTCGCCGTGTCCATCGAGATCGCGCAGACCTCGCGACACGAGCGGAAGGCGAGCGCGAACGTGGCGGCCGTGCTGCGCGGATCTGACCCGGCGCTGCGCGATGAGTACGTCGCGATCCTGGCACACCTGGATCACGTCGGCATCGGCGCCTCCGTCGAGGGCGACCGCATCTACAACGGCGCGATCGACAATGCGGCCGGTATCGCCGGCCTGCTGGAAGCGGCGCGCGCGCTGGCGGGCCAGCCCACTCCGCCACGCCGGTCGATTCTCTTCCTTGCGGTCACGGCGGAGGAGAAGGGGCTGGTCGGCTCCGAGTTCTACGCCAGGCACCCGACCGTGCCGCGTGACGCGATCGTCGCCGCCGTCAACCTCGACATGCCCGTGCTGCTCTACGACTTCACGGACGTGATCGCGTTCGGTGCGCAACACTCCTCGCTGCAGCCGATCCTCGAGGCGACGCTCGCGCAGGAAGGACTCGCGTTGACGCCCGATCCGATGCCGGAGCAGGCGATCTTCACGCGCTCGGATCACTACCGGTTCGTCGAGCAGGGGGTGCCGTCGATCATGCTGGCCACGGGCATGAACACACCCGCAGGCGATGGTGAGGGCGGCCGTGCGTTCATGGACTTCATCACGCGCCACTATCACCAGCCGTCCGACGACCTGCACCTGCCCATCGACTTCGAGGCCGGCGCCAGGTTCGCGCGCGTGAACGCGCGGATCCTGCGGGCCATCGCCGATGCCGCCGCACGTCCGCTATGGAACGAGGACGATTTCTTCGGCACCCTGTTCGGCACGGCGGACCGATAGCTCGCGTCCGGCTGGCTGGGTCTCGGTGCGACGGTCATCGGGCGACCCTTCGTGTCTCGCCGAAACGTGCAATCCAGAGACGCTCCGGCTCCAGGCCAACAGCGTGCCAACGATCGGCGACGCGGCGCGGCGGTTCAGCCATCGGCTCGTCGGTGAGCCGAAAGGTCCCCCAGTGGATGGCCAGCATCAGCGGTAGCGGCGCGTCAGGATGAGTCGAGACCAGGTCCTGGTAGATGCGCACCGCTTGCTCCGGGTCCACATGAACCACCTGCATGAACCAGCGCGGCTCATACGCTCCGATCGGGATCATCACGAAATCGAACGGGCCACATCTCGCGCCGACCTCGCTGAATTGCGGATGATAGGCAGTGTCGCCGACGAAGTAGCCACGCCAGCTTCCTTTCGACAACGCGAACCCGCACCAGAGGGTCTTGTTGCGATCGTTGACCCAGCGGCCACTGAAGTGCCGCGCAGGAGTTGCTGTGACGACGAGCCCGCTCACCTCGGCGCACTGCCACCAATCCAGCTCGACGATGTGGTGAACGCCCCAACGCCGGATGCAGGCCCCGAGCCCGAGCGGCACGACCCACGTCGCGCCTCGATGTCCGGCGGCCAGACGCCGCACCGCCGCCTTGTCCAGGTGATCGTAGTGATTGTGCGAGATCAGTACGATGTCGAGCGGCGGCAGTGCGTCGGTCGCGAGCCCCGGGGCCATCACGCGGCGAGGTCCGAGCCACGGCACCGGCGATGCCCTTTCACAGAACACGGGGTCGGTCAGCACGTTGACGCCGCCGATCTGGAGGAGGACGGTGGAATGTCCAATCCAGGTCGCTGCAAAGTGGTCCGCAGCCGCCCGCGGGTGGGCGACCGACGGCGTCGAGGTCGGGAAGGCCCCGCGCCACGGTGCATCCGTGGCGCCAGACGCGAGACGCGCGTACACCACCCGGATCACGCTCCGCAACCCGGGCACGTCGCTGTCGGGCCACGGGTTGCGAAACGAGCCATCGGGCACGTG